>JAYFNY010000037.1:0-17954 GCA_034933205.1 Eubacteriales bacterium
AGCCGTCAAAAAACCGGTTTTTTGACGGGACAGCCGCTCTTTTCCTTTCGGCCTCCGGCCGCACGAGCGGAAAAGAGCACAGGAAAACCGCCCGAAGCGGGCGATCCGTTGCACCGGATAAACCGGCGCAGCCGGAAAAAACGGGTTAAGGACTGCGGCCCTTAACAATCCCGGAGGCTTTTTGGACAAGCTGCTTCGCGGGCGCTGCCCGCTTTTTTCAGCATAGCAAACGGAAATTCGCAAATGACGGTCTTGCGTCTGGTTGCTCGGCGGGCGCTGCCCGCTTTTTTTCATCATAACAAACAAAAATTCAGAAGAAAGGTGAAAACACCGTTGTTTTTTCCAGAAAATAATGGTAGTATACCGCTATGAAGCTCATCGAAACAAAAAACGCCGTCGGACATGTGCTTTGCCATGACCTGACGCGCATCGTCCCAGGAGAACTCAAGGACGCGCAATTCCGCAAGGGCCATATCGTAACGAAAGAAGATATCCCCATGCTGCTTTCGATGGGCAAGGATCATCTCTATGTCTGGGAAGTGGACGAGAACACCCTGCATGAAAACGAAGCCGCCGATCGTCTCGCCGCTCTGTGCGAAAGCGCGCATATGCGCCGCGGGGACGTGAAGGAAGGCAAGATCGAGCTGTTTGCCACGGAGGACGGCCTGTTTCAGGTGGATGTCGCCCGTCTCGATTTGCTCAATAGCCTGCCGGACGTCATGGTTGCCACGCGGCATACGAATACCGCCGTAAAAGCGGGGGATAAACTTGGCGGAACACGGATCATCCCGCTTTTGATCGATCGCCGCCGGATTGAAGAAGCGGAAGCGCTGATCGGCCCCGAGCCGCTGCTGCGGTTAACGCCGTTTCGTAAAGGCCTGCGGGCGGGAATCGTCGTAACCGGCAACGAGGTTTTCCATGGCAGGATTACCGACCGTTTTACGCCGGTCGTCGAAAAAAAGCTCGCCGCATACGGCGTGCCGATCGTGGAACGTCGTGTAAGCGACGATCTTTCGGAGCATATTGTGGAGGCCATCGGCGAAGTCCGGGCCGCCGGCGTGGATCTGGTTCTCTGCACCGGGGGAATGAGCGTGGATCCGGACGACCGGACTCCCGCAGCCATTCGGGACAGCGGCGCGGATATCGTTACCTACGGTGCGCCTGTGCTGCCGGGGGCTATGTTCCTGCTGGGGTACTACAGCGACGGCGTCCCCGTCATGGGTCTGCCCGGATGCGTTATGTATTCGCGCGCGTCTATTTTCGATCTCGTTTTGCCGCGGATTGTCGCGGGCGTGCGCGTTTCGCGCGGCGATTTAACGAAACTCGGTAACGGCGGGCTTTGCCTGCAGTGCGAGGTCTGCACGTATCCCAACTGCGGGTTCGGCAAGGAGTAACCGTTTTTCGGACTGTCTGTTTCTTTGCCGGGCCTCTGGATGCGATGGTTTACAGCGGCGACGACTCGCCGCGTGCCATAGATCAAATCAGAAAAGAGGACCGTACGAACATGAAGAAATGGATTGCCCTGCTTAGTGTTATCGTCATGATGGCCATGCTTGGCGCATGCGCCCAGACTGCCGCACCCGCCGCGACCGAAGCGCCGACGGAAGCACCCGCCGCGACCGAAGTCGTGGAGGCGACGCCGGAGCCCACGGTCGCACCGCTGGAAGCCGCCGAAGTACAGCTGTTTATTGCCGCGAGCCTGGAAGGCGCGTTCAAGGAGATCATCCCGCTTTACAACGAGAAGGAACCGAATGTGAAGATCACCTACAACGCGGACAGCTCCGGCACGCTGCTGACCCAGATTCAGGAAGGGTTTGCCTGCGACGTATTCTTCTCCGCGGCGACGAGCCAGGTCAAGACGCTGGACGAGAGCGGACTGATGATCCCCGGAACCCGCGTCGACTTGCTCTGCAACAAGCTTGCGCTGATCACGCTGAAGGGCAGCGGGACGGCGGTGACCGGATATGCGGATCTTGCAAAAGCAAAGAGCATCGCTCTGGCGGACGGGAGCGTCCCTGCCGGCAAGTATACGCGTCAGGTTCTGATTAATCTCGGAATTCTCGACGGCTCCAAGGAAGCCAAGGATTACACCACGGCGGATGTTGCCGCAGCGCTCGGCGGAGTGGAAATCAACGAGTGCAGCAACGTCAGCAAGGTGAAGGAAGCGGTCAAGGAAGGATCCAACGAAGTCGGTTCCGTCTATTACTCCGACGCATATTCCATTAAGGATGATGTGGACATTATTGAAATTGCGGACAGCTCGCTTTCCGGCGATATTATTTACCCCGTCTGCCGCGTGACCAATGCTGCGGCTACGGCTGCGGAAACGGCTGCTGCGGACGATTTTGTCGCGTTCCTCCAGACGGATGCGGCGAAGGCCGTCTTCGAAAAGTATATGTTCCTGATTTACGAATAAGCGACCCTCCGCGAACTTCGTAACGAATGATTTGCGCGGTTTTCGCGCAAATCACGAAATGCCCGCCGTCATGCGGTTTGGCGGCGGGTATTTTGATTGTCGCCGGTCGCTTTTGACAGCCTGTGATTTCGGCAGGGATTGTGTTACGATAGAGACGCGGGCATCCGGCGGCGGAATCGCGTGAACGGGGCGCTGGCGAAGCTACTGACCGATAGTCGTGAAAGGGGGAGGCGCGTTTGCAGGAAGTATGGGCGATGCTGAAGAGCCTGGATTACAGCCCGCTTTGGATATCGCTGAAAACGGGACTGGTCGCAACCATCCTCTGCTTTTTCCTCGGCGTCTGGACGGCGCGCAGCGTAATGCACATGGGCAGAAAGGCCAAGGCGTTTGTAGACGGGCTTTTGACACTGCCGATGGTGCTGCCGCCAACGGTCGCCGGTTTTTTCCTGCTGTTGATTTTCAGCTTGAGACGGCCGATCGGCTCCTTTCTCTATCAGGAACTCTCCATCAAGGTAGTGCAGTCCTGGCTTGGGTGCATCCTTGCCGCAAGCGTGATCGCGTTTCCGCTGATGTATCGTAACGCCCGCGCCGCGTTCGAGCAGGTGGATATCGAGCTGATCTATGCGGGCCGTACGCTCGGCATGAGCGAGCGGCGGATTTTCTGGCGCGTGGTATTGCCTTCCGCAGGACCCGGCGTAGTAAGCGGGACGATTCTTACGTTCGCCCGCGCGCTCGGCGAATACGGCGCGACCAGCATGCTCGCGGGCAACATCGCCGGAAAGACCGGCACGATTTCCCAGCGCATCGCCATGGTTATTCAAAATGGCGACTACGCCACTGCCGGGCTCTGGGTCGTGATCATTTTGCTCATCTCTTTTGGAATCGTCGTTTTGATGAATATCTTTGCGGATTCGAAGCTGAAGAATATCAAAAAGTGGTAGCCCGCATACGGTCGGGTCGGTTCTGCTTACAAAAAAGAAAGCGGGGAAGTCATGCCGCTGTCGGTTCATATCGTTAAAAAACTACAGGGATTCACACTAAACGTCTCCTTTTCGGCGGAGGCGGGCGTTACCGCGCTGCTGGGAGCGAGCGGCAGCGGTAAAAGTATGACCCTGCGCTGCATAGCGGGGGTCGAGCGGCCGGACGAAGGCAGCATTGTTCTGGATGGGCGCACGTTGTTCGACTCTGCGCGAAAAATTGACCTGCCCCCGCAGGCGCGCCGGGTCGGTTACCTTTTTCAGCGGTACGCGCTGTTTCCGAATATGACCGTACGGCAGAATATCGATGCCGGGTTGTCTTTGGAAAAGGATCGGAGCGTCAGGCAGGCCAAGCGGGAAAACCTGATCGCCCGTTTTCATTTGGAAGGACTGGAAGGCCGGTATCCGCGCGAACTCTCCGGCGGGCAGATGCAGCGCGTCGCACTCTGCCGCATGCTCGCGTCCGAGCCGGAGGCGATTCTGCTGGACGAACCGTTTGCCGCGCTGGACAGCCATCTGCGCTGGCAGCTCGAGCGCGAGGTAAAGGATACGCTCGGCGAATTTCCGGGCGTTTCGCTGCTGGTTTCCCATGACCGTGGCGAAGTATACCGCATGAGTGAACGCGTCTGCGTACTCAACGCCGGGGCGTCCGAACCGGTCACCGTTACGCGGGATCTTTTTGAACGGCCGTGTACGCTTCAGGCCGCGCTGATTTCCGGCTGCAAGAACTGCGTCCCCGCGCGGATGGAAGGGGATAACCTCGTTCGTGTGCCGGACTGGAACGTCCTGCTGGATTGTGAAAACGCGCAAGGACGCAACGTTACGCATGTGGGCGTTCGCGCGCATTTTATCGCCCCATGCGGGGCGGACGCGAAGAACGCGCTGCGCTGCAGGATACTGGATGTGGCGGAGGATGTTTTTTCCTGCGTGCTGACGCTGAAGCCGGAGGGCGGCACGGGCACGATCCGCTGCGAACTGGGAAAAACCGCGGCAGGCGAGCTGCAAATCGGAAGCGACGTATGGTTTACAATGCCGAAACATGCGGTTATGCTGCTGGAAGAGACGCGCGCGCGGTAATTGCGATTCATCCGGTTCCGGCGCTGAGGGATCGTATTCACAAAAGGGAAGGGGAAAGCAACGATGAAAGCTTCCGTAATCACGATCAGTGACAAAGGTTATCGCGGAGAGCGCGAGGACACCGCCGGCCCGCTGGCGGCAGACATACTGCGAAAAGCGGGGTATGAGGTGATTGCCGCATCCATTGTACCGGACGAACAGCCGATGATCGAGGCGGAACTAAAGCGGCATGCGGACGAAGTTGGCGCCAACCTCATCCTGACCAGCGGCGGAACGGGATTCAGCAAGCGGGATGTGACGCCGGAAGCGACGATTGCGGTTTGCGAGCGCCTTGCGCCGGGAATTCCGGAAGCGATGCGCGCCTATTGCCTTTCCATTACGAACCGTGCGATGCTTTCCCGCGCGGCTGCGGGTCTTTATCACAACGCGTTGATCGTCAATCTGCCGGGAAGCCCGAAGGCGGTTCGCGAAAACCTGGAGCCTGTGCTGCCCGCGCTGGAGCATGGACTGCAGATGCTGCTCGGTACGAAGAACGAGTGCGCATCGCAGCCGGAAGAGAAGAAATAGAGCAGAAACAGAAGTCTTTCTAAAAAGAATGGAATAAAAAAACGGACACCCCCTTCGGAGTGTCCGCCACGTGAAACGTACGATTGCTTATGCGTCCTGCGGTACGCCGATGTAGGTCGAAGTATCGAACGCAAGGATGCAGTAGAAGATGATGCTCAAAAAGATGAGGCCCACCGCGAACCCGCCGCTCTTGCCAAAGGCTTTTGCGAGCTTGACCATGGTGATGATCGCAAACACGATGTTCGCAATCGGGATCAGCAGAAACAGAAATTTCCAGCCGTTGCCCCAGGTGATTTTAAAGAGCACGTAGAGATTGTAAAAAGGAACGATTGCCGCCCAGCCGGGTTCGCCGGCCTTTTCGAAGATTTTCCACATTGCGACGATGCCGAGGACGGCAATCGCAAGGCTGAGTACCGTCGTAAACGGACTTGCCTCATAAGAGTATCCATAATCCCAGTAATCCATTCAAAAACCCCCTTTCTGAATTGATAATATTATATCATATCCAAAAATAAGAGGGAAGCTTGAACTGTAAGTTCATCACAATCCCGTGTACGACAGTCTGGTTGGAAAAGCCGGAAAACGGTTCACAACTGTGGATTGACAACAATGAAAATCGGCGTATGCTGAGGATATCCTGTTAATTTAATTTGTTCTTGCTTGTTCTTGCAAAACGATATCCGCGATCGCGGGATTGTGGATCCGGTAAAAAACTATGACAGACATATAAAAAAGGGAGGTATCTTATGTCCGCTTATTCCGTCAGCGCGCTGGAAATCCTGCGCCATCCAGAGCTTACGCTCAAATGGTACGTCGTACCCCTGCTGCTTATCGTCATGTACATCTACAACAAAGAAATCAGTGCAAAAAACTGGAACGTTGTGCTTGGCGGCGCGGCGCTCTGGGGAATGGACCTGTTCAACGAAATCTGGAACAGCATCGTGTTTCACGCGACCGGTTTCGCGCCGGTCTGGGGAACGCCGATGGGCGTCGGCGATACGGCGCTGCTGCTTCTGATCGGGTACAATATTGAAATCTCGTTTATGTTTGCCATGATGGGTGTCGTTGTCTGTCTCTCGCTGCCGAAGGACCCGAAGGCGAAGATCCTTGGTATCAACAACCGTATTTTCATGACGGTTCTTTATACCACGCTGGCGGTTCTGATCGAATGTTTCCTCAACTACTCCGGCGTGCTGACCTGGGAATATCCCTGGTGGAGCCGTTCGTGCCCGTATCTGATCTGGCTCTTTGGTTACCTGCCGTTCTTTGTGATGGCGTTTGTGGTGCACGACATGAAGAAGATGAAGAACAAACTTCTGACGCTCGGCATCATCTTCGGCGTGGATCTTGTTTCGCTGGTCGTGTTCGGTTTGATGGGATGGATGTAACGTCCGGCCGCTTCGAACCGGGTGATTCGTCCGTGAAATCCGCGGCGGCAAGAACTGCGCTGGACTGGCTGCCGCCGAACCGTTTGGCGCCCCGAAAAGGGGGCGCCTTTTGTATAAGTACCGGTTGATATTCATGAACAGATGCCGAATTCTCTGCCTGCATCGGCGGTGATTTCGACGAATCCCGCAGAATATGATAAAATAGACGGTAACGAGAAAAAACGACCAGGAAAGGAGCGGCAATGAAGACAATACGACTCGGAATTGGATTTGCCACAGGCAGAAAAAGTTTTCGCAAGGTACTGAATGCGTATATCCGTAATTGGATGGAGGCAAAAAAGAAGCTTCCGGCGGATTACAACATCAGTCTGAATCTGTTTGTGGCGTACGATACGGATTTTTCAAAAACGCAGTCGACGGACTTTACGAACCTCAATCAGGAAATCGTCGATGAATTCGACCAGATCGTTTTTTTCGGCGCAAAAAACGCGTTGCGCAGTATCGAACAGCTTGAGCGGGATAATCAGTTCTCCAAAACGGAACTTCGCAGCGTATTCGGATCGGGGTATGCCGGCAAACGGAACGCCATTATGTTTGCGGCGCTGGAAAACCGTATGGATTACCTGATGTTTTTGGACGACGACGAGTATCCCCTTGCCGTTACGAAAAGCCGGGATATCTGTCTCTGGAGCGGACAGCATGTGATCCTTTCGCATCTGCTCGAAATTCCGAACGCCGATTATACCAACGGGTATCATTGCGGGTATATCTCGCCGATTCCGCAGATCCAGTTCAACGACAGCCTGACCGAGGATGATTTTCGGGCGTTCATCGAAGCGATCAGCAACGATATTATCAACTGGGACAGCATGCGTCAGCTGATGCGTTCGGGCGGCGTTACCTACGCTTCCACGGAAGTTCTTATGAAGCGGGAGATCGAAGAAGTTCCGGAAATCAACCACTGCAAGTTTATTTCCGGCGCCAACCTTTGCATCAATCTGTCGCGTCCGGTCCGAACATTCCCGTTTTTCAACCCGCCGGGGGCGCGCGGCGAAGATACGTTCCTTTCCACCATGCTTCGCGACCGGACGGTAATGCATATTCCATGCTATGCTTTTCACGACGGGTTCTCGATTTACCGGAATATCCTCAGCGGAGTTTTACCAACGGAACTGGCGCCGATTACCGCGCATTCCCAGGCGATCGTCACACGGTTTCTGAACGCGTGCATCGGGTGGGTTCGCTATAAGCCGATGCTTCTGTATATTACGGATCCCAAGGGCTATTCGGCTAAAGTTGCGCGGATGCGGCAAACGCTCAACGAGGTTCTTCCCAAGATTGCAAAGTACTTTGGAAACGACGGCTTTGAAAAGGTTCTGGCCGAACTGGACGAATACGATAAAAACGTGAAGAAACACTACGCCCAATTCCAGCTTGCCCAGAAGACGTGGAAGAAAATCATACAGATCCTGGAGACGAAACCGATGTGAAACGGCGCAGCGTTTGCCGGACTGGAAAACGAAAACAAAAGTGCGGGGCTCCTTTTTCAGGAGCCCCGTCGTTTCGCTCAGGAAAGCGTTATTCCAAAGAGCTGCAGAGCGTTTCGATACGTTGCATCCGCCGCTTCCAAAACGGTGACGCCGCGTACTTTTGCCAGCGTTTCGAGCGTGAGATGCAGGTTAAGCGGACTGTTGCGTTCCCCGCGCAGCGGCTCCGGGGTCATATAGGGACAATCCGTTTCGATCACAATGCGTTCCAGCGGCAATTTCTCCGCGATGGCGCGCTGTTTGCTGGCGTTTTTAAACGTCAGCGCTCCGCCGAACGCGATGTAGAACCCCATATCGACGTATCGTACCGCGTCCTCATAACTGCCGGAATAACAGTGCAGCACGCCGCCCAGCCGTCCGCGCCGCGCGGAGAGCATCGCCATAACGTCGCCATGCGCCTCGCGGTCGTGAATGATGACGGGCTTTTTTGCCTGCACCGCAAGGTCGAGCTGATTGGCAAACGCCTCGCGCTGCGCTTCCCGCGGGGAAAAATCGTAGTGGTAATCGAGACCGATTTCGCCAATGGCGACAATTTTCTTTTGTTCGAGCGCGCGTTCGACGCGCAGGAGGTTCGTATTGTCCGCCGTGCCTGCGGAGTGCGGGTGAATGCCGACGCTGCCGAAGACAAAATCATAAAGCAGCGTCAGCCCCTGAATCTTTGGAATGTCGTCCGCTTCGACACAGGCTTCGACAAAACCGGCCACATTCGCGTCGGCCAGCGAGGAAATCAGCTGGTTGCGATCGGATTCGAACTGCGTGTCGAGCAGATGCGCGTGGGTATCGAATAACTTCATGCTGTCAATAATCCTGTTCTCTGTTTTGCTTGCCGGTATGTTTTTATTGAACGGTGCTTTGTTTACCGGTATGTTTTTACTGACCTTCGTTTTGCTTGCCGGAAGGTACTTTATGGGACTTTGCTTTGCTAACCGAAGGACCCTCTATTGAACTTCGGATACGTCGAGGTCCATCAGGATCTCGTCGTAATAGGTCTTGCGGATGTGGATGCGGCCCTTGTGACGCCCGATTTCCCGGAAGCCAAACCGTTTGTAGAGTTCAATTGCGCGTTCGTTGCCGTCGCGAACTTCCAGCGAGAGGGTGCGCAGTTCGCCCGTGCTCTTTGCATAGTCGATCATCGACCGCATGGCGATGGAGCCGATGCCGAGATGCCAGAACGCGCGCTTGATCGAGATGGCGACCACCGCGTTGTGAGCGATGCGCTTGCGGCTGTTGCATCCGCGTACGTCGCAGACCAAAACAATCTCGCCTTCCACGGTGCCGATGAACATCTTCGTATTCGGCGCGGAAAGCGTGGTGCGAATCCATTCCTCTTCGCCTTCCACCGTTAGCCCGTCGATACCGTTCTCGTCGCAGAGAAGAAAGTCCGTTTCTCCGCCGACGATTTTCAGGTATTCCACCATCTCCGGCGCGTCCGCGATTGCAGGATCGCGCAGGACGAGCGTTCGCCCGTCCTTCAGCGTATATTCCGACATAGCACAATTTCCTTTCAAAACGGGTTCGATGCGCTAGCGAACCTTGAGTCCGCTTTCCATGGCCGCCAACGTTGTGATCGCGGAGAGGTTGGCGTCCGCTTCGTCCGCGGCGCAAAGGATCATGCCGCGGCTTTCCACGCCGCAGAGCGTGACCGGCTTGAGATTCGCTACCAGCACCACGGTTTTCCCCACGAGGTCCTCCGGCGCATACCACTGCTTGATACCGGAGACGACCGTGCGCGTTTCTTCACCGACTTCGAGCGTTAATTTCAGCAGTTTTTTGCTCTTTTTGATTTCTTCGCAGGCGAGAACCTTCGCCAGCCGCAGATCGATTTTCGCAAAATCGTCGTATTCGATCTCGGGCAGCGGCGCCGCTTCGTTTTCCGATTCTTTCGCTGGAACGGGTGCGGCGCAGGGTTCTGCTTTGGCGGGTTCGGATCCTGACGCTGCGGTCGCTTTCGCTTTCTCCGCCTCGGCGGCAAAATGCGCCAGCTCCGCTTCCGCGTCGATACGCGGGAAGAGCGCGTCGCCCTTATGCACAACGGAACCGGGGATGCTCTTGCCCCACTCGATGGATTCGTAGGTGGTTTGTGCGTCCGGCGTGCCGAGCTGCGCAAACATCTTCTGCGGCGTGCCGGTTAAAAACGGCTTGAGCAGAATCGCGACGATACGCAGGCTCTCCGCAAGGTTGTAGAGCACGGTCTGCAGACGGATCCGACCCTCTTCGCTCTTGGCAAGTGCCCAGGGGGCGGTGACGTCGATGTATTTATTACAGGCGTTGACCAGCTTCCAGATCTCCGCAAGCGCGTCCGGAATATGCAACTCCGTCATCTGTTCGTCCACTTTTGCGGGCAGTTCGCTTGCCAGACGAAGGAGCGCCTCGTCCTCACCGGTTGCTGCGGCAGGCGTGGGCAAAGCGCCGCCAAAGTACTTGTCGATCATCGCGACCGTGCGGCTTAAAAGGTTGCCAAGGTCGTTGGCAAGGTCCGTATTGATGCGCGCGATGAGCGCTTCGTTGGAGAAATTGCCGTCCGAACCGAAAGGAACCTCGCGCAGCAGGAAGTAGCGGATCGCATCCACGCCGTAACGCTCGCAGAGCGCAACGGGATCGACCACGTTGCCTTTGCTCTTGCTCATCTTGCCGCCGTCGAGCACGAGCCAGCCGTGGCCGAACACCTGCTTGGGCAGCGGTTCGCCGAGCGCCATGAGCATGATCGGCCAGATGATGGTATGGAACCGCACAATCTCCTTGCCGACGATGTGTACGTCCGCCGGCCAGAATTTTTTGTAAAGCGAATCATCGTCGCTTCCCCACCCGAGCGCGGTAATATAGTTCGATAGTGCGTCGAGCCAAACGTATACAACGTGTTTGTCGTCAAAATCGACAGGGATTCCCCACTTGAAGCTTGTCCGGCTGACACAGAGGTCCTCTAGGCCGGGCAGCAGGAAATTCTGGAGCATCTCGTTGGTGCGGCTCGCCGGCTGGATAAACGTCGGATGGTCCTGAATATATTGGATCAGACGGTCGGCGTATTTGGAAAGACGGAAGAAATAGCTTTCCTCCTCCACGAGTTCCACAGGACCGCCGCAGTCCGGACAAACGCCGCCCGCTTCCTGTACCTGACGGTCGAGCCAGAAGCTTTCGCAGGGGGTGCAGTAATGGCCGGTGTATTTCGACTTGTAGATATCGCCCTGATCGTAGAGCTTTTTAAACATTTTCTGCACGGCTTTTACGTGGTAGTCGTCCGTGGTGCGGATGAACTTGTCGTAAGAGATATCCAGCAGTTTCCAGAGGTCTTTGAAACCCGCGACGATCTGATCCACGTATTGCTGCGGCGTGATGCCGGCGGCCTTGGCCTTGCGTTCGATCTTTTGCCCGTGTTCGTCCGAACCGGTCAGAAAGAAAACATCGTAACCGCGCTGGCGCTTGTAACGCGCGATCGCATCGGTTGCGACGGTGCTGTAGGCGTGACCGATATGCAGATTCGCGCTGGGGTAATAGATTGGAGTCGTGATATAAAACGTCTTTTTCTCTTCCATACAGATTTCCTCCCAACAGTTTCCTGGTAAAATAAAAACGCGCCGCCCTCGCGTAAGGACGGCACGCGTAACATACACGAACCGGAAAACCACCTTACTTCCCCGGAACGCGGGGGCATAAGTTTCCGCTGTATCGGGCGGGACCCGCCGCGGCTGAGGCGAATGGAGCGTTCACCGCGAGGAGCTCGGGAGCCATGTTCGGCAGGGTTGCGATTCCGGGCTTTCACCCTATTCCCGGATCTCTGAAAAACGCGCGCCGTGCGTACTCTTTCCGTCGTTGCTCATATTGTTCTGCTAGCGTACCACCAATCGAACGGGAATGTCAAGGCGGAGTTGTCAATCTCCGCCGATCGTGCTAAAATAATGCGGATTTGTTTGTCGGGCCGGAATAGGGAAAAAGAAGCGCGCCGGGCCCGGTTACAGAAAAGGGGAAAACTATGTTTATCGTTGCCGGGCTGGGCAATCCGGGGATTCTGTATCAGCGCACGCGCCACAACGCGGGCTTTCAGGCGCTGGACCGGATCGCGCAGGAGCTGCATATCCGCGTGACGAAGCGCGGGTTTTCCGGCGTATACGGCGAGGGCGTTTACGGCGGCGAACGCGTCGTTCTGGTAAAACCAACGACCTACATGAATCTTTCCGGCGACTGCATCCAGGCCGTACTGCATTTTTACAAGTGTCCGGTGGAGCGGCTTATCGTTCTTTACGACGATATCGAACTGCCGGTCGGTACGCTGCGCATCCGCGAGAAGGGGAGCGCCGGCACACATAACGGCATGCGCTCCATTATCGCCTGCGTCAACAGCGAGAACTTCCCGCGTATCCGCATCGGCGTTGGCGACCGCAACGGGGGCGACCTGAAGGACTATGTACTCGGACGGCCGGGCAAGGGCGAGCAGGCGGAGCTGGAAAACGCATTCTGCGACGCGGTGGACGCGGCGAAGCTGATTTTGGAAGGCAAGCTGCAGCAGGCGCAGGCAAAATACAACAAACGTCATATTGGGGGCACAAAGGCGGAGGATTGACCGCCCGGCTCCGTCAAAGAAGAAACGGGGGACGCTTGACGCCGCATAGGAACGACAACCTCATATTGCATCTTTTGGATTCCGCGACAGACTACCGGCGCATGAAAACCGCGCTGGAGGGGGGCAAAGGCCCGGTCGCGGCGTTCGGCGTTGCCGCGAGCGCGAAGGCGCATCTTTGCTGCTCGCTTGCCGAAAAGCGGCAGGTCTTGTTTGTTACCGCAACGGATGTGACGGCAAGCCAGTTTGCGGAAGCCGCGCGCCTTTTCGGTATTCGCACGGAATTATTCCTGCCGCGGGAAACGCCGCTTGTGTATGTGCGCGCCGCTTCCGGTGAACAGCGCAGCGAGCGAATCGCCGCTCTCTCCGCGCTGCTGGACGGCGAGCCCTGCGTGGTTGCGGCCAGCGCTGCCGCGCTGATGCAGGCGCTTGCGCCGCGAAGCGCGTTTCTTGCAAGCCGGATTGAGCTTTCCGTCGGCAACACGCTGGATCCGCGCCTTTTGATCGAACGGCTGGTTTTGGCGGGATATGAGCGTGTGGAGATGGTCGAAGGTCGCGGTCAGGTCGCGGCGCGCGGCGACCTGGTGGACGTCTATGCGCCCGGCGAGGAATACCCGGTTCGGATCGAGTTTTTCGGGGATGAAATCGATCAGATGCGTTCGTTCGACCCCGTGACCCAGCGCAGCGTGGAGCAGTTGCAGTGCGCGCGCATTCGACCCGCCCTGGAAACGCCGCAGCCAAAGGAGCTTACCCGGAAGGCACTCAAACGGCTGGAGGGACGCGCGGGGCTCAGCGACCAGGAGGAAGCCTGGCGGGAAGGGATTTCAAGCGTCGGCGGGGACGTGCTGCTTCCGCTGCTCTATCCCAAAACGGAGACACTGCTGGACTATGCCGCGCCGGACGCGATACTGGTTGTAGACGAAGCGCTGCTCGTGGATGAAGCGCTGCGCACCGAGCAGATGCGCTTTGCGGAGACCGTAAAGGCCATGCTGGAGCGTGACGAAGGCCTGCCCGAGCAGGGCGCGCTGGAGCACAGCGCAAACGAAACGCTCGATCGGCTCAACACGGGATATACGGCGCTGTTTTACGCGCTCTCGCGCACACATCCGCAGTTTACGGCGCGCGAGGTCGTTTCGCTGGAATCGCGCGGGGCGCCGCAGTTCATGGGTGCGTTCGACGAGATTGCCCGCGAGGTGACTCGCCTGAATAACGCCGGGGAAAGGACGGTCGTCTACGCCGGGGAACAGTCGCAGGAGCTTTTGGCAAACCTCGCCGAATACGGCGCGAAAGCGGAACCGGTGGATACGCTGCCGGCCGAGCTGCCCGCCGGGAGGACGCTTGTGGTTCCCGGGCAGCTTGCGCGCGGGTTTTCCTATCCCCAGAGCAAGATCAACATATTCACCGAATATGAGGTGACGGGGCGGACGGAACGCGCGATCAAGCGTTCCCGTTCGAAGAAACACCTTTCTTTTTCCGAGCTTTCGGTTGGCGATTATATCGTGCACGAGGCGCACGGCGTCGGCCGGTTCGTAAAAGTGGAGCCGCTGACCGTTCAGGGCAAGACGAAGGATTATCTTCTGATCGAATACCGCGGCGGCGACCGGCTCTATATTCCGACCGACCAGCTCGACCGCGTGCAGAAATACGTTGGCGGCGGGGATGAGGAACTTGCTCCCCCGCTGAGCAAGCTGGGCGGCGCGGAGTGGACGAACCGGGTCAACCGTGCAAAATCCGCCGCAAAGAAACTCGCGGTCGATCTCGCGGCGCTCTATGCGGAGCGCGCGAGCGCGAAGGGATTCGCGTTTTCAAAGGATACCGCGTGGCAGCGGACGTTTGAGGAACGATTTCCCTACGAGCTTACGCCGGATCAGAAGCAAAGCATCGAGGAAATCAAGGCGG
This sequence comes from Eubacteriales bacterium, assembly GCA_034933205.1. Classification (GTDB taxonomy): domain Bacteria; phylum Bacillota; class Clostridia; order Christensenellales; family CAG-138; genus UBA7703. The sequence goes on from JAYFNY010000037.1 coordinate 14,424, forward strand.
ATATGGAGCAGACCCGCCCGATGGACCGGCTGCTTTGCGGCGACGTGGGCTACGGCAAGACGGAGGTTGCGCTGCGGGCCGTGTTCAAATGCGTGCAGGATGGCAAGCAGGCGGCGCTTTTGGTGCCGACTACGATCCTGGCGCAGCAGCACTACAACACCATGCGTTCCCGGTTTGCGGACTTTCCGGTGCAGGTGGCCTGCCTTTCCCGCTTTCAGAGCATGAAGGAGCGAAACGACATTAAAAAAGCGCTTGCCGAGGGAAGGATCGACGTCGTGGTCGGCACCCACGCCCTGCTGGCAAAGGATGTGCGCTATAAGGCGCTGGGGCTGCTCATTATCGACGAGGAACACCGCTTCGGCGTAAACCATAAGGAGCAGATCAAGGAGATGAAAAAGACCGTGGACGTGCTGACGCTCACGGCTACTCCGATCCCGCGCACGCTCAATATGTCCATGACGGGCGTTCGGGATATCAGCGTGATCGAGACCCCGCCGGAGGCGCGTTATCCCGTGCAGACCTATGTGCTCGAGTATACGGATGCGCTGCTCAAGGATGCGCTCACGCGTGAAATTGCGCGAAAAGGGCAGGCGTACGTGGTTTCCAACCGCGTGCAAAGCATGGAGAACACCGCGCTTCAGATCGAAGCGCTCGTGCCGGAGGCGCGAATCACCATTGCGCACGGGCAGATGGGCGAAACGCAGCTGGAGCAGGCGATGCTGGAGTTTCTGGACTATCGCTCGGATGTTCTGCTCTGCTCCACGATCATTGAAAGCGGGCTGGACATTCCCAACGCGAACACACTCGTCGTGCTGGAAGCGGACAAAATGGGACTGGCGCAGCTTTATCAGCTTCGCGGGCGCGTTGGGCGCTCGAGCCGCGTCGGGTATGCGTATTTCACCGTCCAGACCGGGAAAGTGATGAACGAGAAAGCCGCTAAGCGCCTGATGGCGATCCGTGAGTTTACCCAGTTCGGAGCGGGCTTCCAGCTTGCGATGCGCGACCTGGAAATTCGCGGTGCAGGCTCGCTGCTTGGCGCGGAACAGCACGGGCACATTACGGACGTTGGGTACGAGTATTATGTAAAACTTGTGCGTCACGCCGTGGACGAACAGCAGGGCAGGTTGCTCGAGCCTGTAACCGAAACGAGCGTGGATATTCCCATCGACGCGCATATTCCGCACGACTATGTACCGAGCGAGATCATGCGCCTCAAAGCTTACCGCCGTATTGCGGAAATCGACGGCGCAGAGAGCCTGCTGGATGTGACGGAGGAGTTTATCGACCGTTACGGCGAGCCGCCGGAGAGCGTGACGAACCTGATGCGCATTTCCGAAGTCAAGGCGTATGCGGCCCGCGCGTTTATCGAGAGCGTTACGGTCCGCGAAGGGGAGGCGAAACTTCGCTTTTCTTCGCAGGCGCGTCTTGACGGCGGAAGACTGATTGCGGCCGTTTCCGGCATGGATGGGGCAAGGCTGCTTGCGGGTGAACCGCCCGCCATTGAAATAAGGCAGAAAAACGCCACTGCGGAGGCACTGACCTCCAAACTGCCACAATTCCTTTACACAATTGTCCGTTGCGTTGATACCGAAGCGGGCATATAATGGTCAAGTGGTCCGTCGACGACAGGTTTCGGGCGCGCTTTTCGACAAAACGGCCGATCTATTTGGAAAAACGGGATCGATTTGTGAAACGCATGCGATACGCGGTCGTGCAGAAAGCGGAGCGCAAAAAGAAAAGGAGAATTCAAGACTATGAGTTTGAACTGGAAGCGGGCACTTTCGGCACTGCTGGCGATTGCGCTCCTGCTGTCCTTTGCGGCGTGCGCAAAGGGAACTGACAACACGGCTAGCAGCTCGAACGCTACCTCTTCGGACGCGAAATATACCGATGAAGAGCTTGCGCAGGTTGCCGTGAAAATCGGCGACGATTTTACGATCACCAAAGGCGATATTCTTGACGAATACGACTATATGGTTCAGATGTATTCCTATTATGGAATGAGCGCGCCCTCCACGACGGAAGACATCGAAGCCATGCAGGACGACGTGATCTCCACTCTGGTTGCGGATAAGATTCAGCTCTACGAAGCGAAGCTGATGGGCATCGAGCTGACGGACGACGAGAAAGCCGCCGCGGAAGCCAAGGCCGAAGAACAGATGCAGTATTATCTCGATTCCTTCCGTTCCCAGGCGCAGAGCGAGGGTGCTACGGACGTGGAAACCCGCGCGCAGGAGATTTTCCAGGAACAGCTGGATGCCGCGGGCATGGATATGGACGTGGATGGTTTCCGCGCTTATGTGATTGAGAACCTGGAGAACCAGGCGCTCAAGGACGCGCTGAAGGCAAAGGTGACCGAAGGCGTTACCGCGACCGAGGACGAAATTTCGGCGTATTACGATAAACTGCTCTCCACGCAGAAGGACAGCTATACGACGACTCCGTCGGACTACCTCACCGCGGCGGAAGATTATCAGAAGAACGGCGGAGACCCGATGCTTTACACGCCGGAAGGGTATGTGCGCGTCCGCTCCATTACCGTTTCGCCGACGGAAGATATTTCCTCCGATTATACGTCGCTCAAGACCGAACTGGACGATCTGGCCAAGCAGTATGGCGCCGCCGCGCTGGATGCGCTCTCGGCAAAATACGCCGCGACCGGCAAGGCCGCTTCCGATACGAGCGTCAGCGTGACCACTTCGGAAATCGAGAACGGCGCACAGATCGTCAGCGATTACCTGACCAAGAAGGCGGCTGCCGACGCGCTGTATGAAGAGTATATCAAGGACGCCCGCACCAAGGCGAACGAGGCGTATTCCGCGCTGGAATCCGGAACGGGCTTTGCCGACGTTCTCGCGCAGTATGGCGAGGATACGACGTATACGGATTATCCGTCGTTCGTTGATTCCGGCATGCTGATGTATATTGGCGGCGAAGATGCGGTCTGGGATGCGAAGCTTGTTGACGCGGTCAAACTGCTCAAGGACGGCGAGTATACCGCGGTCATCCAGGTGGACGACACGTTCTACATCCTCCAGCTGATCGGCGCCGAACCCTCCGGCGAGAAGGCGCTTGCCGATGCGCACGACGCTGTGGAAGCGAAGGTCGTTTCGGACAACGGGGACACGCTCTGGAACGATACGCTGAAAAAGTGGCAGGCCGACGAGTCGATCACCAAGTACAACGAGAGCGTCTATCGGGATATCGGCAAATAAGAACCGGTTCGCACCATTGCGCGCGGAGAATTCCGCTTGCGCGGGCGAACGCTTGCTTGCGAAACAAACGGCTGCGGGGGATGACAATTCCCCGCAGTCTTCTTATTCGGAATGAATTTGACAGCGCATCTGCGGCTGACCGACAAAAAAGCGGGGACGTTTCATGACGTACCCGCTTTGCTTATGGACTTCAGTCTGTGGCGCGAGCGAAGCGAGCGACATAAAAAACCACCCGCTATGCGGGTGGAGTAAAAAGTTATACAAAGAGAATCACCTTTCCGATAGGATAGAAGTGTTCAAGCTACTATGCCGGAAA
>JAYFNY010000038.1:0-23323 GCA_034933205.1 Eubacteriales bacterium
CGGCAGACCGGTTCTGATGTCCTGCGTGACCGGCGGATCGTCCCAAAGCTATATCTGTTCCGATTATGCTTATGAGCAGGCGTATTATGAGCCGGCCGGTTCCCTGTTCGGCAGGGGGACCGCCGAGGAGCTTGCCGAAAACCTAATACGCGAAATTGTCCGATAAGGATGAATAAACCATGAGAAACAAAGGAATCCTCTGCGCGCTGGGCGCGGGAGTTTGCTGGGGCGCAAGCCTCGGTGCGTTTGCACGCAGCATGACAGCGTTCGGATTTTCCGCCATGCAGATCGCGGCGGTACGCACGACGATCAGCGCGGTTTTCTTTCTCCTTTTTGCATTGCTGAAGGACCGCTCGGCATTTCGCGTACACCCGCGCGATTTCTGGATTTTCCTGTGCTCCGGCCTTGTCAGCGTAACGGCGTTTTGCTGGTGCTATTTTACGGCCACGAAATATTGCTCACTGGCGGTTGCCGGAATTCTGCAGTACACGGCGCCCGTATGGGTCATTGTTTTGTCTGCGCTTGTGTTTCGGGAGCGCGTTACCAAGCGAAAGCTCATCGCGATGCTTCTGGCGGTTGCAGGCTGCGTGCTTGTGAGCGGAATCATCGGCGGCGCAGGCCGCGTTTCCGCGTATGGTTTGATCACGGGGCTTCTGGCGGGCGTGACCTTTGGCACATACACGATCTTCACGAGATTTGCCGTTGCCAGGTACCGAACGATGACGATCAACCTGTATTCGTTTTTCGTCGCATCCATATCCTCGCTGCTTTTGGGCGGTCCGGCTGAAACCGCCGGAAAACTGTGCATACCCGGCGTGCTGCCCGTCGCCGTAATAGGCGGGCTGCTTTGCGCGGCGGCGCCTTACTATCTTTATACGCGTGCGATGGATTACCTCGATAACGGAATGGTCAGCATTCTCGCCACGGTGGAACCGGTGATTGCGGCGCTGGTATCCGTGCTGTATTATCACGAACCGATCGGCGCTTCGACCGTGGCAGGCATCGCGCTGATTCTCGCGGCGGTTGTCTTGCTCGCCGTACATGGCGGTAATACAGAAAAAAGTTCGGGAGAACGAAACGCAAGCAAACACGGCATGGAAACGGAATAAACGCGCTGCGCAAGAGGCGTCAGGGGAAGCGTATGGGAAAGATCTCAAGCAGACAGCGAAATTTTGCATTTTATGCGGCAAAAGAAGGGGCGTATACCACGGCGATGCTGTTTATAAACGGCACGCTCGTTCAACTTTTCCTCGCGCATAAAGGCGTTGCACCGGAGCGGATCGGCCTTTTTAACACCATCCTCTATATCGTCAATATCAGCACGACGATACTGATGTCAAACCTTGCGGAGAGAAAACCGAACGCCCTGCACCGCTGCACCCGGCTTCTTCTGGTTCAGGCGGTGCTGTATCTTGGCTTTTTTGCAGCGTTTCTGCCCGTACGTTCGGGCAGCGGCCTGCTTTTTTTTATTATTCTTACGGCGGCTTCGATTCAGATGGCGCTGTATGCCTGCAAATATATCTATGAATACAAGCTTTTATACCAGATTATCGACATCAACGAATATGGCGCGCTGGCGTCGTATACGGGCGTTGTAATCGGTCTGATGGGCGCGGTCTTAGGCTGGATTTGCGCACGCGTAATCGAGAGGGGAAACGGGGATTACCCGTATGTATTCGGCATGGCTCTGACGGAAGCGATGCTGCTGATAACCTATTTCAGCAGTAAAAATCTGCTCATCGTCAACCATTCATTCGATCAATCGCATGCCGAAAAAACGGACTTACGGAAAACGCTTCAACTGCTGCGCTCTCCGATATTTCGCAAATTCATTGTTCCAAACATCCTGCGCGGCTTTACCATAGGCGTAACCAACTCGATTGCGCTCATTGCGCTCGGCATGGGGTATGCGGAGGGGGTTACGGCCCGGCTTGCGGTCATGAGCGCGCTCGGTTATATCGGCGGAAGTTTCCTTTATCACCTGTTCGAACGGATGCTCAAGCCGGTTGCGATTGGTACGATAGGCAGTGTGCTTCTTATCGCAATGGCGTTCATGCCGCGCTCCAACAGCACGGCAATGCTCGTCCTGTTCCTGCTGGCCTTTGTCGGCAGGGTACTCGTGGATTACGCGGTCCCGGTTATGGTGTTTCAAATGATCGATCCGGAGATTTCAGGCGCTTACAATGCGTGGCGAAACGTGTTGTTTTCGTTCACAGCGGCAGGAGTTTCGTATGCGATCGGAGCGCTTGTCGGTCGCGTCCACCCACTCTGGCTGCTCATACCGGGCGTAGCCGCCTACGGAATCAGCATGGCTTGCTATGGGGTTTTGTACAAAAAGTTCGCGAAAGCTCCCAACGAGGAGAATGCATCAGAAATCCTGCGCGGTTAACGGGCTTGCGTATTGTTACGTGGAATACGATTACAATACTATGGATAAATCATGATGGACGATCTTTGATCGTGGGATGCAATACTTAAATACAGGAATTTCGAAACACGCTCTAGTGCAAGGCGAATATTTTCATTCGCGAAGAAGAATCCGAAACCTTACCATTTGGTAAGGTTTCGGATTCTTTTAAACAATGGTGGTAGAATTTTGTCGAAAGATTCCCTTATAAAGCGATTTGAATCATGTTCAAAGCGACCGTGTACCATGTGATGAACAGCGCGCTGATGAAGGCGCCGAGGTATACATTCGATGTTTTCTTATAAAAGAACGTCGCAATGATGCTCGTAAAGCCGATCAACGGAATCATCTGCCAGCTGGCAACGGCCTGTATCGCAAGGTCGAAGCTCCAGGTAAGCCCAAAGTGTCCAGTGCTGAACATCGGAATGTAGAGAATCAGATACAGGACGATCAGGCCGCCAGACGAGAGCAGGAATCCCGCGACATACGACAGAATCGCTTTCCAGCCCGTGTACGCCTTGGTTGCAAGGCGGCTGGTCATGAACGTTCCGGTGATGAGGAAAAATACGAACAGGGGAATGAGATACACCAGGAACAGCTTGAAATGCGTGTAGTCCAACGGGTGGAACGGCACGACGATGAACCTGTAATCATAGTGATACGTACGGTTCAGAATGTCGAGCAGCACATACGGTATACCAAGCGTGGTGACGGCCAGCAGAAACGTTTTGCCGACATGGGACCACTTGAATTCGGCTTTCTGCGAGTTGGTGGATAACCCGTACGTAACGAAGTCTCCTGCGTAAGTTTTCGATTTCTTGGTTGTAAAGTGAATGACAAGGAAGATCACCAGGAAACAAGCGGCGTTCACAAGGGACCAAACCATCATCGCGTTGGAGTAGGTAATGGGGAAGAGCCTGGTAGCCGGCATGGTAGCGCCGTTGAAGTATTTCAGGAACGAAAACACCGGAATAGCGGCCGTAACAAGGCCCACAGTCCACCAGCCACCCTTTTTCAGCCGGACCGATCGAGCGGCGGGAGCCTGCACCAGTACGCTGAAGAACTTGGTTTTCAGAAGCAGGGAACCGAATGCAAAAATGCTCATGACGAAGCCAATCAGGCCAAGGAGCGTTCCAAAGGTATTCCACTGCCAAACCTGGCTGTAAGGATCGATGGCGTTTGCGGAGGGGCTGGAGCTTTCAATAAAGCGGATAGCGTCGCCGATCGGCATCGTGCGGAAGATCTCTCCCGGATGGGTTGTTTTTTCCGTAAAGAGCATCTTTGCGGTATTGTTGGCAAAGTCGCCGTAGAGCGTTCCCAATTTGATGTCTTCCGTTGTTCCGAACATGGCTTTCGCAGCGTCGGAACTTGGAATTTCGGACGAAGTGGAGACGGGCCAGAACGCGCCGGTGAACTCGTCGAACTGATCAAAAATGATGCACATGTTGCTGTCCGGCAAAGTCGGCGTGATCGGGCAGGAGCCTACGAGCACAAGCGTTCGGACGAGCCCGGGGTTTTGAATCGTTGCGCAGTACGAGTTAATGCCGCCCAGGGAATGCCCGAGCACCGCGATGTTGGCGGAGTCTACAAAGGGGAGGGTCGCAAGGTATTTCAGCGCGTCCGACACGCCGTCGGTAGAGGTGCCGGTCGCAACGCCGCCGTCTTTATCGAGCTCTTCGGAATAGCCGTGGCCTGCCAAATCGAGCGCAATGACCACGTAACCCCTGCGGGAGAGTTCAATCGCCAGCGGATTTTGATGTTCTTTTTGGTTGACATATCCGTGCATTACCAGAACGGCAGGCGCCGGCGTATCATTCGACGCGTTGGAAGGGACGAACAGGTTTGCGCTCAACGTTTTGCCATCTTCCGACGCGATGCAAATCGTAGAAACTTTCACATTGCCCCAATCCGTCAGAACTCCCGAGGCGATCAAGCAGCCGATCAGGATAAGACAAATGGAAGCGATCGCGACTTTTGCCGCCTTACTCATAAGTATCCCACCTCGTTTTTACTATGATTTTTCGATGATTTCTTGATGTTTTTAAAGAATAGATTTGTAAACCCGCGGTCCGGACGCCGTTTACCAATGTCTAAAAGAATTATATGCCGGAGAATTCCTGAATACATTGGATATTCTTGTTCAGTTATTTGGCTTCACGGTGGAATAATCACGGCGTATATTGGAAAAACAAGCAGTCATTTCCGGCAATTCATACAGAATGGACCATCCGGCGGTTCGAGCGGGGTGGTTTTATGCGAAAGAATGGCTGAAAGTGGAATTTGCAGCAATCGATCGGAGAACGAATTTCTAATCAAAGCAGTGTAAGTGCAAAGGAGCGTATTCCGTTGAGAGAATTCATCACGCAGGTAAAGCAAATCATCAATCCCGGCACGTTTCAGAAAATTCAGGACGATACCGCGGAAGCCACGGGTCTTGCGATCATTACGGTGGATTATCAGGGCACACCTGTTACCATACACAGCAAGTGCAGTGAGTTTTGCCGGAAAATGCGCGGCTCACCGGAGTTTGCAGCGCTGTGCCGAAAATGCGACTCTCGCGGCGGGCTGGAAGCGGCGCGTAATCATGAGCCTTATATTTATCTTTGTCATGCGGGCATCATTGACCTTGCCATTCCGATTATTCTCAACGATCTCTATATCGGCGCGTTTATGGCCGGACAGGTTCTTCTGGATAATCCGCGCGACAACAGCATGCTGGAAAGAATGCTGGAAGGCAGCGGAGCGGTCTCGGACTATGGCAGCGATCCAAATCTCGGGAAAAGCTATCAAAAGCTGCCGTGCATGAGCCTGGAAAGGGTTCGGGCGCTGGCGAATATGATGCTGCATATCGGGAATTACTTTGTAGAAAACGCGCTTTTGAAAGGAAAGACGGGGCCTGTCTTTGCCGGCGAAATGCAGGGGTACGCCGACGCGGCGGAACAGGAAAAGCAGAAGTTCGGCAGCGCGGAAACGTACGCAAAAAAAACGCGCGGGATCTTGGAGCCTGCGCTGGACTATATCAACAAAAATCCGTCCGAAAAGATTTCGCTTGCGCATATGGCCGCGCTGTGCAATATATCGCCAAGCTACTTCAGTAAACTTTTTGCCAAAGAGAATCTGGGGAGCCTGTCGAGCTATGTCAACGAGGTAAAACTTACAAACGCAAGAGAGCTTCTTCAATCCACCAACTGGCCCGTGCGCAGCGTTGCGGATTTTCTGGGGTATGACGACTGCGGCTACTTCATCAAGATTTTCAAAAAGCAAAACGGCGTCACGCCGACCCAGTACCGAAGATTCTCGTGAACCTGCGCGGATGCTCCTGACACGCGGACTTGCGGCCGGGAGGCGGAACAGCGGCTAAATGCCTTTCTATTTCCGAAGGGGAATCGTTACGTCGATTCGGGTGCCGCTTCCAACGGCGCTTTGTAGGGCGATCTTTCCGCCGAGGCTGTCGGTAATGCCCTGTACGACGCTGAGCCCCAAACCGAGGCCTTCCTTGCTTCTGCTTTTATCCAAACGGTAAAACGGTGTGAAAACGACTTTCACCGTTTCGGGATCCATTCCGATACCCGTATCGGCAACGGAGAGGAAGAAGTTTTTTTCGTCCGTACGGCAGATCAGCGATACGGTTCCGTTCGTCCGGTTATATTTGAACGCGTTATCGACCAGATTATACAGAAGCCGGTCGAGCAGGAGCTCCGTAACCGGCAGGCCGCAGTCCTCGCCCTCCCACTCGGCGCGGAAGCGAACGCCGGTTGCCTTATGAAACGAGGCGTAATGCTCCCGGATTTTCTCAAAGCTTCGCTTAACGCTCGAACAAGCGGTTCCGCGGTCCGGATCCTCCAGCATTAGATAACTATTGATATTTGCGGTCATGCTCTCCAGCTCGCACACGGCGTCTATGCTTAGCCGCACGCATTCGCTGCGCTCTTCGGCATCCATGGGATACATCTTAAGCATCTGGTTGTTCATCTTTATCACGGATAGCGGCAGCCGGAGATCGTGGCTGATCCCGCGCAAAAGGGACAGGCGTTCAAACCGCTTTTTCTGCTCTTCGAGATCCCGGAGCTTGTCAAAGGAATACCCGATGTATACCGCCAGAAAGACGCATAGATAGATCAGCGCGCCAAGGTATGCCGTGTTGAGATAAAAATCCAGCAATCCATAGCGGAAGGCTCCCGAACGGACGAAGGTGGCGTAAAACGTGCAGGACGAATACAGGATGTTGTTGAGCATTACGACTCCGCTGAAGCGTTTGTTCTGCATGCAGCCGTAGATACTGAGTGCCACGGAAGTGAAATAGACGAATCGCGCGTACCACAGATAAAAGAAACTTTGCGCCCCCAATACCAGCGTGAGAGCGGTCGCCAGACCGGCGGCCGCCAATACGACCCAGCGCCATTTCGATTTCGGGTACAGGTCGAACAGCCGCGCCATCACAAAAAACGGAAGGATCAGATTGACGGCCGAGGTCGCAGCGTCGATCCAGCCGTACTGCTGATAGGTTATACCAAAGGACTTTGCAAGAACGGACAATTCCCCAAGATTAACGGATTTTACGATCGACACCACGCCGATGCCTACAAAGAGCAGAAAGAATCCCGAATGTTTATTGCTGCAGTACAGAAAGAGGCTGGTCAGCGTGAACAGAATCAGGCTCATTAGCATAAACGAGTAGCAAATGGTTCGCGCTTCGAGGCTTTCCCGCAGGACGCTTGTTTCAGCAAGAATCAGTTTGAGCCTGGAAACGCCTTCGCCGGTAATCTCAATGGAAACAGAACTGTTTGCGGTAAGCGAACCGGCAAGGTCGAACGCCTTGTATTTGTAAGAACCGTCATACTGCGAGTCGCCTGCGCCGATGTTTTGACTGACAAGCCGGTTCCCGATATAGATTTCATGTCCAAATTGCAGGCCGTCTATCAAAAGTGACAGCGGTTGACCGCTCGAGACGATGGAGAAACGAAGAATGCCGGGTTCGGAGGAGGTTATGCCTTCGACGATATGGAGGCTGCCGTCGAACGCGGAATCGACGATTACCGTGTTGTCCGCCGCCTGAATGCGCTTGCTCTGCGTTGTGTTAAAGAAATTCAGCCCCTTGACGAGCAGAACGGTTGAAATGGCGAAAACCGCAACCAGAAGCGCGCCTTTTATTCGCTTCGAACTAATCATTGCGCGAACCTCTTTGTGCGTCTACTGCCAATTTGTACCCTTTGCCGTATATGGTTTCGATGGAAACCTGTTTGCTGCCGACTTCGACCAGACTTTTGCGCAGGCGGGCAACCAGGGTCTGGATCCTTTGACTTTCGTCGATTTCAAAACAAGTGCATTCCGACACTTCACACTTTTTCAGATAATCGTGTTCTTCGTATTTTTCCAACAGACGCTTCAAAAGCTTTATTTGACTTGGCTGAATCATACAAACCCGCTCGCCACAGACCAAACGGTTCTGATCGATTTCGAATGAAATGTCCCCGATGCTGCATTTTCGATGTTCGGATAGAATCCGTCTTTTTATTGAGTTTAGTTTATAGATCAGTTCGCCCAGGTCAAACGGCTTTGTGATGTAATCGTCGGCGCCTGTTTCATAAGCAATTCGCTTGCTGCTGTCGCTATCCAACGCGGTAAGCATGAGAATCCGGCAATCTTTTCGTTGCCGGAACATGGGTACGAGGTTAAACCCGCTGCCGTCGGGCAGCATAATATCCAAAAGAACAATGTGAGGAGCAGTCTTAGCGAGAATTGCTTGGGCTTCGCTCTCGTTCAAAGCGCTATACGCGTGGTATCCTTCTTTTTTCAGCATCGTAGTCAGGCTTGTATTAAGCGATGGATTGTCTTCAACTACCAGAACGTTGATTTGCATTTCAAACGACCTTTTCTTAGGATTGTTTACGGCATTCCGCCGATTAGCAACTTGGATTGACGAAGAAGAATCGGGTGTCCAAACGACAGGAAGACTCGACCTTAGGGGAACCCATCCATTGCACCGGTGTGCTGACAATTCCCGATTTCCGGGCTGGAAACCTTGTTCGGAAATCCGGGATTCCAGGCAGCAACACAGACAATTGTTTGAGAGGGCGGACGGCCGTCCGCCGAGGTTCGAATGCGGCCTGACTTGATTGTAGTAGCGGACCCGTCGCTGCGTCAACACTTGCGCCTCATTCAGGATGCCGAATAACTCGCTATTTTGGATTCTGCCCGCATGCGGGCGTTGAAGCTTTCGATAAAGCCGTTTTCACATGGGCTGTCCGGCTCGATGCAGGCTGTAGCGGGACCTGCATCGTTCGGCCACCGGAAGCTCTTTGCGTTCTTTTGCGTGAGATTTTCACCGGGATACATAGCTGCTTTATAAAGCTGACAAGAAAAGTTGTCAAAAATAGAACGGTAAAAAAGGATATTTTATTTTGAGCCCATCTTGACAACGGTTAAGCAGTGTGTTATTTTGAATTTACTAAAACGTTACAGTAGATTTTTGAAAGCAGGATAGAGGATGCGTCCTACCTCCAATACCGCGACAATGAAGGATATCGCAAGCCGTGCGCACGTCAGCGTGACTACGGTTTCCAAGGTATTGAACGGACATCAGGATATCTCCGAAGAAACGCGGAAACACGTTCTCAAGGTGGTTGAAGAAGCGGGGTATGTTCCAAACCTTATGGCGGTCAACCTGCGCTGCAACAAGGGGAACATGGTAGGTCTCGTTCTCTCGGACGTATCGAAACCCTACTTTGCAAAAGTGATCTACGGTTATGAAAACACGCTTCTTGCAGCGGGATATCAAACACTGCTGTTCAACTCTTTTGAACAGGCGGAACGCCAGTTGCAGATTCTCCGCCAAATCGCGTCTATGTCCCTGGCCGGAGTGATCATCGATCCCGCGCAGCACTCCCAAAGCAGCAAGAGCATTCTGGAGAGCATGAGGATTCCGTATGTGTTCTCCAACCGCTTTTTCGAAAACGATAAAGACTATTATGTTGCCGCGGACAACGAAAAAGCGAGCTATCTCGCAACGGAACACCTGATCTCCCGTAAGCCCGGATGCCCGGTGCTTTGCATCAATGGACCGGATGAAATTTCTCCGACTACGCTTCGCTATGCCGGATACCGAAAAGCGCTGAAAGACGCCGGAATTGAGTTCCATGACGAATGGGTATTCAACGATCAATACGGTCTGTCGGATGCGTATGCAGCGGGGCAGAAAATAGCGGCCTCGTTCACGCCGCCGTTCTCGGTGTTCTGCTCAACGGACCAAATCGCCGTCGGCCTGCTCCGCGCGCTGCACGACGCCGGCATGAGCATTCCAAAGGACGTGGCCGTTATCGGTATCGACGATATCGACATGGCGTCGTATATGACGCCTGCGCTTTCCACGGTAGCGCTGCCCAAGGAACAGATCGGCGAGATCAGCGCGAATCTGCTCATCGATCGGATGAAAGGCAATCCGATCAAAAGTCCAAGGTATCTGCTTGATCCAACCCTGATCATTCGTGAAACAACCTGACACATTTTCGCATCTCTTTCTTTTTTTCTTCTATACTGTAACGTTAAAGGTATCGTTACAACAGACTTCAGTAAGGAATCAAAAAATAAAACAAACGAAAAATCGATCACACATGAAAAGAACATCCGATTTCAGACAGCGATTCAATTTGTAAAAGCGAAAAACGAAAAGGAAAGGATTCAGGCAAAGAATCATTTTTCTATACTGTAACGTTAGAGTTAACGTTACAACAACTTTGGCAAACAACATAGGATCTCTATGAACTGCAAGATAAAGGAGAGAATACATGAACCAAACAGTAAAAGCGGCCGTGCTGGAAGCACCGGGCAAAATGGCAATCCGTGAGTTCCCCTATCCGAAGCTCGAAAAAGGAGCTGCAATCTGCCGAATCGCTCTTGCGGGCGTCTGTGGAACGGATAAGCACAGCTATCGCGGTGAAAGCGTTCAGTATAAAGGGACGGACAATGAAATCGATCTGCCGTACCCGATCATTCAGGGGCATGAGAACGTCATGGTGATCGAGGAGATCGATCCCGAAGGCGCGCTGCACCTCGATTTCGACGGGAACATCCTCAAAGTGGGCGACCGCGTTACCATGTGCCCGGACGTCGTCTGCGGGACCTGCTGGTTCTGCAAGAACATGCCAACGTACCCCTGGTGCGAGCACATGCTCTTCAGCTACGGCAATATGCGCTCCTGCAACGACGGCAAGCACCTGTACGGCGGGTTCTCCGAATACATCTATATCGAGCCCGGAACGCGGTTGTACAAGGTGCCGGACGGTTTGCCGGACAGCATGGCGGTTCTGACGGAAGTCATGTGCGTTACCGCGACGATGGACAAGGCAAAAGAGTTTAATTCGTTTTCGCTTGAGGGATTCAACTTTAACGACACCGTCGTAATTCAGGGCGTCGGCCCGCTGGGGCTTGCGCACGTAATCAAGGCGCGCATGATGGGCGCAGGAAAGATCATTGTTACGGATGTTTCCGACTACAAACTCGCGCTGGCGAAGGCGTTCGGCGCGGATATTGCCTTCAACGTCAACGCGACAACGGAAGACGAGCGGGTCGATATTGTTATGCAGCAGACGCACGGAAGGGGCGCGGATCTTGCCGTGGAGTGCGTCGGACGGCCGTATGTCGTTCCGGAGGGCATCCGGATGCTGCGGAAAGCCGGCATGTATCTGGAACCGGGCAACTTTGTGGACTGCGGCGAAACGTCGATCAATGTACACGAAATCTGCTCGAAGAATTTACGCATCATCGGCATGAGCAACCATACGCATGTTGGCTATCGAGCCCATATGGAGATGATGGAACGCTCGATCAAGTGGTTCCCCTGGGAGAAGTTCATCAGCCACCGGTATCCGATCGATCAGGCGGAACAGGCGATCAAGACGAGCATGGGGGACGAATCCATGAAGGTCGTTCTGGATCCGTCGATGAAGTAACCGGTAACTCATTAAAACAACAAGTACAGGCCGAAAGGAGAAAGAGATATGTCCGATGGAAACGTCCTGCTGAGTTTTCGGCATATTTCCAAAGAGTTTCCCGGTGTAAAAGCGCTGAAAGATATTTCGTTCGACATTCTGCGCGGGGAAGTACACGTGCTGCTGGGCGAAAACGGCGCTGGCAAATCCACGCTGATTAAAATGCTTACCGGGGTGAACACGCCGGATACGGGCACGATCGTGCTGAATGGCAAGGAGATACGCCCGGCAAACATTCAGGAAGCGCGCGCGCTCGGCATTGGCGTCGTCTTTCAGGAAAACAGCCTCGTTCCGCATCTGTCCGTGGCGGAAAACGTCTTTCTGACGCGGGAATTCCGCGACAGACTGGGTGCGATCGACTGGAAGAAAACGAACACGGAATGCGAACGCTGGCTGGGCGAACTCGGCCTTCGCATCAATGTTCGCGAAACGGTCAAAAACCTTTCCGTTGCGGAGCAGCAAATCGTAGAAATCGTCAAAATACTCTCGCAGAACCCGTCCCTGATCGTGCTGGACGAACCGACGTCCGCTCTGTCCAAAAACGAGATCGACAACCTGTTCGGAATCATCCGAAGACTTCAGCAGAAGGGAATCACCTTCATCTATATTTCGCACCGCATGGAGGAGATTCAGCAGATCGGCGACAACGCTTCCGTTTTGCGGGACGGCGAGTATATCGGCTATATTCCGAATGTGCGCAGCGTCGGCCTGGACGAAGTGATCAAGATGATCGTCGGCCGTAAACTGGACGAAAAATTTCCAGAGCGCCATGCCGCGGTCGGCGACGTCTACTTTGAAGCCAAGGGGCTGAGCGTACCCGGAACGATTTACGACATTTCGTTTTCCGTCCGCGAAGGAGAGGTTGTGGGGCTTGCAGGCCTCGTTGGCGCTGGAAGGACATCCACGGCAAAAGCCATCATCGGCGTGCTGCCCAAAAGCGCCGGACAGATCAGGGTTGGCGGAAAGGAAGTCCGGATCCATTGCCCGCATGACGCGATTCGCGCCGGAATCGGGTATCTGCCGGAAGACCGGAAGAACGAGGGACTCGTTCTGACAAAACCGATCCGGGAAAACATCACGATGGCGTGCCTTCAGAATTATATCCGGCGGGGAATCATCCGCCGGAAGCTGGAAGCGAAAGCCACGGAGACCTACCGCGAAAAGCTGAAAATCAAAATGCCGAACGCCGAGCGCTGGGTCAAGTTTCTTTCGGGAGGAAACCAGCAGAAAGTGGTGTTCGCAAAATGGCTCTGCGCGGGATCGAAAGTTTATATTTTTGACGAACCGACGCGCGGCATCGACGTCGGTTCCAAACGGGAAATCTATCAAATCATCAACACTCTTGCCGAGCAGGGCGCGGCCATCGTCGTCATCTCCTCCGAACTGCCGGAGATACTGGGAATCTGTGACCGCGTGATCGTGATGCACGAAGGAAGAAAGACCGGCGAGCTGAACCGCGCGGACGCCACACAGGAACGAATTATGTACTATGCGATTGGAGGAAAAGACGATGACAAGTAAACAGGACGGCGCGTTCCGTTCGATTGGCAAGAAGCCCTGGTTTTCCAGCATAATCATTTTTGCAATCGTGTTTGTCGGCATGAGCCTGCTCTCGCCGAAGACCTTCCTGACGATGAACAACATTACGAACGTTCTGCGCCAGGGTTCGGTTTATGCCATCATGGCGGTCGGCATGACGTTCGCCATCATGATCGGCGGGATCGACCTTTCCCAAGGGTCTGTTCTTGCCGTCGTCGGCGTAGTCGTCGGCTTGATTATGAAGGAAGGCAGAGGCAACATGTACGTTGCCATGATTGCGGGGCTTGCGTCGGGCGCGCTGATCGGCTTGCTCAACGGCGTTATCATCGGCTACCTGGACGTCCCCGCGTTTATCGCCACGCTCGGCACCATGTACGGCATGCGCGGAGTGGCGCTGATTTTGACGGACGCGGCGCCGGTCGGCGCGGAATATGCGCCATTTCGCGTTCTGGGCACCGGGTATCTCCTCGGTATTCCGCTGCCGGTCTATCTTGTGGCGCTCGTTGCTATCGCGGGACAGTTTATTCTGACGAAGACGGCTGTAGGCCGCTACATATTAGCGGTTGGGTCCAACGCAGAAGCGAGTCACCTCTCCGGTATCAACGTTCGGAAGGTAAAGGTCATCGCGCACGTCTATTCCAGCGTTGCCGTCGCGATTGCGGCAATCATGTATCTGTCCCGCCTTGGTGCGGCACAGCCGACCGCCGGCAGCGGCTACGAGCTGGAAGCGGTCTGTGCAACGGTGATCGGCGGGTCGTCGATCATGGGCGGCGAGGGCAGCATCGTCGGCAGCGCAATCGGCGCTATGGTCGTTATGATTCTTCGAAACGGCATGGTTCTGCTCGGCGTTTCCACCTATTGGCAGCAACTCATCATCGGCACCGTTCTGGTCGTCGCCGTCATCTTCGACGTCGTGCGCAAAAAAGCGGAAGCGCGAAAACTCCATTAAGCATAGAACGGTACGTTCGTTGAATTCACAAAGAAAAATCGTTTGCGAAAATATTCCGGCGGCGCGAGCTGCTGAAATAAATAAAAAAGGAGAGAAAGAAATGAAAAAAGTAGTTTGTATCGCAATGGCTCTGTGCATGGTGTTTGCTGTCCTTGGCTGCAGCGCGGCTGCGCCTACGGAAGCACAACCCGAAGCCGCCGCAACGGAAGCGGCCGCCGCAACCGAAGCTCCCGCTGCGGAAGCAACTGCCGAGGCAAAAACTCTTACGTTTGCCTTGCTGCCGAAAACCCTCACCAACGAGTATTTCGTCGCTATGAAAGACGCCGCGCAGGCTGCGTGCGACAAGCTCGGCGTTACTCTGCTCTGCGACGCTCCCACCGAAGAAACCATGATCAACGAGCAGATCGCCATGTTTGAAACGATGATGCAGAAGGGCGTGGACGGCATCCTGATCGTCCCGAACGGCACGGATGAAATCGTTTCCTCCATCGAAGCGGCCAACGCGGCGGGAATCCCGGTTATCTGCCTGGATACCAACGCCAACGGCGGCGACGTGCTCTCCTTTATCGGCACGAACAACTATCAGGGCGGCGTTCTGGCTGGCGAATGGGTTGGCAAGACGTATACCGGTAATGTGGCAATCATCACCGGCGTGCCGGGCAACCAGTGCCATACCGACCGTACACAGGGCTTTATCGACGGGATCGCCAACTACCCGAACGTAAAGCTGGTTGCGGACCCGGTGCCGGGTTACTGCGAACGCGCGCAGGGCATGACTTGTGCGGAAAACCTGATTACGGCTTATCCGGACCTTGTTGCGATTTACTGCTGCAACGACCAGATGGCTATGGGCGCTGGCGAAGCGGTGAAAGCCGCCGGACTGAGCGACAAGATCGCTGTCATCGGTTTTGACGGTTCCCCCGACTGCGCACAGGGCATCATCGACGGTCTTTGCGCGGCGTCCGTTGCACAGGCTCCCGGCCGTATGGCGGAACTGGGCGTCAACGCCATGTATGAGTATATCGTCAACGGAACGAAGCCCGAAGCGACTGTCGATACCGGCTGCACAATGGTTACGAAGGACAACGCCAGCGATTACCTGACCTGGCATTAATCGTTCGATTGGCTCCAACAATCACGATTCGGTTAACCTTCGTCTGCGCTGTGCAGGAACAGGCTGCAGCGAGCGTCTGATCCGGTAAACGAGCTTGGATCTGGATGCGCTGCATCCGCGCGGGAGCCGAAGCCCGCAAAGAAAACGGTACGGCAAAACCGAGGGGGAAAGTTGTGAAAAAGCTTTCCCCCTCGAACGTAAAAAGGCATTCGAAAGCTTCGCAGAACGATTGAAACACATTTCAGAGTATCGTTCAAAAGGAGAATTAAGGTGAAATTTAACCGGCTTTACGACATGGAACAATACATATCAAAAAATGGCGTATCTTCCCTGGAGGAACTGTGCCGCCATTATAACGTGTCCATGAGTACGATCCGGCGCGACATCGCCGAGCTGGTGCGGCGAAAAAACTTCAGCAAAGTTTACGGCGGCGTTGCGCTCGAGTGTCAGACGCCGGATGGCACTCCGAGCATGGAAAGACGCCCCGGAGAAGATTACGCACAACAGGTGATTGGACGGCTTGCTGCATCGCTTGTCAAGGACGGGATGAGTGTTTTTTTAGATTCCGGATCGACAACACTGCAGATTCTTCCGTACATCGCGGGAAAGCGGGACATCACGGTGATTTCCCACAGCCTGGTTGCGCTATATGAAGCGGCGAAGTATCCCGCGCTGCATGTGATCGCGCTCGGCGGCGTCTATAACAGGGCGACGTCCTCGTTTATAGGCGGAAACATGCAGGACGAACTCTCCAAGATGTCGATTGATCTCGTGTTTCTATCTGCGACGGGGGTAACACTCGAACGCGGGCTGACCAACACGAGTTATTCCGAAGTGGAGATCAAAAAGACGGTTATAAAATGGAACAGAAACCGCGTGCTGATGGCCGACCAAAGTCACTTTGGACACGACGCGCTGCTCGCGTTCTGCGATTTGAAGGATCTCAGCGTGATTGTTACGGATCAGCCGCTGAAAGCCGAATATATGCACGCCGCGGCGCTCCGCCATCTTCGCGTGATTGTTCCGGAGGCTTGGGAGCAGAACGGCTCAGTGCAAGCGGTTGTCGAATAGGCAAATGGATTGGGAAGTCACCGCAATAAGCGTTCTGGTAAAACAAGAAAAGCGGATATTCAGATGAAAGTTGATTCGGATTGCGTATTTACGGGTATTGTGTTTGATCATAATTACTTTCGTGCGAATATCTGCACCGTCAGCATTCAGGTCATTCTCTATTTGCAGCTATATTCTTTGCGGAGCAGGATAAATCCCTGTTCTTCGATGGTGCGGTTAACTTTCTTACGGCAGAAGCCTGTGGCGTCGATCCGCTTCACTCATTTGTCGAAAGCAGAGGGCGTCAGAACAGGCTCCCAGATAACTTTGCTTCCGGAGTTGCTGTGTTTGAGTAGCTCAACCAACGGGTTCTTCTGTTCTTTGCAGAACATTCTTCCCACTTATTTTTTGATTATGGTTTTCACTTTTATCTTCTTCAAGAGGATACCATTTCCTAATTCTCCTCCCGTATCGCGAGCGCCCGGCTCCGCAACAGATAACAGCCGCAGATGCACCATAAAGGCAATCTCGCAGGATTGGGCCTGCAAAAGCTAAAAACAAAAGGCCACAACCCGTAGTGTTACACTAAAAATGGACAAGAAAAAAAGCTACACAAATGGAACAGTCAAGAAAAAGTGGACACAAAGATAAGGATTTTATGAATTCTGAGCTTCGAATTGCGTAGGGCTTAACCAGCCAAGTGCGGAATGAATTCGCTTTGTGTTGTAGTAAAGTTCAATATATTGGAATATCTCCTGCCGAGCTTGTTCGGGGTTGTCATAACCGGCATCCTGAACAAGCTCTCTTTTTAACGTGCGATAGAAAGATTCCATGATGGCATTATCGTAAGGATTGCCCTTGCGGCTCATGCTCTGCCGAAAACCATATCGCATCAGTAGAGCTTGAAATCGCTGCGAGGTGTATTGTGCACCTCGATCCGTATGAACAAGGACTGCTTTGAGGGAGCGACAAAATCGACTCGTAAAAAGGATTAGTCTATCAGCAAATCGCTGAGTCATATGGAAAAGATAAATAAATCACATATAAAGAATATTGTGCATTTAGAATATATATGTTAGAATTGTGGTAAAAATAAGGAATTTCGGAAACATGATTGTGCTTTAATGGAAAACGTCACAAGGTGCGGCTGATCAGAATCTCATCTTAAAAAAATACCGAATACCGCTTCAGCGAGTCTTTTTGTGATTAAGGCCAGATTTTTTTCGAATTCGTTTTCATAACATCAAACGACAGATCTCTGGACGGCTGTTTTCTTCATCTGCGGCTACTGAGGGAAATAGGCATTCAACTCCACACGGAACTTCCGTGATTATCAGCCATCTTGATTCCTGCCTTAATATACGTCTTATACTTAGCATTTTACGCTTAACACGTTGAAGTACGGTTCATTCATAATCCGAAGGCGGATACATCCGACGTCTCTTGAGAATGCCATCTTGGAAAAATCCGCTGACTCTATTGTACTGGCGCGACGCTGACCGCGTCGGTTTATCAATATAGTTATTATATGAAAAGGAGAGAGATTCGAAAAATGGAAGAACTGCAAAAAAAAGGCAATTACTTTACCTTGGCAACCAAAAAGGGATGCCGACACCTGCTGACCCTTGCTGTCTGCATCATACTTGTGTTCAGCTTCATTGCTTGTGTGTTTTCTAGCAGCGGTTTTACGGTGAAGATTGAGCACATAACGACTGATGCGCGAGGGGCCACATTAAACGGTGAACTATATTATCCCGCAGCGACTTCGGATAAGGACAAGCTTCCTGCGATCATCGTCGCACATGGCGGTGGTTGCGCTTATGGAGTTATCAGAGGCCTTGCGGAAGAGCTTGCCCGCCGTGGTTTCGTGGTTTTTAACGTTAGCGCGTACGGCTCCGGCCTCAGCGAGCAACCCATGTATGACGAATCTGGCGAGGGCATCAACGGCGTCAGCGGCCGTGGTACCGCAGCCCATGGTATGAAGGATGCCATTGACTTTGTCCGCAGCCTCAAGTTTGTGGACGCTACAAGAATTGGTATCACTGGTCACTCTGCCGGTGGACGTCGCTCCGCATACGCAACCGACCTGGATTGCGGTTGGTTGAGCTATAATGATCAGATGATTAACATCCTCTGCGACACCTTCGGACAGACATTTACCGAAGACGAGATCTCGAAGGATGCCGACGCGCTTGCCGCAGAGAGACTCGATGCGAAAGATCTGGAGTTTTACAATTATCTTTCGCAGGGTGTTCATGAGACCATCAACACCAGAGTCCGCGCCGTGCTGTCTCTTGGCATGAAAGAGTATAAGCTCATTGAACGCCAAGAAGTCACCGTTGGCGGATACAAGGTTATGCGTAACTGTCAGGTCAACGTTGGTTACAATATTGGCCAGTGGGATTCCTACTGCAATCTAATCACCGATGAGAAGGCGGAGGATGGCTGGTATACCAATGGTAAAACCATCGACACAGACAAATGGTTCGTCCTGAATGACGTAGCGGAGAGCAGCACCCAGATTGGCGACTTCCGGGACGCCTCTGTATACGCCAGCGACGCCTTCAAGACCGCTGTAGAGAACAAGACCCTCCGTATGATAACGGAGCCTGCCGAGACGCATTCCAAAAACTTCCTTTCCAACAAGACCAACGCAAATGCGTGCGAGTTCTTTACCGCTGTGTTTGCTTACAACCGCGGTGAGATTTCGGATCCCAACACCATTCCTCTCGCATCCACGAACCAGATATGGGGATGGGGCCGCGCTTGCAGCGCTATCGCCATGCTGGCCATGCTGGCGATGATGGTTCCGCTTGCGTCGCTTCTAATGAAAACGGAATTCTTCGCGCCATGCATCGAGAAACCGATCGCGCGAGTTTCAAAATTCAACAAGAAGAGCTATTGGTTGTGGGCGGCCCTCATCGCATTCGGTTCCTTCTGGTGCATCTATTACCCCTGCCAGTCGAACAGCCCTGTATTTAAATACTTTGGTGTATTCAATTTGCCTACCAACAGCTTCTTCCCGCTTTATATCAGCGGCTGGTCTGCTACACAGCTTTTAAGCTATTTAAGTGTGCTGGCAATCATCTGCCTTGCTTGCTGGAGCTTGATCAACAAGAAGAAGTACGGCAGCACAGATCTGAAGACTCTGAACGTTGGCATGAAGTTCAAAAATGTCATGAAGAGCCTGCTGCTAGGCTGTATCCTGCTGGCCGTCGGCTATTTCATGCTGAGCGTAATCGAATATCTCTTTAATCAGGACTTCCGTCTCTGGCAGACCATGTTCACCGAAATGAAGCTGGAGTACTGGGGTATCCTTCCGCGCTACTTTGCCACGTTCGTTCCTTGCTTCCTCCTTCTGGGAATGGCTGTTAATTACAACGTGCGCAATGACATTCCGGAATGGAGAGATACGCTCAACACCGTCGTCATCAACTCCGTTGGAATTTGGGTATGCTGTTTAATCAACTATTTCTACATGATGAGCAAGACTCCGGGCGGGGATGCTCAATTCTTTGCATCCTTCATTACCTACTATTACACGCTTCTTTACGTCCCGATCACCGTGTTCATCAGCCGCAAGTTCTTTAAGCTCACCAACAGCATCTGGCTGGGAGTCTTTGTTAACAGCCTCTTTGCTGCCTGGTTCCTCGTGTCCAGCACAGGTATCAATTTTGCTTACGCTGGTACCACCTTCGCACAGATATTCTTCGGTTTCTAATACATTGAGCCTGTTCGAGGGGTGTCTTTGACACCCCTCGACGTTTAGAAAATCTATGAACGAATCCACTTTTGGCATCGCAAAGCGTGTCACAGGTGCCTGCACTTCAAGCGGTACGTCAGAGAAAGCCGATGATCTGCGCTGGCTTAAATGAAAGGAAGGTAGCAATTTGAAAAAGAAATATGCAAAAAGACTTTGTATAGCTCTGCTTGTGATCCTTATTGCAAACGTCTTTGCGTGGGGATTCCAGACAGACTTTCACAAAGTAAGAGTTCGGGATATGTATCTCGTAACCAGTCAGCAGCAGCAACTGCATGCGCTGGCCTTTATTCCAAGAGATGCGTCCGCTGAGAACCCGCTTCCCTGTGTGATAACGGGTCATGGCGGTTTCCACAGCGCGGAAATGCAGGATGCTGCATGCATCGAGCTGTCACGACGCGGCTTCGTAGTGATCGCCGTCGATATGTACAGCCACGGCATGTCCAGCAATGTACCCGAAAGCATGGTCAGTTCCATATTCATGCAAAACGGTATGGGTATAGGAGATATGGTTGACTATGTTTTGAATGGGAACATGGACTTTATTGACAAGACTCGTGTTGGCATCATGGGGCATTCAATGGGGACTCTGGCCTGCTCCGCTGTAATATCAAACTATGCGCTCAAATATGACGAAGCAATTACAACGGCCAAATCGGAGAACTCCGACGGTGGGGTCGAGATAACCGAAGCGGAGCAAGCGGCTGCCGATGCCGTCGTGGGGATAAAAGCGGCTTTCTGCGAGGGAATCTCTCCCAGCACTCTGACTGGCGTCTGGAACAAAATACACGGCATCAATATTGGCTTTGAGTATGGTATCTACGAAGAGCTGAACATCTCCAACAGCAGTGGAAACGGCTACCTTCTGGAAGCTCCGGAAGCACTTGAGATGATAAATTCCGCCGATGCTGCCGTGACAAAGATCGTCAGCGGACAATACTACGGTTCCGTTGATGGCGGCGATCTGCGTGTTTTGTATCAACCTAACACAACGCATCTAACCGACTTCATCTCCCCGACCGTGACGAGCGAATTTATCAGCTTTTTTACGGATGTATTCGGCGTTAACAGCTCCCTTTCTCCCAGCAATCAAGTATATTTGATCAAAGAACTGTTCAACTTTGTGGCGTTCATCGCTTTATTCAGCCTGATCGTTCCCTTTGGGGATATGTTGTTGACCATGCCCGCTTTTGGATCCCTTAGGGGATCGGCTACAGCGCCCTGCACGGTGAGCAGGAAGAAATACTGGATCGGCGCAGTACTTGGCACGGTGTTTTCAATCATTGGCTTCCTCGTTTCCAACACGATTGATACCAAAGCCGTGCTCTTTAAGCCAGGACCCATGTCTAACGCAGGATGGTTCCCCATTAACGAAGCAAACATTGTAATGGTATGGATGCTGGTATTCGCAGCGTGGAATCTGATATGGTTTTCTATTTGCGCAAAGCAGGCACATAAGAATGGCGCGGAGTATTCGCAACTCACAGGACTAGGCATAAATAGAAAAGACTTTTTCAAGACGCTCGGGTTAGCTGCCGCCATAGTCGCTCTGCTATATGTTCTCGTTTGGTTCAGTAAATGGATGTTTAACGTGGACTTCCGCTTCTGGAAAGTAGCAGTGAAGCAATTCAACAACGAAAAACTCATCTACTTTTTTGAATATTTACCTGTCTGGTTCCTGTTTATGCTGTCTGCTGCGCTGCTGACCAATGGTCCCTGGCGTTTTGACACCGGGAATGAGACGAAAAATCTATTGCTGATAGGATTAACCTTTGCTCTGGGCGGGACTATCGTATGGTGCCTGCAGTACGGTAAATTATTCATCAGCGGAACGGTTCTATGGAGCGACATGAACGGCGTGGCCAGCATCGCTCTTCGTAACTGGGTTGTGTTTCTTGCGCCGTTTATGCTGAGAGCATTTTATCGAATAACCGGAAAGAACTGGCTAGGGCCTCTGACCTTATCGATATTTTTCACTCTCATCAGCGTTAGCACGACCACTGTACAAAACTTCATGCAGTGAGTTGCTGAACGCACTCTCTTAACGGAAAGAAAACGCCGTGAATTGCCACGGCGTTTTCTGAATTGAATAAGTATTTTCACGGCTGGAGTGTGTTTCTAAAATCTTCAATGTGCATTTCCGCCGTTTCAACCTGCATGTTTTCGCTAAAAGCCTTGCCTAGACAATTCAACGCCTACGTATTTCGTCCCAATCTGCAAGCCGATTCAGCAAAACTGTATCAGTCCGACTTTGAAACATACCTTGGTTTAGGTACCCGGTCAGTAGTCCACAAGCTTTTTCTCGTTGTCACCCTGTAACTTATTATTAAAATCTTCCAGCGCCTTGCAGACAAGAAGAAGCTGCTCGTCGCTCAAAGGTTCTAATTGTTGGAAGAAATCAGTGAATATAGTGATTGCTTCGCTATCCCTGAAGTTGTTATAAAAAGTCTTTCCTTTTTGAGTTGGCCGAAGAACCACGCTTTTTCTATTTCCATCTATCCGATAGCGAGCGATCAATCCGTAGTTTAAAAGCTGCTTTGTGGCCTTTGTCATAGAACTCTGCGGAATGCCGCAACTTCTAGCAATATCAAGCATAATGCGAGTCTCTTCTTCGTGTGAGATAAGATTCTCCAGAACTTGAAACTCTTGTGAAGACAGCATGGTTCCGTCGCCCATATCGCGCCTCGTGATAAGAGCGCGACTGACGATATTGGAATGTTTTGTTAGCGCTGAAACGAGTCTGCTATATCTGCCTTGCCATTCAAGTTGCAAGTATCGTTCCTCCTTTGAGAAATAAAGAGTTTTCAAAAATTGGAGTTGTTTCCAAAGTTGTAACCGCTGCAGAATCAGAAAAACGATATGCAGACAACTTTAGAGCCCAATTGATAAACGCGATCCGTTATGCTAATTTTTTCGCTGGGGCAGCCTGCGGACTGCTTTTATTCATAGTGCCTTACGCAACTGCTTGTACTAGATCAAAATCTCTAATCAAGCAGTGAAGATATCATTATCAAACGTATCCGCTAAGATTAATGCATGAAAACGCCTTACATTATACATTTGATGTGACAAGAAGTCCATATCAACAACTCATATTCGTTCAAAAATGATGATAATTCTTCTCTTTGAATTGAAATGCTGATTCTCTTTCGGTTTCTTTCTTAGCCGGTTTGCTTGCCTAATATTTTGAAACATTATGACTGCGTGTGGTTACGATAGGCTAGTGGCGTTTCTCCTGTGATCTGCCCCCGATTCTTAGGCCAGAAACAATATTAGTAAATCTGGGGTTCTACGCAGCACCGGGGACATTTGTTTGCGGGGGGGGCGGCCGGCCGCCGAGGCTCGAATGCGGTCTGACCTGATTGTAGTATCGAA
The DNA here is from genome assembly GCA_034933205.1 of Eubacteriales bacterium. Lineage (GTDB taxonomy): Bacteria > Bacillota > Clostridia > Christensenellales > CAG-138 > UBA7703. Next base: position 23,182 of record JAYFNY010000038.1, read on the forward strand.
CCCATCGCTGCGTCAATACTTGCACTTCATACATGGTGTGAAACAGTTCGCCATTCAGGAATTCATCACGCATCCGCGCGTTGAAACTTTCGATATAACCATTCTCCCATGGGCTTCCCGGTTCGATATAGGCCGTTATGGA
>JAYFNY010000039.1:0-113248 GCA_034933205.1 Eubacteriales bacterium
GCATGAGAAAAAGCAATTTGAGCGTAACATTCGATCAACACGCAGTCAATGTCTAATCTCGCCGACGCAACTGTCCAATTTCACCGACGCAAGTGTCTAACCACGCCGACACACGGTGTCTAACGGCGCCGACATATTCAAAATTATATATTTTTACAAAAGTATGACTTTTCGTTCCGCTTTTTAAAAGCCAGATTGTTTTATTTATATAGGGGGGGAGACAAAAATGACCGCACGTTAAAAACCGAATATTGGAGGACATGCGATTGAGGTGCGAAAACGAACATGCTGCCATTAAAGCGATGTTTGATGCATTCTGTAAGGAGGTTCTCCGAAATACAGTCTTTAACTATAAACGGAAGATGAAGCGTCAATCAAATCGGGAGTTCCTCACTCCCGACCCAGAGCAATATCTAGTGATTGTGGATGCGGTCTTCGATAATTACGCGACAGACCATCTTTATATCTCATTCGACGGCAGATTATATCCGTTGGATAATGAGAAACTCTATATGGCTATGCTCGCTTTACCGCCTCAATTTCTTGGTGTGCTACTCTTGAAGTTCTGGGACGGAATGAAAGATGCGAGTGTTGCAGCCTACTTTAGTGTGACGACAAGAACAGTTCGCAGCTGGCGTAGCCGCGCGATCAATGAAATACAGAGATGGTATCAGGAATCTGAACCCTAATGAGAAATCATCTAAGAAGATAAGGAGTAGCTGCTTGTCTACAGAAACAGAAAACCATATGTGCCTGAGATACGAAGCGATTTATAACGCAGTCATGGGAGATAGAGACGCAATTGAGGAAGTTCTTAAGTATTACGGCGCTTATATCACTTCGTTGTGCACCTTTCGTACCATAGGTGAGGATGGTTTGATATATGAATATATTGATTACGATGCTGTTCAGTTGCTGCAAAAACGGCTTGCCGAACAAATCCCGAAATGGAAGGAGATCTGCAAATGACGCTGCTACCGGATCTGTTTGAATTCGCATATGTCCCCAACTGGTTTGACCATCTCAGCACTTTGGCTGAGATGGCCATGCCTGAATCATGGCGATTCACTTACCCATTACTGCCACCAAAGAACCCAGACACACCGATCCTCGAAAAATACATCAACTATGTTTTCAAGAAGCAAGTCATCGATTTCAACAATTTCAGTTACGAATCCAACCCTGAATATGCGGACAGAATCTTTTATCTCCGAAACGAAAAAGCATGTTTTAATACAGGTCTTTACACAAAGAACTACAAGAGCATCTATGGATGCTTTACCCGCAACAAACGGAAAGATACGTTGCTTGACTGGTTCTTCCGAGGATTCTTTGACGATACCGCACTCGACATGAAGTTTGTGCAGCCATTACCGGATAAGCCGGGATTCCTGCTGCCGATCACTGGGATGACGTATTTCCCGGCGTGGGACATTCGCGTCAACGTCAATCATATTCTGTGTGACCCGGATAATTTCGCGCGGTTGCCCATGGCAGTGCAGCGCGCGAAGAATCTATCGCTTTTACTTGAAACAGCCGTCGAGCTGGCACGACGCAAAGCGTCGTTTGAACCCGGAATCGTGATACCGCAGGGATATCAGGGCAAGGTGCAGTTCTTGCTTCCGTTGTGTTTGTTGGATACAGAGCACACCGACCTTGCCATGACGCTGACGCCCATGGATGGTTATTATCTCGGCCATACCTGCCTGACACTGGAGATGGCTTATCTAAACGCGCGATTGATCGGCAGGCCGGTCGCTCCCTGGCTACTGGAACTCGTGACCTGATCTTCCGGCTGCCGCCCTCAGGGGTTAAGGATAAAGCACAATACAACTGAATAGGGCCTGGCGAGCGGCGCTTTTTGTGCCGCGCCGCCGGGTCCTTTTTTTCGTGCGCTCAAAAACGCGCCAATCGTCTGGCTCTGAACGAAAGGAGCCGGACAAATGGAACTGGTCAAAATCACGTATCGCTTCGCTGACGGGCATGTCGAGGAATTGGAGGTGGAGCAAGATGTCGCGGACTCGCTGAAAGAGCTGGATCGGCAGGAGTACAACAACACGCAAAAGGAACGTCGAAGGCATGTGCTTCTTAGTGGAATGGAGTACGAGGACGGAACCCTGATCGACCTAGGTCTGGATACTGAACAAATTGTAATTGGCAAGATGTGCGCGACTAAATTCTGGGTGGCTTTTCGCAATTTGAAACCGCGGCAACAAGAATTGCTTTTTTCGCTTTACCTTTCCGATTGGCCGATTTCTACAGCGGAATATGCCAGAATACATGGCCTTCGCGAAGAGAGTGTTTGGCAGAACGTTTGGCGCGCAAAAAATTCTTTGAAAAAACTTTTAGAAAAACTGTAGAGGTTGACCCCTTCCCGTGACCTAACAGTGAAGGGGTTATTTCTCGAACCTTGAAAACTACATATCCGGTGCCATGAGAAGCCCGCATAGTCGAGGATAACGTCCCGGAATGCGGCCCGGCGGGAAGCGGGGAGAGAAGAGCTGCGCGGTGAAGAGCCGATCATGACCACCGCCCATTCTCCGGGAAAGAAGTGTCAAATAGGAGAAGCATACCAACGGTCACCCCTTCCGAAAGGGTTCATGGAAAACAATCAAATCAATCGGATGCCGATTAAAGCGCATCCATATAAGCATCAGCGGCGAGCATATGAATTTGCCTGCCGCTTGTTTGGCCTTACAGGGCATGATCCGCCGGCGAGTCGCGGAGTTGCGCTGCTCATGGAAATGGGAACCGGCAAGAGCCTAACCGCGATAGCTGTCGCCGGTCGACTGTTCCTCGACCACAAAGTCGAGCGAATGCTGATCGTTGCGCCACTGTCCATCCTCGGCGTCTGGCAGGAAGAGTTTCGCAAGTTCGCGGACTTTGAGTACTCGCTAATCGTTCTGAACGGCAGTGAATCACAAAAGATCGAGAAACTGCGACAAATACCGACTTTGGGTTTGCAGGTTGCAATCATCAACTACGAATCCGCGTGGCGGCTGGAACAAGAACTCGCCGCGTGGGATGCAGACCTGATCGTTTGCGACGAAGGGCATAAGATCAAAACCCACAACATCGCGGCAAGCAAATGCATGCATCGGTTCGGCGCGAGAGCGCGGTATCGGATGCTGCTGACGGGAACGATCATCACGAACAAGGCGATCGATGTGTTCAGCCCGTACAAGTTCCTGAATCCGGCGGTATTCGGAAACAGCTTCTATGCCTTCCGCAATCGGTATTTCGACATGGTTGGATACGGCAATCATACGCCTGTTTTAAAGATGAGCTTGGCGAACGAGCTGACGCGTCGGATTCACAGCATCGCGTTTCGCGCGACGAAGGCCGAATGCCTCGATCTGCCGGAAACGACGGATATCGTTCGTTTGGTTGAGCTGGAACCGCAAGCAAGGAAACTGTATCAGCAGCTGGTTCGGGATAGTTATGCCCAGATCAAGGAGGGCGAGATCACCGCGGCAAACGTGCTGACCCGTCTGCTGCGGCTCTCACAGCTGACCGGTGGGTTCCTGCGCGGGGATGAAACGGACCGTGTGGAACAAGTCAGCTCCGCGAAGCTGGACGCGCTTTCGGATATCGCCGACAGCGCGGCGCAGGAAGGCGGCAAGCTCGTGATCATCGCGCGCTTCCTGCCGGAGATCGATACGATTACGCGGATGCTGGAAAGCAAATCGATCGGTTACTCTCTGATCACCGGCGCGGTGAAGGATCGCGACGAACAGGTGCGTCGATTTCAATTTGATCCCGAAGTGATCGTGTTCGTCGGCCAGATCGCGACGGCGGGGCTGGGAATCACGCTCACCGCCGCCGACAAGATGGTGTTCTATTCGCTGGACTACAGCATGTCGAACTTCGAGCAAACGAAAGCTCGCATCCATCGCGTCGGGCAGCGTAACCCGTGTACCTACATCTACCTAGCCGTGGAAAACACGGTCGACGTGAAAGTGCTCAAAGCGCTGCGCGAGAAGGCGAATCTGGCGAGGACCTTGATCGACGACTGCCAGGCGGGGCATAACCCGTTCGACATACCCTGAAAGGAGAAATATGGAATCAAACGACCTGTTCGCGCTGGCGGATGAGCTGCGCGAACTGAAAGAAACAAAGAAGCGTCTGGAGGACGAGCTGAAAACGGTCGGCCTAGAAATCGACCGCGTGGACGCCGATCTCGCTGAACGTATGGCGGATGCAGAAACGCAGAACTTCACCCGCAACGGTACGATGTTCTGCCTAACCAGTATGACGCGCGCTTCGGCAACCGCCGGTCGCAAGGACGAGCTGTTCGAAGCGCTGCGCGAGGCGGGGTACGGCGATTTGGTCTACGAGACTGTCAACGCCAACTCACTCTCGGCGTTCGTGAAGGAACAGACTACGGAGAACGGGGACGCCTTACCCGAATGGCTTGACGGGCTCGTGACCGTGTTCGAAAAAACAACTGTGGGTGTGCGCAAAGCCGCCCGATAAAGAGAAAGGAAGCAAAAAACATGACACAGGAAACAGGAATCGTAACGACCAGCAACGCTTTCGAGGAACTCGCAGACTTCAATTTGACTGACGCGATGTCGCAGGAGCTTGAAGGATTGAGCCTCTCGTTTGAGCGCATCAAGATCCCTTCGGCTGGGAGCACGGTGTTCGAGCTGCCCTCGGTGGATGGCGGCGAGCCGGAAACGGTGAAGGAATTCACGGGCGTGATCCTCTATCACCATCCGCTGTTCGCGTATTACCGGGACAAATACGCGGGCGGCAACGAGCCGCCGGATTGTGGCAGCTACGACGGCGTAACCGGCGAAGGCGATCCCGGCGGCGCGTGCGCGAAGTGTCGCTACAACCAGTTCGGCTCGGGCGAAGGCGGCGGAAAGGCATGCAAGAACCGCCGCCGCATCTACATCCTGCGCGAGCGAGAGGTGTTTCCGGTTCTGCTTTCGCTGCCGACCGGCTCACTCAAGGAGTTCACGCGTTATATCCAGCGTCTCCTGAGCCGCGGTAAGAAGTCGCTCGTCGTGGTCACGCGCTTCTCGCTCAAGAAGGCGGTCAATACGGGTGGTATAGCGTATTCGCAGGCGCAGTTCTCCATCGAACGCGCGCTGACCGAAGGGGAACTGGCGGTGGTATCGAGTCTTGCAGCGCAGGTGAAGGAGTACGTAAAACACATCGGCGGATATTCTGTCGATCTTGACGAGTTCGTCGAAGTGCCGCCAACGCCGTTCGATCCCGCGACGGGAGAGATTGTGGAACCACAATAGAATCGGTACAGGGGAGCGGGAAACCGCTCCCCGCTGATTTGTGAGAAAGGATTTCGATATGAAATGACAAACGAGTTGAATTTAGAATCCCCACCGGGCGGATCCGGTCGTCCCCGGATCCTGTTCTTGGGAAGAACGGATCGCCCTATGGTCTTCGTTTGTTCTCCGTTTGCTGGATGCGTGAAGGAGAACATCCAGAACGCGCGCCGGTATTCCCGCTTTGCGTATTTGAGCGGATATATGCCGATCACGCCGCACCTGATGTACCCGCGTTTTCTGGAAGATACACAGACCAAAGAACGACAGGATGGACTGGAAATGGGACTGCGGCTCTTGGATCTATGCGAGGAGATTTGGGTGTTTGGCGACGCCTATAGTTCGGGCATGCAGCGCGAAATGACGCACGCGCTGGGGACGCATATGACGATCCGTTTTTTCGATCGGGATTGCAAGGAGTATAAGAAACGAACCGCTGCCGACCTGCAAAAGGGGGAAGGGATATGACGGATTTCCCGTTCATCCGACGTTCCGTTCAGATTGAAGAGGTAGCGAAGTGGCTGGGAATCGAGGTTCACGGCGGGAAGGCTAGATGCCCGTTTCATAACGATCAAACGCCCTCACTGTCGTTCAAGGATGGACGGTTCAAGTGCTTTGGCTGCAACGAATCCGGCGACGCGATCGATCTGGTGTCAAAGGTACGACACATCGGCACGGTTGAAGCGGCGAATTTGATCAGTGAGGCGTTCCATTTAGCCACCACTTCAGCGGTGCAAAGAAAGGCAACTCCAGACCAGACACATTTAAGCGAGTATATCCAGAGCGCCATAGAGGCGTTCGCCGTATCGCCACGCGCGCAGATGTACCTTCAATCACGCGGATTCACCGGTGAAAGCATGCTGCGGTTTCGGTTCGGATTTGAAGCAAAACGAGACGCGATCGTGATCCCATATGGAGAACATTCGGAGTACTACACTTCGCGCAGCATTTCAGGCAAGCGGTTCTTCAAACCTCGTTCCGAGGACGCGGGGCCGGAGCCGCTGTTCTACGAAGAGTCGATGGATCAAGGGGAACCGGTTTTCGTCGTGGAGAGCGCGTTTTGCGCGCTGTCGATCCAGCAGGAAGGCGGCCATGCCGTTGCCGTTTGCGGCACGGGAACCCATAAATTGATCGACGCGCTCCGAGCAAGGGGGAATATACCTCCGCTCGTCGTATGCATGGATCGGGATGATGCGGGAGAAGCGGCGGCGGAGAAACTGAGCGCGCAGCTCGAAGCGATGGGCATTTTGCATATTCGCTTAACGACGCTGGAAGGATACAAAGACCCGAACGAGCTTCTCGTTGGCGACCGTGAATTGTTTCGCAAGTGGCTGGCGGACTGCGTCGAACAGGCGGCGAACTTACCGAGCACCGAGCGCTGTTCTCCAGAGCGTCAGAATGCGGGAGCACCCTCTTTGCACACAATGCGCCCGGAACGTAACCCGCGCTACCCAAATACGGACATCGGAAACAGCAGGCTGTTTTCGGATTATTACAGCCGGGTCGCGCGCTATGTGCCGGAACGAAAGCTCTGGTACATCTTCGGGGGGAAACGCTGGGAACCCGACGTCGGTGGATTGAAGGCGATGGAACTGTGCAAAACGCTCGCCGACGAGCTGATGGTGTACGCGCTGAACATCGAAGACGAACAAATGCGAAAAGAGTATATCGATCAATGTAAAAAGTGGCAGGTGCGCCGGAACCGGGAGACGATCCTCAAGGATGCGCAGGGCGTGTACCCGATTCCAATGCAGGCATTCGACGCGGATCCGTTTTTGTTCAATTGCCAGAACGGGACGATGCATCTTCAGGATTCATTGTTTCTGCCGCACGATCCCGAGGAGAAACTAACGAAGATATCGGGTGTTATGTACGAGCCATCCGCACGGTGCGAACGGTTCGACGCGTTCGTGGATGAGATCATGAGCGGCGATCAAGCCAGAGCGCGGTTTCTGCAGCGGGCGTTGGGGTATGCGCTGAGCGGCGATACGCGCTTCGAGTGCCTTTTTATCCTGTACGGCGCTACGACGCGAAACGGCAAAGGTACGCTCATGGAAAGCGTCCTTCGCGTTATGGGCGATTACGGTAGTACCGTCCGGCCCGAGACGATCAGCATGAAACAGAACGTCAACAGCCAGAATCCCACCGAGGATATCGCGCGGCTGACGGGAATCCGATTTGCCAACATCTCGGAGCCAAGCAGGGGACTACTGCTAAATGCCGCGCAGGTGAAGAGCATGACGGGCAACGATACGCTCAACGCGCGGTTTCTTCACGAAAACAGCTTCGATTTCCAGCCGCAGTTCAAGATCTATATGAACACGAACTATCTGCCGGTGGTCACGGATATAACACTGTTTTCCAGCGGAAGAATCATGATCATACCGTTCGAGCGCCATTTTGAAGAAAACCAGCAGGATCGCACGCTGAAACACTTATTTGTTCAGCCGAGCAATCAGAGCGCGATCCTGAATTGGCTGCTCGAAGGGTATCGCGCGCTGGAGGCGGAAGGGTTGGTTATGCCGGATTCCGTGCGATTCGCGACTGAACGGTATCGGCATGAGAGCGATAAGGTCGGGCTGTTTATCGAGGACGAGATGGAGCCGATTCCGAACGCGGAGGAACGAACATCGGCGGTGTATGACCGATACAAGAAATGGTGCGACGCGAACGGCTGCTTTCCCGAAAATACGCGAAACTTCAAGCAGATTCTGGCGATGTACGGGCGAGTGGAGCGGAAGCGGCCGCATTCCGGAGGAAGCGAAACGACAATGTTCTTTGGGTTCCGCCTGCGATTCAATATGGGTGGATTTACCGAATACAAGGGCAAAATTCCGTTTGATTAATCTCTTTGTCGCAGATGTCGCAAGTAAAACAGGTAATATGTAAAAAACGCTATATATAGGGAATTACTAAAAATACCTGCGACAAGGTGCGACAGGGTAAAAAACGGGCAATAATTGGTTCGTTTTGTCTCTTTGTCGCAGATGTCGCAAGTAAAACGGGTAATACGTAAAAAACGCTATATATAGGGAATTACCTAAAATACCTGCGACAAGGTGCGACAAATCTTAAAAGGCCCGATTTCAGGGCTTTTTTTATTACGGGTACGGAAAGGAGCATTCAGCGAACATGCTGGAAAAAGATATCACCGCAGCGATTATGCGGGTTTTAAAGTTGGTTCCACGTTGCTTTGCTTGGAAAGAGCATGGCGGAATGTACGGGACGGCGGGTATTCCCGATGTGATCTGCTGTCTGGATGGGCGGTTCTTCGCGTTCGAGGTGAAGACGCCGGATGGCAGCGTTACAAAACTGCAGGAACGCACGATTCACAGAATTAAGGTCGCCGGCGGACACGCGTATGTGGTTCGGTCGGTGGACGACGTGAAAGCCGTGCTTTGGGCATATGCGGGAATCGACATTTGACAAGGGAGGGTTCATATGAGCACCAAGGATTACCTTTCGCAGGCATACCGGATCGACCAGCGGATCAACAGCAAGCTGGCGCAGGTGATGTCCCTGCGTGATCTACTGGGTAAGGCGACTGGAACGCTGTCCGGCGCGCCGAAAGCGGCAACACCCAATCCACACTCCATGGAGGACACCATCGCGAAGATGGTGGATCTGGAAAACGAGATCAACGAGGACATCGACGCGCTTGTCGATCTAAAGGCGGAGATCATGCGGCGGATAAAGCGCGTGGAGAACACGGAGTACCAGACGATACTGGAACTGCGGTATCTGTGCTTCAAGCGTTGGGAGGAGATTGCGGTTGAGATGGGATACAGCTTGCGTAGGCTGTACGAATTACACGACTGCGCTTTGGAAGAAATTTCTAAAAGTCCGCACTAAAACGCATTGTTTCGCACCCTGCCACCTGTGAGATAATACAATTGCAAAAGATGGATCGGGAGCCTTCGCGCAGAACGCGGAGGCTCTTTTCCATGCACGGGAGGGCAGTCATGCCAAGAAAACCCATGCGCCCGTGCTCCTACCCGGGGTGTGGGAGACTGACCGACGGACGCTACTGTGGCGAACACAAACAAACGACAGAGAAGCAGTACAATCGGTACTTTCGTGACTCGGATACAAACAAACGATACGGTCGCGCGTGGAAGAAACTCCGCGCGCGATTTCTATTGCGACATCCTTTGTGTGAGCAGTGCAGGAGCGAAGGCAGACTGACTGCCGCGGAGGAAGTGCATCACATCCTGCCGTTGGCAAACGGTGGTACAAACGACGAGGGCAACCTCATGGCGCTTTGCATGAGCTGTCACTCGAAGATCACAATCGGCAGCACCAACTCACGACAGGGTTTACACACGAAGTGACCCGGTGGGGGCAATTCTATCTCTGTGACCTTTCCAACTGGACAACGCGGTCGGGTCACGTACAAATTTTCGCGGTTTCAAGAGGTCGAATAGGCCTCTATTTTTTATGGGAGGAAACGTAACATGCCAAACGGTCACGGCGGGTCGAGATTAGGCGCGGGACAGAAGAAAAAGCCGCTCGCGGATAAGATGCTCGCCGGCAACCCGGGTAAGCGGAAGCTGACCGTTGTGGAGTTTCCCAACACCGCCAACCTACAGGGTAACGATATGCCATTGCCAAGAGAGCTGCTTTCCGCGCGGCAGAAGGATGGGCGCAACCTTGAGGCGGCTGAGATTTATGCTATCACATGGGATTGGCTCGACCAGCGTGGCGCGGCAAGGATCGTTTCCCCTCAATTGCTGGAGCGGTACGCCATGAGTGCCGCGCGTTGGATTCAGTGTGAAGAAGCGGTTACGGAGTACGGCTTCTTAGCAAAGCACCCGACTACCGGAAGTGCAATCCAGTCTCCGTATGTGGCTATGAGTCAGAATTACATGGCGCAGACCAACCGGCTCTGGTACGAGATATTCCAGATCGTCAAGGAGAACTGTTCGACTGATTACACCGGCGCAAATCCACAGGACGACGTTATGGAACGTTTGCTGACCGCGCGCAGAGGAAAATGATCATGGACGAGGTTCAAGCGTTCATTCACGCTTTGAGATACTATCACCTAACAAGTCAGCAACGAAAAACGCTGCGCGGACAAGCGCTCGCGGGAAATCTTCCGGCTGCGCAGGACGGCTTACGAAAAATCGTGTCGAAAGGGACTCAACATGGTCATCCAAACGCTGCCGGTCGATAAGCTCGTTCCGGCGGATTACAATCCGCGCAAAGATCTTAAGCCCGGCGACCCGGAATATGAAAAGCTGAAGCGATCGCTTTCGGAATTTGGGTACGTAGAGCCGATCATCTGGAATCAGACCACCGGTCATGTCGTGGGCGGACATCAGCGATTGAAAGTGCTGATCGATACCGGTGTGACCGAGGTAGAGTGCGTGGTTGTAGAAATGAGCGAAGAGAAAGAAAAAGCACTCAACGTCGCGCTGAATAAGATCAGTGGCGAATGGGACAAAGAAAAGCTCTCGCTCTTGATCTCCGATCTGCAGCTTGCGGATTTCGATGTATCGCTGACGGGCTTTGAAGCGTCGGAGATCGACGTGTTGTTTAAAGACGCTCAGCGCAAGGGTGTGCAAGACGATGATTTCAATATTGATGCCGCGCTGAAAGAACCTGCGATTACGAAGCCGGGTGATCTTTGGCTGCTCGGCAAGCACAGGCTGGTCTGTGGAGACAGTACGAAGCGTGATGTGTTCGATCTTCTAATGGACGGCGGTCAAGCAAACCTCGTGGTCACCGATCCCCCTTACAATGTGAACTATGAAGGCAGCGCCGGGAAGATCAAAAACGACAACCTGACCGATTCCGCGTTCTATGATTTCCTGCTCGCTTCTTTTCAAAATATGGAAGCCAGCATGGCAAAAGACGCGTCGATCTATGTGTTTCACGCGGATACTGAAGGATTGAATTTCCGCAGAGCGTTCTCGGAAGCGGGGTTTTACCTCTCTGGCACATGCATCTGGAAGAAGCAATCGCTGGTGCTCGGACGAAGTCCATATCAATGGCGGCACGAGCCGGTCTTGTTCGGCTGGAAGAAAAAGGGAAAGCACGAGTGGTACGCCGACCGGAAGCAAACGACGATTTGGGAGTTTGATAAACCCAAGCAAAACGCCGATCATCCGACCATGAAGCCAGTCGAACTGTTGGCTTATCCGATTCTTAATTCCAGCATGGCAAACTGTGTAGTACTCGATCCGTTCGGTGGCAGCGGCAGTACCCTGATCGCTTGCGAACAGACCGATCGAGTCTGCCGCATGATCGAGCTGGACGAGAAGTACTGCGACGTGATCGTGAAACGGTACATTGAGCAGTTGGGTGGATCTGATTCGGTGATTCTCGTCAGGGATGGGGCACAGATCCTGTACAATGATATTTCCCAAATCACAGATAAATAGCTTGATATTTACACTCGAAAGAGTGATGTATGTGACTACCAAATCGAAAGGAAGGTATTCACAATGCAGATCAAGTACAACGTTACGGGGGACAGACGGAAAGCACTGGTCGCGGTCGTGCGAGACACTTTACAGGACACGATGCGCTACCTTGGCGCACCGAGCTTCGCATTTCAGGTGGGGGCTTACACGGTCGACAAGAACGGCACGGTCACGTGCCCGGAAGGCACGGACGAGTCACAGATTGAAATGTTATTTCGCGAACTGGCGCACGACGGTTTCATCGGTGAACGGATCGGCGAAGCGGCAAAGCTCGCTGACAACAGCACGATGAAGCCCGAATCGCGGCAAGAAGGAACATCTCGCTCTGCCGAACCCGACCGTCTTGCGATTGAGTTACCCAAAGAGGGCATGACGCCCACTGCCATGGAGAACCTAAGACGCTTGGCCGCGAGCAAAGCGATGCTTCTCAAAAAAGCGCTCGACACGAACGACCTCCCGATTACAGAACACCCTGACAGGATCGAATTCGGGTGGTTCCGGCCAACCGACGATCAGGCTGAGATCGCCGCCTACTACCAACTGGTACAGGGGCTTTGTGAACTGGCGCGGGCGCAAAAGCGCGTGAGCGCGACGGAGCAGGAAGTAGAGAATGAGAAGTACGCCTTCCGATGCTTCCTGCTGCGGCTCGGATTCATTGGCGCGGAGTATAAGGAAGCGCGGAAGATCCTTTTGAAGAACCTTACTGGCAACGCGGCGTTTCGCACAGCACGGGAAGCGGGTGATGAAGAATGAAAAACATTCATCCAGAGATGCTAAAACAGCTCAAGGAATATTACACTGCCGGAACTCGTGTTATTTTGATTCGCATGAGCGATCCTTACACAAACCTGCGACAGGGTGACAGGGGGACAGTCACGATGGTCGATGATATCGGGACGGTTCATGTGAATTGGGATCGCGGCAGTACGCTCGGCATTGTGTTTGGTGAAGACGAGTGCCGGAGGATTGAGGGAAATGAGTAACCGAGTATTTGCCGCGTATGGCGCAGGTTTGAACCGCGCCGAAATGGTGAAGCACTGTCCGACAGCGAAGCCGATTGGTTCAACGGAGCTGAAAAATTACAGACTTATGTTTCGCGGTGGCAACGCCTGCGCGGTCGCGACAATCGAAAAAGCAAAGGGCTGCGGCGTTCCAGCGCTGATATGGGAATTAACCCCACAGGATGAAGCCGCGCTTGATCGCTGGATTGGGATGCCGGAACAGTACCGCAAGGAAACCGTCAAAGTTCGCTGGAATGGAACCTCGATGGATGTTCTGGTTTATATTTTGATCGGTAATAAATCGCGAAACAAACCGAGCGCTTTCTATTACAGCACACTTCTGGAAGGTTACAGAGCGGCGGGATTCGATGCGGGCATTCTGAAAACAGCGGTACAGGAAGGCGATCTGGACGCATCGCGAGCATAGATCGTCGCAACGCCGCGTCGCGCAACGTCGCCGGCACTGAGCGGTTCAGAAAGATAATGGGGCGGTTGCCCCAAGTACGGAAGAAAACCAAACCAAGCAGGACACGGAGGCTCACGCGGGCCTCCGTTTGTGTCTCCGTTAGTTTTCGACAGTTGTGTTTCTACGAACGGTTGAAAAGAGAAATGAGCTGTGGCGCGGTAAAGATCAAGGTTCCGATCACCCCGATAACGATGCCTATGATTAGAATGGCCTTGTCTGCTTGATTGCTCGTACCGAGTGTATTGATTTCCTCCGGATTATTTGGGTTGTATTGAATATCAATCGTTTGTCCTTTTTGATATTCGTCACCTCGATATCCTTTCGCATATTTCCGTGAATAGGTTGTTCCGTCGATTATGTAAGAGATGGTCGGTACATACTCTCTTGTGATGACGCCGTTTCGGCGCATCACTCTCTCTTTGACTTCGGTAATTTCCGCAGTCGTAAATGTCGTACAGTGTTTTGTTTTAATGTTGCGTTTGATCAATCGAGATCCGGTAACCAAAATGAAGCACAACGCGATAATCCAGAGAACGAAAACTAATACCATTCGTGGCGCTCCTTTCTTAGTCGAGTGAGTATTTGGTTCAAAAACATCTTGATTAATCTGAAATGCACGATATCGAATTTCTCTGATGATTGCTTACAACATCATTATACTATTACACCAAAAATTGCGCCACTATTACAGAATTCACTTGCTATTCATCGCCCAAAGAGTGATAGATGCACATGCCGAAAGGCAAACAACAAAGCACGGAGGGCAAAGCAATGTGGATCAAAGGAACGATTGACGGGTACAGCTTTTTCATCAAGCAGTACGATGAAGGCTCGGAATATGGGATTTCAAACGGTCGGATTTCAAAGCTTGAGATTTGGAAGGATGGACAGCTTTTCGTACAGTACGACAGGGGTTGGTCGAAGAAACCGAGCGGCGCGCAGGTAAAGGTGGTTTTCGAGCAGATCCTGAAAGAATACAACTAAATCGAACAGGCTAACACATGAGCTTCCTGAAGAGGAGGCTCATTTTAATGTCTGCCTGTTTGAAAGAGGCGGCCGTGATTAGGAAGTTGAAGAAGTACACGCCGACTCCGTTCAAAGCGAAGGACTCGGTATATGACAAACAGGCGGCGGACAACGCTGTTGCTTTTATTGAGTGCCTTGCGCACACCAAAGGGACTTGGTCAGGGAAGCCGTTCCTCCTGATTGACTGGCAGGAACAGATCATCCGCGACGTATTTGGGACGCTGAAACCAAGCGGATATCGCCAGTTCAATACGGCGTATATCGAAATCCCAAAGAAGAATGGAAAGTCTGAGCTCGCGGCCGCAGTCGCCCTGCTTCTAACTTGCGGCGACAACGAAGAGCGCGCCGAGGTCTATGGGTGTGCTGCCGATCGTCAGCAGGCATCAATCGTGTTTGAGGTCGCCAAGGACATGGTGACCATGTGTCCGGCGCTGGCAAAGCGCGTGAAGATCCTTGCGTCCCAGAAACGACTTGTGTATCTGCCGACCGGGAGCTACTATCAAGTGCTCAGCGCCGATGTTGCAAACAAGCACGGTTTCAATACACATGGCGTCATCTTCGACGAATTGCACACACAACCGAACCGTCGCCTATTTGACGTTATGACCAAGGGCAGTGGCGACGCTCGAATGCAACCGCTGTATTTTCTGATCACTACGGCCGGCGACAACACCAACTCCATCTGCTGGGAAGTGCATTCCAAAGCCAAGGATATCCTCGACGGCAGGAAGACGGATTCTACATTCTATCCTGTGATCTACGGCACCGAAGAGAACGACTCCTGGACGGACCCGAAAGTGTGGAAGAAAGCGAATCCGTCGCTCGGGATCACGGTAGGCATCGACAAGGTGAAAGCCGCATGCGAGAGCGCGCAGCAGAACCCCGCTGAGGAGAACGCGTTTCGTCAACTTCGGTTGAACCAGTGGGTCAAACAAGCGATCCGCTGGATGCCGATGGACGTCTGGGATAAATGCGCGTTCCCGGCTGAGTCGAAAGCGCTTGAAGGACGCGTTTGCTACGGTGGCCTTGACCTTTCATCCAGTACGGATATCACGGCTTTCGTCCTCGTGTTCCCGCCTTTGGATGAGACGGACAAATATATGATTCTGCCGTTCTTTTGGATTCCAGAAGAAAACATTGATCTGCGTGTGCGGCGCGATCATGTGAACTATGATCTCTGGAAGAAACAGGGCTACCTGCTGACGACCGAGGGGAACGTCGTTCATTACGGGTTCATCGAGACGTTCATTGAGCAGCTCGGTAAAAAGTACAATATCCGTGAGATCGCGTTCGATCGCTGGGGCGCGGTACAGATGGTGCAGAATCTTGAGGGCATGGGATTCACTGTCGTTCCATTCGGGCAAGGCTTCAAGGATATGTCCCCGCCGACGAAGGAGCTCATGAAGTTGGCGCTGGAACAGCGGATCGCTCACGGCGGTCAACCGGTTCTGCGCTGGATGATGGACAATATTTACATTCGTACCGACCCGGCCGGGAACATCAAGCCGGACAAAGAAAAAAGCACCGAGAAAATCGACGGCGCTGTTGCGACGATTATGGCGTTGGATCGGGCACTCAGGAATAACAACGGAGCAAGTAAGAGCGTTTATGATGGTCGTGGTCTCTTTGTGTTCTAGGTGGCAACTTATGAGAAGGGTTCAAATCTCGAGTAAACAACTGAAGGATCTGCTATTTTAATGTAAAAAGTATTCTATGGCTCTTTGCATTAACGTATATGGCGTGTAGAATGGTAGTTATAATCTGGAAAAAATGGGAACAACATGCTAACAGAAAAAGAAATGCAAGAGATAATTCAAGCGGTTGTAGGTCCTTTTGTAATAGGGCATACTGATTTAATCCTCGAATATCATATTTCTGATGATCTCTTTACAGATTCGCTCTTATTCTGTGAAAACGCGCAATATTTGGCTTGGCTTAGCCAATTTGACGAGGAAAAAACAGAAGCAACTCGGAAATATAACGGCCTCTATCTTCTACCTCGTAGCATTGGTTCGACACAACACATTTTGATATCTTCGAGCCAAGTTGATAACAACTGGTCGTTTATATCCACTGTTGCGCATGAAACGAAACATGCTCTCAACAGAACAGGTTTCTGTAAAAAATACTGTGATGGTGATATTGACAGGATCTTTGATCATCCATTATCAGGTTATTTTGACGTTTGGGACGAATATTCGGCACGCAAGACAGGACACCACATTTACTGTACAGTAACCATGCCGCATGTTATGGGATACTCGGAATCAGAAATTTGTTCGCATATGATTGAGCATGAACTTCCAATCCGAACAAATGAAATCAACTCAATAATTAATTCTGACTTACGCGTCGAAGAACGAATAAAAGAAGTGTTTGGAATTATTGCGCGGTTGTCGGTTTGGAAGAAGTTGTTCGATGTAGACTTAACCGGGGTTGAAGGTTTCCTACTGGATGCTATGAGTTGCTTCGATAAGAATGATGATATAGAAGCGCTGGACTTGTATAAGATAAGAGACGAATTGGACAAACTAGTCATATACTTACAAGCATAAATAGGGGGTAGGATTCGGCATCGCATTCGCGGTGCTTTTTCTTTGCCTTAGCATTGGAGATGATTTCCACGAACCCATTCCAACGAGTTTTCCACTCTCGCGACAAACCGAAAGACTCCCTCAACGGCAGCCGCTACGGTTTCTTTTTTGGTGGCGCGTCAAGCAGGAAGCAGGTTCTTCTCAGGATGACGGACAACATCTACATCCGCACCGACTCGGCATAGAACATCAAGCCGAACAAAAAAAGCACCGGGAAAATCGACTGTGCGGTTGCAATGATTATGGCGCTGGATCGGGACCTGAGAAATCGGGAGTGTAATGGGATAAGTGTATACGATAGCAAAGGACTACTCATTTTTAATCATTCAAATTATCGTCGAATTATCATTGCTTGTGATGTGGTTATAATGGATTCTGCTACGCGGAATTATTATTAATCGACCCAAAGGGGGCGATGCATTTTAATACTACATTACTGGTAATATTTGAAAGTATACAAATACATAGTATTTGTATTTACTATTATTTGCCTTATTGTTATTATAAATATAATAGTAGTAATATGGTGAATATATGTGTGATTCAGATTTGATTTTCATGAGCAATCCTATGATCCATAATTTTCGATACCCTGTTGAGCGCGGCAAAGTAACTTTTCGTTATTCTAAACATGATTTAGATGTCAACGGACTTCACTCGGTTTTGCTTTTCGTCAATTCTATTCATAAGAAATTTGGAGAAACGCATATACCGATCCTACTAGACTTTGGGAATATTAAAATAAGTGACAAACTAACACTAACCTTGCTGGAATGCATATGCTATTCTTTAATATCTTCTTACAAGCATAATGTTGAAATCAGCTTCAATTGCATTAATACTATTGGTAACGAAGGAATAAGATCATCGCCGTTATTATTGTTAGGTTCAAAACGCCAGACTCGCATTCAAGACTATCAAGCCAAACATAAGTCTGAAATTTATGGCAATCACTTCCGACGTATAGTATCTGCCGATGCGGCCCAGACCGGCGATCTAAGTGCAGTAATGGGTGACATCGATTTTTTCTTGAAGTATTTCTCTGTAATTGATGCTTACCGAGCAGACATCGCTGAAGTTGTTGTTGAATTAATTGGAAACGCTGGTGAACATGCCAAATCAGAATGTATAGTTGACATCGATATTACTAATGAATATACAAAAGATGGAACGGGAGGGAAATACTACGGAGTAAATATAGCTGTAGTTAATTTTTCCGAAACATCATTCATAGACGCATTAAGAGTGAAGATTGAAGACCCTGATATGCATGAAGAGCGATATGAGTTGGTTAGAAAAGCGCTGGAATTCCATAATGAAGGATTTACCGATGAGTACTCTATCGATGATTTTTATCGAGTAGCAGCATTTCAAGATAGAATTACAAGTAGGCCTGAGAAACAGAAATCTGGGGGAAAAGGATTGACAAAACTTATCTGTTCTCTAGAACAACGATCAGACTTTCACAGGTGCTATATGCTCAGCGGAAATAGAATTTTGTGGTTTAGACAAGAGTGCCTAGAGTATGATGATGATGGGTGGATTGGGTTTAACAATTCAAACAATTTCTTTACTTGTTTGCCGGAACGAACAGTTTTTTCAACTACAACAATTAATTTCCCCGGCACAGCCTATAACTTGAACTTTGTTT
Source organism: Eubacteriales bacterium (assembly GCA_034933205.1). GTDB lineage: Bacteria > Bacillota > Clostridia > Christensenellales > CAG-138 > UBA7703. The sequence goes on from JAYFNY010000039.1 coordinate 18,458, forward strand.
TAAAGAAGGAGGAATGAATATGCAAAGCGTTGAGTTACAATTTGATAAAACACTAATTGCTTTGGCTGGTTTTCCATTTGGGCAGGTTACTTTTCAAACGCAAGTGAAAGATTGTATTGATTTAGATCGAGAGGTTACCATAAAGTTTCCAGACAATATTATTCGTGTAGCATCTTCATTCGTGCAGGGTTTTTTTGATGAATGGCTAAATGCGTATGGTGTAGATGCTATTCGCGAGCGAGTAATAATATCCTCCGTTAATGAAAAGATAAACGACCAAGTTTTCTCAAATCTTTACTGAGGGAGGCGAGAAACTTGAATCTGACTGCTATATATGCGTGTGAAAACATTGTATTAAATAAGGAACCTGATATTATTAGTATCATTTCAATAGTAATCTCAGCATTAGCATTGTTAATAGCTGCAATTATTGGAGTGTGCGAAATAATCCAAGGGCAAAGAGATAGAAAAACTGCTCTTGAGGCAGAGTATTTTCGAAAAATATACGGCGATCACCTGTTGAAAATAATACCGACTACTAGACGAGAGTTAGTATTCATAGAAAATGGTAGTTTGGCAGGCTATACGAGTTTTCTTGATGAGTTAGCTGAACTTCGAAGAGATTCAGCATATTTTCAATACCAAGACGATAAGTTTTATAAGTTGTTAAAGAATAAAATTCAAGAATTAGAGGATTTTGTTACTAATGCCCTAAATAGAAAAATAGTTAGCGAGGATCAAACTGAATTTTACTTATCAATCAATCTTAAGTTACAGGAAGTTTATAGGGTGATTTCAAAGCGTTATTTTGGTAATTAACTGTTCTGAGAACACAAAAAAAGCATCGTCAAACGATGCTTTTTTTCATCCGCTGGAGGTGCTGCAAACGAACCCATTCCAACGAATTATTCATTCCCGCGACAAGCCTAAGAACTCGCTTAACGGCAGCCGGTACGGTTTCTTCTTCGGAGGAACATCGAGCGGAAAGCCAGTGAACGAAACGACCGCCATGCAGATGACGGCGGTGTATTCCTGCGTGAGGATCCTGTCCGAAACCGTTGCGGGGTTGCCGCTGAACGTCTACCAGTACAACGACAGCGGCGGGAAAGAGAAAGCGTTCAAGCACCCTCTCTACCGATTGCTTCACAACGAGCCAAACCCCGAGATGACAAGCTTCGCGTTTCGGGAAACGCTCATGAGCCACTTACTCCTGTGGGGCAACGCTTACGCGCAGATCATCCGAAACGCCAGAGGCGAAGTGGTTGCGCTCTACCCGCTCATGCCGAATAAAATGACAGTCGACCGTGATCAAAACGGCCGGCTTTTTTATTTGTATCAGCGTGGTTCGGAGGATCCGACCACGCTCGGCAAATCGACGCAGGTGACGCTTTCACCTTCGGATGTACTTCACATTCCCGGTCTCGGGTTCGACGGCCTGATCGGCTACAGCCCAATCGCCATGGCGAAGAACGCGATCGGATTGGCGATCGCGACCGAGGAGTACGGCGCGAAGTTCTTCACCAACGGCGCGGCTCCTTCCGGTGTGCTGGAACACCCCGGCACGATCAAAGACCCGCAGCGCGTCAAGGAGAGCTGGAATTCGGCGTATCAGGGCAGCGCGAATGCGCACAAGATCGCGGTGCTCGAAGAGGGTATGAAGTACACGCCCATTGGGATCGCGCCGGAACAGGCGCAGTTTCTAGAAACGCGCAAGTTTCAGATCAACGAGATCGCGCGCATCTTTCGTGTGCCGCCGCACATGCTGGCGGACTTGGAGAAATCATCGTTCAGCAACATCGAGCAGCAGTCGCTGGAGTTTGTCAAATACACACTCGATCCCTGGGTGGTGCGTTGGGAACAGAGCATGTGCCGAGTGCTGTTCAGCGAGAGCGAGAAGCCGTCGTACTTTATTAAGTTCAATGTGGATGGACTTTTGCGTGGCGACTACGCTTCCCGCATGAGCGGGTATGCCACCGCGCGGCAGAACGGCTGGATGAGCGCGAACGATATCCGCGAACTCGAAAACCTCGATCGTATCGCGCCCGATATTGGAGGTGATCTGTATTTGATCAACGGGGCCATGACGAAGCTGGAGGATGCGGGGCTGTTTGCAAACGCAACGAAAAAGGAGGATTCCGCTTGAAGAAGCAGTTTTGGAACTGGGTGCGAAACGAGGACGGCACCCGAACATTGACACTGAACGGAACGATCGCCGAAGAGAGCTGGTTTGAAGACGACGTCACCCCGAGGATGTTCAGGGACGAACTGAACGCCGGAACGGGTGACGTTATTATTTGGATCAATAGCCCGGGTGGCGACTGCGTGGCGGCGAGCCAGATCTATACCATGCTCATGGATTACAAAGGGTATATCACGGTCAAGATCGACGGCATTGCGGCCTCTGCCGCGTCGGTGATCGCCATGGCGGGCACAGAGGTGCTCATGGCGCCGACTTCACTCCTCATGATCCACAACCCATTGACGGTAGCAATCGGCGATAGCGAAGAAATGCAGAAGGCGATCGCCATGCTGGACGAGGTGAAGGAGAGCATCATCAACGCGTACGAGCTGAAAACGGGAATATCCCGCGCGAAGCTCGCACATCTCATGGACGCGGAAACGTGGATGAACGCGAACAAAGCAATCGAGCTTGGTTTCGCGGACGGTGTGCTTGAGGACGAGAAAAAGCAGACAACGCGCGACGACGTCACATTCAGTTTCTCCCGACGCGCTGTTACAAACTCGCTGCTGAACAAGCTGCAGCGAAAACAGGCAGGCAAACAGCCTGAAGCGGAAGACAAAACACCCGTTCAAACAACCGAACCGAGATACCCCGCGGAGCCGCTTTATCAGCGGCTCTCTTTGATTTCACACTGAGGAGGAAAAGAATGAATACGATTTTACAGCTGCGTGAGAACCGCGCAAAGAAATGGGACGCCGCGAAGGCATTTCTGGACATCAAGCGCGGCACGGACGGCTTGCTCTCCGCCGAGGACGCCGGCGCATATGAAAAGATGGAAGCCGAAGTCGTTGCGCTCGGTAAAGAGGTCGAGCGACTCGAGCGGCAGGCGGCATTGGACGCGGAACTGAATAAGCCCACTGCCGATCCGCTGACCAGCAAGCCCGCACAGACCAATACGGAGCAAAAGACGGGCCGCGCAACCTCCGAGTACAAAAAGGCGTTCTGGAACGCGATCCGCGCCAAAAACCCGAGGCCGGAGATTCTCAACTCTCTGCTCGAAGGCACCGACAGCGAAGGCGGATACCTCGTACCGGACGAGTTCGAAAAAACGCTGGTGCAGAAACTGACGGAAGCGAACGTACTTCGTCCGCTCTGTCATGTGATTCAGACCAGCTACGGCGATCGCAAGATTCCCGTAGTCGCGTCGAAGGGTACCGCCGACTGGGTTGACGAAGAGGGCACCTATCCGCTCTCAGACGATTCTTTTTCGCAGGTTGTCCTTGGCGCGTACAAGCTCGCGGCCATGATCAAGGTGTCGGAGGAACTGCTATCGGACAGTATCTTCGATATCGAAGGGTATGTTTCGGAGCAGTTCGGTAAACGCATCGGCGATAAAGAAGAGGACGCATTCCTCAACGGTAACGGTGTGAGCAAGCCCATCGGCATCCTCAATGCCACCGGTGGCGCGGAGATCGGCGTGACTACGGCGGGAGTTTCCGCGATCACGGGCGACGAGCTGATCGACCTTGTGTACTCGCTCCGCACGCCGTACCGCAAGAGCGCGGTGTTTGTGCTCAACGATACGACCGTCAAGCTCCTGCGCAAGCTCAAAGATGGCGAGGGGCAGTATCTCTGGCATCCGGGTATCACGGAAAACGCGCCGGACACGATTCTCGGCCACCGCATCGTGACCAGCGAGTTCATGCCGAGTGTCGCGGCGGGTAATAAGTCGATCGCGTTCGGCGACTTCTCCTACTACTGGATCGCCGATCGTCAGGGGCGAACCTTCAAGCGCTTGAACGAGCTGTACGCCACGACCGGTCAGGTCGGCTTCCTCGCTTCGCAGCGGCTCGACGGCAAGCTTATCTTACCGGAAGCGATCAAGGTTCTGCAGCAGAAGGCGTAAGGAGGAATCTTGAATGCAGATCGTAGAAGAACCAGCGGTCGAAGGACCGTACAACTGCAAGAACTACATGACCGACGGCGGCGACACATTAGTCATCGGCGGAACGCTGGCAATCGAAAGCGGCGCCATGGTCATAGGATTGCCGATTGAACTTGCCACTGTTGATACGACAGGCGTGATGTATCAGGCTGGAAATCAGAGTATTAGCTCCGCGACGGATGTCGCGGCGCTGGTCAACGACCTCAACGCATTGCTGTTTAAACTGAAAATCGCCGGCATCATGGCTAAAGACCCGCCGGGAGCTGCCTGAGATGGCGGCGCTGCTGAGTAAAGTCAAGGCGAACTTGATCCTGACGCACGACGCGGACGATGAACTACTGCAGCGTCTGATCGATGCCGCCGTTTCCTATGCGGAGAGCTATCAGCACTTGACTGCCGGAACATACGAAGCGGCGGGTATGCCGCCGACAACCGAAGCGGCGGTGATCATGCTGGCGTCCCATTTCTACGAGAGCCGTGACGGCAGTACGGGCGGGTTCTTCGCGGACAATGTGCAGGCGGGACAGCAGGTCTGGAACACGGTGAACACGCTGCTCCGCCTCGACCGCGATTGGAAGGTGGGCTTATGAGCTACGGCAGAATGAACACGCTGATCTCAATTGCGCGAGAAGTCGTGACAAAGGACTTGGAGGGGTTCGCGGCAAAGACTGATCTGGTTCTGGTTTCATCGTTCGCGTATCGGGAAGGACGGCACGGTTCCCAGAAATGGGTCAACCGCGCTGCTTTTTCCGAAGCGACGGATCTGTTCCGATTCCGCGTAATCCCTAGGTTGAACGTAAACACCTCTCATGTGATTCTCTGTGGTGATGACCGTTTTGAGATCACATCCGTCGAGGATGTGAAGGGCAGAGGGATGTATCTTGAGGTGCTGGTAAAGAAGGTGACGACGGATGGCTAAGGTGAAGATCGAAATGCCGGATGAGTTTCTGAATCAGATCGCAGGAATGGGTAACGCGCTCTACGCGGCGATACCCAAAGCGCTTGCTGCGGGCGGCAAAGTCGTTCTGGATAAGATGCTGTCGAACTTGCGCGCGACAATCGGGAGCGGTACGAAGATGAAATCCCGCTCGACTGGCAAACTTGCTGCCTCGCTCGGTGTATCTCCCGAGAAACTTGATCGTGATGGCAATTTCGATGTGAAGGTCGGTTTCTCTGAAGGTCGTGGCGACGTAAGCAACGCCATGCTCGCCAATGTACTGGAATACGGCAAGCACGGGCAACCACCGAAGCCGTTTTTGAAGCGGACGAAATCATCGAGCCGGAAACCGTGCATTGATGCGATGCAGCAGGTATTGAAGGAGGAACTGGATCTCCCGTGAGCATGCTGGAAGAACTGAATACGATCGTCGAGAGCGCTGGACTTCCTGTGGAAACCGGCGTTTTCTCTGCCACCGCGCCGGACGAGTACATTGTGATCACGCCAATCTCGGAGCATTTTGAGCTGTTTGCCGATAATGCGCCGGGCATGAATATTGAGGAAGCGCGGTTGTCGCTATTTACAAAGGGTAACTACGGCGCGAAGAAACGTCAGCTCGTTCGGTTACTGCTTATGTCGGGAATCTCAGTATCGGAACGGCGTTATATCGGGTTGGAAGAAGACACGGGCTATCACCACTTTGCCATAGATGTGGCAAAGGAGTATTTGGAGGAAGATTAGATGGCAACCATCGGATTGGATAAACTCTACTACGCGAAGATCACCGAAGGCACCAACGGGGACGAGACATATGCCGCGCCGGTTTCGCTCGCCAAGGCGATGTCCGCAGAACTGAAGATCGATATCAACGAAGCGACGCTCTATGCCGACGATGGCGCGGCTGAGGTGGTTAAGGAGTTCAAGAGCGGAACGCTGACGCTCGGCATCGACAACATCGGCGCGGCTGTCGCGAGCGATCTGACCGGGTCGCAGATCGACGACAACAAGGTGCTGGTTTCCCAGAGCGAGAATGGCGGCCAACCTGTCGCGATTGGGTTCCGCGCGAAGAAGAGCAACGGTAAGTATCGCTACTTCTGGCTCTATCGCGTCGTGTTCGGCATTCCTGCGACAAACCTCCAGACAAAGGGTGACAATATCACGTTTTCGACCCCGTCGATTGAGGGAACGATCATCCGGCGCAATAAGCTGGACGGTCTGGGCAAGCATCCGTGGAAAGCGGAGGTCAACGAGGACGATACGAGCGTACCGGCGACAACGATTTCGGGTTGGTACACGCAGGTTTACGAGCCGACATTTGCGGCGGAGGGTTAATTATATGGAAAACGACAGAGGCGCGATGATCCGAGTCGGTAATCGGGAGTACGAGATGCTTCTGACCACTCGCGCGACCAAAGAGATCGCGAAGCGTTACGGTGGGCTGGAGCATCTTGGCGACAGACTCATGAAAGCGGAGAACTTCGAGCTGGCATTGGACGAGGTGGTGTGGCTGATTACGCTGCTCGCGAATCAGAGCACGCTCGTGCATAACCTGCTTGAGCCGGACAATAAGCACGAGCTCTTGACCGAGGAGGCGGTCGAACTGCTCACCACGCCGCTGGATCTTTCTGGCTACAAAGCTGCGATCATGGAAGCGATGGCCAAGGGGACGAAGCGCTATGTCGAGAGCGAGGAGGAACCCTTAAAAAACGTATCGGTCGGGCAAGCGACGAGGAGCTGTTTGCCCGACTGATCTTCTATGGGGTGACCCTGCTGGGACGACCGGAACGCGAGGTTTGGCTCATGCCGCTTGGCGCTCTGCTCGACCAGTGGGAGATATATAAACTGGTAAACGGAATGGTATATAAAGCTAATGAATGTGTCGTTGATCGTATAATTATTGACGGAATATAGAAAGAGCCATCTAAAGGATGGCTCCTAGCAAAAGACTCATTTTTTACCAGATTTGTTTTTCGTGGGATCAACTAGCACATACCCTTGCCCTTTCTCCGGAGTCGGGGGAAAGGGTTCATTCTTAACGATGGTACGTTCTTGACCAGTATGTCCGCCACGTGGTCCAACGATCTCGTATTGTCCAGAGCGATCTGATTTTTCTCCAGGCTTAAACATTGGTATCACCTCCTTTGACGTTATAATTACTTGTGCTATATTTATATTATCATCATTATCATCGAAACATAATACTGTTAAGGAGGATGGGACTTAAATTATTAAGATCATAGGAAATAGAAATTTTTTCTAGGTTACTTCGCATTATTTTGAAGGAGAGAATGTGTGAAAGAATTGCTTCCGGCTTTTCAAGATTCTATTTTTGACTCGACACTTGCCGATTCTGCAATTGATATTGCAGAAATGGCGTTAGACACAATACTAGTAAATGGGGTACTACAGGAAATACCAATTGTGAAAACTATAATTGGTGTGGGGAAGTTTGTATACACAGTTCGAGATAGAAACTTCCTTAAGCAGACGTTTGCGTTTTTCAAGCATTTACATGATGGCAGCATATCATCGAGTGAATTCTCAAAATACAGAAGGGAATTAGAAGCAGACTCTGTTAAAGCTGAGAGGGAACTGAGCAGAGTAATGATACTTCTTGACAAGACAATTGATACTGATAAGGCTGAAGATTTAGCGTCTTTCTATAAAGCATACATCAAAAACGATATATTTTGGGATGATTTCTGCGAGTTGAGCGAAGCACTAAATCGTATGTTTATTTCTGATAGAATATTGCTTTTCGATTTAAGCGAAGGAAGGAAAAATCTAACTTATGATAATGGAGGTTATTCTGTTGACAGGTTGATCTCAATTGGCTTGATCCAGAATCCGTCTATAGGTATGAGCATGAAGTATAACGTATCTCCTATCTCGCAAAGTAGGCTTAAGCTTACTACACTCGGAACAATGTATATCAAATTTACTAGCATATAGATTAGTTTATAAAAAGCCCAGATTTGGTATACTTTTGACATTCAATCAAACGACCTTCGGGTCGTTTTTTTATGCCCATTTTTCTCTAGGGAGGTGATTCATTGGCATCCGACTTCGGACTCAAGATCGGGATTGAGGGCGAAAAAGAGTTCAAGAAAGCCCTCTCCGAGATCAACCAGTCGTTCAAGGTTCTCGGGAGCGAGATGAACCTCGTCACCTCCCAGTTCGAAAAGCAGGACAAATCGGTCGGCGCACTGACCGCTAGAAATCAAGTCCTGCGAAAAGAGATCGATGCTCAAAAAGACAAGGTCGAAACCCTCGAAGCCGCGTTGCAGAACGCGGCTTCTTCATTTGGTGAGAACGATAAGCGCACTCAGTCATGGCAGGTTCAATTGAACAATGCCAAGGCTGCCCTCAACGGCATGGAGCGCGAGCTTGGAGCGAACGAAACTGCGCTGGAAAGCACGGCGAATGATCTGGATTCCGCTGGCAAACAGGCTGACGAGTTTGGTGACGAGATCAAACAGTCTGCCGATCAAGCGGATGATGCTGGTAGCCGTTTTGACAAGCTCGGTTCGGTCGTCAAAGGCATCGGCGTCGCGCTCGGCGCGGCTATGGCGGCGATCGGTACGGCGGCGGTGGCGGCGGGCAAAGCGCTTGTTGATATGACGGTCAACACCGCGGCATACGCGGATGAGATGCTGACGCAAAGCTCTATCACCGGTATGAGCGTGGAACGCCTACAGGCTTATTCATATGCCACCGATCTCGTGGATGTGTCGCTGGATACCCTGACCGGTTCCATGGCGAAGAACGTGAAATCCATGTCCAACGCCGCCGGCGGCAGTAAGGCGTTTGCCGAGGCATATGACCGACTCGGGGTATCGGTGACCAACGCGGATGGGTCGCTGCGTGACAGCGAGGACGTCTACTGGGACGCGATCGACGCGCTCGGGCAGGTATCAAACGAAACGGAGCGCGACGCGCTGGCAATGCAACTCTTTGGTAAGAGCGCGCAGGACCTGAACCCGCTGATCGCGCAGGGCAGTGAAGGCATCGCGGCTCTGACCGACGAAGCGAAACGCATGGGCGCGGTGCTGAGCGAGGACACGATTGCGAAGTTCGGTGCGTTTGACGATTCCGTGCAGCGACTCAAACAGGGCGCTCAAGCGGCGCAGCGGGTTATGGGAACGGTATTGCTCCCGCAACTGCAGACGCTCGCGAACGATGGCGTTTCTCTCCTCGGAGATTTCACTTCCGGGCTTGCCGAAGCGGGCGGCGACTTCGACAAGATCACCGTTGTGCTCGGCGAAACGGTCGGCGGGATCGCGAACATGATCCTCGGCAGTCTGCCGCAGTTTGTGCAGGTCGGGATGAGTATCGTGAGCGCGATCGGCGGCGCACTGGTGGCGAACCTGCCCGTGCTGATTTCCGCTGCTTCCAGTATCGTCATGACTCTGCTGCAGGGAGTCATCGCCGCGCTGCCGCAGTTCACGGACGGCGCGGTGCAGTTGATCACGACGCTCGCGCAGGGGATCGTCGACAACCTGCCCGCGCTGGTCGAAGCGGCGATTCAGATGATCGCGTCGCTTGCGCAGGGCATTGGCGACGCGCTGCCAACACTGATTCCGGCGATCATCGATGCGGTGCTGCTGATTTGTGAAACGCTTTTTGACAACATGGATAAAATACTGGACGCGGCGTTTTCGATCGTGAAAGGTTTGGCGGAGGGCATCATCCGCGCGCTGCCTAAACTGATTGAGGCGTTGCCGAAGCTCATCACGGGGATCATCAACTTCTTCATGCAGAACCTACCAACCCTTATGGCCATGGGCATCGAGCTGACCGTTCAGCTCGCGATTGGCTTGATCAAGGCGCTTCCGCAGTTGATCGCTGCCCTGCCGCAGATCGTATCCGCTATCCTGAACGGATTCCGACAATCGGTGTCTTCGGTAATGGAGATCGGTAAGAATATCGTGAGTGGCCTCTGGGATGGTATCAAGAGCATGGCTTCGTGGCTGGCTTCGAAGGTGAAGGATTTCTTCTCCAATATTGTGAAAAGCGCAAAAAAAGCGCTTGGCATTGCGTCGCCTTCCAAAGTGTTTGCCGGAATCGGCGAGAATATGGGACAGGGTGTTGGCGTGGGTTTCACCGACGCCATGGAGGATGTAAACAAGCAGATCCAGAGCGCGATCCCGACCAGCGTGGATGTTGGCGCGATCGACGTATTGACGAACCTGCCGAACAGTATTGGCATCGGTGGCACAAGCGACCTGCTGTCGCAGAAGCTGGATGTTCTGATCTCCGAGGTGCGGCGATATCTGCCGCAACTGGCGGGGATGCAGCTGGTCGCGGACACCGGAGCGACGATCGGCTGGCTCGCGCCTGCCATGGATGACGCGCTCGGCGCGATTCGAAAACGAAAGGAGCGGCTGGTGTGAGCGATATCCGATTCGGAACCAAGTGGGCGCATGCGGACTATGGCCTGGTCGTCGCTCCCTACGCCATTCCAATGCCGGAACCGCAGACGAACTTTGTGGAGATTCTCGGACGTGACGGTGCGCTCGACCTATCGGAAGCGTTCGGTACGGCTCGCTACTCCGACCGAACAATCTCACTGACGCTGTTCGTTCGCGCGCCGTTCGACACGCTGGTTTCGACGTTCGCGGTGGATGTGCATGGGCGGCGCATGAACGTGATCTTTGATCGGGATCCGACTTTCTATTACGACGGGCGAATCACGATCGAGGATGTAGAACGGCACTGGGGCTACTGCGAACTATCGCTGGAATGCCGCGCGAAGCCTTATAAATTGGAGCATTTTGAAACGACGATCACGGTTTTACCCACAGGCAGCGCATCCGTAACGTTGAGCAACTCGCGCATGCCGGTCGTGCCGTCGATCACCATCTCCGCCGAGATGACACTTGCGTTTACGATCAACGAAAAGGTCTATTCCGTGACGCTGCCTGCTGGAACTCACACCATCCCGTCGTTGGTTCTCTCCGCAGGTGATACGAAGATTGGGATTACGGGGACAGGTTCTGCCACGTTTACCTACCGGAAAGGAACGCTCTAGTGTATTGGATTCTTTGTGATTCTTATGTACTCTACGATCCGCGTTTGTCGGACTTGTTTGTTCTGGAACCGATCCTGACGCAGAAGAAGAATGAACCAGGCGAATTGACATTCAAGATTCCAAAGGAGCATCCGAACTATGGAGTATTGGAAAAGCTCAAGAGCCGTATCAAAGTTTATCGGGACGATACACTGATCTGGATAGGGCGTGCGATCGAAGACGAGCGCGATCTTTACGAAAACAGAAAGATCTTTGCGGAAGGTGCACTGTCCTTTCTGCTGGACAGCGTAATGCGCCCGTTCAGCTTTGAAGGAACGGCAACGGAACTGTTTACGTCGATTCTGGCCGAGCATAACGCGCAGGTCAACGATAACCAGAAGTTGATACTGGGGAACTGTGATACATCCGGTTCGGTTAGTTTATCGAATAAGGATTACCTGTCGTCATGGCAAGCATTGAAGACCTGCCTGTTCGATTCCTTTGGCGGTTACCTGATTGTCCGTTTCGACGAAAACGAGAATCCGATTCTGGACTATCTTTCGGATGTGTCGGACACATCGACACAGAGGATCGAATTCGGAGAAAACCTCATCGGCCTCGCGCTAAGCAGGAGCGCGTCCGAGACCTACACCGCCTGCGTCCCGCTCGGCGCGGCTCTGCAGGATATCGATTCGGAGTCGGAAAGTGACGCACGGCTTACAATCGAAAGTGTGAACGACGGACAGGAAACCCTGATTAATCTCGCGCTTGCCGCCGAATACGGCGTGATCTTTGCACCGACTGCCTCGACGACGTGGGATGAAATCACCGACGCGAATATTCTTATAAACCGAGGTCGCGATTGGCTGAGCGGGACGGGAGCACGATTCAAGCAGACGATCAAGCTATCGGCGGTCGACCTGCACAACGCCGACGCGAACGTCGAGTCGTTCCAGTTTCTAGACAAAGTGGTCGTTTCCTGCGGTACACTCTGCCCGGAAGAGACATACGTGCTGTCCGAACTGACGATTCCGCTCAACAATCCGGCAAGCACCGGCATTGTGCTTGGAGATTCTCGTCCATCTCTGATCGGTGAAGAGGTTCGGCAAAATTCATCGGTGAAAAATCGCATCGAATCGATCGAAGCGGACTACACCACGCACGGCGAGATCAAGGAGATCGTGCAGGAACAGATTAACCAGAATACGTCAATTCTGCAATCCGCGCAGCAGATCATCCTGACCGCGCTGGAGAACTACGTTAAAACGCAGGCCTTCGAGGCGTTCCAGAGCAGTATTCAAACGTCGTTTACTGTCATGGCGGGAACGATCGAGGCGAATTTTACCGAGACGGCAAGCCGCATTTCAACACTGAATGGTGAAACGTCGCAGCAGTTCGAGTCGGTGCGGAGTTTTATTCGCCTGATCTCATCCGGTATCGTGATCGGAAAGAGCACGTCGGCGATCAAACTCAAGCTGGAAAACGATATTTTGTATTTCTTTGCCGGGAGCGAGGATAGCGTGACTACCGAAAGCGCGATCGCCTACTTCTCGTCGGGTAAACTGTACGTAAACGACGTGCAGGTACTTTCGTCGTTACGGATCGGGAGCTTTACCTGGGTACCCGAGAGTGGAAACTTGAACTTCAAAAAGATCGCGGGGTAAGGATATGGCAAACTGGCCGAACGCATCGATTAACGACGGGTATACGATCGTCAACAGCTCGCTTACCGGCAGCGCGGAGAGCAAGATTTCCTGCTGGCTGGAATATAAGGTTATCTCCCAATCGATTGCGAGCAACACCAGCACGATTCGATACTATATGTATCTCGCGACATCGGGGAACACCTCGCAATACGACGTGTACTGTAACAGCGGGACGGACAATTCCCGTGGCGCGGCTGCTGTTCAGATTGACGGAAGCTCGATCTATAACCGAAGCGGCAGGGGATTTGCGATTTCAAGGATACCGTCCCGGGAAGATCACGTATCGCAGTATTCCGTCGCCTACGCTTCTTCCTCCGGCACAAAGTACCTGACGATCCTCACCGACAACGGCGCGTCGGAGAGCGCGGCATATGGCGAAGTAGCTATTGCGCATAATTCGGATGGAACCCGGCAGATAACACTGACGATAGCGGCGAACTTTGGAATTTCCGCGTCGATCGGCACGGCGAGCGGCGGCATGGTGATCACGCTTCCAACGATCCCGAGAGCGACCACGCCGAGCGTATCCGCCGTAACGCTCGGAAGCGCGGCAACGATCACACTCGCGCCCGCGTCGAGTTCCTTTTTACATACGCTGCGGGCAAAGTTCGGTTCGCGCACGGAAACGACGATCGCGACGCAGACCTCGGCGACGAGCGTATCGTGGACGCCGTCGCTGGACGAGGCTAACGCCGTGCCGAATGCGACGAACGTGGTCGGAACGCTCTATTGCGATACGTATTCGAATGGCTCGATGATCGGAACCACACAGGTGAGCGTGACCGCCGCGATTCCCGCTTCGGTCGTACCGACTGGCTCCGTCTCATTCTCCGAGGCGGAGGAGGGACTGCTCGCGCAGTTTGGCTGTTTCGTGCAGCGCAAGAGCAAGTTGAACGTTGAGATTTCAGCCGCGGGAGCATACGGTTCGTCGGTTTCTTCGATCTCGACCACGGTCAACGGCGCGACGTATTCGGGGGACTCTTTTTCGACAAACGAACTGACGACTGCCGGAACGAACACGATCCGCACGATGATTACGGACAGCCGCGGGAGAACGACCACGCTGACGCAGACATTCGATGTGGTTCCATATGACGTGCCAGTCGTTCAATCCGTTTCGGTCTATCGCTGCGATGCTTCGGGGAATGCCACTAATACGGGCGGTTACGCTATGGTAACGGTCGCTGGTTCGATTTCCGCAGTCAACAGCGCGAACACGCGGACGCTCAAGATTGGATATAAGCGCAAGAGCGAAACGACCTATACGGATACAACATTTTCCCTTGCGGATTATGTCGTCAACGGTTCGTTTCGGATCGACGGCAGTTTGTCGAACCAGTACACCTACGATATCCGCGTCACGCTCGGCGATTATTTCAGTGAAGCGTACGGATACGCTGATCTCAGCACGGCTGAGGTGATCCTTTCCGTTCGCAGCACCGGTATGGGATTGGCGGTCGGGAAAGTCGCGGAGCAGGACGGTTTCGATATTGGATGGTCGGCGCGATTCCGGGATGACGTTCAGTTCGACGAAGGGCTGATATTCTCGAGCGCACTCTGGTTAGCGAACTTGATCTTTCCTGTTGGCAGCATTCGTATGACGGTGTCGGTGGCGGACGAGAGTGCGTTCCTCGGCGGAACATGGGCACGTTGGGGAACTGGTCGTGTACCGGTGGGCGTGAATACGTCCGACACGAACTTCAATTCGGTGGAGAAGACGGGCGGCGCGAGCACGCACACGCTGGCGACGGTGGAATTGCCGTCGCACAACCACTCATTCAGCGGTTCGGTAACGGTCAACGCCAACGGCGCGCATACCCACCAGGCATCGTCGGGTTCGTACAAAGTGGGCAGCGGGTCGGGTTCGACCTATTACTATATGACGAACGGCGGCAGCACGAGCGGACAGACAACCGGTTCCGGCGGGTCGCACGACCATACGGCGACGGTGTCCGGCTCTGTCGGGAACAACGGCAGCGGATCGGCGCACAACAACCTGCAGCCATACATCACCTGCTATTTCTGGAAAAGAACCGCATAGGGGAAAATAGATAGGGCACTCCTCTCGGAGTGCCCTTTGCGTCGCATGGCTCGATAGCAAGAATGATGAAAAAACGATTTCGATCGAGCCACGCTCTTTACGCATCCACTGTAGCAAACGTTTATGAACTGAACATCAACGAATCATGTCAAATCTTGAAAGGATTTCGCATATAGGAGATTGAAATGGATTTTACACGCAACCTGAAGAAAGGCACGTCCGGCGAGGACGTGCTTTTTTGTAAGCAAAAACTCTTGGAGCTTGGATTCTACGGCGACCACATTACGACGGTCGCCAAGAAGACGTTCGGCGCGGATACGCTGGAGGCTGTGAAGCGGTTTCAGGCGCAGACCGGGCTGACTGTCGATGGAATCATTGGGAAAGAAACGTGGGCGGCGCTGTTCGGCGACACGGCGACGGAAGCGGAACCGATCACGAAAGCGACGGTAACCGATAAAGCAAATGCCATTTGCTCGCTGGCACTGACGCGGATCGGCGACCTGTACGTCTGGGGCGGCAGCGGGATGACCAATCTATCCGATAGCGCGATTCAGGCGAAGGACGAAGAGTATGCTCGGGCGATCGCATTCCGGGATAAGCAGTACAAATATGGTTTTTCCGATCTGCTGGCACACGATTGCTCGGGTTTCATATCCTGGCTCATGCGCGAGACAGGTGTTTGGGACGATCGTAAGAATTGCGATGGACTATGGGCGCTATGCGACGCGGTTGATCGTAATAAACTGATTGCCGGAGATTTTCTGTTCCGAAACAGTACAACAAATACCGAGGATGAAACGCATGTGGGACTCTATTTGGGACGTGGCATTGTGATCCACGCGAAAGGTCGCGATGTTGGAGTCGTGGTGGAGGGAATCAATCAAGGTGGCAGCGGTTACTGGCACAAATGC
Source organism: Eubacteriales bacterium (assembly GCA_034933205.1). Lineage (GTDB taxonomy): Bacteria > Bacillota > Clostridia > Christensenellales > CAG-138 > UBA7703. The sequence goes on from JAYFNY010000039.1 coordinate 34,190, forward strand.
GGTCGCTGCAAGCTCTTGAATCAATAGAAGTGGGGGGACGGAGTTGGATTATATCGGAGAGATCATATCGGGCGTGTTCGCGTTGCTGGTCGTTTGGCTGGAAGTACGCATGACACGCGATCGAAAACAAGCGGAAAAGCGCGCCATTGTTCGTGCAAAGGAGTCGAAGCTCGCCATGAAGATGCAGGATGCGAGTCTGTCGCTTTCGCTGGCGACCGCTATCGCCGTGGAACGGGGCGAGACAAACGGTGAGATGAAAACCGCGCGGGATAAAGCGAAATCCGCGCAGGAAGAATACGAAGATTTTGTCCATGAGCTTGCGTCGGAGCAGGCTACATCAATCTAGGAGGAACTCATATGAAAAAGAAACTGATTCTGGTACTGATCGCGTTCCTGATGCTTGCGCTGCCCACCGTCGCGCTGGCGGACACCGGTGGAACTGTCGATACCACCGCCACCGACATCCTGATCGAGAACGCTGTGGAAATTGCTGCGGCGTTTTTTATCGCTCTGATCGGCGTATTCGGCGCGTGGCTGACCGCGAAGCTTGGTAAAGCGACCCAGCTCGATACCGTGAACCACGCGCAGCAGGAATTGATCAAGCTTGCGCAGATCACGGTTGGCGAGTTGAAACAAACGGTCGTTGATGGCATGAAAGCCGCGCACAAAGATGGCAAATTGACTAAGGAAGAGATCGCACAGCTTGGTCAACTGCTCTACGAAAAAACCACCGCGAAGCTCTCCGCTTCGGCGATGGATGTGCTGACCGCCGCGCAGGTCGATGTCTCGGCGCTAATTACGGGTACGGCGGAACAGCTGATTGCGGGTATGAAGTAAACAACATATCGGGAAATGGGAGCGTCTTTCAAGGCGCTCCTTTTTCTATATCAGGAGGAATCTATGACGGAGCAGAACAAAACCGATGTCAATCGTCTCAGAATCGCAGGGCACAGCTATACGCAAATCGCGGAGATCCTGCATCTATCCAGAAACACAGTGAAATCCGTCTGTCAGCGGGGCGGCATTCAGCCGGGGATGATGCTTGAGGCAGGGAATGAAGCGGGCTTATGCCAAAACTGTGGAAAAAAGATAGTACAGACGGAGAAGCGGAAACATCGGAATTTCTGTTCGGATTCTTGCCGCCGTGCATGGTGGAAAGCGCATCGAGACTTGGGCAAGAAAAAAACGGCGATTCAGGTGCGGTGCGCATCCTGCGGTCGTATGTTCGAGGATTACACCCGGAATCATAGGAAATATTGCTGCCACGCCTGTTACATTCAGGATCGATTCGGAAAGAAGGAAAGCGTATGACGGACGCGCAGTTTGAGCGGGAAATGCGCTATAGGACGGTGATGGCGGTAGCGAAAACTTTATTGGCGCGCGGACTGATAACAAGCTCGGAATTTGAGGATTTTGATTGGAAGATGGCGGATAAATACAGCCCGTTTCTAGTGTGTCTAAACGCCAAGATTCATGTTGATAAGATCTGAAAACAGAGGTAATATGCGACACGACAGGAGGGGGATATGGCACGAATCATTCACACAAAACAGCCGACGATTCCGACCATCCGACCCAGAAAACGTGTCGCGGCATATGCTCGCGTTTCGATTGAAAAGGAGACGATGATCGAGTCGCTGGCAACCCAAGTTGGTTATTACAGGGCGCATATCCAGCGGAATCCCGAGTGGCAGTATGTAGGCGTTTACGCAGACGAAGGAATCACCGGTACGAAAAGCGCCCGACCGGAGTTTCAACGGCTGATCGCAGACTGCAAAGCGGGGCTAATCGATATGGTGATTACAAAGTCGCTCAGCCGGTTCTCGCGGAACACGCTGGACACGCTGAATATCCTGCGTCAACTGAAAGAACGAGGCGTGGACGTCTTCTTTGAACGGGAGAACATTCACAGTATATCGGGGGATGGCGAGCTGATGCTCACCATCCTCTCTTCATATGCGCAGGAAGAGAGCCGCTCGGCGTCCGAAAATGTTAAGTGGAGGCTTCGTAAGAAGTACGAGCAAGGCGAAATCACCGGCTGGTGTCAGCTTTACGGATACACGATCAATCACGGCATTGTGGAAATTGACAACTTGAAAGCGGCGATCGTACGCAGGATATTTTCCGAATATCTCGCGGGAGAGAGCGCGACAGCAATAGCGAAACGCCTGCGAAAAGAAGGAATCCCTTGCGAACAGGGCGGCCAGTGGAAGCAGTTTACCGTTTCGGAGATATTGAGAAACGAAAAGTATACGGGGTGCCAACTGCTCCAAAAGACGTTCACGAAGGATCACCTGACAAAACGAGCGCAGAAGAACAAAGGCGAACTGCCACTGTTTTTTGTCGAAAACGCGCATCCGGCGATAATAGACAAAGAAACGTATCGCCGGGCGATGACGTTGATGGAGAGCAGAAAGGATACCGCGAACCGACCGCAGGTGAAAATGCAGGATCAGCCGTTTCGCCAGAAAATCATATGCGAAAAATGCGGCCGGCACTTCATCCGAAAGAACACAAATGGAACGCCGGGCTATGTTTGCAGCACTTATTCGGCGGAGGGGAAGGATTTCTGCCCAAGCAAGAAAATACCGGAAGATATACTCGTGAAACTGTCCGCCGAAGCGCTCGGGCTGTCCGCGTTTGACGAGGCGGTTTTCGAGCGACAGATCGATCATATCGTTGCGGTATATCCGAGACAGGTGACTTTCGTTTATCGCGACGGGCATACCGCAGAGCATACCTGGGAAGAACGCTCTCGGTCGGAAAGTTGGACGAACGATATGAAAAAAGCGGTTGGAGAAAAAACAAGGGCAAGGAAGAGGGACACAAAACATGGAAGCCATCAAGAAGGTCACGAAAATTGATCGTACGGTCGTTGAGAAAGCATCCCATCATCAGCCGAAGCCGGCTTTGCGCCGAGTCGCGGCATATGCGCGGGTATCGACCGACAGCGACGAGCAATTCACGAGCTTTGAGGCGCAGGTGGATTATTATACGCGGCAAATCGCCGCTAAACAGGACTGGATGATGGTCGAAGTGTATACCGACGAGGGCATTACCGGCACGAACACGAAAAAGCGCGACGGGTTCAATCGCATGATCGCGGACGCTCTGGCGGGAAAGATCGATTTGATCATTACGAAAAGCATCTCCCGCTTTGCCAGAAACACGGTCGACACGCTGACGGCGGTTCGACAATTGAAGGATAAGGGCGTAGAGGTGTTCTTCGAGAAGGAGAACATCTACACGATGGACTCCAAGGGCGAGCTGCTGATTACGATCATGAGTTCTCTGGCGCAGGAAGAGAGCCGATCGATCAGCGAGAACGTCGCATGGGGCAAGCGCGCGAAATGCGAAGAGGGGAAGGTATACCTGCCATACAAGCAGTTCCTTGGATATGAAAAGGGGCAGGACGGCTTGCCGCGGATTGTTGAAGATCAGGCGGAAACGGTTCGGCTTATCTACAAACTCTTTCTTGATGGGCTGATGCCTTCGGGAATCGCAAAAAAGCTGACGGAACGGGGAATATCGTCTCCCGCCGGCAAGTTGGTTTGGTATTCGGGTACGGTAGAGAGCATCCTGACCAATGAAAAGTACAAGGGCGACGCGCTTCTGCAGAAGACCTTCTGTGTGAATTTTCTGACCAAAGAGATGAAGCGGAACGAGGGAGAACTGCCGCAATACTACGTCGAACAGAGCCACCCGGCAATCGTTTCTCCCGAGGTGTTTGACGAGGTTCAGCAGGAGTTGAAACGCCGTCGTGAAGCGCGATATGTTGGCAGAAGCGGGTGCTTTTCCAGCAAGATTATCTGTGGGGAATGTGGCAGCTACTATGGCCGTAAGGTTTGGCACAGCACGGATAAATACCGCACTGTGATCTGGCGCTGCCAGCATAAGTATGATAACGGCGAACCATGCAAAACGCCGCACGTGACCGAAGATCAGATCAAGGCGGCGTTTGTGACTGAGATGAACCGTGTGATCGCGAACAAAGAGCAGGTGCTAGCTGATATCAAGACGCTCATTGCGACGCTGACTGATATAAGCGAGTTGGAAGAAAGTGAAGCCGCTGCGAGCAAGGAACTGGAAGCAGCGTCGGAATCGATGCGCAAGTTGATTGACGCCTACGCACACGCGTTGATTGGGCAGGCCGAGTACGAGGATCGATACGGGGAGCTTCTGGCTAAAAGCCGGTCGATTGAGGAACAGATCGCGGAGATCGGAGAGCAGCGTGAGCAACGGAAAGCAAGGAAGCGCGAGCTGGATGCGTTTTATAAGATGCTTAAGGCAACTGGGCCGATTGTGGAGTTTGATGAAGAATTGTGGAATGTGGCAGTGGAAAATGTAACGGTACAAGCGAAAGAGGGAATCTATCTTCGTTTACGTAATCAATAAAAGATTTGGGATTTCACCTCATTATCTTGTATTCCTTTATAGCATGCGCTATATTGTATACTATGAGGTGATATTCTGATGAAATTCAATGAACTACTCAAGGAAGTCCGAAAAGAGTTGAATATTTCACAGGAACAATTTGCTCATGAATTGAATGTGAGCTTCACGACTTTGAACCGTTGGGAGAACAATCGATGCGTTCCGAGCCGGTTAGCGAAGCTACGGATTTTGGATTATTGTAAAAGTAAAAATATATCCAAAGACATTGTTATAGCATTAGAACATGTTTGAAGCGCAATCATCAGATTTTGGAAAGCAGGGTTTTCATGGACACACATTACGAACTTCAAGCCCTGATAGATAAATTTGCAGCGAATCTGGCTTACTACAAAGACCAGAAAAACGCTTATAATGAACATTCTTGCAGGATTGAGTATATTGATCCTCTTTTGCAGTTGTTGGGATGGGATGTATCAAACGCGAAAGGGTTGCTTCCCCAATATCGCGAGGTGTTAGCCGAAAATTACTCCACACAAACTGATCGGCCAGATTATTCGCTAACCCTACGTGGTGTTGCAAAATTGTTTGTTGAAGCGAAGAAACCCGCTGTTGATATTTTCCGTCATCCCGAGCCAGCTTTGCAAGCAAGAAAATACGGCTGGAATGCCAACCACAAGGTTGTCGTCCTAACCAATTTTGAGTACCTGATCATCTACGACACCACCGTAGTTCCTAGGGAGACCGAGGCTTGCCCGGTTGCGCGGTATCGGTTTTTTCACTTTACTGACTACGCCAGCAAATTTGATGAAATCTGCTGCCTGATATCGAGAGAGGTTATCTATTCCGGCGCGTTTGACGTTTATTTCAACGAACACCTTTTAGCGGGTAGTTCTCAAAAACAGCAAGTAGATGCACTCTTCTTGGAACAGATTAACCGTTGGCGCGTTTCGTTGAGCAATGAACTCTATCACAGAGGAACTAAATACCGGTCTCTAGACGTACTGAATGATGTAGTGCTAAACTTTATCAATCAGATTGTTTTTCTGCGAATATGTGAGGACAAAAACCTGCCAGTTTACCACAATCTGCAGAAAACAATCAGCGATCCGGTGTTACTGAATACACGCTTGGAGGAAATGATCCGCGCCGCCGACCGCCGATATGACTCAGGCCTGTTCTCCGGCAACAACATTGTTTTCGATTTGAGCAACGCGGTCATTACCGAGATTGTACAGGGCTTGTATTATCCGCAAAGTCCTTATCTGTTCAGTATTATCGAATCCAATCTGCTCGGTAAAATCTATGAGATGTTCCTCACGGAGCAGTTGGCAGTGCTGCCAGGCGGTGCCATTGGTCTTGCCAAGAAAAAAGACTATACAGATAGATCCATCGTTACAACACCAACGGAAATCGTTAAATACATCGTTGAACAAACCATGTCGCGGCTGTGCGCAGGCAAGACTCCACAGGAACTATTGGAGTTGCGGATTGCGGACATCGCATGTGGCTCCGGCATGTTTCTTGAAGCGGCGTTTGACTATTTGCAGTACTATTGCGTTGAGTGGTACGCCCAGAACGACCCTTCCCATTTGATTGAGATTGGGAACGGTTTCTTCAAGTTGCCGTTGGAAGAAAAGAAGCAGCTTCTCTGCTCCTGTGTATTTGGCATAGACATCGACATCCATGCGGTGGAAGTCGCCAAGTTTTCATTGCTGGTTAAGCTCATCGAAAATGAAACCACACCTTCCGTTGCGGAGTCCACCCCGATTCTGCCTGAACTCAGCACGAACATCTTCCACGGCAACGCCCTGATCGGCGAACATGAACTTGACGGCAGGAAGCTTACTCCCCGTGAAATGTTTGCCGTAGTTCCGTTCAATTGGTCAGAAATGCGGCTGGATAGACCGTTTGATGCCATTATCGGTAACCCGCCCTACGTCAGTACAGAAGATATTCACGCGCTGCTTCCTGCAGTTGAATTTGATATCTACAAAGACAAATATAGTTCCGCATATAAGCAGTTTGACAAATACTTCATCTTCGTCGAACGTGCCATCCGCCGGGTGAAGGATGGCGGTCTTGTTTGCTATATTGTTCCCAACAAGTTCTTCAAGGTCGATGCCGGGCAAAAGTTGCGGCAGTTGATTGCCCGGTACGCGATGTTGGTGCAATTGGATGACTTCGGCGACACGCAGTTGTTCGAGGATAAGACCATATACAGTTCAATCCTGCTCCTGCAAAAGCAGCCGAATGAGGAATTTGTATATTCCAACGTCACCTCTGCCCCGACTTTGTGGGCAAGGGAAGACGTGGAATCCATCGTACTGAAAGCGTCCTCACTTGATGATTCACCGTGGAAGCTGACCACGGATATGGAATTCATGGCGTTGCTGCAAAGGCTGGAAGGCAGAACAGTTCCGCTGGAAACCCATGCTGAGATATTCAATGGTATCCAGACCAGCGCAGAGCGTCCCGTTCCGGTATACTGGTTCGCGGCGAGTGAGGTTAAGCTTGAGAACAGAACGGCTTTCACCATAGAGCGTGATGGGCAAGACTTCGCCATCGAAAAGGCGATCCTCAAGCCATATTTTAAGCCTACCCTTAAAGCCGAGAAGGGCTCGAATTCCTACAGCTTATTGGACACGGACAAACGGATTATATTCCCCTATGATACCGACGGCAAGCTAATCTCGAAAGAGGAAATGGAAAACTGCTACCCCGGCGCGTATGCGTACCTTCGCCATTATTATGACAGGCTGGTTCCTAAATTGGTATCGCCCTCCGGCGTTCGGGATGTGCCAAATGCCACCACAGAAACATGGTATCAATATGGCAGGACACAGGCATTGACGGCGTTCATCAACACGCCTAAGCTGATTGTTGGCGTCCTGAGCCAAGAACCGATGTACGCCTATGACGGCAACGATATGCTGATTGCGTCCGGTGGTACAGCAGGGTATTGCGCGGTCAGCCATAAGGAGGGAAGCCCCTACGACTTGGAATACGTACAGGCGTGGCTATCCAACCCTTATACAGAGCAGTACATTCGTATGTCCGGCAGTTACTTTGAGGGTGGGTTTGTTGCAAGAGGGACGTTCATTCTGTCGTCTTTGCCTTTCGTCGAACTGGACTTCTCTGTTCCCGTGCAAAGAGCCATCCACGACGAAGTTGTAGGCATGACCCGTGAAGTATATGGCATAAATGACAGGCTGGCATCCGCTCCGCCCAAACGTGTGGAGAGCGTACTGCTGCGCCAGAAGAAGGCTCTGATCGAGCGGATTGAGGGCTTGATTTCTCATGTTTATCGATTAGAGTTTTGACAGAAAGGGGGGGGTGAAATGCGTCTGAAGAAGGACAGCACTGAGCAAAAGCTCCGAGGAGCATATTATACGCCGTTGGCACTTGCCAACGCCATGGTTGGTCTTTTCACGGATGATATTCCCCGGAGCGTGTTGGAGCCAAGTTGTGGAGATGGCGTTTTCATTGACAGCCTCCAGTCCAGCGGTATGCTCGACAGAATTGATACACTCACTGCTGTTGAAATAGAGGCGGCAGAAGCGCAAAAAGTGCTAACACGCTATTCCGACGTCGGGAACGTGAAGGTTCTGGTTGAGGATTTTCTTGAGTTTTATAAGCGGTGCTACCAGAAAGAACGGTACGACTTGATTCTCGGCAACCCGCCCTACATTCGGTATCAATACCTGACCGAAGCCCAGCGGGAGATTCAGGCGCAAATCCTGACTTCCCACGGTATGAAGTCGAATAAGCTCATCAACTCATGGGTTTGCTTCCTTGTCGCTTGTGTGCAGATGCTTTCTGTCAAAGGGAAAATAGCCTTCGTCGTTCCGGCAGAGCTATTACAGGTTGCCTACGCTGAAGATCTGCGTTTATTTCTTACAAACCAGCTTTCAAGGATTACACTTATCACCTTCGAAAAACTCATTTTTCCTGAGATTGAGCAGGAAGTGTGCGTCCTTGTTGGTGAAAAGGGCGGCGAAGAAAAGGGTATTCGCATCATTCAGATGGATACCCTTGATGACTTCAAAGCCTTGGATTTGAGTAAAAATGGATACCAGAAAGTCCAGCACGTCAAGGAAAAATGGACTAAGTATTTTGTGTCCTCAACCGATGCCGAACTTATTCAAGTCCTTCGTGCCGATGACCGCTTTGTACCGTTCAAAGAGTACGGTATTATCAATGTCGGCATTACCACGGGCAACAACGATTACTTCTCCATCACGGAAGACACGGAAAAACAGTATGCACTGGAATCCGTAACCCTGCCGCTGATCGGTCGGAGTTCCCATGCCCATGGGATATACTTCACAGAAGCTGACTGGCAGTGCAATATCAACGCCGGCAAGAAAGCGATGCTGGTCAGCTTTCCAGATACCCCATACGAGGAATACCCCGCAAAATATAAGGAATACATCCGCTTGGGAGAGGAGTCCGATCAGCACAGAGGTTACAAATGCACAATTCGCGACCGCTGGTACATTGTGCCATCGGTGTGGGTACCGGATGCGTTTTTCCTGCGTCGCAACAACATTTATCCCAAATTCGTACTAAATCAATGTGGAGCCGTTTCCACAGACACTATGCACCGCATGAAGTTTCACGACGGTGTTGACCCATTGAACATACTGCTTTCCTATTACAACAGCATTTCCTTTGCCTTTGCAGAAACCTGTGGGCGCAGCTATGGTGGTGGCGTTCTGGAGATTTTGCCGGGCGAGATGGGCAATATTATGCTGCCTAAAATATCTGGCATAGACCCCACCAAGCGTGAGGACTTGCTACACCGCATCGATGCGATTGTTCGGCAGGACGCGGATATTGAACAGGCATTGGACATCGTTGACAAAGAACTACTGGTTGATACACTTGGCATTGATCCTGAGTGGTGCCATCGATGCCGCTTAATTTGGAGGAAGCTCAAGAAGCGGCGGTTGGGGAGAGGAATATCAAATTAATGGAGAAAGTCAATTCGTGAAAATACTGTTTTTGAATTCTGACTAATTAGCATCCCTGAGTCCATCATTTGCCATATAAAATAAGTACCATTTAACTTAGCTGCGGTATGCACAACAATCCGATTCTTATTGTAAGCTCGTTGCAGGATCTGTTTGTGCTGAGGCCCCAATATATGAGCTACCAGTTGTAGAGCCCGTTTCGAAGTATTGAAATTCACAATGAGATCTGGCCCGGCAATTATGTCAAATCTCTCTTAGGTAGGTGGCTGGGGATTCGAGAATTAGTCCGAATAGAAGCAAGAGATACCAACTTGCTTTTATAAAAAGGAGATTTTTTCGAAATCCTGGTGAAGCAAGATTATAAAATGACCATATTTGGTGCAACATGCCTAAAAACTACAAAGTTTGAATGACATATCTGGAAATAAAACTTATGCCTTGTAACTTTCCTAAAGAACTTTGCAAGCGTTTTTTTAACTCAAAAGTATCACCAAAGTCATCGCCGATTACTTTTATTATAGGATCAATATCGCGCTCATATATACCTAAATCGACGAGCATTTTCTTCTGCTTGGATGAAGCATAATATAAGTACTCTATTGCGCCTATAATTTTTACATCAAGCACTTCAAGAAGATCGTCACTAACCTCCATTAATTGCAGAAAATACCGTATTAGCATCACCTTGGGATAGAATTGGTGCTCAATGTAACTCATTTTCATATTTATAGTGGTAGAAATAATCGTATCTATTCCTCGGGATTCAAAGAACCGATACACGTTATTGACGACTGTTTTAATTTTTAGTCTTTGTTTGTTCAGAAGGTTGTTGATAATATTCGCCCTAAAACTATCGGCATTTCCTTCTATAATTGCATATAATATTTTTACCAGAGTGAGTCTTCCATGATTTTGATCATCTATGAAAATCCCCAACTCTTTTGTTAGGGTTTCACGCTTATTTAGCAGTCTAATGTATATGTCGTTGATAGTCTCGAAACGTAATCGAGCACCAATGTGTGCATGATATTCTTCTATAGAAATTCCGAGTTCTTGCAAGAACTTCATAACTTCTGGATATTTCTCAATATCACCTTTCTGAATATTGATATCTTTACTATCATCAGTGATCTCGAACTTTATACTTCTGATAGCCTCTGCTTTTTTAAATTCGGGATCAGTAGGGGTTTTTAGATAGTATGCATTACCAACAAAATGCTTATTTAAGCGACCAGTTCTTCCCACGAGGTTATAGAAATCAAACGCTGAAAAAGCATCATCATTGCTGTTTTTATCTGACATTCTAGATGGCTTAGTAATTATTATATTTTTGGCTATAGTATTTACACCCTCCAGAAGCGTAGACGTGCACATCAACCGATTAAAAATCCCATCTGTCTCGTAATTGTCCAACTGAAACATTCGTGTTCCCATCGGAATTTGTCCATTGTGAATCAAGTACCCTCTTTCCATGGCTTTTATTATGCACCAATCCTCATGAATCTCATCTCGAGCCCAGATTAAAAAATGTTGAACTGAAATGTCTAACTCAGCTAGACAAGGTTCGTTGACAAGATACTCGTTTACATATTTATATATGCCGGCAACCGTGGGAAAGTAGATTAAAGTTTTATCACTGGGTTTGAATGTTGATAAAAGTCGTTGGCACTCTGGATAGCGATCTTCGTGGCGTAATAAATTTATGGTGTGGATTTCGTTGACTACGGGAGAGTAAGATGTGCTATAAAATGCAGGTCGCTTCTCTAAGAGCTCAATATCCTCGATTGATTTTATAAATGGTGCTAGCAGCACATATTTTATTGCCTTCTTTGCAAGATGATAATATGCCATATTAAGCACTAAGACTCGGTCGTTATTCGGATCTGTCTCTAACTTGTACACCTCATCAATAACCAAAAAGTCTATTTGTTCAATTAAGGAGTATGCACTTTCTTGCACGATTCTATCATGTGTAATGATGAAAATATTACCTTGCCCAAAATTATAGATTTTCTCATTGTCAATGTGAGTGTAGATTTTATATTGAGAAAAGAAATCGCGATATTTTTTTATGATGCGTTTAACATATTCATCAACTAACGCTAAAGTAGGAACTACCAGAACTATGTTTTGCGGATGAAAGCGTGCAATATATTCAAACACACAATAGGTTTTCCCGAAGCTTGTAGGAGCGCTTACAATTAATGCGGGGGATTGAGCAATTTGAGAAATTATACCGATTTGTTCAGGATGTAGAGAAATACGACTATCTAGAATTGATTCAGCAAAAGAGGAATAAAGCAATGAATCCAGTGAAAAGGTGGATGAGTAAACCGTTAAATCTAATGCAAATAAATCATCCGCGAATTCACGCGCTTTTTGCGTTGCGTCCTCAGCGAGGTCGAGCAACTTTATATATTTTTCCCGTAAGTATTGCGGATCATTTGCGAGTTGCAGCATATTCATAATGTGCTCTCCGTTCGGCGATTGCTTCTGTGAAAGAACTTATCATTTTCGCTTTACTTAATAAAGGTAATGATATTATTAGGTATGTTGTTTCCATGTGTAATATTTCTGGATGTTTGATATTATTAAGTTGGCCGAAAATATCATCAGGGTTGGTTTCTAATCCGTGAGCAATGAATAGAGGAACTGCTATACGTTCTATATTAGCTGCAGAAATAAAATCTTCAATTGATATACTCCTTTCGATTATCTCAGCATACGTATCCCCAAAGATTCCCATGTTATTGCGGAGCAACCGATTGCTAAGTATTAGAGTGAATTCATCCTTAATTTGTTTCTCATACGATTCGAGTGATTTATTAATTAAATGAATGCCATTAGCAAGAGACTTGCTAAGTTTTGATTCACCAAACAGTATCATATTCTTACTTGGAGAGTAGAATAGGGCGTCGATGCCATAAACACTCATATTATAATCGGTGATTAAATGGACCTTTGGTATGATGCAACTGAAACCAAAGTACTCTGATAAAAGGTTGCAAAAAATATACTCCCCGATTTTCCCCATTTTATCTAAACGGACATGAAGATGGCCAGCCCCATCATCATTTAGGCCGTATTCATCTGCAAGAATATTTACAACATCAGCTTCGATTTCCTCGGGCAATCTTTCTAAATTAAAATCATCTATATATTGCCCGAGATGTTTAAAAATTGTTATATAGTTCTCCCTTGTTGGAGTGAAAACTATTCCAGTTTTATTCTCTATATATTTCAACATTCGGGTTTCACAAAAGAAATAATTGAACAGTTCCTTGTAGAATGAATTGTTATCTTCTAGACGAATATGAATGAACGAACATTTCTCATTTAGCGATAGTACTGTGAAATCATTAAAAACATGCGATTTGATAATTTCCATATTCCACCAATAAGTACATATTTAGTAAGCTACGACTTACCCTTAGTGATATTTGCAAGGGCATACTAGAATGATAAGTAGTTTAGATGACTCTTTCTTCATGCACATAATATTAGTATAACATCGGAATTAATAGTGAAACAACAAATAATATTTTTCACGTTAACAAGTATCGGATCAGGTTCGCTTCAAAAAATGCTCTGACACGCTGTAAGCGTTATAACACCAGTGGATTGTGTTCAATTTGATACTCTCGCGCGTTTCATCGATACTCCTGCGCGTTTCCTCGGGGGTGGGTGCAAATTTTCCTGTTTTTTATAACTTAAGGCATAAGCAGATAGTTTTCGCAACAACAACCAAACCCAAAAACTCGAAAAAACCCAGAAAGTCTGGGCTTTTTGCATATAAAAAGTACCCACGAATTGTATCATTTCGTGAGTACTTAGCTGGCTCCCCCTGTTGGACTCGAACCAACGACACTGCGGTTAACAGCCGCATGCTCTACCGACTGAGCTAAGGAGGATCGGTATGAATTATATGCATTTTCGGGTTTAAAACATACATTTCAGAATCCCGAAAATTCGGTTCCCCATTGCCGACGTCGGTATGTAACCCTTACATTGTCCTACCGACTGAGCTAAGGAGGAACGTTACTCGGAGATTCTACATGAAATTGTAGTTACTTGCAAAGAACCCCGTGCACGATTATGGGCGTTTATTACAAAATATCTTTTCATATCTCTTGAAATCTCGAAGTTGCTCGTCTTTGATTGACGTTTTATCCTTCGGTTACTATAATGTTCCTATGGGGGAAGAAACCGTTCAGATTCTCGTCGCAATGGAGACGGCGGAACCGAAAAAAAGGCTGAATCGCTCCGCCGGCGCGATTTATGTCGTACTTACGGCGCTGATCCTGGCTGTGATTTCAGCGGCGAACCTGCTCTACGCAAAATGGCAGGTGCCGCGCTTTTTGGTGCAACCGCCGCTTTATGTGCTCATCACCATAGGCGCCCTGCTTATTTACAGGCGGCATTATGTTTCGTTTCGATATACGCTTACGGATCAAACCTTCGCCGTTGAGCGGCTGACGGACGGCAACGAAAAAGCGGTGGTTTCGCTGCTTCTGAAGGATGTTGCCGAAATCGGAACGCATCCGGGGAAAACGTTTGGCCGTCGCGTGATCTTCGCTTCTTTTCGGCCGAAAAAGGATTCGACAGCAATTCGCGCACGGCTGGGGGAAGAAGAGGTCGTGCTGTGGATCAGCCCGGGCGAAACGTTCCTCCGGAAAATGGTGATACAGTGGCAGTCTGTCTTGGGACAGAACACATAGAATACTATCGATCAGAGAGCGAGCGAATGGACGATCGCCAAAGGATACAACAGAATACGCTGCAGGAGGCGCTCGGCGCATATGAACGTTCGGATTGCGCCCGGTTTCACATGCCCGGACATAAAGGACGCGGTATGGCCGGGTTCTGGCGCGATTCGCTGGTTCTTTGGGACGTGACGGAGCTTTCCGGGACGGATAACCTTCATGCGCCGCAGGGCGCGATCGAGGTTGCCCAACGTCAGATGGCGAAGGCGTACGGGGTCAAGTCGTCATTTTTCGTGGTCAATGGTTCAACGAACGCCGTGCAGGCTATGATTCTTGCTCTGGAAGACAGCGATAAACTGTTGCTTTCGCGGGATTGTCACCGTTCGGCGATCAGCGGCGCAGCGCTGCGCGGGATTCAAACGGATTATATCGCGCCCCGTTACGACGGGGAAACGGGTTTGCTTGGAATGGTAACGCCGCAGGATCTTGACCGCAGGCTGGAAGAGACCGGCGCGACGGCGGTGCTTTTGACGTCACCCAACGTATACGGATGCTGCGCGGATGTGGAAGCGCTGGCAAAAGTTGCGCATCGCTACGGTGCGCTTTTGATGGTTGATGGCGCGCACGGCGCACATTATCCGTTTTCACCCGATTTGCCGGCGGGTCTGGGCGGGAAGGCCGATCTCTTTGCGCTTTCCCAGCATAAAACGATGGATGCGCTCACGCAGGCGGCAAGTCTGCATTTGGGCGAGTGCCGCATTTCGGAGGAGAAGGTTCGCCGGGCGCTGGCGATGACGGAAACGACGAGTCCTTCCTACTTATTGATGAGTTCGCTGGATTGGTCGGTTTTCATGGCGAAACGGCGCGACTGGACAGGCCAGGTATCGCGCGGCGTCGAACTGGAAAAAAAGGTGGAATCCATTGCAGGGCTCAAAACGCTACATGGAGCGATCCTGCCGCTGGGGATTTTCGAACGCGACCGCACGAGGCTTGTGATCGACGTACAGGGCCGAGGACTGAGCGGCTATGAAGCGCAGGCGCTGCTGGAGCAGGCCGGTATCTATATCGAGATGGCGGATTCGCGGCGGCTCGTGCTGATCACGACGCCGAACGACAAACCCGTATGGTACGAACGCCTGCTATCGGCGCTGGAAGGATTGCCCAGCCGGCCGACGACAAAGCGCGAGAAGCGAACGGAGCAGGAAGCTCCGTTTTCCCGCGAGCGGGCGATGGGAATCCGCGAAGCTTCGTTTGCCGCATCCGAGGAAGTCCGGCTGGAAGAATCGGAGGGGCGTGTAGCGGGCGAGCCGATCGGCGTTTACCCGCCTGGAATTGCCTGGATTATGTCGGGAGAACGGATCGAGGGCCGGGTGATTCGGCGGCTTTTGGAGGAAGAACAGCGCGGCGGCGCGTTATTCGGCGTTCGTGGCGGAAATGTGTTTGCCGTTCGGGAAAGCGGAATGATAGAATAGACGATATGCGGGAAAGATTGCTGACATCAATAAAAGAAGACCGTGCGCCGCACGCGATCCTGATCTCCGGGCCGGAAGGCAGCGGGAGGAGCGTGCTTGCGCGCCGGGCCGCTGCGCTTTACTGCCTGGGAGAGGATGCGCCGGGCTTGCTGGAGAACGATCCGAACTACTTTGAGATTGGCGAAAGCACGGTGAAGGTGGAAGATATTCGCCAGTTGCTGGCCTCCGCCGCTATGCAGGGATTCAACGGTGGAAAACGGGCGTTTGTGTTTCTGAACGCGCAGAATATGAGCATGCAGATTCAGAATACACTGCTCAAGACGTTGGAAGAACCGCACGAAGATACGCTTATCCTTTTAACTGGGAACGAATTTGGATTGCTCCCGACCATTCGGTCGCGCTGCGTAATCGAGCGCCTCGGCGCGGGCAGCGTTGCGGAAACGTCGCGTCTGCTCAACGGCGAAGGAATGTCCGAAGCGGACGCCCGGTTCTTTTCCGTGCTGGCGGATGGAATTGACGGCCGTGCAAGGGCATATGCAGCGCCGGAGGCCCGAGAATTCCGAACGGCGGCGCTTGCCCTGCTGGAGCAGGCGGCATTTTCCAATTCTCCCTTTTCAGGCGTTGCGGAGCTCGTTACCGTAAGCGGCGCGGAGCCGGAAACGGAAGCGCAGGACGATGATGAAAAGAAATCGAAGACCGGCAAGAAACGCAAGCGGGGGGACGCTTCTATGGCCGTCTCTCTTTTGACCATCTGGATGAGTGTTTACCGGGACGCGCTGATGCGCAAGCTTTGCGCAGACGGGGTGAAAAACAGTGATCAAATGGCGCTTGTCGACCGAATCGCCTCGCGCTTTACAACGGCGCGGATACAAGGTATCATAGATATAATTGCTGAAGCGCAGCGGAATCTTGTCGGCGGGGCCAGCGTTTATCTTACGCTGGATACCGTGTTGGCGGATCTGTTTATAAAGGAGAACAAAGAAACATCATGAAAGTGATCGGCGTACGATTCAAATCGAGCGGACGCATCTATTATTTCGATCCGTTGGAGTTTATCTTTCAGGAAGGCGACGGGGTCATTGTTGAGACTGCGCGCGGCCAGGAATACGGCGAAGTGGCGCAGGTTGCAATGGAGGTGGAGGATTCGGTCATCGTCTCCCCGCTCAAGCCTGTCGTGCGTCCCGCTACCGAGCAGGATACGACCATGCGCGAGCAGAACTGCGCAAAGGAAGGCGACGCGTTTAAGGTTTGCCAGCAGAAAATCGAGCAGCACAAGCTCGATATGCATCTGGTCAGCGCGGAGTACTCGTTTAACGGCAGCAAACTCGTGTTTTACTTTACCGCAGACGAACGTGTCGATTTCCGTGAACTGGTCAAAGATCTCGCAGCGCAGTTTCGCACGCGAATCGAACTCAGGCAGATCGGCGTGCGCGACGAGGCGAAGATGCTCGGCGGGCTCGGCTCCTGCGGCAGGGCGGTATGCTGCAAAACGTTTCTGGACGATTTTCACCCCGTTTCCATCAAGATGGCAAAGGAGCAGAATCTTTCGCTCAGTCCCACGAAGATCAGCGGCCTTTGCGGAAGACTGATGTGTTGCCTGCAGTACGAGCAGTCCTGTTATGAAGAGATGAGACGCAAGATGCCGCATGTCAACCGCGAAATCCTGACGCCGAACGGGGTTGGCATCGTTGTGGAAAACAACGTAATCACCGAAAAGACAAAGGTGCGGCTGACCATGCCGGACGGAACTATCGACGTTCGCGAGTATCATTATGAAACGCTTGCCAAACCGGGAGAACCGCTGCCTGTACCGCAGCCGCCGCAACCGGAAGCGAATGCTCCTGCTGTTCCGAACGAAGCCGTTACGGAAACCGGAACGGAAGCGACTCCGGGAGCGCAGGAACGCAGCCCGGATAAAAAGCGCCGACGCCGCGGAGGCCGGGGAAAAAGCGGGAACCGTTCAAATACGGGCGCCGCTCCCGCCGAAGGATCGCCGACACAGCAAAACACGGGTGCAAATATGAAACCGCGGCAGGATGGACAGCAGCAGAACCGGCCTTCCAGACCGCAAGCGCCGGCAAACGGCGGCAAGCCGCCGCAGACGCAGCGTGTGGGCGGAGCATCCGGCCCGGCGAGACCGAACAATCCGCCAAGACGCGACAATATGAACCGCCCGCGCCCGAGTAAACCGGCTCCGGAAAAGCAGGAATCCTGAACAAACCTGTGGACGCTTGTGCAGCGCCGAATTTTCAATCCATTCTGTTGACGTTTGGTAGCGCTGTGCTATAATGTTAGGGAAATTAGGATACGGAGGAACGCATCATGGCATATAAGATTTCTGACGAGTGCATCAGCTGCGGCGCTTGCGCGGCGGAATGCCCGGTCGAAGCAATCACCGAAGGTTCGAGCACCTACGTAATCGATCCGGACAAGTGCATCGACTGTGGCAATTGCGCGGATGTTTGCCCGGTAGGCGCTCCGAAAGCGGAGTAACGAAACGGTCCTGAAATAAAAACCTGGAAGGGGGCAATCTTCCGGGTTTTTTCTTGTGGATTTTTACGATAAATATCTGTTTGAATTTTGTTTACAGAGAAGTTTTATCGTGATTTTGTTTGCGGTACAGAAAAAAACCACCCGAAAAACGGATGGTTTAAAACGGGAGATTCTCGGATTATTGCCTTGCAGGACGAAAAAGCCGTCAGCCGCAACAGGCGGCAAATGGAAGGTCGGTATAAAGGATTGGCAGCAAAACGTCCGTCATTTCCTCGTAATCCGTTGGGGTGGACGTATAGAGCGAATAACGTACGCCGTCCAGTTCCCAGAGAGCGAGCGCGCCGGAGGCGCCGCCGCCGATCGTTTGGATGCTGACCGAAAGCATAAAATTCGGGCCTTCCAGATCGAGAGACTTCGGCTCGTCGAACGTTTCATAAACGCCCGATATATCGTCTGTCGTTTCCGCGGCCCGATACGTATAGGTTTCGCTATCCAGAGTGAAGACGATCTGTTCGAGCGTTCCGCCGATGATACTGTAGTGAATGTCCTCCGATCCCTGATAAGGAGTGATGACGAACCCCAGATTGGAAAAATCGGCCGATCCATCCACCTCGACAACGGGATTGGGAATCTCGGCGGCAGAAGAGGCGGAGGATTCCGGTATGGCGGTCTGCTCTTCGATCGGCAAGGGGGTTGCCGATACGATTGATGCCTCGCCAGCCACTTTTTTACAGGAGGCAAAAAGAAAGATCAACACAAGCGCCACGACGACGGAGATCAGCTTTTTAAACATAGAAGTTTTTTCCATTTTCCAGATCCTTTCGAAAACAGGCGAAAATTATTCGCCGGAAAAACCGCAGAAACCCTGAGGTTTGACCAGATCATACCACGAATGAAACGCAAGGGAAAGTGACAACCTCACGCGCCGTACAGGCGCTTTTTTTATGCCCGGAATTATCGGAAAAAGGCGATCCCCGATTTCTCGTAATTTTTTACCGTTCAACTGCGTTACGATTCTTTCGACGGCGGGAAACGGCCAGGGACGAACACCCGCCGCCCTCGCAGGAAAGGAGCACGAACGAATGGAATCGGCCAGAACGAAATCCCTCAAGAGCAAGGTGGAGGCGTATTTTACGGAATGCGATGCGACGGCGGAGCGCGTTACGCTGAAAAGCGGAAACGTAACGATTCGGCAAACGCCTTATACTCTTGCAGGCCTGAGCGAACACCTCGGAGTACCGCAGGCGGAGATACTCGCGAAGGGCCGCAGGGGGGACGATCGGGCGGAGAGCGCTGTTTATGCCGGCGCGCTGCGACGGATTGGCCGGTACATCGTGGAACGCGCGCTGCTGGGAGAACTCCAGTACAGCGTTGCGGCGAAACTGCTGGACGAACTTGGAACCGGTGAAAAGCTGCCGCCGGACGAGGACGGAAACAGGATCGTGATCGTGCTGGAGGATAAGGAAGGCTGGTGCGAATGACATGGAAATCTTGTTAAAGGGGTATCCAAATCCACGTCAGCGGGAATTCTTTGAAAGCAGGGCCCGGCATACCGCATACGGCGGCGCGCGCGGCGGCGGCAAGAGCTGGGCCATGCGGCGAAAACTCGTACTTTTAGCACTGCGCTACGAGAACCTCCAAATCCTTCTGCTCCGGAGAACATTGCCGGAGCTGACCGAGAACCATGTGCGGCCGCTGCAGACGGAACTTTCCGGGTTTGTGGACTACAACCAAACGCAGCGCGTATTTACGTTTCCCAACGGCAGCCGCATCAAGCTTGGTTACTGCGACAACGAACAGGATGTATTTCGCTATCAGGGGCAGGAATACGACGTAATCGGCATGGAGGAAGCCACCCAGTTCACCGAGAGCCAGATGCAGTTTATAACGACCTGCAACCGCTCGGTACGGACGGACTTTTCGCCGCGAATGTACTACACGTGCAATCCCGGTGGCGTAGGTCATACTTGGGTCAAGCGGCTCTTCATCGACCGCCGTTACCGCGCGAGCGAGCGGCCGGAGGATTACGTTTTCATTCCGGCGCGCGTCACGGACAACCCGGTTCTGATGCGGAATCCTTCCTACCTTACCACGCTTGAAAACTTGCCGGAGCCGCTTCGGCGTGCCCATCTCGACGGGGACTGGGACGTTCTGGCGGGGCAGTACTTCGGCGAGTTTTCGAGGGACCGGCATGTGGCGGAGCCGTTTCGCATCCCACAATCCTGGCGGAAATTCCGCGCGATGGACTGGGGGTACCGCGACCCGTGCGCGGTGTTGTGGTTTGCGGTTTCGCCGGGCGGAAAGGTGTATGTCTACCGCGAATATTACGAGCGTAACGTGCTGTCCAGCGAGACGGCAAAGCGCATCCGTTCTTTAACGGGAGAAGAAGCGATTGCATACACCGCCGCCTCGCCGGACGCCTGGCAGTGCCGCGGGATGGACGGAAGCAGGGATCTTTCGGGCATGAGTATTGCGGAGGTCTTTGCTCACGGGGGCGTACCGCTCATCCGCGCGGACAATACGCGCGTCGCAGGATGGCAGCGTGTTCGCGAATATCTTGCGGACGCGGACGACGGCACGCCGGGACTCGCGATCTTCCGAACCT
Organism: Eubacteriales bacterium; assembly: GCA_034933205.1. Classification (GTDB taxonomy): domain Bacteria; phylum Bacillota; class Clostridia; order Christensenellales; family CAG-138; genus UBA7703. The sequence goes on from JAYFNY010000039.1 coordinate 54,831, forward strand.
GTGAAAACCTGATTCGGACGCTGCCCATGCTTACGTTCGACGATCGGTTTTTGGAGGATGTAAGTGGAAACTGCGAGGATCATGCGCCGGAGGCGCTTCGTTACGGGCTGATGTCGAGGCCGGTCAGCGCGGGCGAGGGAAAAAAGCCGAAAGCGCGCGGATACGACCCGTTTGCGACCACCGAGCCGCGCGCGGACGGATTTACGGGATTGTAATCGGGTTGTTTGAATAGAGCCCGTCTGCGGCTGGGCGCAATCGGCGAGCCGGGCGACACTGCCTGCGGACGGGTTTTTCAGAAGGGAAGGAACGAATGAAAGCAACGGAGCAAATCGAGTCGAAACGGCTGCTCTGCGAACGCGCTTACGGACTGTTTCGCGAATTTCGCGGCGCATACGTCGCCGAATGGCAGCGGCTCGAAAACTGCGAACGCATGTACCGCGGCGACCACTGGCACGACGTGCCTCAAACGGATCGCAACGAACCGCGGCCTGTGACGCCGATCATCCAGAGCACGGTGGAAAACGTAAAGGCCGAGCTGCTCGACCGCATGCCCGAAGCTGTGATTCTGCCGGAGAGTCCGGCGGACACGAACGTTTCCCGCGTGATCGAGGCGGTTATCCGGCAGAACCACGATGCGGACGGCTATGCAAAGGAATACCGCAAGCTTGTGCACGATCTGCTGGTCGGCGGTTACTGCGTGCAGGAAGTCGGCTACGACAATGCGCTCAACGGCGGACTGGGCGGGGCGTTTATCCGCCATGTGGACGTAAGGAGCATTCTGTTTGATCCGCTTGTAACGGACGCGCAGGAAGGAAGGGCGGTCTTTAAGATATCGCTCAAAACGCGCGATTATATTCACGCGCATTTTCCGGACGCAGCGCCTTACCTTACGGCGGACGCGTTCGGCTCGCCGGACGCGGTGGAGGACGGGATCCTGCATGCGGACCGGCAGGGCGCCATGCTGTTTCTGGAATACTGGTGGCGCGAATACGACGCGGAGAACGAACGCTACAGCGTTCACATGGCGCAGATTGCGGGAAACCGCGTACTGGCGGACAGCCGCGATACGAAGCCGGACGGGCTGTTTGAACACGGCATGTATCCCTTTGTGATCACGCCGATGTTTACAAGAAAAGGCTCCTGCCTCGGCCTGGGACTGGTGGACATGTTTGAAACGCAGCAGAGGTATGCGGACAAACTTGACCAGATCGTACTCAAGAACGCATTGATGGCGAGCCATAATAAACTGCTCGTTACCGAGGCGAGCGGATTCGATACCGACGATCTGCGCGACTGGTCCAAGGAGGTGCACCGCGGGGAAAGCCTGAACGGGGTCACGTGGTTTTCCACGCCGCCGTTGCCGGCTTATATCATCGGCTATATTCAGAGCATCCGCGAGAGCATCAAGCAGGAGAGCGGCGCGAACGACTTTTCCCGCGGGATGGCGGCGGACGGCGTGACCGCGGCCTCCGCAATCGCGGCGATGCAGGAGATGAGCAACAAGCGCGCCAGGATGATCGCACGGGCGCTGCACGAGAGCTTTCGCGACGCCGTACGTTTCGAAATCGAGGTGGAACGGGAGTTCAACTTCTTTACGCGGCGCGTCAACGTTACTGTGGACGGCGAAACGCGCGAATGCACCTTTGAAAGCGTCATGCTGACGAAACGCGCGCCGGGGAACGTGCTGCTTCCAATCGAATTCCAGATTTCCGTCAAAGCGCAGCAGGAGACGAAATACTCCAAAATGGAGCAGAACGAGCTTGCGCTGAAGCTGCTGCAAAGCGGCGTGATGACGCCGGAGCAGGCTGTGGAGCTGATGGTGTTCGAAGGGAAGGATCAACTGCTGAAACAAATGAAGGAGCAGCGCGAGCAGGCTGCGGCTCAGGGACGAGCACAACCGCAGGAAGCGGAAGGATAAGGAATCAGGAGGAATGTATGAAACAGGCAAAATCGATGATGGAGCAGCGGCTCAACACCGCCCGCACGGCGGAGAATCCGACGCAGAACGACCCGGAATTTGAAGCGCTGGTGGACGAAATCGCCGCGCTGATGAGCGAAGGCAAACTGCCGGAAGGGTTCGATTTGCAGGAAGCGGCGAAGGATCCTGCGCTGATCGAGCAGATGCGTGAGTACGGCGCGGCGGCGGGGATTCGCATCTATGCCGCGGAACAGCGCGCCGAGGAGGCGGAACAAAGCGCCATGGAGCGTGTCAGCGAACGGATGCGCCAGCGCAGCGCCCTGCCGAGAAGCATGCGCGGCGGCAGCGCCAACGCGGCTGCGACGAATTATAGCGCTATGAGCAGCGACGCGTTTCGCGAGCTCATGCAGCAGATGAAGAAAACCGCTCGCGACGGCGGAAAGACCCGACTTTAAGACACAGGAGGAAGATCTATGAGCAACATCAATACCACGGCGTCCACGGCGGGCGTCACCTTCAGCAACAAGACATTCTACGACCGCGCACTGCTTGAGATTGCCAGAACGAGGCTTGTCCATGCAAACTACGGCCAGAAACGCAGCGTTCCGCGCAACAGCGGCAAACGGGTGGAGTTTCGACGCTACGAGCTCTTTACGCCGGATACGAGCGCGCTCGTGCTGGAAGAGGGCGTTACTCCGGCGGGGCAGAGCCTTGCGCAGAGTAAAATCGAGGCGGAGGTCAAGCAGTACGGCGCCTATGTGGAGGTCAGCGACCTGCTCGATCTGACCAGTTACGATCCGGTTCTCGCCGAAAGTACGGAACTGCTCGGCGAGCAGCTCGGCACCGTTGTGGAGTGGGTTACGCGGGACGCGATTTGCGCCGGAACCAACGTTCAGTATGCAAACGGCAAAACGAACCGCCTTTCGCTGGAAGCGGGAGATAAGCTCACCGTAACCGAAATCCGCAAGGCTGTGCGCTCGTTGAAGAAGGCGAAAGCGCGTATGTTCAACGAAACCGGCGACGGAAAGGCACGAAAACCACACTTCGTCTGCATCTGTTCGCCGGACGCGACCTACGATCTGCAGAGCGACGCGCTCTGGCAGGACGTTTCGAAGTATTCGGATGTGGAACAGATCTACTCCGGCGAGATCGGCCGCCTGTTCGGCGTGGTCTTCGTGGAAAGCACCGAAGCAAAGGTGTTCTCGCAGAGCGTGCTGACCGCCGTTGCTTCGCATGAGGCGAACAGCGCGGTCGTAACGCTGAACGATCTGTCCGAGGCCGCCGCACTCTACCTTGTCGCCGGCGCAAAGATCAAGATCGGCACGACGGAATATACCGTATCCGTCTGCGATCCCAAAACAAAGACGCTGACGCTGAGTGCGCCAATCGTCGCCGCGATTGCCGCCGGAACTGCGGTTTACAGTGAGGACGCGGGTGCGCTGGACAGCTCGAAGAAGGGCATGGACGTCCATGCGACGCTGGTGTTCGGCGCGGACGCTTACGGCATCATCGACGTGGACGGCGAGGGTTGTCTGCAGACCATTGTCAAGCCGGTCGGCAGCGGCGGCGCGAGCGATCCGCTGGACCAGCGCGCGACCGTGGGCGCAAAGGTCGCCGCTTACACCGCGAAGATCCTGAACAATCTCTGGATCGTGCGCATCGAGCACGGCGTAAGCCTGTAAGCGCGCGAAAACGTTACGGCGGGGAGGGTGGAAACGCCTCCCCGCTTCCAAAATAAAAGGAGGAAAAGAATATGCAATACATTACGGAAATGGAGATTGACAACATCGCGTCCGAAACGGGGAGGGCGCTCGCGAAGGAACCGAAAGTCACCATCACGATCCAACCGGAGCAGGGCGAAGCGTACTGGGAGGGCGGCGTAAACGGGCACTTTTTTCGCATTCGTACGAACGAACCGGTGGCCGTTGCGCAGAGCCTTGCAACGCTGATTTCGCAGAGCGCCCAGGTGCGTTACGAAAGCGAAGCGCGCGTGCGCGCATACCGGAAAAACGGCGGCAAAAAGGTTTCGTAAGGGAGGACGCATGCATGACACTCAAGGAATTGCTTACGGGCGCGCTGCTGCAGCTCGACCGGGGGACGGATGCGCAAACGCTCGAAAGCTGGCGCGACAAACTCACGCGCTATCTCAACGACGCGCTGATCGACCTGACCGGCGAATTGCAGCCGTGGCGGACGGACGAACTGACGCTGAATGCCGGCGTACTCGATCTTGCCGAACTGCCGAGGGACGTGGTCAAGGTACTTGCACTCTCTCGAGGGGGCACGCGGCTGCCGTTTTACTACGGGCTTTCCACCGAGAAACTGCGCGTGCCCGCCGCGGACGACGGCGCGGTACTCGTGACGTACCGTTATATGCCGGAGCCTCTCAAGGTGGATACGGACGTTCCGGATCTGCCCGAATGGTGCCACGGCGCGCTGGTGAGCTATACGGTCGGGCGCGAGCGCGCCAGCGGAGATGCAAACAGTATTGCCGCCGCGCGGGCCTGCTTTGAACTTTACAACGCGGCAAAGCGCCTGATGCGCGTTCAGCGCGGCGAGCTCAGCGCGTATGCAATCGAAAATCGCGGATAGGAGGCGCAGGATATGGCTCTTCGGCTCTACCGGATCCCGGTATTCTATGGAATTCACCAGGGGACGACACAGAACCGCATCAACGAGGGGGAAAGCCCGGACGCCTGCAATATGGATACGCAGGGCGGAAGGCTTTGCGTGGCGAGCGGATACGTTCGTGAAAGCGAAATACCGTTTCCGGAACCGGCAACGGTGCGGCGGCTCTTTGTCTGGAACCGCGCGAGCGGGAAACGCCTGCTCGTTACAACGGAAAACAAGCTTTATGTGCTCGACGAATCGGCAAGCACATGGAAACTGCTCTATACGTTCAGCGCCAGCGCATCCGCGGCTCAGTATGATTTTCAGACCGTGAAAATCGCAAGTACGGAGTATCTGCTTGTTGCAAGCGGTGTATCGCAGATGGCGAAGTGGGACGGGCAAAGCGAAACGGCACATGCGTTCGGCAGCGCGGAAGCGCTCTCGGATATCTCGGCGAACTATGTGGAGCTCTACTATTCGAGACTTTTTGCGGCGGGCGATGCGGCGTATCCCTGCCGGCTCTATTACAGTCAGGCGCCCGGAGATACCCGGACGCTGGAAAGCTGGACGAGCGTGGAAGCGAGCGAGAACGTCGGCGGCGGGCATATGGAGATCGGCACGGATTCCGACCCGATTACGGGACTCTTTGCGCTGAGCAACCAGCTGCTTATTTTTAAGCGGGACTCGCTTTACCGCCTGCTGGGCGACCGGCCGAGCAACTATCGAATCCTTCCGGTCAACGGAACGATGCAGCAGCCGGTTCATACGTCCTGCATACGCGTGGGCGATATTCTGTTCTTTCTGACCGAAGGCGGAATGTACTATTTCGACGGTCAGACGGTGCAGCGGAAAGCGGGTGCCGAAAAGGTTCGGGATTTGCTCAAGGATGCGAATTTTTCAGCCTGCTGCGCCGCCGCCTGCCGGGAAACGCTTTTCTTTGCGTTTCGCGAAGCCGAAGGAAACGGCGCAAACGACGCGGTGCTGGTCTACGATCTCGCCAGGGACACCTATATGATGCGAAGAGGCTTTCTGCCGTACGGGCTTTGCGCCGCGGGAGGGACGCTTTATCTGCTGGATCAGAACGGGTATGTTTGCCGCTTTGGCGAAGGCGAAACCTACGACGGTGTACGTATGGAGGCTTATTGGAAGACGCCGATGACGGACCTCGACGCAAAAGCCGTCAACAAGCGTCTCGAGGAGCTCTACCTGCGCGGCAGCGGCGGCATCCTCTCCGTAGAGGCCGTCACGGAGGGCGGCACTGTGTATAACGAGCGGCTGATGCCGGGCGGGAGCGAACGAATCCTCGAGCTGGGGCTGACTGGGGATGGACGTGCGTTCCAGATTGTATTTCGAAACGTGAACGGCTCCCACTTCACGATCGACGGCGGTGTGGAGCTGCTGCTGGATATGCAGCGGCGCGCGCTGTAGAAAGGAGGCTTTCCCATGGCATATGACGCAACCGGGATGCAGGCGCTGTTTCCCGTGTACTTCTCGCGAATGGCGGAAACGGAGTCTTCGCGGGAAGATTACGATATTCAGGCGGCGCAGAACGAAGGGAATCTGAACCAGAACTTTGAGACGCTGTATCAGAAACTGCTCGAAATCGAAGACTATCTGTCTTCGCAGAACAGCGGCGAATAGGGAAAGGAGAGCTTATGGCAATCAAAGCAGGCAATGGAATCGGCAACGCGACGACGATCGGGCTGAAGAAACTCGGGCTTGAAAACGTGGGCGTCAGCACAAAGAGCGCTTCATCCGGCGGAGGGGCGAGCCGAAGTGCGAATTCTGCGAGCGACGCGGACGTGCTCAGCGGGTACATCGAGGATATGTACAGCCGCTTTGCGCCGCAGGAAGTGACCTACGACGCGAAAAGCGAGGAGGAGATCCGCTCCTCGATATCCGAATGGCTCAGGCCGAGTTACGATCAGGCAATCACCAACCGGAAAGAACAGACGCTGACCAATAAAGCGAATCTGGATGCGGACGCGATCGCGCGCGGAATGGGTGCGAGCACCTATGTGACCGATGTAAAAAACCGCCAGCAAAACGCGGAGGCGAAGGACGTCGCCTCTCTCGAATCGGATTATGGCGCGACGCTGGCGAAATATGTTTCCGAAGGGGTGGAAACGGAGAACGAGCGGGCGCTTGAAGTGCAGAAGTTCAACGCTGAACAGCGCCAGGCGGCGTACGAGCTTGCGTATTCGGCGGCGCTTCAGCTGTTTACCTACTATAAAAAGAAGAGCTCCGGCAGCGGATCGGGCGGTTCTGCCAAAACGGTGAGCGCCACTTCACGCGAGAATGTGGAAACATTTCTGGGAATGCTTTCGAAAAGCGAACGCGCCGAGGTTTATCAGGCGACTACGGAATCGGGCGCACAGTATCGCGCCGAGATCCTGGCGTCGGTCGGATATTCGGGGTATCTGCAGCTTCAGGGAAAATACCCCAGCATTCCGTAATCGGAAAACGCTCGAAAAACAAGATGCAGCGGCCCGGCGGCACACCCGTCGGGTCGCTTTTCCTGTACCAATAGAGTGGACAAAACGGTTTGTTTCCACCGGGCACGCCGAGATTCCGGCGAGCGCGGGGTTGAAGCGATGCAACAAATGTTTTATACTTGCTTTGGGTCTGGGAACGCATATCGGAATTACAACAGCATATGGAGGGGGTTTCGCATGGCATCTCAACTGCATTTGATCTGGAATCCTGTCGCGGGAAACGGCGCTGCGATGCAGGCATATCAACTGGTGACGGACGCGCTGGCCGAGCGCGGGGTGCCGTTTACGGCGGCGAAAACCGAATATGCCGGGCACGCGACCGAATTGGCGAAGAAGGCGGTTGCCGAGGGAGCGGAAAAGGTAATTGTGCTCGGCGGCGACGGAACGATCCGCGAGGCGGCAAGCGCCCTGCTGAATACGGACGTGCCGATGGGGATCGTTTCCTGCGGAACGGGCAACGATATCATACGTCCGCTGAAGATTCCGAAGGAGCCGCTTGCGGCGCTCGATCTCGCGCTGAACGGCGAAGCGAGGCGCATGGACGCGGCAATGGCGAACGATCTGCTGTATTTCAACGTCGCGGGATTCGGGTTCGACGTGGATGTGCTGCAATATGTGGAAATCTACAAAAAGCGGATGAAAAACGGTTCGCTTGCGTATTTGCGCGGGCTTATCAGCGCGATTGCCCACCTAAAATCGCGGAAAACCACGATTACCTGGCCGGGCGGGTCGATGGAGGCGGACGTGCTGATCGTCGCCGCGGGCAACGGTACGCACTTTGGCGGCGGCATGATGGTAACGCCCAAGGCGGACCCGTTTGACGGACTGCTCGATATGTGCGTAATCCATGACGTCAAGAAGAAGGACGCGCTGTCCCTTTTGCCAAAGTTTCTCAAGGGAAATCATCTTGGCACGAAGTATGTTACCTACTTTACCGCGACGGAACTCACGGCCGTTTGCGAACCCTCGTCCCTTCTGGACGTGGACGGGGACATGATTCCCGGAACACCGGTTACGTTCCGGATTCTCCCGCAGGCGCTTTACGTCATAGTCTCGCAATAAGCGGGGACGGGCGCGCGGGACACAGAAAGTTTGCTTTACACTGCCCGCGCGGGCTGTTAGACTAAAGCGAAACATAGGGGAATGATACATGGCAATGCAACAGGGCGGTACGAGGGCTTATTCGCAGACGGATGCGAGAACGGCACAACCCCGCCGTAAAAAGAAAAAAAAGAATAATCCTTTGCTTTTTTCGATCCTGATTCTTGGCGCTATGGGCGTTGGGCTTCTGGTTTTTCAGTTCTTCTTCAACAAGTCGGAAGAGACGGTTGAAATGGAGATGACGCCGATCTCGACCTCGTCGACCTATATCAACACGGGCGACGGACTTCTCTACCAGACGGACGGCCAGATTCACTTCTACCATCTGACCGACAGTAAAAAGAACTACACCTACGGCATGGGCGCTTCGAACATCCGTATGTCCGGCAGCGAGTCCATGACGGCTGTGTTCAATGAAGCGCAGCTGCAGATTGTCGGCGAAAAAGCGCCGCTGACCTTTACCGGATCGATTATGGAAGTCGAGTGCGGAACGAAGTATCTCGCCGTTCTTCGGGAAGCGGAGGACGGAACGCAGGGGTTGCATATCATCACGAAAAGCGGCGAACAGGTTGCGGACCTTCCGTATGCCGACCAATGCATCATTGACTTCGGATTCTACACGACGAGCTCGGAGATGCTTTGGATCGAGACGCTCAGTGTGGATACCGGAACTCCGATGACGACCATTTCGACCTACGATCTCGTAAAAAACGAGGTGACGGGCATGATCCATGTCCAGGGTCAGCTGGTGGACAAGATTTACATAACGAGCAACAGCATGTTTGTCGTTGCGACCAACCAGATCATCCGCTACATCCATGAGGGAAACAAGGAAATCTATCGTACGACGATTTATGGCTACGAGGTGGTGGACTTCTCCAACGCTTCCGGTACGCCTACCTTCCTGTTGACAACGCGCGGAGGCGATTTTCACACCGTCAAAATCATGACGCTGCAGGAGGATTCCGCGCCCGAACCGGTGGAGACGACGCTTCAGCTGCCGACAGAGGGCGTGAATGCCTTTATCATGGGCAGCAGGCTCGTGGTCGTTTCACGCGAGCAACTCTTTAATTACTCGATCAAAGGCGTTCTTTCGGCGACGGCGAACTTTCAGCAGCCAGTCGACGAAGCGGTTAAACTTACCGATACCAAGCTGTTGCTTTCCAGCAACGGCATGTATTATCTCGCGAACTCGAACTGACGCGTAAGAGTAGGGCGGGCGAAAACATGAATTTCATTGATATCGCGATTCTGCTGATCCTTGCCATCACGATCCTCGGCGGGTTGTACCGCGGGTTCGTCAATACCGTTTTGAATATCGGGGCTACAATTCTTTCGTTACTCCTCGGCAGGATTGCCATCCCGATTCTTTCCGGCATTGTCAAAGGCAGTTCCGATCTGTTCAATATGATGCTCTATTACACGGAAGGCTCCGAATATGTGGCTGTTACGGATGTGGAACTGACGCGCGCGCCAATTTCCAGCATCTCGTCGGAACAGTTGCATACGGTTCTGCAGAATGCGGACATGCCTTTGCCGATGGATCGCTGCGTAATTAAAAACATTGCATCCGAAGCGTTCCGCGACAGCGGCGTTACCACGCTTGGCGATTATTTCAATCAGACGATCGTCTGTGTTGTGATTAACATTCTTGCGTTGATCCTAGTTTTCGCGGTGGTGCGTCTCGTGCTCGGGTTCGTGATCCGCGGCGTGGAGTACGGACGCGGCGGTTTTCCGGTGCTTTCGCGCGGGGACGGGATCATCGGCGCGGGACTCGGCTTGATCCACGGCGTTCTGATGATGTTCGTGATTTTCCTGATTGTGCCGGTTTTGCTTACGGTTCTGCCAAAGCTTTATGAGTTTCTAAGCGAGTCGTTTTTCGGGGAGTTCTTTTATCAGGCGAATTTCCTGCTTTCCATCATTCCGTCGACTTGACGCACATGTCCGAACAAACTTGAAAAACAAGAAGGAACCGCCGCGAGAATGGCGCGTAAGGTTCCGCAATCGCCAATCCAAAAGGCAGGGAGGTACGAATGGTACGTTTTTTACGAAAGTGGCTGATTCCAATCCTTGCTCTGCTGATGGTTCTTGGTATTGTGCTGGTGTTTGTGCCAGTGACCGAACGGGAGGAATCGCGCGCAAAAAGCGAGCTTACCTCGCTCTTAGCCAAAGCGTTTGACACGCTGGATGACGGCGCTTCCTACGCGGCGCCGGTAATCGCGGCGGAGGAGGAAAACCTGCTCAGCAAAGCGAGCGCGGTTGTCCGGTTTTTAGCGCACGACGATACCCTGCTTGCAACCGACGCACTCGCTGCGTTCTGTGAACAGCTCCACGTGGATTGCGTCGACGTGGCGGATATCGACGGCCGGCTGATCGCGTCTTCACAGGCGAGCCGGATCGGGCTCGATCTGGGCGCTCAGAGCGCGTTTGGATGGGCAATGGAAGCGGCGGACGATGCACAGGCCGCTCTGACGCAAACGGACGAAACCGACCAAAGTCTTCTTTATGCCTGCGTCGGCAGGACGGATATCGAAGGCTTCGTGCTACTCACCAGGGACGACCCGTTTGTTGACGACGCGCTGCAGCGTTCGAGTACGGAAACGTTGCTTTCCGAGTTGCCATATAACAAGGATTTGGTTTTCGTTGCCGCGCAAAGCGGTGCGAACGGAACGTTTTACGATGCAGGCAACTATTGCGTTCGAGAAACGCAGAACGGCGTGACCCTGATCGCGGCCCGCCCCACGGCGGACGTGTTTTGCGGCAGAAATGCAGCTCTGGTGGCGTTTGGCGCCGCCGCGCTCTGCATTGTGATTTGCGGGATTGCCTGGTATTTGCTCCGGCTCGATCCGCTCGTGACGGAGGAGGAAACCGAGGCGCCCGCGCCGGAAGAACCGGGCGATGGCATACCGGAAGAATCGACCGATTTTCTGGAGGAGCGGGAGGCGCAACTGGAAATCGAATCGCAGCATGAGCGTGCCGAAGAGCGAGCGCCGCGACAGGCGCGGAAAACAGGAAAGCGGAAACCGCCGCGCGATCAAAATACGGAAAGCGGCGAAAACCCGTTCGACCAGATCGTGGATTAACGAAATCGTTTGGCGTTCGCCGCCGTGACCCTGATCCGTAAGACTTCTTTCGCTGAACGAAGCCGCCGAAAGGCGGCTTTTTGAGTTGATTGTGGTCCGTTCACAGTTTGTTTGATTGCCCGTGGCATATCGGCATGCTAAAATGAATTGGTATGATAGGATGTTTGTGTCCTCTTTGGACACGGTGAAAGCGGGTTTGAAATGGGCTTGTTTGATACCTCCGATATTGGGATTGACCTTGGTACGTCTTCCACCCTTGTATTTGTGAAAGGGAAAGGGATTGTACTGAAGGAGCCGTCCGTCGTCGCCGTTGAGCGGGTAACGGGGCGTATCGTCGCCATCGGCGAGGAAGCGCGAAAAATGATGGGACGCGCGCCGGCAAACATACTTGTGATCCGGCCGTTACGGGACGGCGTAATCAGTAACTTTGACGTTACGGCGCGCATGCTTCGCTATTTCTTTCAAAAAGTCGTGGGAACGCGGCTGCTGTACAAACCCAGAGCGGTTGTGTGCGTTCCGTCGGGGGTAACGGAAGCGGAGAAACGCTGCGTGATCGAAGCTTCGGACGAAGCCGGCGCGCGATATTCCTACCTGATCGAGGAGCCGCTTGCCGCGGCAATCGGCGCGGGGATCGATATCAACGAACCGAAGGGGCACATGGTGCTCGATATCGGTGGCGGAACGACGGACATCGCGGTGATCGCGTATGGAGCGACCGTGATTTCGGACTCGATCAAGATGGCGGGCGACAAGTTTGACGACGCGCTTCGCCGCTATGTAAAACGCAAGCACAATCTTTATATCGGCGAGCGGAACGCCGAAGATATTAAAATCGCATACGGCAGGGCGCACGCGGAAAAAGAGCAGCGCATCGTCGAGATACGCGGCAGAAACGTTGTAACGGGTCTGCCGGAAGCCGTTCCGATTGGTACAAATGAAATGGTGGACGCGCTTGCCGAACCGCTTGGGGCGATCATTGAGCGTGTGCGGGGGCTGTTTGAACGTACGCCTCCCGAACTGGCTACGGATATCGCCGAGTCCGGTATTGTCGTTACGGGCGGGGGCGCACTGCTCGCGGGATTCGACCGGTACGTGACCGATCGAACCAACGTTCCTTGCCGGATTGCGGAGGACCCGATTTCCTGCGTGGCACTTGGAACGGGGAAAGTGCTGGAGGATTTTCAGAAGTACAACGCGGCGATCTACGATTACCGTCGCGGGGAGTATTTCGACGGCTGAGGTCGTTTCTTAGCCAAAGCGGATTAACGTTAGCGGTTCGTTTATAAAATGTTCAACCCAACTTCACGATTCATTGTTATAATCAGCGTGAACATGATTTGGATGTAAGGCTGGCGAAGTGTCTTTGCCTGCCGGAAGGAGTCTGAACGTGCCAACTGAACACCACGATACACGGCATACGGCGAGCGGAAGACCGGTGGACGGCAGGTCCCGGCCGAGTGCTTCCACGGGCAGCGTGTATCAAAAGAACGGCTCAGGTGAGCGAAAATACGGTTCCTATTCGGATATGAGAAACGGTTCCGGTCCGGCGCGAAGCGGGTACGCTCAGCAGTCCCCGTACGCAGCGTCCGCCTATGGCGGCGTGCCGCGCTCCGCATACACGGCGAAGAAGAAAAAGCCGTTTTCATTCAAACGGTTCTGGAAAAAGCTGAAAAAGAAGCTTTTTATCGTGGAAACCCGCGAGATACCGGAAGATCGCGCCTACGCGTCCGCGCGGGAAACGCGCCCAATTGCGAAAAACAGTCAACTGAAGAAGAAAGCGAAAAAAACGCTGCTCTCGGTTGCCCGTACCATTGCGCGCGGGATCTACTTCGGGATTCGCGGCGTTTATAATTATTTAATGAAGCTTCCGCCGCGCACCCTGTTGATCGCCGGAAGCACGTTTGGATTTGTCGTTTTGACGGTGATTATCCTGGCGATTGCGCTTCCCGGTAAGAGCTCCAGTGCGGACGCACAGGAGCAGTTGGCCGCGTTTGCGGCGGAAGAGGAAATTCCGGCGGCGTTCGACAGCGGCACGGTCGATCCGAATACGGAGAACGCAGCGGTTGATACGCTGGATACAGCAAACGATACGACGACCGACTCGACGGCGGATACCACCGATGGCGTGGCGGATGAACAGGCTGTGGTTCCTTTTACCGAGCAGCTCAAGGAAGGCGACGACAGCGAGGTGATCTCGACAATACAGTCGCGGTTGATGGATCTCGGCTATATGGATTCGGATGAACCGACCCAGCATTTCGGGCCTCTGACACAAAGCGCGCTGATGGCGTTTCAGCGTCATAACGGGCTGGACGACGACGGCATTTGCGGACAGTCCACCTATGACATGCTGATGAACGCGGACGCGAAGGTCTACGTGATGCAGCTTGGAGATACCGGGCCGGACGTGGAAGGCGTCCAGCAGCGCTTATATGAACTAGGGTATCTCGATAACAAGGCGAATATCCAGGGCACGTTCGGCGAAAAAACCGAAGAAGCCGCAAAGCAGTTCCAGAAGAAAAACGATCTGACGGCGGATGGTAAGGTTGGAGTAAAAACGCTGGAAATGCTCTATGGCGAGAATGTCGTGAGCAACGCGTATAAACTCGGCGACGAGAACCGCGTGATTGAGGAATGTCAGACCGCGCTGAAGAAGCTGGGGTATGTCACCTTCAAACCGGACGGCGTGATGGGCAAGGCGACGGTAACCGCCATCAAGGCGTTTCAGCAGGCAAACGGACTAACGCGCGACGGTTGTCTCGGCCCGGTCACACGGGATCTGCTGCTTTCCGGCGACGCGCAGGAGATGGTGCTGCAGCTGGGCGATTATGGAACCGCGGTTAAGAATATGCAGGCGCGACTGGCGAAACTGAACTATCTGGCCAGCGCAAACGCAACCGGATACTTCGGCGAGATCACCGAGGATGCGGTGAAGGCGTTCCAGAAGCGAAGCGGACTGTCGCAGGACGGCAAGGTCGGCGCCGTTACGCTGACTATGATGAACTCTTCGAGCGCGAAGAAGGCCGCGTCGCTGCCTTCCACAAAGAAAGAGAGTTCGAGTTCCGGCAGTTCGTCTTCCGGCAGTTCTTCCGGATCAAGCTCGTCTTCCGGCAGCGTTGCGAGCGCCGCCAATAAGACCGGCGTGGAGAAACTCGTTGCGCTGGCCGAGAGCAAGATCGGCAGCAAATACGTCCGCGGCGCAAAGGGGCCGAACACTTTCGACTGCTCCGGATTCGTGTACTGGTGCCTCAAGAATTCGGGCGTAAGCGCGAGCTATATCACGTCGATTGCATGGCGTTCGACCGATCGGTATCAGCGCATTTCGAGCATCGGCTCCATCGAGCGCGGCGATATCCTGGTATTCTCGGGAGAAACCGCTTCGACCGGCCACGTCGGCGTATATCTCGGCGGAGGGAGCATGATCGACGCGAGCTCTTCCGAAGGGCAGGTCCGCCGCTCTTCGACGGTGCTCAGCTCGGGCGGATACTGGTCCAAACACTTTATCTGCGCTTACCGCGTGTTCTGACGCGAAAGAAACGAATAATGCGCGGGACGGATGAGCAATCCTCCCGCGCATCTGCTTATCCGGAGGGGGAAAGGTATATGCGAAGAAGCGTTGCGTTACTCGGCGCGATCCTGATTTTTTTCACTACGCTTGCCGTTCCATCCCGGGCGTTTGCGAGGGACGAGTTAAAAAACGACGACCCGGACCGGTATTATATTCTGCTGGATCTGCGAAACCAGATTGTAACCGTGTTCGAACGGGACGAGAACAACGAGTATACGAAGGTTGTCCGCAGGTTTCTTTGCTCCTCCGGCAGGACGGATGTGGACGAAGCCGATCCGGAGGACGAAGCCACCCCGACGCCGCGCGGGATCTGGAAGATTGGCGGGCGTGAACGGTTCGGAAAATTTGCGAACTTCGGCGGCGAATACGCGCGCTATTGGGTACAGATCGTTGGCAGCATATATTTTCATTCGCTTTTATACGGCAAACGTTCGGTGGACGCGCTCAAGAAGACGCCGTATTACGATATTGGTTCCAAGGTGTCCCACGGATGCGTACGGCTGTATGTGGAAGACGCAAAATGGCTTTACTATTACGCCTGCCCCGGAACGACGATTGAAATTTCGGCGACCGAACCCAGCAATCGGGAACTGCGAAAAGCGCTGAAATCCAAGCTGAGCTTCTCCGAATATAACGCGTTTCAGAAGACGATTTCGGATGAAACGGAGGAACTTCCCAACCGGCATGCCTGGGTCACCGTTCCCGGGGCGCGGATGAGAAAGGGAAGCGGAAGCTCCTTTGACGCGGTGGCACGGCTCGCGGTTGGCGACGAGCTGGAGGTACTGATCGAGAGCGAGGCCTGGGTGAAGGTTCGCTTTGAAAAGAAGGAAGGGTATGTTCTTCGGGGATACATTTCCTACGACCAGAACAAGCCGGATACGAAAGAGGACGCGGACATCCTCAAAACGACGGAATGGCTCTATGCCGCGCCGGACGAGGCAGGGGAGCGCATCTGCAAGATGCCCGCGCGCGTCTCCGTAAACGTTCTGGAGACGACCGAGGACGGCTGGACGAAGCTGCAGTATCAAAATGAAACTGGTTATGTCCGTTCGTCGCATCTTAAGAAAGGCTGGGGCGTGATCTACCAGTAACAGTGAACCCAAAGTTCGAAACGAAGAATGCAGAAAACAAAACTCCCGTTCGCCGATTGGCGTACGGGAGTTTTTGCATCGGGATAGGAAGAATTCAGATCAACTCGTGATCGGACGTTTCGCCGGAAGGCGCGGTTGCGGCGCCGGAGACACCTCCGAAAACGGGAATTGCATCGCCGCCGTTGAGTGGCAGACGGTCCGTGCGTTCCAGATAGAAGGCCGTTGTGGCAGCCTTCACGTAAGGCGCGAGGAAAAACCAGCCGATCCCGCCGGTAAATGCCGAAAGCAGATACCAACCGATGAAGCTCAGGTGCAGGCAGAAGAGCCGGCCTTTGTGTCCCAGCATCAGCTGCTTGGATTGTTCAATCGCTTCCGTAGGCGTTAACTCGGGGCGTTCGGCCATAAGATAAGGCGCGAGCGCATAACGATACGCGGCTACGATACCCGGTACGATCAGAAGCAGCAACCAGAGAAGCGTTTTGAGTAACATCAGAAACCGCAGCATCAGCGCGTTTCCAAAATAGGGGAAACGCGAAAAAATGGTTTCGATCTTCGGCTGACCGGCGCTCTGGTAAAGGGAAAGGTTAAACAGGTCGTAGCCGAGTTCAATTGCACTGCCAACTATGAACAGCGCGACGCTGGTAACGAACGCATAACCTGCCAGCGTAATAAGGATGCCCTTGATCGAATCAAGGAGCGCCTTTAAATACGACGCGTCGCCGAAATAGTAACGGATTTGCTGAAAACTGTCGTGGTCAAACCGGAAGGAAAAGGGCGACTGTGCCGCAAATCCGCCAAGCACGATGGCAATCAGCGCTGCGAGTACCGCCCACCAGTATTTTCCGCGCAGTGTATTCCACGCGGTGTCCCGAAATTCCTTTGCTCGTCTCATAAAGAATCCCCCATCCTTTTGTCTTGTGCGCTCGGAATATTCTCTTACGTGTCAATCCTTCGTCAGGTAATATCGATCCAGTATTTATCGATCAGCCGGATCGGCCGGTAGGACATTTTCGAGTAGCGAAGTTGTTCTTCGCCGGAATCGTCCTCTCGGTTGATGAAAAGCGTGTCCGGCTCGACGGCATAGCGCGCAAACAGGGATACGATGGCCTGGTACGAGCCTGCGTAGTCCACACGCGCTTTCTCCACATGGCAGTACAGCGTGTCGCCCACAACCTCTCCGATCGACAGCGCGACGATCGTGCCGCTTACTTTGATATAGCCTGCTTTCTGGCGCAGTTTGAGAGAATCGGCAAGCAATTCTTTTGCACGCAGCATTTCTTCGGCTTCGATCACCTTATCAAGCGGAACGTGCTGTTCGTATTCGTTGAGGAACGCAATGGCGTTTGGCAAGGTTTCCTCGGTGACGGGAACGAACTTTGCCGAAGGGTTATCCTTGAAAAAACGGTTCAGATGGTTCCGCTGCGTATGGTATTTCTTGCCGGGGAAATCGATCAGATCGCTGGCGTTGTAAAGATAATCCGCCCAGTCGCGGTGCGTGGTGATCTCCGCGCGCTCACCATAGCGTGCACGGAGAATTTCCATTCCCTCTTCAGGCACGGAGCAGAAGCAAAGCGGTGTGCCGGTCTCCGCGGCGTGCGCTTCAATCGCGGCCAGCGCATCGGAAACATCGCTGCTGCCGACGGGATAGGTAAAAAACTCCCCTTCGCCGGGATAGGTCGCGCGCATGACGAGTTGGTTGGCAACGATTGCGTAGGCGGAACGGAAGTAGGCTCTCCACTGAAAAACGGCGCCAAGCGTGTAGTCACAGGTTCGAAACGGCTGGGCGATCAGGTACGGGCGCAACTCGGCGGCATTCTGTATCGTAATTTTTGAAAAAGGTATCATAACTCCCCTAAGTATAATAGAACACATCAAAACAGCCGGCGAGCGGCCGATAGATGCAATCGCAGTTTTCAACATCATACCACGAGTTTGTATCACAGGCAATCGTTCCTGCTAGCGGGAACGAAAGATCCTGTGGCGAGCGGGAAAAGAAATGCGAACATCCTGTGAATGCGATTGAAAACCTTGAAAAAAGCAGCGTCGAAATCGCGGTGCAAAAATGGAACACAGAAAAAACGACAGAATGCGCGAAATAACGACGAACTAGTCCGGTGATTCTTTTTTAAAATTACAGGTTTTGTGGATACAAATCGGAGAAGTTGTCGTATAATATACGTACAAACGTTCGTATTACGCGAACAAGGAGGGAATCATGCAAACAATACCGTTACAACGCCTTAGGAGCGAGGCGAAACGACAGCTTCTGAATTATCGAAAAAATACTGCGCGCGCCTATCAGGGTCCGGAATTGCGCGCGCAGGGCGGCACCGTATTGGGTTGGATCCGCGCTATCGACGCGGCAAGGTCGTATTTTCGCGCAACGGATCCGATAAAGGAACGTTTCATGTGCCGGTTGTTCGGGCTGGAGAAACCGCTGCCAAGAAACCAGTCGTTGCGCTCGCGCATGATGCAGATTGAATTGGATCTTTCCGTTTCGGAGTCCACGCTCTATAAATGGCGCGAAGATATATTTGAAATCGTGCTGTATGCGGCGATCGAATCCGGGCTGATCCGGCCATTCGGGCTGGACTTGCCGCAAAACAGGGACGAAGCGGATACCGCGCCGCAGGATTGACGGAGATCCTTTGTCAATGATAGAATGCACACGTGCGCGGGGGAGCACCCACGCGAACGACGGGGGAACGGAATGGATCAAACGAGCGTACTGCAAACGGAAACCTACCCGGTGATCGTTACGCGGAAGCGTATGAAAAATCTCTATCTTCGCGTGCTTCCGCCCGATGGAACGATTACCGTCAGCGCGCCGCTGTACGTATCCGAAGAGCAGATTCTGCGGTTTGTGGAGAGTCGTGCGGACTGGATTCTAAAACAGCGGAGAAAAGTGCTTTCCGCGCAAAGGCCGGCGCTCGAAGACACTGCCGTGGTTCCCTGCTTCGGCCGCATGCTGACACTTTGCGTCGTTCCCGTTGCCGGAAGAACGAAAGTGGAACGGATCGGAGAAACGCTGCGACTTTCCATTCGGCCGGAAGCGGACGAGCAAGCGCGGAAAAAGGCGCTGGACGGGTGGTATCGCACACAACTGCTTGCGAAAGCACAGGAAATGCTGCCCGATTGCGAACGGACGGTCGGCAAGCGTGCGGGCGAACTTCGTATTCGCGATATGAAGACACGCTGGGGTACCTGCAACGTACGGACCGCATTGGTCACGATTAACCTGCGCCTTGCGGAAAAACCGCCGGAATGCCTTCGCTACGTGCTGATCCACGAACTGTGCCACTTGCACGTGGCGGGCCACGGTGAGCAGTTCTGGCGGCGAATGGACGTTTATTACCCGGATTGGAAACGGGTTCGGAAACTGCTGAAAAACCGATGATAAGGAAACAAAAAAAACGAGCCGGTACGAAGAAAACGTATCGGCTCGCATTCCTGATTGAGGGAAGTTTACGCGAGATTGCTTTTTTGCAGAACGGGGATCATTCGCCTGGCAACCAGCGCCGCGACCACGCTCATGGCGCCATCGCCCGGGATAAACATCAGGAAGCAGTAGAGAAACGCTGTCCATACGGAAACCGGATTGCCAAGATAATAGTTGGTCAGCAGGTAAAAATAGACCGTACCGAGCGTGTAAATGACAAACAGCCCAGCAAACGCCGCGAGCAGGAGCCGCAGGAAACCCGGCCGCTCCGTTTTTCGGGCGATCGTGCCGGTGACGAACGCGCCGGCGATGAAACCGACGATGTAGCCAAACGTGGGTTTCAGCACATACCCAATGCCGCCTCCCTGTGTGAAAACGGGGATACCGATCAGTCCGATGGCCATGTACAGCGCCGCACTGGCCGCGCCGAGCTTTCTGCCGAGCAGCATGCCCGCCAGGGAAACGAAGAACGTTTGCAGCGTGAAGGGAACGACGGGGATCGGGACGCGTAAAAAAGCGCCAACGGCGATGAGCGCCGCAAACAGCGCGACAAGTACCATTTTATAGGTGCGGGATTTTGCAGAAGAGGCCATAGCGGTGATTTCTCCTTACCATCAGCCGGGGGCGTACGCCCGGACGAAGTGATTTGCTTACGTAATGCGAATGCTGATTTCGCCGGAGGATAGCGCGGCGCGCGTACCGTCGCCATATTCCACGATGAGGCGGCATTGCCCGTCCACGTCGACGGCGCGAGCCGGTGTGCTTTTTTCGCCTGAAAGAACGGTAACGTTCTTTCCGATGACGAAACTGCGCCGGCGGTATTCCGAAATCGTCTCTTCGCCGCCAAGGTTACGATAGAGCGGCAGAAAATGGTTCAGGTATTCGGCGATCATGCGATTCTTTGCGTCCGGGACGGGGGCGGAGAACACGCTCCCGGCGACGGCGCGGATCTCTTCCGGGAAACCGTCTTTCGGCGTATACACGTTGATGCCCGTGCCGAGCACGGCGTATTCGAACTGACCGCTCTCCATGTCAAACGAGCCTTCGGTCAGGATGCCGCAGATCTTTTTTTTGTCCACGAACACGTCGTTGACCCATTTGATTTCCGCCTTCCGGTCGGAAAGCGCTTCCACCGCGCCGCAGACCGCAACGGCGGCGGTCGTGGTGATCAGCGTGGCGGCGTCCGGAGCGATCTTTGGCTTAAGCAGCAGGCTGACGTATACGCCCGTGCCTTCCGGCGAAAAGAAGCTGCGCCCCTTGCGCCCGCGCCCGCCGGTCTGTCTGGCGGCGATGACGACCGTGCCCTCCGGCGCGCCTTTGCCCGCCAGCTCGCGCAAAACGAGATTGGTGGAGGAAACGGCGTCGTAAACGTGCAGATCGAGGGACTGTGCTTCGCCGGCCAGGTAACGGCGGACGCCGCTTTCGGAAAGCACGTCGCTCTGCGCCGCGAGGCAATAGCCGCGGTTTGGAACAGCCTCGATGGGGTAGCCGTCCGCCTGAAGGGCTTTTATCGCCTTCCAGACGGCGTTTCGGCTCACGCCGAGGCGTTTCGCGATTTCCTCTCCGGAGAGGAAGACGCTTTTATTCGATTCCAGCAATTCGCGAAGGTGGTTCTGTACGGTCATGGGAAAATTCTCCTTAGGGGGTAGTATAAGGGAGGGGAAAGGAAATGTCAACCAATAAAAGCATTGATGGGTGACGAACGCTTTTCTTTTCCCCGAAAGAAATTCCCCCGCCGACAACCGCCAGCGGGGGCAACAATCTCAAAACTGTATCAGGTTTATCTCTTTTTCCGGGAGAGGTTCAGGATCGACAACCCCAGAAACAGGATTCCCGAAGCGATCAATATCACAACGCTCAACGTTGGGGTGACGACTGTGTCGCCGATTTTGAACGTTACCCCCATAAGCTCCTTAAACTCTGTGAGGTATTGGTCAGGCACTCCCGCAAAACTCTGCGTCAGCGGCTGCTCCATGACGACCTGCCGCAGCAACATGGCCGAATGCGACGGCGGGAAGAGCTTGATGACCCACTGCACGCCCTCTGGAAGCTGGCCGATGGGAATATAGATGCCCGTCATAAAGCCGATTACGGTGCCGATGATTGTGCTTGCAACCGAAAACGCGTTGTTGCTCTGAAAAAACGAAACGAAGAAGAGTACAAGCGCCGTGTTCGAAAACGTGGAGAGCAGAATCAGTCCCAGTACCTTGAGCAGCGCTTGCCCGCCGAGCAGAGATCCGCCGCCGGATACGATATACAGCTCGCAGAGCACGAGCGCGACGAGGCACATAATCACGCCGATCACGAACGCGCTGAGAATGTAGCCGCCCGCGATGCTCACCCGCGGCAGCGGGGAGGAGCGGATATCCTTGATGAGCTTTTTGGACTGATCCTCCACCATGGTGCCAAAGGCACCCATCGTGGTGGTGACGGATGTAACCGCGAGCAGACCCGCAACGATCCAGCTGTCCATGAGGAAGCGGGCGCCGGTGATTTCCGTCATTCCGCTCGTCCAGACGTCGCCGAGAAAAAGCGCGTACATGCCGATGATGATGAACACCGAAAGCAGGGAGAAGAAGACGGACGCTTTATCTTTAAAGAACACAAGGAGGTTGCGTTTCATAAAGTTGATCATTCGCGAATCTCCTTTCCGGTGATGGCGATAAACGCGTCGTCCATCGTACCTGTTGTGACCGTAAATCCGGTAATATCGCCCTTGTAGCGCTCCAGAAGCGGCAGCGAATCCAGCGTCCCGGGTACCGGAACCGTTACGCGGTTGGCAACAACGTTTGGGGTGAACCCGTCCGCGGCAAGACGATCCGACAGCGCTATGGGATCCTTCGTAATCAGCGTAAGTTTATCGCTCGTGTAGCGCTCCTTGAGGTCGGAAGGCGTTCCTTTCGCCACAATATTGCCGTTGTCGATCACGATTACGTAATCCGCTTCGGCCGCTTCCTCCATATAATGCGTGGTGAGAAAGATGGTCATGCCCGTGTCGTGCTGGAGCCTGGTGATCGTTTCCCAGACGCTTTTGCGCGTCTGCGGGTCGAGACCGGTGGTCGGCTCGTCGAGGAAAAGGATCTTAGGCGTGTTGACGAGCGCGCGGGCAATGTCGCAGCGTCGGCGCTGTCCGCCGGAGAGCTTGCCGTAAGGGCGCTTGAGGATTTCCGCAATACCTACGCGCTTGGCAACTTCCTGTACGACGGTTTCGCGGCGTTTTCCACTCAAGCCGTAGAATCCCGCACGGATGCGCAGATTTTCCTGCACAGTGAGCAGCGGATCGAGCAGACCGTCCTGAAACACCGCGCCGATGCTCTGGCGGATGGCGTTGTCGTCTTTTCCAAGCACATGTCCGTCTACGACGACTGTTCCCGCGTCCGCACGAAGGAAGGTGCAAATGATGTCGATGGTAGTCGATTTTCCCGCGCCGTTTGGGCCAAGAAACGCGAAGATTTTTCCGTTCTCCACATAAAAATCCAATCCTTTGACCGCATGAACCGGTCCATACGATTTCTGCAAGCCGGATACCTCGATGATATGGCTCAAAAGAAGAACTCCTCCAATCCAAGAATGATTTATTGCAATGAATCATAACATACTTCATCTGGCGAGGCAATAGAAAACTACTATTTAACTTGGTAATTTCTTCGCTGGAGACGCGATACGCCGGACTTTCCGGATCACCCGATGAATGAAAGACTTGACGTTCTTTCCGGTTTGAGCCGGAACCGATAGAACTCAAAAGAAAAGACGCCCGTATTTAATGCGGGCGCCCGGGTTGAAAAACGAAGATTCAGTGTCGTTATTTGTTCGTGCTGATTTTAAACAGCGAGTACAGCGGACAATAACCGACAATTCCGGTCAGCAGGGGAATCAGACCAATCAGCCCGATCCAGCGAATTCCGCCGGAGAGGAAAACAATCAGACTCAGCAAAGCGACTCCAAGGACGATCCGGACCCAGCGGTCAACGGTACCGACATTCTTTTTCATTTCATTCATCTCCCATCCAGATTGATTTGATACTTTCATTATACGTTTTTTTCGCAGGAGTACTGTGCGCAAGTCACGTTTCCTGCTCAAATTTCCTGTTGTAACGGTGATAAAAACACGGTATGATGCCGTTAGAAGCTTTATACTGTAACTAACACAGGAAGTATCGCTTGTTACGGAAAGAAAAAGAAAAGGAGAGCGAACAAGATGTTTACCGAAAAAGTTAAAACATTGCTGAACGAACAGATTACGAAGGAGTTCTTTTCCGCTTACCTCTATCTGCATTTTGCAAATTACTACGAAGAGCAGGGACTGAAGGGATTTTCCAACTGGTTCAACGTCCAGGCCCAGGAAGAGCGGGACCATGCGTTGCTGTTTATCAAATACATGCAGAACAACGAGATTAAAGTCACGTTTGAGGCGATCGGCAAGCCAGATACCGTGCTGAAGGAGCATATGGACGCTTTGAAGGCGTCGCTTACGCACGAACAATATGTGACGGCGTCGATTCATACGATTTATGAAGCCGCCTACGAGGCGAAGGATTTCCGCACGATGCAGTTCCTTGACTGGTTTGTAAGGGAACAGGCGGAGGAAGAGACGAACTCCAGCGACAATATCAAAAAGATGGAGCTCTTCGGTACGGACAGCAAGGGCCTTTACATGCTCGATCAGGAGATGGGTACGCGGATGTACGCGCCGCCAAGCCTCGTTTTGTAACCTTGATTCTTGCAGCGTTTCATAAGCCGCCGGTTTTTTCCGGCGGCTTTTTCATGCGTAAATGAAAACGGTTTTGTGCCGCTTTGCATCCGAGCGGACAAAAAGAGAAATGGAGCGGTGAAGCGTCGCTTTGCTCTGATTAATAAAACGCTGGCGGTTCATAAGCCATGGATTCGACTACTCCGTTGTCGTCGTAACAAAAGAGGATACGGCTCCAATCGTCGCCGTAGAAACCTTCGTCGACGTTGGGATAATCCTCGGCACTGTATGCGAGCTCTTTGGCGCTGATCCTACTATCTAGTAAATAGGCAATACGTACTAGAAAGCGTGGACTTCCAATACCGATTTGGAGCCAGCCCCAGCGATAGCGGTCGCTTTTTATCGTAATCAGATACGTGTAAAAACGAGTGATTTTTTTAACATTCTCTGAAGTCGAATAGTGCGCAACAAATCCCGGATAATCGTCTGTCACGATATCCACTTTCGGGTCATCAAGACTCTCGATACAATCTCTATGATCGGGAGAGCCGAAAACGTGTTGAATATCCCCGTACTCAAAAGTCGCCAAACCAAGCTCTTTTGGGTATCCGTTTTCATTCAAGTAAACTGCATGATGTTCTGCACGGTTTATATAATCCAGCAAGAACCCTTCAAAGGCGAAGAAAACCACGCTAAGTATTATGGCAATGCTCACAATCAACAGGGTTCGTCTTAGAGCTGGTGAAACTGCACGCAATTTATGTTTCATAG
This sequence comes from Eubacteriales bacterium, assembly GCA_034933205.1. GTDB lineage: Bacteria > Bacillota > Clostridia > Christensenellales > CAG-138 > UBA7703. The sequence continues at coordinate 79,597 of JAYFNY010000039.1, forward strand.
GCACCTCTTAATCGTCACTCTGATACGCTAGTAATCTGGACGCGCCAGATTCCCCGTACGTATCAGGAATATGAAACGAAGAAAACACGTCTGAACATTCTTTCCGTCAAACATGTTCTTGACGGTAGGGATAATTATCTATCACAAGCGTTTGATCCATGTCTGATTTGCGATTGTCTTCCGCTTCCTCCCGTAACGGGGCAAACACTTCATCTAATTTTCCACGCAAAAGTCTTTTTGTAAAGGGGATAAACCTGACGTATCCGAGCGGACGACTGTTGGCGCGAGATCGCAATTTAGGTTACGAAAAAACGGAGCGGTGAGGCTCCGAAAAGATAATCAGGGCAATTCTTGAAACTTCGTAAGAATATGCGAGTTCTTCAGGTAAGAAATCTGGTATTCGGCCGATGACTCCAGTGGTTCAGTGATGATATGCTCCGTATCGAAAAGGAGCGAATGGTCGACGAGAAGAATCCTTCCTGATAGCGTTTTTTTTGATTGAACGATAACAGCTTCGGTTTGAAGATTCGGAAATTCTGCATGCGGTCTATTTTCAACAGCCGAAATCGTCGCTGGAAGAATACTCGTCGTATAATCAATCGTTCCAAATGTACAGACTAGGCTTGGCCTAGCCTCTTTATCTTCATATAAATCCAGACTAAACTCCTGAAAGGTCTTGTCGGGATAAAAGCATGAAATCAATCCATATTCATACGTACGATTTCGAAATAACGCCAGCCCTTCTTTTGAGATTTTAAAATAGTAAGAGCGTTCTTTATAGTAACTCCTTTCGTCATTATATGCGGTGTAGAGTTTCTTGGAAATAATCGTTTGGCAAGTATTTAAAATTTCATTGGCGTAGGAATCATATTGTTCAAACGGGAATTCCGTTATCGGCGTTTTCTGATTGTTTTTATACTGATACGCGTTTTCACCGTCAAAGAACAATCCATCCTCATATGTGCCAATGAATGCATTTCGTTTATCAGCGCTCCTGTACAAAGTGCCAACTTTTTCGTCATGCAGATAGTAATCCGAATCGATCATCGAAATTTCGCATATGTATTGAGCGCTATCGGCTTCATTTGGTACTTCTGCAAAAAGAGAGCATAGGCTGGAAATGGCTGCTATAAACAAGAAGTTTACCAATAGAATGATGCCCTTCATAGATTTTCCTTTCATCATTTGGTTTCAACATCCTGGTTTTCATAAGGCGCCAAAAAAACATAGTCTATACCGGGCAGCCTCTTTAGAAACAAATCTTCGTTTGAGAACAGAGTATATTTAAACCTTCCGGAGGTTCTGGATGGGTATGAATGAATCCTACGAGCGAGGAGCCCGGAACTTTTTACCCTAAATAGAGGCTCACGAGCGGTAATGCCACGTTATCTCTTATGCCTAATTGGGGTATCGCTTTCATGGCGGGTTTCGTTTTTCCAAATGTAAACCGCTCATTCCCATTATCGTCCGCCGTTCGATAGATTAACGCGCAACGTTCAAGGTCCTTACTGAGGCCTCTATTCGTGAGTGCCCATGCTTCTGCAGCTTCTTGATAAGAATTGTACCACGTATAATTCTCTTTGGGATCAACTACGTCCGGAGGTAGTGGCAGTCGTTCGGCTTTTGGTAGCATTCTATTCACGCTTCGTTCTATTGGTGCAGGAGTTTGCACGGTTACACTCGGCCCCGGCTTCGGCAGCGGCGTACTACTTGGAGATGGAGACGTTTTCGGACTATCGTTGGATCCGACCTCCGCCTCCTCCTGTAACTGAGCAAACAATTCATCTAATTTTCCACGTAAAAGCCTTTTTTGTAAAGGGGATAAACCTGACGTATCCGAGCGGACGGCCGTCGGCGCGTGATCGCAATTTAGGTTGTGAAAAACGGAGCGGTGAGGCTCCGTCAAAACAAACGCCATATTTAATCCGGCCAGGTACCGGCCCAATAAAACCAGTTATCGTTGATCCTTTCATAAGAATAGACCATGGAAGCATCAAACGAATCAATCGGTGCATGACCGGAGGGGGAGAAAACCAAACCCGCCAGAACGGAAAAATTGAAAAAGATGCTTGGCGACTCCGCTGCGTTGGTTTGCCAGATAGAAGTTAAGTCGGTATTACGAAAAAGATCGTCCAGGGTGGAATTCATCTCGCGATTTGAGATCGTTACGGAGGTTGCGGATGTTGAAAATACACTGTATTTATATATGGTGTCATTTGGTAATTCATCCGACTTCTGGATTGTGATAACAGGTCTTTCTATACCTTCTTTCTGAAAATCCGTTGTGTCGATGCCCTGAAGGTAAGAGACGGCAGCTTGAAAGGATTCTTCATTGCGATGGTACGCGCGCTCGATTTTTTGTATGGAGTACTGCGCTTTGTATCGGAAGTGATCAATCAAGATAAAGCTGCCAACTAAAAGAATCAGCAGGACAATAGAAATGCTGATATATGTTACCAGCAGGACGCTAACTTGTCCTATCCGTTTTATCATCACACACCCTCCAAAAACATCCAGATTCCCTTATCAATTGCTGCGCGATCTTCGGGATGGTTTCAAAGGTAGCCGTTGGTGAGCTCTGAGTTTGGCAAGAATATACGCTACCTTCTGTAACGGAGCAAACACCTCATCTAATTTTCCGCGCAAAAGCCTTTTTTGTAAAGGGGGTAAACCTGACGCATCCGAGCGAACGACCGTTGGCATCTGGTCGTAATTTAGGTTGTGAAAAAACAGAGCGGTGAGGCTCCGCTTCGTCGGTTTTATGATCCGATTTGTACTTTCTCAATCAACTCGTCGCGCTGCGTTTTTTCGTTGAATCGATATAGAAACAGCCATCCGCCGGCGGAATCGATCTTGTTCGCGCGGTCTACGATTTGATGATTCAAGTCGATGGTTCGAATCAACTTCGGCTGATCCGCGGAAATATCATAAACGAGTACTTGCTTTCCTTTGGCGACAGCGGCAACGCTGCGGTCTGCGTAGAGAAACGTTTGGTTCTTCCCAACGGTTAGCACGAGTTGCTTTTCTTTTGTTTCCGGAAACACGCGATACAGCGATTCGGAGAGCGCGCGGTTCAGTGGGTAAGTGTGCGGAGCATGGACACCATTCAAGTAACTGCTTCGCAAGCATTCCGTAAAGACAAGAAAGTAATCACCATAGTCAAGCTGATTATATACGCATTCCGGGGTAGAGAATGTAACGATATCCGAAGAAGCGCTGGATACCATGTTGAAGGTTTCGAGACCCCGTACTGAAGCGAAGATTGCAGTGTCCCCGTCAATTCTGCAAATCCATCGCGAAAAATCAAAACTACCGTTGGCAGACATGCTAGAATAGTTGCGGTCGATAGATAGGGCGACTTGATTCTGAGACGAATCATATACACTGATTGAATCCCACCCGTATAATAGCTCATCCTGCTCTGGGTATGTGGAAGTGTAGTTCCCGATAACATAATAGAAATCCGCGTATCGTAAGAATGACAATAGCGCTTTATTTACTGTATCTACATGTTCCACAATTCCGCTGTTTATCATCTGGTAACCAGAAAAAGTAATTGCTCGGTTATCTTTAAAAGTTACGCCAGACAACTCTGAGCGGCCATCATAGCCTACCACATCGGAGAAGCGCAAAACGATAGTATCGCTTTTCGAAACATAGAAATCCCAAACATTTTTATCTCTCAAGTCGTCTGAATATACTGCCGACGCGAGAAAGTCTTTTGAAACGGTATCTCCTTTCGCAAGGGAGAACAGCCGAAATTGACGATACGGTCCATTGTCGTTCTCCTTCACACCGGCGAAACCAGAGTAATACAGAACGTCGTCCTGCAGCTGGATGGCTCGAATATCTTCGACGGGAACCTCAAGCGAGATATCCTTGCCGGATGGATTCATGCTGTAGATACCCTGGGTTCCCAATTCGGATGATAAATAATAGATTCGGTCATGATAAAACGCTGCTTTCTTTCCGCTGGAAGAAGAGGGATCTGCTTTGAATTGAACCCAGAAAGTATCGCGATCCAACTGGTTGTTGCGTTGATTCCGATTTACACAACCGGATAGTGCAAATTGCAAGCAGAGGATTACACATATAAATAATGTGAAACTTAGTTGTTGCCAACTCCCGATTCTGTTTTTCCGATCAAAGATCATAAATCTCTCCTAATATCTTGGCTCTATCTGTTTAAGGGACGGCTTGAGTAACCATCCTTACTATTGACTGGAGAATCTATACCCCATGCTATCAAGTTCTTGATAGTAAGTATTCAATTGGCTTTGTGTAAAGTTTCCGATGTCAATGTGCCGGGAAATCAATTCAAGGGCTTTGCGATCTCTTATTGAAAGATTGCTCATATCTACATCCAGAAGAGTCTCGAACAAATTCCGGATACGTCGAACTGTTGATCCGGTGATTTTTTCCGACGTATCGCTCGTTTGGAAAGTGTACATTGATTGAGTGGCAGGCGTCGGCCCCGGCTTTGGCAACGGCGTGTTGTTTGGCCTTGGGATCGTTTTCGGACTATCGTTGGATCCGACCTCCGCCTCCTCCTGTAACTGAGCAAACACTTCGTCTAATTTTCCACGTAAAAGCCTTTTTTGTAAAGGGGGGTAAACCTGACGTATTCAAGCGGACAACTGTTGGCGCGAGATCGCAATTTAGGTTGTGAAAAAACGAAGCGGTGAGGCTCCGTTTCATTAAATCCGGTACTGTATCATTTTATCAGGTCGTTTGGAGACAACCGATCATTCATGCGTAGTGGCTGTTACAGGAGAAAAAGTGGTTGTGTAACGAATCTTTCCAAATGTACAGGATATTTCTGGCCGGTCGGTTACGCTGCTAGAGAGAATGAGTGTGAAATCTTGGAACTCATTGTCGAAATAGTAACAAGTGATGCGTCCATAGGAATACTCCTGATCTTGGAATAAGGCAAGCCCCTCCTTGGATATTTTATAATAGTAATAGTTTTCTTCGTAGCCTCTTCGAGTATCGTTATATGCAGTGTAGTACTTATGAGTAAGGATCGTTTTTGAGAGTTCAAGAATCTTTTCTGCATATGAATCATACTGGTCAAAGGGAAATTCATTGATCTGCGTTTTTTCGCCATCGACATATTGATAGGCATGCTCGCCATCAAAAGAACTGCCATTTTCATATGTGCCGATAAAAGCTTCGCGTCGTTCGCCGCTTCGAAAAATATGCCCGACATCTGCTTTGTAGAAATCATAATCGCAGGTATCCATTGACACATCGTAAATATGTTGAGCGCTCTCGGCTTCTGTTGGCAGGTCATTGGGTATGGCGCATAAGTTTGAAATGCCCAGTATCAGTAAAAGAGTAGTGAGCAGTACAAGTCCTTTCATACGATCCTCGCTTACTGTCTTGTATCAATAATATCTGAAACAATACCGATGATTAGCCATTTAAAATACGATAAGGCGATTTTCATTTTCCCTGCAAATACCAATTGATTCCTTGTGCAATTGCTGCACGGTCTTCGGGATGGTTTCAAAGGTAGCTGTTGGTGAGCTCTAAGTTTAACAAGAATATACGCTTCCTCCCGTAACGAAGCAAACACCTCATCTAATTTTCCGCGCAAAAGCCTTTTTTGTAAAGGGAATAAACCTGACGCATCCGAGCGGACGACCATTGGCGTGCGATCGCAATTTAGGTTACGAAAAAACGGAGCGGTGAGGCTTCGCTTCACCTAATATATTAGAATGCGGGCGGCTGGTATGCCATGGATTCGACTACTCCGTTGTCATCGTAACAGAAGAGAATCCGGCACCAATCCTCACCGTAGAAACCTTCGTCGACGTTGGGGTAATCCTCGGCACTGTATGCGAGCTCTTTGGCGCTGATCGCAGGATCCTTGCCATATGCTCGACGCACGTCTTCCCGTGTACTGCCGATACCAATGTCGAGCCTACCAAACCGAAATGAGTCATCTTTGACCACGAGAAGAATGAGATTGTTATATGGCTCGCATGCATACCAGTCGGCATAAACATACAATACATCGAATGCTAAATATTGGCCCAAAGTCAGGATCCTGCCACCATTTTTCTGATCCGCATAACGAACCTGGCATGATGGCTTTCCGTATTCTCGAAGGATCGATTCTTCGTTAAAACCATCCAAACGGAGTACCTTAGCATACATACTTGTCGATAGATATTTTGCGGCACGGTTAAATCCAATGAACTGTTGATCGTAGATGAGTTTCGCTTGATAACCGGATACAAGCAGGAACAGGATTAGGATGAATGAAGGAAGCAATTTTCTTCTCTTCGAAATCTGCATATGTTTTCTCCTTAATCAACATCGGAGTACTCTATCATGCCAGAGGGTTCCCCAAATGAACTCGACAAACCAGATTTATCATAAATATCATAGTAACTACTTTGATCCTCCGCTAATCGTGGATCAAGCAAAACGTCTGGGGAAATATCCCGAATGATGGGAATACCGAAACCAACACTCCCATCGTAAGCATATACCGTGTCGATGTTTGGCAAATCAACGAATGCTTGAGCTACGTTGGCGCCTATATCTTGTAATAGTTCTTCGTGTCCGGCATTACATGCATATAAGTATAAAGGACCGATATTAGGGCCCTTTCGGTTCGAGATGGAAGGTATTGCTTGACCTTGAGTATTCTTGCCAACGGCGCTAATCGCATTGGTACTCGAATCATGTTCAAAATATCAAAGACATCCCGTTCGAATGGCTGATAATCACAGCGGCGCCAGTCTTTGGATCCATATGATTCCAAGCATCGGAGAATGCAGTTACATCGTTTGTGCAAATCAGATTCACCTTGTACCCTTGTTTTGTTAGTTCTTTCTTTTGATACTCGGCTTGCTTCGCGAATTCAGCGCCGGGATTATTTGTATAGAAGACATAAGCTATCTTACCATTCTTTGGATAGGGAACTGGTGTAATTACAGGCACACTCGGCCCCGGCTTTGGCAGCGGCGTGTTGTTTGGCCTTGGGGTCGCTTTCGGACCATCGTTGGATTCGACCTCTGTCTCCTCCTGTAACTGAGCAAACACTTCATCTAATTTTCCACGCAAAAGCCTTTTTTGTAAAGGGGGTAAACTTGACGTATCTGTGCTGTTCAGTTGGAGCCGCGCTACGGAATACCGCAGCGAACGATCGGTGATTTCGTTCGCCTCGCGCGTGGTGATCAGGCCGGATTTTGCGTTTTTCTGCGCTGCGTTAACGAGGGAAAGTACCTCCAGCGGAGTAGAAGCGTTGAGCAGTTGCCATTGTTCCTGCGGACTTAACCCGCTTTTTTGCATCACTTTTTGCTGCAATCTCGTGCTCAGGCTCTCCCACTGGAAAATCGGGAAATCGCTTGGAAGCTTATCGACCAGTGCGGACTCCTCGCGCTGTGTGTCGTTCAGCGTGAGGAGCGGGTCAATCGTGCCGGCAGAGACGCTTTGCGCCGCCGCATTCGCCGTCTTTGCAGAGGATGTGCTGGCTTTTGAGCTGGTCTTTCCGGATGTGCCCGGAACCGCCGCACCAGCGCCGGAGGAGATTCTGGCGGAAACGCTTGCCACAGACGCACCGGTTCTGGCATTTGCTTTTCCGGCGACAGAGGCCGTTGTGCTCGATACAGCCGCGCCAACGCCCGCGGTACTTCTAACGGGAATACGCGGGGTCGGTGCGCCGGCGCTGCCAGGTATTTTGCCAATTACGCTGGACGGGGATGTGTGTGCGTTCGAAACGCTCGTGGCGGGCGTGACGGGTTTTGACAAAGTGGCCCCCAGCATTTGACCCAGCCGTTCCAGAAAGGACGGGACTTTTTTACCTGGATTTACGGAACCGATGGATGTTTTCATCAATGTATCCTCCTATAACTCTATTAGAGGATACTACGAAAGAACGGCGAAAAATTCCGACAAATCGACAAAGGGAAAATTCCGATAATCGTCACGCAAGCTTAATATCTGAAGGAGCCGTTACACTCTCCCGTAAAACAGCAGGAATTGCTCTAAAAAGTCCGGACGCAGACTGTGCCCACCTTCGTGCGGATGAAACTGCGCTTGGATTCCACGCGTGAGCAGCGCGTTATACAGCGAGGCGGTACCCTTTGCGAAGGGGTCGCTCTCACCGCCGCAATCGAGGTAGATACCGATTTGGTCCAACCCGCGCGAAGCGGCGTAACCGGAAAGGTCGCCCTCCGGATCGACTGGAGCGAACGAGAGCCATTTTTCGAACGTATCGCCGGTAAAGTCGCTGTAGACCAGGGCAGGGCTGTATCCGGCGGCTTTTCCGAATAGATCCGGGTGGCGCAGACCGATCTGCAGCGCGAACATGCCGCCCATGGAGAAACCCCCGATCGAGCGTGATTCCGGCGCGGCCAGTGTAGCGTAATGCGCGTCGATATAGGGGATGAGTTCGTCGCAAAGGAAGCGCTCCATGCCGCTTTCACCGCGAACGCCGTCCGCCATATCCAACTCGATCGCCTTCGCGGAGTCGTAGCGCGTCCATGGAAAGACCATGATGATCGGAGGCAGCTTGCCCTGCGTGATTAGATCGTCCGCGGCGCTGCCCATCCCCGCGTCAAGCCACATTGTTTCGGTGGAACTGTATCCGTGCAGACCGTACCAGACGGGATAGCGTTTGCCGGAGCCGTAACCGCGCGGCAGCCAAACGATGAAGGGTACGGTTGAGCCGAACGCTTCGCTTTCCATCGTGACGCGGGTGCTTTGCGATTCGGGCAGCGGCGAGACAGCGGGCGCATGGGCCGGCTGTGCGTGTGCGCAGGAACAAAGAAGAAGGCAAAGAAAATGTACCGCCGCAATCGTCCTTGCGCGGAGACGGACACGGAAAAAGCAGGAAAAATGCGGCATAAAAAAACTCCGATTAGGCAGAAGCGCAGCCCGGCAGTCGAATTCGCAGTTATTATGTTATACTGTTGATAGTGGTTGTCAAGCAAACGTTGGAAACTTCACTTTTTTACTTCGTGTTTTGAAAAGTATGAAAAGGAGAGTGGAAATATGCAATCTTCCGACACGCTGAACTGGTTGCTGGAACCGGACGATCCCTCCGTAAGGTACTTTGCGTTGACGGACCTTCTGGGACTAGGCGACAGCGAACCGGAGATACGGCAAGCGAAACTTGCAATCATGCAACATGGAATGGTGCCACAAATCCTTCGCAAGATGGGCGAGCCATCCTATTTTGAGACGCTGAATCAATTTTATACCGCTAAGTACAAAGGCCTTGTCTGGCAGCTGATCTTGCTGGCGGAACTGGGTGCGGAAGCAGACGAACAGATCAAGGAACAATGCGAGTACATTCTGGAGCACTCGCAGGAGCCGACGGACGGTGGGTTTGCGATGAATACGGCGGCAAAAACGGGCGGCGGCAGGATATCCGAAGTGATTCCATGCCTGACCGGGAATCTGGTGTGGAGTCTGATTCGATTTGGTTATTGGGAAGACCCCAGGCTGCAAAAGGCAGTCAATTGGCTCACAAAGTACAGTCGGCTGAACGACGGGGTGGAGAACGATCCGCAGATTCAGCCTTACAGCCGTTATGAAACCTGCTGGGGAAAACACACCTGCCATATGGGCGTCGTGAAAACACTGAAAGCGCTTGGCGCCATCCCCGAGTCGAACAGATCGCGGCAGGTGAAGGACACGATCGATCAGGCGGCGGAATTCCTGCTGATTCACCATATTTACAAACGAAGTCACGATCTCGCGCGCGTCTCAAAACCAGGCTGGACGAAGTTCGGTTTCCCGTTGATGTATCAAACCGACGTGCTGGAAATTCTGGATATCCTAAGCAGCCTGAACATTGCGGACAGTCGAATGGATGAGGCGCTGGACCTTGTGTGCTCGAAACGGGATGAACACGGCAGATGGATCGCCGAGAATCTGTACTGCGGCGATAAGCTTCTAATTCCGTTCGGTGAAAAGGGTGCTCCCAGCAAATGGCTGACGCTCCGGGCCATGCGAGTACTCAAGCGCTGCGGCAGATGATCGCCGGGCGCAAAGTGTTTTGGATTTGTTTTTCGTGCGTAAGGAGAATCGGCTGTTAAACGATTATGAATGAAAAACCGGGTATCGCATCGATGGATTTTTCGATTTCTCGGGAATGAATCCGAGTTTTCGGTAGAGCGGCAACCCGGCCTTCGTCGCCTTCAGTTCGAGATAGGAAAGGTTTTGCAAGCCTGCTTCACGAATGGCCAGTTCCATCAGGCGCGTGGCATATCCTCTTTTGCGATACTGCGGCTGCGTATACACGTTGAGCACCGTACCGGTCAGACCGGTCGGAAAATTCGGGTTTGCAGGCTTCTCCGTAATCAGAAGGAACACCGTGGACACGATCCGGGCGTCCTCCTCACAAACAAAAACGAGCAGGTCGTTTCCAAGCCGCCTGTGAAAATAATCCGGCAGTTGTTCTTGAATCATGCTGCTGATCTTTGCCGTCTGGCTCGGGAAGTCCTCGCAAAGATACGCCAGCCGAAGGTCGACGAGCGAGGGGATATCGGTTTTGTTTGCCAGTCTGAATTGCATCCGCAAAACACCTCCCAAACAGGTTTACCGGCGACCGGGTGCCGAAACGCGGACGTCTTTTTAAGATCGAACGATCCGGACGGTTCCTTTCAACTGTTTTTTCTCTTCATACATTTTGGTATCCGCCTGATGCAGCACCAAATCCAAGCCGGGATTGACGCTGCAACTGAGCGTTTCAATTCCGTGGCTGACGCTGATGGCATACCGGCGGTTTTCCGTTTGATTGATGGAGTCAAATGCCGCAACGATCCTTTTCCACGCCTGCTCGGCAAGCTCCTCTCCGATTCCCGTAAATACAATCAGAAACTCGTCTCCTCCGAGACGGATTACGAAGTCGTCGGCACGAATACCGGATCGAATGACGTTCGCTACCGTAATGAGCAGCTCGTCGCCGGCTTCGTGGCCGAGCGAATCATTCACCTCTTTGAGCCCGTTTACATCGAGGAAACAAACGCTGGTCATACAGTTGTTTTTTGCGAGGGCTTTATACAGCGCGCTCAGCCTTACGATTCCGGCGTGTCGGTTCAGCGCACCCGTCATCACGTCGTATTCGGAGAAAAATTTGACCTGCTCGGATTTTGAACGGTTGCTGACGATAAAAACGGAGAAAACGGCCGAGAAAATCAGAATAATCAAATAGAAAGCGTAATAACGCTGCAAAACCTGAATCAGCAGATCCCGGAAACCATCCTGAAAATAGGCGCCTTCCGCAGAAGAGGACGGTATGAAGGCGACGATATACCAGCTGCCTGTTTCGCACGAAAGCGAAACGTGATCCTGATCCGATTGGAAAAGATTTTCCGATTGAAGCTTCGTATAGCAAAAGAATCCGGTTTCGGTATGGAACGTGCCGGAATCGCCGTTCTGAAGGACGCTCCATTCCTCTGGATACTCCGCAGCAAAACTGACGCTGGAAGCTGCGTCGTACATGAAAGCCCATTCCTTTTCCGGGCTCGTTTTGTTATAGAGCCAGTATCCCTCCGTATTGAGCAAAAATACAGCCCCGCTGCTGGCGGAAGCAATGGTTTTGATCTGGGAGAGCATGTCGTTTGCGGCATAATTCAACACGACAATTCCATCTTTTTGTCCGTTCGCGTCAAAAAATGGGGCGCCAAGCCGGATAACGGGATTCAGCGGCTGCTCGATCTGATTGTTTTCAATATTCAGGTCGAGCGGAGAAATATACACCTGGTTTTCTCCAAGCGGCAGCGTCTGCAAAAAATAGTAGCGGCTTTTCTTGTTTTGCAGTTCGTCTGGAGCGACCACAGATGCGGCGTGCGAACGGTAATTGATTCGAACGATTTCGTCTCCGTTCCGATTCAGATAACGGATTTGATCATAGATTCCCCTGCGATTGGAGAAAGCAAGCCAGATATTTTGCACATCCGAAAAGTCGCCGTCGTCGGGGAAATAGTCGCGCAAAGTATCGGAAGTAAATTGTAAATCGGAAACCAGACGGTTAATTTTGTAGGTTATGAAGTATTTTTCCGTGTTGACGATACTTTCTTCCGCCGTGCGGATTTCCACTTGTTTCAGACGATTGGATTCGGACTGAAAGAAAAGCGTAACGCCAAGATAGACCACCGAGATCGACAGAAAGATGATGATAAAGTTCAGGAAGAACGCGCGGCGGTTTTCCCGGATCAGTTTCTTCAGCATGGTATCCTCCAGAAAACGGTCGCGCCGAATCGTCAAATCATGCTGGACGATTGGGTGACCTTAACGCGGTTGGGGATCGATCATTACGGTTCATACAATAGAATTGTATCTTCATAAAGTTTAGTTGGAACGCCCAAAAAAGTCAAACAACCCGTTCCATACACACAAGATCGGAAAGGTCGGGAAGAAAGCCAAAAACAGGGAGGCATTCCGAATACTCCGAAAAATGCCTTACGGCTGCCGTATGTACGATTGAAATCGAATTTGTGTTACGAAACGATCGAGAATAGATATCCTAACCCGACCATGAGCACATTACTCGCGCTGTGCATCAGGATGGGGTAGAGGACGCTGCGGCTTTTCTGATATGCGACGCCCTGCACGGTGCCAATCGCGAAAGCATAGATCAGCTGCTGCACGCTCGCGTCGATGGCAAACGGGGAAAGCGACCATTTCACATGCGCGAACGAGAAAAGAAGAGAGGCCAGAACGATTTCCAGCGTGACTCCCCATTTGATGTGGATGCTTTTTCTCAGCGCGCAGAGAAATAGCGTGACCGGAATTGCGCGGTAGAGGATTTCCTCGGCGGGGCCGCTAAGCAGCAACTGAAAGCCGAGCGTTCCGAAAACGTTTCGGGCGTTGAGCGGAAAATCATACGTCATGGACTGCCCGCGCAGAAGCAGCGAAATATGGTAGAGAAGGGAGACGGCGGTCATCACGACGGTGAACCAGACGGTCCAGCGCAGACCGGTTTTACGATCTCCCAAGTGAAATCCGAAATCGAGCCGCATCAGCCGGCCGAGAAGTGCGGCGAGAATAAGACCGGCGGCCAGTAACACGAGGTGGTGGACGGACTGCCACGCGAAGGTATCGTCCGGATCAACGGTTCCATAGGCAAATGCGTCCGCAACGGCGTTAGCCGCCTTGCCGACGAACTCCTGAACGAGAAACAGCGCGAGGAATACGAGAAGAACGATCAGTGCAACACGAATCGCTCTTTTTTCCGAATGTTCCATGGCGGATCAATTCTCCTGTCTTTTGATGGGCCTGCCGGCATGGGAACGGAATCCGAAGCGAATCCGGAAAACGGGATGATTTTTGGTGCGTTTGCGTACGATTCCGAAATTTTAGACGCCGTGACACGAGGCAGGCGGATAAGGGAAGTATATACAAGAAAAGAAAAAAAGTAAACGCGAAACGTCAGATGCCGGACGTTATTGCAATTTAAACACCATTTGCAGCGGACTTTTTCCCGAAAACGTATGTTTCTTGTTTCAGATCGTTCGTGCGCTGCTTTTCATTCGATTCAATTACTATATAATGTAGTTGTATAGAAAAAATGCTGGTACGGAGGTGACTTATGGGAATGTTTAAACCGGTATGGCAGGAAATGAACGAAAGCAAGGCATTATCCGCCATTGCGAAGGAGACGGACGAGGATAAACTGGCAAGGATCGCGAGATCCGCTTTCTTGCCCTCGGCGAGGGAAGCCGCGATGAAAAAAGTCGGGAATAACGCTTTGTTGGCGGATATTGCAAAATCCGTGGCCGATCCATACGAACGCTGGGATATTATTGTTCGAATATTTGAAGAGGGACCGCTGCGGGAGCTGCAGGAAGCGGAACAGGATTTTTATGTAAAAAAAACCATATCCCGGCAGCTGATCCGTGTACGGTATCGCAAACTGGCGGAAGAAGACAATGCTGATGAGCTGGCAAGCATATTAGATGAAATAAAAGCCAACGGATTTCAACACGACGGCCGGGATGCAAGCGGCCGAGGTAACGGACTTCATGATATTTGGTGTGATGCTCTCAAGCGGCTGATCGCGCTGCGCCCAAACCGCAGGTTCGTTTCAGAATGCAGAATCATCATTGTTTATCCGCGTAACAGCTATCCGATAAAGGACGATACGTATCTGTACCCTGCCGACGAAAGGGAAGCTGCGTTTATGATGATTTGCGCAGGGCTGATCGCGTCGCCTTACCAGAATATGATGGAAGGAAGTGTCGCCAGCACGTATTCCATGCTCACGGACGATGTCCTCAAATCCTATGTAAAGAGATATATCAAGGATTATTATCTTAGATTGCTGAAAGACTGCTGAAGTGACTCACCGGGCGCGGTTCGCCCCGCCTGGCGGTAGCGCAGGGCGGCAGTGGAATATAGAACAAATTGATTTTCACGAAGGGGAGATACCGCGTGGTGCGGCAAATCAAAAAGGCAGCCGTACGACTGCCTCGACCTGCCTTTTTGATGGTCGGGGTGACTGGATTTGAACCAGCGACCTTTTGGTCCCGAACCAAACGCGCTACCAAACTGCGCTACACCCCGAAAAAAATGGAGCCAATGTGGGGACTCGGACCCCAGACCTGCTGATTACGAATCAGCTGCTCTACCAACTGAGCTACATTGGCAACTCGCACTTTTCAATTATAGGCAACCCAGCATGGAGTGTCAAGCTATTTTAACGGAATTCTGACAACGATTTTTCCGGCAACGACGGGTGGGAAAAGAGGTCTCTGCACGCTCCGGATCGTATCAAAAACAAGGCGGGGAATTCTTCTGCAGATCCCGCCGAAGCATTAAAGCGTGTAATTACTCGGCGCTTTCCGCTGTACGGGCCTGATATTCGCGCCATTCCTTTGCGCACTGGAATGCGCCGTAAACGGCTGCGATGCCCGCAAGAACAATCAGCCAGCCGCGGAATTCACCGGAAGAAATCAGGAAGAACACCAGGTTATACGATCCGTACAGCAGAAAAAGAATCGCTGCTATCCTGCTTTTGATCGAATGCACAAGCAGGCTGAGGGTCAAAAGAATCGCCGCGTCGATCAGGGTGAGGAGGTTTCCCTCCAGATAGCCCGTAAACGAGATCAGCAGTGTGATTGCCGTGCTGATATATCCGAAGATCGCGGCTGCAACGCAGGAGCGCGCGCCTGCGGAGTATGTTTTCAGGAACGCGCGGCGATCGAGACCCGCGGGAGCGTCGGCAGGCGCAGGCTTTGCGGAACGATTCATCTTCCTGGTGATTTCCTCGCTGGTAAGGGACGTGTTTGCGCCTTTTTCGGCGGCGCAGTTTGCGCAGAGAGTCCCGGCGCCCTTCGGCAGCTCCGTTCCGCAGTTTTTGCAATACGGCATAGAATTTTCCCCCTCACGAATCGCCTTGAATATCGTAGCGAAAATACAGAATGATTATACAAAGAAAAAGAGTCCGGTTACAAGTACCGGACTCAAAAATTGCAGGCGCCTAGATCGCTTGTTTCTCGAGCTCTTCCTTTTCCAGCACGGTATAGGCCACCTTGCCGACAAGCGTCTTGGGCAGTTCGCCGCGAAACTCGATATCGTAAGGCATTGCGTATTTCGCAACGTTTTTCCGGCAGAGTTCCAGAATTTCCTCTTTGATGACCGGCGTAGGCAGAATATTCGGTTTCAGGACGACGAACGCCTTTACCTTCTGCATCCGGTAGGAATCCGGAACGCCGATAACGCAGCTCATAAAAACCTTCTCATGCGAATCGATGATGTTTTCAATCTGGGAAGGATACACGTTGTAACCGCTTGTAATGATCATGCGCTTGATGCGCTGTTTGAAAAAGAGGAACCCGTCCTCGTCCATCATGCCGAGGTCGCCGGTATGCAGCCAAACGTGCCCGTCCGCGTGCTTTTTTAAAACGTTCGCGGTCTCTCCGGGCTGGTTGACGTATTCGATCATGACGGAAGGCCCGCAGAGGCAGATTTCGCCGTCTTCGCCGTATGGCGCCTCGTTCGTCGTACCCGGAACAACGATTTTATAGTAGGTGTCCGGGAAAGGCAGGCCGATGCTGCCCTCGCGATACATATGATAAGGGGTCAGACAGCTGGCGGTAACGCATTCCGTCGTACCGTAACCCTCGCGCACCTGAACGGTCGCGCCGTGTTCGGCAAGGAACGTATCAAACTTCTTTTTCAGCTCGATGGAGAGCGTGTCGCCGCCGGAGAATACGCCCTTGAGACAGCTCAGATCCACGCCGTCCATGAACGGATTGCGCGTAATTCCTTCGTAGAGCGTCGGTACGCCCGCGATATAGTTTGGCTGTTCCTTCTTGAGCAGCTTCGCATAGCTTTCCACGGAGACGCGCGGAACGAGAATGGCCGTCACGCCGGTGATCAGCATCGTATGAATGCAGACGCCGAGACCAAAACCGTGGAACATCGGCATGGCGGCGAGCATGCGGTTGCCCGGCTCGACGCAGTGCCCCATGGCGCAGGTCTGTAAACCGAGCGCGTTGAAGTTGAGGTTACTCAGCAGGATACCCTTGGTCGTTCCGGTTGTACCGCCGGAGAAAAGGATAACGGCGGGGTCCATCGCGCGACGCTCGACGAAGCAGGAGTCGTCCTTCTTTTTTGCGCCTTTGAGAAAATCCGGCCAGTGGAGGACGTCCGCGTCCTTCGGTACCTTCGGCGTCTTTTTGCCTTCCGTGAGCGCATATCCGACTTTCATGACGGGGGAAAGCGCGTCCGCGATGCTGGTGAGCACCAGTGTGTCGAAGGAAACGCTTTTACGAACCTCTTTGAATTTGCCGTAGAACGCATCCAGCGTGACGACGGCTTTCGATCCGGAGTCCTTGATATAGAAAGCGATTTCGCCCTCGCTGGAAAGCGGATGGATCATGGAAGCGATTGCGCCGATGCGATTGAGCGCATAGAAGCAGAGCACGATCTGCGGGCAGTTCGGCATGCAGAGCGTAACCTTGTCCCCCTCGCCGATGCCGATTGCGGCGAACGCGCGGGCGACGGTTTTCACCTGCCGGATTAGCGCCTGATAGGATATGCCGCGTCCCATAAAGGTAACGGCCGTATAGTTCGGGTATTGCATGGCACAGCGCTCTACCATGTCAAACATGGAGCAGTCCGGATAGGAAAGCTGCTGCGCCACTTCGCCGTAAAAAGCAAACCAGGGTGTTTTGACGTTGGACATATCTTCCCAATAGGAAAAAGCTTCCGGTGTCACGTTTCGATCAGTATTCAATCTTCAGTTCCTCCTTTGCCGGCAGGTCGAGCAGTTCGGGCTCGGCGAAGAATTTTTTCAGAAGACGGATGGTCTTTGCATAGTAGTATCCGTCCGCAATCCGTTCGTCGAGCGTCAGCCCGAGATTGAGCGCGGGCTTAACGGTAACGGTGCCGTCCGCATTGTAGAACGTCTGCATGTGCTTTTCGCCGACGACGACGAAAATGGAGTTGGTGCCCCAGTTCGTCAGATGGTGATATCCGGCGTTGAGCTGAATAGAACCCAGGTTGGAAATAAAGACCGTGCTGTTATAGGGATCTTCCCTTGCAAGGTCGTTTGGCATATTGCCGTGCTCGTCCAGCGCGCGAAGGGTGCCGATGATGATTTTGCGCAGCCACATGGGCGCTTTGGCGAGCGTATCGAGAATATCCGTCGTATTGTCGGTCGTGTTCTTTTCACGAAGCGTATATACGAAATCGCAGAGCTTGTCGTGCAGCACGTCGATGGCGGGCTTCTCGCTTGCAGGATCGTATTTGAGAATCACGATGGATTCGTCGCCGCTATCGGAGAACGCCTTTTTTGCGATCAGGGAAAAGGAAATGTGATTGCGGTCGAAATACCGGTTGCCGATGATGAAGCGGTTCATGCGCGGCCGCATCGCGATGGTTCGCGAGAGCGCGGCGAGGATTACGTGAAAAAAAGTGTACTTGTACTGCGGGTTCTGGGCATTCTTACGCTCAATGTAGGCTTCGACGGCGCTCATGTCGATGAGTTCCTGAATAAACGCCTCGTTGTCCGCCCGGTTTGGCAGCATGATCGGCAGAAACACATGCATCGAATCGAGGTCGCGCACCAAGGTTGCGTCGACACGATCGCGGCGGCGGCGCTTCGTTTTTTCTTCCATGTCCATACCATCCCATTCGTGATTTAAAATCTTGAAGTATAAGTGCAAATAATGCCTAGAATATATACGAGTTTCAACAAATTGTCAATTGAGTGACAGAATTGTAAGGTCGTGTGACACAATTGAATACCGCAAAAAACCAGACCGGCGGCGATTATTGACAATTTCAGCACGTGCCGCTATACTTTTATAAGATATTATGAAGAGAGGACACTATGAACGACGAAGAAAGCGACAGTACCGGCGACCATTTACTAAACCGAATGACCGGTTATCGATTGGAGCACATAATCTGTCTTTGTTGATCGATGCAGCACAGGTTATGCCTTTTCTATTTCCTGGAGGCAATTGAACGGATATCCCGCGTTTGGCTCACGACAGGAGGAAATAGAAATCGGCACAGCCTTTTTTATGTTGTTTGCGCGAAAATGCGCATGGCGGAACAAGAATGATTACAATGATTTATTTGGAGCTTAGGAATGAACGACCCCCTGATATGGCAGATTCTATTGCAGATTATCCTGATATCCCTCAACGCGGTATTCGCCTGTGCGGAAATCGCGGTGATTACCATGAACGACGCGAAGCTGGCTAAGCTCGCTTCCGAAGGCGACAAACGCGCGATCAAGCTTGCGCGCCTGACAAGTCAGCCCGCGCGGTTCCTCGCAACCATACAGGTTGCGATTACGCTTTCCGGCTTTCTTGGCAGCGCGTTTGCGGCGGACAATTTCGCCAAACGTATTACAGGTGCGCTGACCGAGGTGATGGCGAACATCCCCGCAAAAACGATCAATACGATCGCGGTCATCCTGATTACACTGATCCTTACGTTTTTCACCCTTGTATTCGGCGAGTTGGTGCCAAAGCGCGTTGCGATGAAAAACGCAGAGAAACTCGCTCTCGGCATGGCGGGACTTGTCAGCGGCGTGGCAAAACTTTTCGCGCCTCTTGTATGGCTGCTGACCGTTTCGACGAATGGAATCCTGCGTCTGCTCGGAATCGATCCGAATGCGGAAGACGAGGAGGTCACGGAGGAAGAGATCCGCATGATGGTGGACGTTGGCACCGAGAAGGGTACGATTGAAGCCAGCGAAAAAGAGATGATTCACAATATCTTCGAGTTCGACGACGTTTCCGCCGAGGATATTCTGACGCATCGCACACAGGTGGATATTCTCTGGCTGGATGAAAGCGACGGCGACTGGGCGGAGACGATTCACAGCACGCGCCATTCGTTTTATCCGATTTGCCGGGATTCGTCGGACGACGTGGTCGGCATTCTCGACGCAAAAACCTATTTCCGTCTTGGCAACCGCACGCGCGAACATGTGATGCAAAACGCGGTTCAGCCACCGCGGTTCGTGCCGGAATCCATCAAAGCGGACGACTTGTTCCTCGATATGAAGCGCAGCCATAATCACTTTGCCGTGGTTATGGACGAATACGGCGGCATGTGCGGTATTGTTACGATGAACGACCTCATCGAGGTGATCGTCGGCGATATCGACGAGGAGGAGGACGACGGGGTTCCGGTCATTACGCTCTTACGGGAAGGCGTTTGGCAGGTGCAGGGGTTTGCACAGTTGGACGACCTTTCGGAAGCGTTGCGCTGTCCGCTCCCGACGCACGAGTTTGACACGCTGAACGGCCTCGTTTTCAGCGCGCTGAACGAAATTCCCGAGGATGGGACCGAGTTCTCCGTGGACGTAGCGGGGCTTCATGTGGATGTAAAGGAAATGAAGAACCATGGGATCGAGCGCGCGGAGATTTCACTGCTGCCGCCGGAACCGGTGGAGCTGGAGGAAGTCAAATCCTGACGAACGATCGAACCGATAAAAAAGGAGCGCCGGTGTTCACAGCCGTCGCTCTTTTCTTTGTATATTGTTTCAGGATTCGGTTGTTTCGGATAAGACGGTTCGGTTGCTCCTATTCAATCCCGACGACGTCGTCGTCCAGCACAACGGCGACGAGCATATTGCCTTTGCCCGCACGCGGCTCGATATGCACTTCGCCGGTGCCGATCTCCGTTCTTCCGCCGTGCCGCTGCAGGATGACGAAGTTCCGCGGTTCGGTGAGCACCGTTACGGCGGCGATGCAGGTTCCGTTTGAACCGTTCTTTTTCAGATCGAAGGTTTTCAGGCCCTTGCCGTTTCTTCCCTGCAGATCGTAATCGAACATGGGGGAACGCTTGCCGAAGCCCTTATCCGTAATCGTCAGCACTTCGGCTTCGTCCGGCACGAGCGCCGCAAAGAGCACCTCGTCGTTCTTATCGAGCTTGATGCATTTCACCCCGCCGGAGACCCGTCCCATCGGGGGAACGGTGTCCGCTGCAAAGCGGATACTCATGCCCTGCTTTGTTACGAGCAGGATGGATTTCGGCTCGTATTTCTCCATGGCGAGGACGCGGTCCTTATCGCGCAGAGCAACGGCGGACGTGCGCTTAACGCGAACGCGATACTCCGCGCAAGGCGTACGCTTGACGTTTCCGTCCTTGAGGTAGAAGAGATAATCGCCCTCCTCCTCGTCCGGACAGAGCGCTATGATCCGCTCGTTTTTCTCGAACGGCAGCAGCGAGGCGAGGTTTGCCGCGCGGGTCGTCGCGCGGGTCTCCGGCAGATCCTCCACCGCAAGCGAGAGCAGCGCTCCCTGATCGGTGAAGAGCCGGATCCGCTGGTTGGAGCGTGTTTCCAGTGTGAAGAGCGGTTTATCCTCCGAGATGGCGGCAAGTGAAAACGCCCGTGTCGGCGCTTTCCGGATTTTGAGCCCTTCGCAAACGCAGATGGTTACGTCTTCGACGACGGCAAGATCCTCCGCCTCGTCGAGCGGCGCGTCGTCGCAGGCGACGAACGTCGTTCTGCGGGAGACGGCGAGCTGTTCGCGGATTTCGAGCATTTCTTTTTTAATAAGCGCCAGCAGTTTCTTTTCACTGGCCAGAATACTGCGCAGTTCCCCGATCAAACGCACGACTTCGGCATACTCGCGTTTAATCGTGATCAGTTCCATATTGGTCAGGCGCTGGAGGCGCAAATCCAATATGGCCTGCGACTGAATCTCGCTCAGCGCGAACGTTTTCATGAGTCCCTCGCGTGCCTCCTTGGGGGACTTGGAAGCGCGGATCAGCGCGATGACCGCGTCGAGATTGTCCACGGCGATCATGAGTCCGGCTAAGATGTGCTCGCGCTTGAGCGCCGCGTCCAGCTCAAACTGCGTGCGCCGCGTGACGACGTCCCGCTGATGGCGAATATAATGGGCGATGATCTGCTTGAGGTTCATCTGCTGGGGTTTTCCCCCGGCGATGGCGACCATGTTGACGCCGAACGTCATCTGAAGATCGGAATACTTAAACAGGTACTGCAAAATGCGTTCGGGGTCGCCGTCTTTCTTGACTTCGATGACGGCGCGCATACCGGTTCGGTCGCTTTCGTCCCGGATATCCGCAATGCCGGAGAAGAGCGCCTTTTTCTCCTGGCTGACTGCGAGAATCTTTTCCAGCATCGCGGCCTTATTCACTTGATACGGCAACTCGGTGACAACGATCAGCGTTTTGCCGTTCTTCTGTTCCTCAAAGTGCGTTTTGGCGCGCATATAGATCTTGCCGCGCCCCGTTCGGTACGCCAGCTCGACCTCGGAGGATTCCAGAAGGAACCCGCCGGTCGGGAAGTCCGGCGCGGGGATAATTTTCATGAGCTCTTCGAGTGTGATGCGCGGGTTTTCCATTACTGCGATGACAGCGTTGATCGCTTCCACCGGATTATGCGGGGGAATATTGGTGGCAAGGCCCACGGCGATTCCGCTCGCGCCGTTGACAAGCAGGTTCGGAAAGCGCCCAGGCAAAAGATCCGGTTCCTTGAGCGTATCGTCAAAGTTGAACGAGAAGGATACGGTATCCTTGTCGATATCCCGCAGCAGTTGCATGGCGGCTTCCGTCATGCGCGCTTCGGTATAACGCATCGCCGCGGCGCTGTCGCCGTCCACGCTGCCGAAATTTCCGTGACCGTCCACGAGAGGCACGCACATATTGTATGGCTGCGCCATACGCACCATGGCGTCGTATACGGAACTATCCCCGTGCGGATGATATTTACCGAGGCAGTCGCCGACGATGCGCGCGCTCTTGCGATGCGGCTTATCCGGCGAGAGACTCAGTTCGAGCATGGTGTAAAGAATGCGCCGCTGGACGGGCTTCAGCCCATCCTCTACGCGCGGCAGAGCGCGTTCCAGAATGACGTGCTCGGCGTAGGGCATCATGGACTGGTGCATGACCTCGTCCATATTGCGCTGTATGATCTTTTCCAGTTTGAGCTGTTCGGGAGTTTTCGGCATAGTTCGTTATCCTTATCGTATTCGTTGCCCGGTATTTTTAAGATACTAGTAAGCGGAAGCGATTGTTGGCGCGAGGTTGCCCGGCATCAATCGCGGAGCTTTTCGAACATCTCGCTCGAAGGTTTGTTGAAGTTCGCGTTTTCGAAGATGTATTCCTTTCGGGACTGGACCTTGTCCCCCATAAGAACGGTTACGAGATGTTCCACATCCGCCGCATCTTCAATGGAAACGCGTACCAGCGTTCTTCCGTCCGGATTCATGGTCGTTTCCCAGAGCTGCTCGGGGTTCATTTCGCCGAGGCCTTTGTAGCGCTGGATCGTGTACCCTTTGCCGACGGACTTTGTGGCGGTGCGAAGTTCCTCGTCGTCGTAGCAATAAACGCGCTTCGTGTCCTTTTGAACCTTGTAGAGCGGGGAAAGGCCGATGTAGACATGACCTTCCGTGATCAATTCCTTCATATAGCGGTAGAAGAAGGTCAGAAGGATCGCGCGAATATGCGCGCCGTCCTGGTCCGCATCTGAAAGGATGATGATTTTGTCATACTTGAGCGAAGAGATATCGAAGTCCTCGCCGATTCCGGTGCCGACCGCCGTAATGATGGAGCGGAACTCTTCGTTTTGCAGCACCTGGTCGAGACGTTTTTTCTCGACGTTGAGCGGTTTGCCGCGCAGCGGAAGGATCGCCTGAAATTTGCGGTCGCGTCCCTGCTTGGCGGAGCCGCCCGCACTGTCGCCCTCCACGATGAAGAGCTCGTTGCGGCTGTAGTCACGCCCGGTGCAGCTCGAAAGCTTGCCTACGAGCGGTGCGTTTTCCAGCTTGTTTTTTTCGCGCGCGGTGGCCTTGGCCTTTCTCGCGGCTTCCCGCACCTTGGCGGCCTTCACCGCTTTTTCCGAAATAATGGTGGCGACTTCGCCGTTTTTCAGGTCTTCCAGATAGGGCGTGAGCTTTTCCGTGACCACGCTCTCCACGGCGGGGCGCGCTTCGGTGTTGCCGAGTTTGGTTTTCGTCTGCCCCTCGAACTGGATCGTCCGCATCTTGAGCGAGAGGACGGCGGTGATTCCTTCGCGGAAATCCTCGCCGGTGAGCGGCGCGTCCTTGTCCTTGAGGTACCCCATTTTGCGGCAGTAGTCGTTGAGCACTTTTGTCAGCGCGGCTTTCAGGCCCGTTTCGTGCGTGCCGCCTTCGGTGGTGGGAATGTTGTTGACGTAGGAAAAGATATTGTCCGCGTAACCGTCGTTGTGCTGAATCGCAACCTCCACGAGGATATCGCCGGACGAGCCGGAGAAGTGGATCGGCGGTTCGTAGAGCGGCGTTTTGTCGCTGTTGAGATAGGCCACGAAGTCGCTCAGACCGCCGTTGAACTGATATTCCACCTTGCGGGAATGCCCGGTGCGCTCGTCCGAGAGCACCAGCTTGGTGCCGCGGTTGAGGTAGGCCAGCTCACGGATGCGTTTGGCGATAACGTCGTAGCTCATTTCCACGGTTTCGAACACGCGCGCATCCGGCAGGAAGGTTACGCTCGTACCCTGCTTGCGTGTCCGTCCAACCTCTTCCAGCGGCGCGACGGCCTTGCCGGAGATGATCTTGCCCGTTGCGTCCGGCTCGCTGGTGAAACGGATGCGGTACATGCGCCCGTCCGTACAGACTTCGACTTCGAGCCATTCCGAAAGCGCGTTGACGACGGAAGCGCCAACGCCGTGCAGACCGCCGCTGTAGCCGTAGGAATCGTTGCCGAACTTACCGCCGGCATGCAACTGCGTAAACACAACCTCAACGCCGGAAACGCCGGCTTTTTCATGGATCTGTACGGGGATGCCGCGGCCGTTGTCCGTAACGGTGACGGAGTTGTCCCGGTGGAGCGTTACGTTAATTTCGTTTGCGTACCCGTTGGCGGCTTCGTCGATGGAATTGTCGATGATTTCCCAGAGAAGATGGTGCAGACCGCGCTGCCCGGTCGAGCCGATATACATACCCGGCCGCATCCGAACCGCGTCCAGTCCCTCCATGATTTTAATTTTGTCAACCGTATAATCCGACGCCATAGTGACTCCTGATCTATAAATTATGGTTTGATTTTTTCACGTCCGGGAAACGAAAAAGCGGCGCGCCGCGCGTTTGCTTCCGAACGGAAAAATCCCGGCAGAATGCGGTAAACCGGGCGCCGGATGCGCCTTCTCTGCCGGTCTTTCATGGATCGGAACGCCATATCTTGCGTACCGATATAGGGAGTATACCATACTTTGTACCGGCCTGAAAACTATCCGGCGCGTGTAACCGGCGCAAACGAACATTTATTTGCAAATTATTCAAAAATACGCATGCGGTTTCTGCGGGACGATCAACACGGTTCAAAGCAATCGCCGGCGATCCGAAAACAGGAGAATTTACGCATCAGAAGCTTTATTCTGCCGCATATCGACATGCTGTGGAAGCTGAAACAGGGAATCGAACGGTTTTGTCACGTAAAATTGTGAATTAATACGAAATATGGAATCAAAGTGGTGACAAATGGGGAGGAGTGGTGTATACTCGTATCTAAATCTGGGGGATACCATACCTATTAAATAACAGTTCATCTACGGGAGGGAAACGCGTGCTGATCGGTTCATTTGAGCATATGCTGGACGCAAAGGGCCGTGTATTCATTCCCGCAAAATGGAGGGAAACGCTGGGCGATACGCTCATCGTGACCCTTGGATTGCTGGATACGGAGCGCGAGGCGTGTCTTTCCGGCATGTCCGTTTCGGAGTGGGAGCGTTTTTCCGAAAAGCTCTCCGCGCTGCCCGTGTCGGACGTTGCCGGACAGGCGATTCGCAGAAGACTCTATTCCATGGCCGCTGCCTGTGAAGTGGACAAACAGGGGCGCATCCTGATTCCCGCGCAGCTTCGCGACCTTGCGGGACTAACAAAGGATGCAACGCTGATCGGCGTTGGCGAACGAATCGAGATCTGGAAGCCGGAAACGCTTGCCGCATACAACGCAAAAACGGAAGAAGGATATGGCGAGGCGCTCGCGCACCTTGCGTCGCTTGGCATATGAGCGACGTGTTTCA
The DNA here is from genome assembly GCA_034933205.1 of Eubacteriales bacterium. Taxonomy (GTDB): domain Bacteria; phylum Bacillota; class Clostridia; order Christensenellales; family CAG-138; genus UBA7703. The sequence goes on from JAYFNY010000039.1 coordinate 105,062, forward strand.
TCATATACCGGTTCTGCTCAGCGAAGTGCTGACGCTTCTTGCGCCCGAGCGCGGCGGAACATTTCTGGACGGAACGCTCGGCGGCGGCGGGCACGCAGAAGCTGTGCTCCGGCGTTTGCCGGAATCGGGCAGGCTGATTGGAATCGATCGCGACTGGGAAGCTGTGCGCGCGGCGAAAGACCGGCTGTCTGGCTACGGCGACCGTTTCACCGCATTGCACGGCAACTTTTTTCAGATGAAGGAACTGCTCTCCGGAATCGGCATTGGCGAAGTAAACGGAATTCTTCTCGATCTCGGTGTTTCGTCCTATCAGCTCGATACGCCGGAACGCGGATTTTCCTATAAAAACGACGCTCCGCTGGATATGCGGATGGATACGACCGCGCCGCTGACCGCACGCGAGATTGTCAACACCTACTCGCAGGAAGCGCTTGCAAACGTTCTTTGGGAGTATGGCGAAGAGCGTTTCAGCCGCAGAATTGCGGAGAGAATTTGTCGGCTGCGTGAACAATATCCAATCGAGAATACCTTGCAGCTGGCCGATATTGTGCGCGAAGCGATTCCGGCGAAATACCGAAACGAGCCGCAGCATCCGGCTAGACGGACGTTTCAGGCACTCAGGATCGAGGTCAACGGGGAACTCAAAGAGCTTGACGCCGCGGTGGAGCAAGCCTGCGATCTGTTGCAAAAAGGCGGAAGACTGTGTATAATTACATTTCATTCACTGGAGGATCGAATTGTCAAGCAGGCGTTCCGCCGATTCGAGAACCCCTGCACCTGTCCGCCTTCCGCGCCGATCTGCATCTGCGGCAAAGTGCCGAAGGCGAAGATCCTCACGAAAAAACCGCTGACCGCCTCGGACGAGGAGGCCGCCGAAAACAGCCGCTCTAATTGCGCAAAGCTCCGCTGCATCGAAAAGATTTAGCAAAAAAGCACGCGATTCGGGCGGATTCTGCGCGCCCGGCCTAGACGGATCAGCTGGAGAACGGTAAGGGGTCGTTATTTGGACATCCGTTTTGACGAAGAGTCGAAAAAAGGCAAGTCGCCCACAACGCGGCTCTATACGGCCAGGCAAACCGAGGAGGCCGAAAACACCGGAAGGACCGTCCGCACGCGCACAGGCCGCGCGGAGGATGAGCCACATATCCGTGTGGAGAAGCCGGAGATCACGCCGCTTGGCAGGATCGGCCTGATTATCAGCGGCTTTCTGTTTGCCGGGATGGTACTCTTTACTCTGGCGGGATACGAGCGCATTTCCCGCGCATATGCGGATATCAACGCGCTCAACACGCAGATTGATTCCACCGAGTTGCGCATCAACGAGCTGGATGTCCAGATTGAATGCGCCGTGACGATTCAGGAAGCGCAGCAGGTGGCCGAATCTTACGGTATGCGGTATCCCGAAAAAAGCCAGTATGTGAAGATTGGCGATCCGCTGCCATTTTCCGGCGGTGCGGCGGCAGCGACGGCCGAACCGGACACCGCGGCGACAACGCAGCCGGATGCGGGCGCGAGTACACAACCGAGTACGACGCCGGAGCCGGATTCGACCGTCGCGGCAAGTACACCGACCAGCGGGGGGGACCAACCGTCCAGCGACGGTTGATTCGCAGCGAAAGGACGTTATCGTATGGCTAAAACGACGTCACCGACCCCCAAGATCAAGCGAAAGCTCGTTCTGCTGATGGTATTCGCAGGCGCGCTCCTGCTGGTGCTCGCTCTGCGGCTTGCGCAGGTCATGCTGGTCCAGGGGCCGGAACTGAAGGAAAAGGCGCAGACGCAGTGGACGCGGCGTCAGAATTTGACCGCCCAGCGCGGGAAGATCATCGACCGCAACGGGCTGGTGCTCGCACAGAGCGGAACGGCGTATCGCGTTTTGGCGAACCCGCCGCAGATTGCGGCGGACGACCGGGTGCGTGTGGCAACGGAAGTTTCGGATATTCTGGGGCTCGACTACGACTATGTGCTCGAGCGCATTTCCAATACGGATCGGCTGCAGGTGCAGCTCAAACGTCAGGTGGAGAGCTCGGTGATCGACCAGCTCGAAGCGCTGCAGCTCGGCAGCGGCATCACTTATACGACGGATATGAAGCGTTATTATCCGTTCGGGCAGCTTTTTACACAGCTTGTTGGGTTCACCGGCGTCGAAACGGAAGGACAAACGGGGCTGGAAGCGGAATATAACGTGTATCTTGCAGGAAAGAATGGTCTTCTTGTAACGGAGGTAGACCGGAAAAATCAGCCGCTTTCCTATGGTAATCCGGAATACATCGCTCCTACGGAAGGATATGACCTGACGATTACGGGCGATTCCGTCATTCAGAACTATCTGGAGAAGTATCTGGAGCAGTGCTACCAGGTCACCCGTGCGAATTCCGTTTCCGGTATCGTTATGAATCCGAATACGGGAGAGATTCTCGCAATTTCCTCGTATCCTTCGTTTGATCTAAACGATCCGCCGCGCGACCAGGTAACCGACCTGATGTCAATGTCCCGCGCGCGCATCGTTACGGATACCTATGAAGCGGGAACCATGTTCGACATGATTACAACCGCCGCCGGGCTGGATTCCGGGGCGACGACGCTGGATAGTTCGTTCAACTGCGACGGCGTCCGCACGTTCCGCCTGGAAAAGGTGCGATGCTGGAATTCCAAGGGTCACGGCAAGGAAACGCTTGCGGAGGCGATGGGCAACTCCTGTAACGTCGCCATGATGGACATTGCGTCGGCAGTCGGCGTGGATAAGCTTTACGACTATATCTACGCGTTCGGTTTTAACGAAAAGACGGACTGTGGAATTCCGAGCGAGGATACCGGGGAAGTTATCCATCGCAAATATATCCGCGGCGCGGATCTTGCAAAGCTTTCGTTCGGTCAAACGGTCACGACGACCGCCATTCAGATGGCGAACGCCTTCTGCGCAATCGTAAACGGCGGCGTCCTGATGCAACCCTATATCGTTTCGAGCATCGTCGATTCGGACGGTACGGAGGTTGTAAAAAATGAACCCACCATTCTGAGGCGCGTGATCAGTTCCCAGACGTCCGCGACAATGCGGACCCTGCTGCAATCTGTTGTGGAAAATGGAAACGGCAGGAATGCGCAGGTCATCAACTACACGGTCGGCGGGATCACCGGCGTTTCCAGAAAGTTTGAAGAGGACGACGTAACGCCTTCCACCACACGGGTTGTCGCGACGTTCTGCGGTTTCATTCCGGTCAGCGACCCGCAGCTCGTGTGCCTGCTGATGATCGATGAGCCTCAGGTGCCCGCCCGCGAAGCCAGCAGCCTGGCCGGTTACTGGGGACAGAAAATCTTTACCGACCTTGCGCAGTACTACGGCATTCTACCGGACGTTACGTCCAAGACGCGCACTGTGCCAAATGTGGTCGGTATGACGGGCAAAGAAGCGGTCTATCAGCTCACGCAGGCGGGATTGCCTGCGTACGTCGTGCCCAGCGAGGAGACGGCGCAGGTCATTGCGCAATATCCCGCGGCGGAAAGCGTGGTCCCTTCCGGAACGATCATCCAGCTCTATACGAACGTAACGACGTTTAATGACGAAGGCGTTTATAAAGAGAAGGTCGTCGTACCGAACCTGATCAACCGTCGAAGGCAGGATGCGTTCGATAAACTTGCGGAGCTTGGACTGCTGCTTTCCTTCGATAAATCGCTCTGCACCGGTCAGATTGATACGCAGTCCATTGCGGAAGGCACGGAGGTCGATCCGGGAACGACGATTAACGTTACGTTCCAGACGCCCGAGCCGACCGAACCGGATACGGTGACGCCGGTGCCCGAATAAGACGGAAAACGGTGGAATCGGCCGGAATTTGTAGATACCTGCTCCGTAAGACGGAGTGATTATGAAACGGATTGGTCGCGGATCCGCCCGCGTCCAGCAGGAGGGAACACATATGCTGCTTTCGGAACTAGCCATGGCTTGCGGCCAGCGCTATGAAGGCGCGGACACGGATATCGTATCTATCGAATACGACTCGCGAAAGGTGAAACGGGGAAGCCTGTTTTGCTGTATTGTAGGCGCTCTGCTCGATGGACACTCGTTTGCGGAAAGCGCTGTGAAAAATGGCGCTGCGGCGCTGCTTGTGGAGCGGGAGTTGCCGCTCGACGCGCCGCAAATCGTAGTGAAAAACGCAAGGAAGGCTATGGCCGAAATGTCGGCCGCATTCTATGGCTATCCACAGCGCGAAATGATGATGCTCGGCGTTACAGGCACGAACGGAAAGACGACCACGACCTATATGGTCAAGGCGATTGCCGAGCAGGCAGGAAAGAAGGTCGGCGTTATCGGCACCATTCGCAATATGATTGGCACCGAGAGCATCCACACCGAGAGAACGACGCCGGAATCCGTGGATTTGTTCCGACTGCTGCGCATGATGGCGGACGCGCACGTGGATCTGGTCGTCATGGAGACAAGTTCGCACGCGCTGGAGCAATACCGCGTGCATGGCATCAAGTTCGATGTTGGTCTGTTTACGAATCTGACGCAGGATCATCTGGATTATCATAAATCCTTCGATAATTATCTCGCCGCAAAGAAGATCCTTTTCCTGAACAGCAAGAAAGCGGTCGTCAACGTGGACGATCCGTATTCCTCCCGCATCATGGAGGGGCTTACGATCCCGATTTTGACCTTCGGCGTGCGCGACCGTGCGGACATCACCGCGACGGATATCGATATTACGACCGACGGCGTACAGTTCGACCTGCATACGCCCGAAGGCGAAGTCCTCATGCAACTGGCGATTCCGGGGCTGTTTTCCGTGTTCAATGCGATGGGCGCGGTGGGAATGGCGCAGTCGGTCGGGATTAAGCTCAGCGCGATCAAGGCAGGGCTAGAATCCCTCACAAGCGTTTCCGGGCGTCTGGAACCCGTAAAGACGAACCGCGGTTTCAGCGTATTCGTCGATTATGCGCATACGCCGGACGCGCTGGAAAACGTATTAAAGACGGTTCAGCAGTTCGCGAAGGGACGAGTCATCTGCGTATTTGGCTGCGGCGGGGACCGGGACCGGGCAAAACGGCCGATCATGGGTGAAATTGCCGGAAGGTTCTCCGAATTCGCGGTCATTACCAGCGACAACCCGCGCACCGAGGAGCCGATGTCCATTATCGAGTCGATCGAAGAGGGAATGAAGCGCAGCGGAACAAAGTATACGGTGATTGAGAACCGCAAGGAAGCGATTCGCTATGCGCTTTCCATGGCAAGGAATGACGACGTGATCATGATTGCCGGAAAGGGCCATGAGAATTATCAGGAGATCAACGGAACGAAGTATCACTTCGACGATAAGGAAATCGTAGAAGAACTGCTCGTGGAACTGTAAGGAAACGTCAATTCCGCATGACAAAGCCCGCCCGCGCAAGAGAAAACGCAGGGAGGGGAGCGTCGTGCGGATTTTGCTTGTTTTGGGGGATACCGGTTGCCGGCGGCGAACGCGCCTGCGCGGGGAATAAACGCGGGAACCTTCCATGCGTTCTTTTTTGGAACGTATTTGGGGATTGTCCCGCGCGCGTGGATGGGGTTATAATATCGCTATGTTTAAAATTATGATTGCGGCGTTGTCCGCCTTTGCAATTGTTTGGCTTCTCGGGCCTCTGTTCATTCCCATGCTGCACCGGCTGAAGTTTGGGCAGATCGAGCGTGAACTCGGCCCCGAGTCGCATAAGAAGAAACAGGGTACTCCGACGATGGGCGGCATTATGATGCTGCTGGCCGTTACTGTTACGGTGCTTGTGTTCGGGCTCGACGGCATGGAATTCGTCCTTCCGGCGCTTCTGGTCACGGTTGCGTTCGGGATTGTCGGATTTTTGGACGATTTTATCAAGATTCGCCGCAAGAACAATCTGGGGTTAAGAGCCTATCAGAAACTGCTTGCGCAGATCGTAATCGCCGCACTGGTTGCGATTTGGGCCTATCGTTCGCCGCTGCTGGGACCAACGCTGTATCTGCCGATTTCCGGCGGAGAGTGGAACATTGGCGTCTGGTACATACCGCTTGTCATGTTCGTGGTGATTGCGGAAGTCAACGCCGTAAACCTGACGGATGGGCTGGACGGACTTGCTTCGAGCGTAACAATGATGTATTCGTTCTTCATGCTCGCGATATTCGTTATCATGACGACAATGGCCAACCAGGACGGCGAATTGCTGTTAAGCGAAAACCTCAACGGAATGGCGATTTTCTCGGCGGCGATTGTTGGCGCGTGTCTTGGCTTTCTGCGGTATAACGCGTATCCCGCGCGCGTATTCATGGGGGATACCGGGTCGCTCGCGCTGGGCGGCGCGGTTTCGATGATGGCGATATTGAGCCGCTCGATCCTGATTTTACCGATCATGGGGTTCTGCTTCCTTGCCAGCGCGCTCTCCGTCGTACTGCAGGTTGCGACAAACCATCTGAACCATGGCAAGCGAATGTTTAAAATGGCGCCGATCCACCATCATTTTGAGTTGCTCGGACATCCGGAGCCCAAGATCGTTACCATGTATGCAATCCTGACGACGGTGCTTTGCGCGATTTGTCTGCTACCTTACCTGCGATAATCGTTCCTACATCCGCCCGAACAGATGCGTCGGGCGTTTTTTTCGGAGGCATGTCAAACATGATGGAAAAAGTTCAAAACAATTGTCCGGCGCAGAAAGCGCTGATTGTCGGCATGGCGAAAAGCGGCGTCGGCGCGGCGCGGCTGCTGAACAAAGTCGGCTGGAGCGTCGTGATCAACGACCAGAAGACGGAGATCGGAGGCCTGCGCGAAGCGCTGGAGAACGTGCCGGTCGAATGGCGGCTCGGAGAAGATCCTGTTTCGCTCTTTCATGGAGTGGACTTGATCGTGATCAGCCCGATTATTCCCATGACGGCGCCGTTCGTCGTGGAGGCGAAGCGCCGCGGGATTGAAGTGATCAGCGAAATCGAGTTGGGATACCGCTACAGCCATGCGGAATTTGTTTGCATCACCGGTACAAACGGAAAGACGACCTGTACCGCGTTGACCGGAGAAATGTTTAAAACGGGCGGACGGCATACGTTCGTGCTGGGCAATATCGGCGTACCGATCACCGAGCACGCGCTGGAAACGCGGGAAGGCGACGTGGTCGTAGCCGAAACGGCTGGGTTGCAGCTCGAAGGAAACGTTCATTTCCATGCGCGTGCGGCAGGCGTGTGCAATATTACGGAGGATCATCTGGATCATTTTGGCACGATGGAAAATTACATTGCGGCCAAGTGCAAGATCTTCGATCATCAGACGGCGGAGGACATCGCCGTACTGAATTACGACGATCCGGTGGTACGCGATATGGCGCGGCTGACCCCTGCGCGGGTATTCTATTTTTCCCGCAAGGAGGAAGTTCCACGCGGGTGTTTCTTGCGAAAAGATACGGTGGTCTTTCGGGACGAGGATGGCGAATTCCCGCTGATTCGTGATGACGAGATTCGGATTCCCGGCGGGCATAACCTGGAGAACGCGATGCTTTGCTCGCTGCTTGCGCTCGGCATGGGAATATCGGCGGACGCGGTGCGCGAAACGCTGAAAACGTTCCCTGGCGTGGAGCACCGCATTGAGTTTGTGCGCGAGTTCGAAGGGGTGCGCTATATCAACGATTCCAAAGGAACGAACCCGGATTCCACCATCAAGGCGATTCAGGCGATGACGCGCCCGACGGTGCTGATTTTAGGCGGGTACGATAAACACAGCGATTTCCACGATCTGTTCGAGCATTTTCACGGCAGTACGCTCAAGGCGATCGTTGTGCTGGGGGCGACCAAACAAAAGATTCTTGATACCGCGCGGGACACAGGATTCCTCGGCTACTGTCATGCAACGGGTACGTTTGAGGACGCGGTTTCCTGCGCGCGTGTGCTGGCCGGCCCGGGCGACGCGGTGCTGCTTTCGCCCGCCTGCGCAAGCTGGGATATGTTTGATAACTTTGAGCAGCGCGGCAGGGTGTTCAAAGAAATTGTGAATCGGTTTTCCTGATCCATCACACAAACAAAAAACGTCCACACGGGCGTTTTCGGTCGTCAAAAAACTAGAGAGTGTTTCCAAAAGGATAAATGAGAGAAACGTCGAATATATATACAGAGGTGCAAGGAATGGGAACTGTAATTCGACGTTATGAACTCACGGATGCTGAATGGGAACGCCTGCAAGAGTACTTCCCGGA
>JAYFNY010000040.1:0-9990 GCA_034933205.1 Eubacteriales bacterium
GCAGCATATGGGCGTGCGTTTCAATGATTCCAGGAATCGCAATCAACCCTTCGCCGTCGATCTCTTCGCAGCGGCTGCATGCAAGATTACGCCCAATCCCGCGAATGATCCCCTGATCCATCCAAATATCCGTAACGCCCAGGTCTTTTGGCGCATAAGCGCGTACATTACGGATGATCATCGAACCGCTCTGTTCCATGTTTCGCTTCTTTCCCGGTCAGCCGGGCGGGAACCCTCCCGCCCGGCCAATCTCTTTTGCTTTTCATCTTACTGCGGGGTAAAAGAAAGCATGTGTTAACCGCAGGAATGTCCGTTACTTCTCGAAGGACTCCTGCACAACAGTCGTTCCATCCTGGATGGAGCTCACAATACCGTTCACTTCGCTCGCAACGTCCGCGGGAATCAATTCGGACAGGGCGGCCAGTTCAACGCCGACACCCAGACCCGGTTTATAGACGCCGCCGAAGGTTCCGTCCTTAATACGGTCAACCTGGCTCGCGATAACCGGCGGTACGATCTCGACAACCGATGTCAGCATCTGGTCGGGCGCCAGATCATGCTGATCGGAACCATAGCCGATTACATAAACACCCTTTTCCACGCAGGCTTCGATTACGCCAAGACCCGTCGTGTCGGCGGCATGCATAATCACATCCGCCTTCTGGTCGATCATGGACAGCGCGGACTCTTTGCCCAGCGCGGTGTCATCCGTATTGCCCGTCATAATGGTCAGTACGCTGATATCCGGATTCGCAGCCTTCGCGCCTTGCGTGTAGCCGTTCTTCATGCTCAGCTGCCCGGCGGATTCCGTTCCGCCGATATAACCGATCACGCCGGACTGGGACATCTTGGCGGCAAGATAACCGCAAGCGTATGTGGCCGTGTATACCGCGGTATCCACAAAACCGATGTTCGCCGGATAATTGTCCACGGGCGCTTTGCCATATACAAAGAAGTAGTTGTTCGGGTTCGATTCCGCAACGCGGATCATCGAATCGCCGAATTGCGAACCATGGGCGATCACCAGATTATAACCTTCGCTGACGTAGTTCATCGCAACCGCTTCGCAGTTCGACGTATCGGTGTTCTCTACGTAGGAAACATTATAACCCTCGTCCTTGAGCTGCATCAGTCCCTGATAGGCGGTGTAGTTCCAGGATTCGTCCGTGATGACACCGGGCAAGATCAGCGCTACGGACAGCGCGTCGCTTGTCTCGGCTGCGGTCGCTTCCGCAGCGGGTTCGCTCGTCGCTTCAGCAGCGGTCGGTTCCGTCGCAGCAGCCGTCTCTGTGGCGGCCGCTTCGCCGGTTCCTGCTTGACATGCGACAAAGCTAAGAATCAAGGCCATGCAAAGTAGAATTGAAACAAACTTCTTCATTGGGTTTTCCTCCATTTTTTTATTTCAAGTGCCGTCTTTCCCCGCACTTTGATCGCTTCACGATCCAACGATCAATCCTTTATATCTGTTTAAAAACACATTGTCTGTTTATCGTATCGTCCGGGATCAGCATTCTGCCGCAAGTTCGAGCGCCCGGGCGATTCGGTCCGCCTGCCCGTTCACGAAATCCCTGCCGAATTCGGGACTCGCCAGGGCAGGATCGCCAACAACTCCATTTACGGCGATATCCTCGATATACCAGCAGGAAATAAGGTCTCCTCGGCAATCCGCCGAAGAATGCCACCGGTCGATGGATTTGCTGAGGTCCTCCGAGATAGCGTCCGCTCTGACCATGTCCGGATGCGTCGCCATCATGACGCTGGTTTCGATCCGGTCGGCGTGGATATGGTATTCCTTTGCGCCAAGCGCGCTGCGGATGGCGCCGCCGTTTACCATATAAAGCCGCATACCCTCGCCGCGCAGGGTCCTGCCGGCAATCTGGATTGCGCTGTCGTTTCCGCCATGGCCGTTGACCAGTACGAGTTTTTTCACTCCAAGCCGAAGCAGCGATTCCCCGATATCCGTCAGCATATGAATCAGCGTTTCCGCACGAAGCGTAATCGTCCCCGGCACGTGGATATGTTCAACGCTCAGCGCGTAGCATACGGTCGGAAGCAGCAGAAACCAAGCCTTGGACTCCACCCGCTGCAGGGCAAGCAGCGCCGCGTCCTGCGCCGAGATATAATCGGTTCCAACCGGCAGGTGCGGTCCATGCTGCTCGACAGCCCCTATGGGGAGCACTGCGACGGTATCCCCGTTTCGCGAAAGCTCCTGCAGCTCGGCCGCCGTTTTTGAAGAATACTCGCAATAAGGCATACGATTCATCCTTTCCTTCGGGCGTTTATCGTCCTTCCCGTTCGAAAATGCCGCCCACCGTCCTCGGACCGCGCTTGTTGCGTCCGGCAAGTAACAAGCTCATGATTGCAACGATATAGGGCAGCGCGAGCAGGAGTTGGTAGGGACAGTCCACATTCATGGCCTGCAAACGAAGCTGCAGCGCGTTGATCATTCCGTATCCAAACGCCCCGATCATTGCGTAGACGGGGTGCCAGCCGCAAAGCAGGCATACAGCGAGCGCCAGGAATCCTCGTCCGGCGGAAATATCCGCGCTGAAGCTGCCCGTGATTCCCACAACGAGATACGCCCCGCCAAGACCTGCCATGATTCCCGTGAAAATAACGGCCCCCCAGCGATATCCGATCACGTCTATGCCATAGGACTGCGCCGCTCTCGGGTTTTCACCGAGGGAACGGAGCTGCAGACCAAGTTTCGTGCGATAGAGAATGAAACCCGCCGCCAGCGTAAACAGAATGCTGATCCATGCAACAACGTCCATGGAGAACAGGGATTGCCCGAGAACCGGAATTTTACTCAGCAGCGGAATCTCAATGCTTGTTAAAAGCGGTACTTTCGGGCGAATCCCCTTCATTGCGTACAGCGCACGATAGAGATATGCCGTCAGCCCGGAAGCAAAGATGTTGAACATGAACCCGACCACAGCCTGCGGCTGATTTCTCGAAACGCCGATGTAGGCGATCACGATTGCCGAAATTCCGCCGGCAATCGCTCCAGCAACGATGGCGAGTAGCAGCGACTGCGTAATCTGATAGACATACATCGTTACGAACGCGCCGATTACCATATTCCCTTCAAGGCCGATGTTCATGACTCCCGCGCGTTCCGCTACGGTTTCCGCCATTGCCGGAAACAGGATCGGCACGCCCTGTCGGATCGTGGAAGACAGCACCGCGGTAATAAAGTCCACCATCTCAGTTGTCCTCCTTTACTCTTTTTCTGCCGATTGGTTTGAATTTTCCATACTGATTAAAGCTGAAACTGATCAGGATCAGCAGGACGATCAGCCCCTGAAGAATATCAACAAGCGTGACAGGCACGCTTGACGCAACCTGCATCTTCTCCGCGCCGGCGCTCAGTCCCGCGAGCATAACGGACGCGGCGACGATTCCCATTGGATTAAGACAGCCGATCAGCGCTACGACCATTCCTGTGATGCCCATCCCCGTACAGATTCCTTCAATCAGGCGATACTGCACGCCAAAGATTTCAACCGATCCGGCCAGCCCGGCAAACCCGCCCGCCAGGATCATGGAAACGAAACGATAGAACCGGATGTTACAACCGGCATACTCGGCCGCTCTTGGGCTTTTGCCAACGATGCGCAGATTGTATCCGAAGCGGGTATACTTTCGAACCAGCCAGTAAATAATCACGCAGGCAGCGGCAATCGCAATGCCGGCATGCGCCCGTGTGCCCACCCAGAGTTTCGGAAGTTTCATGCTGTCCTGAATCGCCGCCGACTGCGGGTTAACCCCGCCGTATTCCATAATCGGGCCATGTACGAGGTATGCAATCAGCTGGAGCGCAACATAGTTCAGCATCAGCGTCACGATCAGTTCGTTGGAACCGTAGTAGGCTTTCATGTATCCGGCGAACCCGCCCCACACTGCTCCGAACGCGGCTCCGCAGAGCATGCCAGCCGGAATCGCCCAGACACCCAGCGCCTTGCCGAAAGGCGAGGTCGCAAGAAGAATTGCGCCCAGCGTGCCGACGTACATCTGCCCTTCTCCGCCGAGGTTGTTGCAGCCGCCCATCGCGGCAAACGCTACTCCCACGCCGACAATCGTCAACGGAATCATTTTCGTAATGACTTCACCGATTCCAAGGCTGGTCGAGTAAGGTTTGATCAGCAGGTAATAATACGCTTTCAGAGGGCTTACACCCACAAACGTAACAAAAACTGTTCCGATCAGCAGCGCCGCGACGACAGACAGCAGAATCATCAGCATTGAACGGGATGTTTTCGCAAATTCTGCAGTATCCAGCCGGAGCTGTCCTTTTGCTCGGTTCATACATTCACCCCCATCATCAGCCGGCCAATTTCAAACGCGTTGTATTCCTTTGGTCTCAATTCGCCAACCAATTTGCCTTTATGCATCACCAGAATCCGATCGGACAAGGAGAAGAGTTCCTCCATTTCACCGGAAAAGAGCACGACTCCCATCCCTTTGTCCCGGCTTTTCTGTATCATCTCGCGAATAAACCAGGTCGCCTTGATATCCAGACCGCGCGTTGGGAAGGAACAAATCAGAATCTCAGGCTTTTTATGCAGTTCGCGTGCCAGAATGAACTTCTGCATGTTCCCGCCGGAAAGATTGCCCGCTCTCGCTTTCAGGCCGGTACTGCGAACGTCGTATTCCTCCAGCGCCTCCTCCGTTTCACAGCAGATCTTTTTATAGTCCAGAATTTTCCCCTTCATGGGCGGACGTTCCTCGCGCAGAATCCAGTTCTGAAACAGGGGGTCGTCCTTCACGGTGCCTACTTCCAGGCGGTCCGCCGGGACACACGCGACGTTTTCATGAATAAAATCCACGGCGCTCGAAGTATCCATCTTTTTCCCGTTTACAAGGACTTCCCCCTGCTCCGCTTTCCTCAATCCGGAAATCACCTCGGCAAGTTCGTTCTGTCCGTTTCCTTCCAGCGCAGCAATCCCGATGATTTCCCCACGGTTGAGTGTAAACGACACGCCGTTCAGACTTTTCGCGTTTCGATCGTCCCGTGCAAAGAGATTCTCAACGCGCATCAGTTCTTCCCGTCCTGCCGCGAAAGCCTCGTGTTCGAACGACGGCGGCGCAATGTTTTCACCAATCATCATTTCCACAATCTTCTGCTTGTCCGCGTCGCACGTCTGCATTTGTCCACAGACCTTTCCGAGACTCAGCACGGTAATGCGATTGCTGATACGCAGAACCTCTTCCAGCTTGTGGCTGATGAAAATAACGCTTTTTCCGTGTTTAATCAGCTTTTCGATCGTCTCGAACAGCGATTCCACTTCCTGCGGCGTGGAGAAGGATGTCGGTTCGTCCAGAACCAGTACCTCCGCGCCAATATAGAGCAGTTTCAGGATCTCAACCCTTTGCTGCGTCGAGATTGAGAGCTTTTCCACGGGGGAATGCACATCCACTTCAAGCCCGTATTCTTCGGCAACCTTCTGTAGTTCATTTTCGATCTTTTTTCCGCGATTACACCTGTACCAGGGATCATTCCCGAGAAGAAACACATTCTCCGCCGCCGAATAAATATCCACAAGCATGTAATGCTGATGTACCATGCCGATACCGGCGCGGATCGCGTCCTGCGGGGAATGAATCTGGAGCGGTTTCCCGTTCATAAAGATCTGTCCCTCGTCCGCCTTGTACAGGCCATACAGAATGTTCATCAGCGTCGTTTTTCCCGCACCATTTTCGCCCAGCAACGCGTGTACCTCTCCGGGATATATCTTTAGATCGATATGGTCGTTGGCCGTGAAGCCGCCAAACCGTTTTGTGATCCCTTTGAATTCGATGGCTGGAATGATCTCTGACATTCGAATATGCTCCTTCCGCATTGGTAACACTATTTCGTTTTTTCAGCGTCTGTCCGGCCTTTGCCGGCAATACGGCTCGCCGCTTCTTCCACTGCGTCGAGAATCGGCAGATAGCCGGTGCAGCGACAAAGATTCCCGGAAAGCGCAAGCCTGATTTCATCACGCGTCGGATTCGGATTCCGAAGCAGCAGCGCATATGCGCTCATGAGCATACCCGGCGTGCAGAATCCGCACTGAACCGCGCCTTTTTCAACAAAACATTCCTGCAGAACGCGTCCTGACTCCAGATCAGCAAGTCCTTCCACCGTCAGAATCCGTCCGCCGTCCGCCTGACCGGCAAACACCAGACACGAAGTCACCGCCCTGTCGTTCAGCACAACCGTGCACGCGCCGCATTCGCCGATTCCGCAGCCTTCCTTTGTTCCGGTCAGCCGCAAATCGTCCCGAATGATATCCAGCAAACGCTGTGTCGGGTCGCAGAAAACCGCTCTGTCATTTCCATTCAGAACAAATTGGATCTCACGCTTGTTACTGCTCATTCTTCTGAAACCTCCAGCAGCTTTTCCAGCAGACGCTGCGCCAGATTTCTGCCAACCGGCTGTTTATACCGTGTCGACGCTCGAATGCCGGCTATTTCCGGAAGCTTGTCCGACAGAGCCACCGCAACTTCGCGCGCAACATTTGCAGACGGCGCTTCCCCGATTGCGAGAGCATCCACATCTTCAAACAGCAGCGGTTTTGGAAACGCAGCGCCAAGCGCGACCCGCAGGTCGCCGATCCTGCCATCTGCGCCGAATCGGACCGCAGCGGAAACCGTTAAACGCGAAATTGCCAGCGATTCCCGTCTTCCGAGCTTGGTAAAATCCTGACGGTACTCCTCGAGATTGTCGAAGGAAACATCCGTAATCAGTTCTTCCTTCGTCAGAGCGGTGCGGTATGGTCCCTGGATCACCTGATCGAGCGGAAGGGTTCTCTCGCCGTTTCCGCCGAGCAAAGTGACCGACGCCCGAAGCATCGCAAGCGGGCCGAAGGTATCCGCCGCGGGGGAGGCGTTCCCGATGTTACCGCCGATTGTCCCCAGATTCCGGATCTGCGGAGACCCTACAAAAAGGCAGCCCTTTGCCAGTACGCCGGCGCAGCGCCGAATCACTTCCGAAGAAGCAAGGTCCGCATGTGTGCAAAGGGAGCCGACATGAATGCGTTCCTTTCCCTGCCGGATATATCGCAGACTGTCAATCCCGCTCAGATCGATCAAAACCCGCTCGGAAAGCAGTTCCTTTTCGCGTGCCGCCACAAGGATATCCGTCGCGCCGGCGACATACATCGCCCGGTCGCCATACTCCAGATGCAGAGCCACCGCGTCCAGCGCTGTCTTGGGGCGAAGCAGACCTTGAAAATGCATCCTACTTTTCCCCCTTCCCGCAGAAGAAGACGTTCTCCAGCGAAAACGGCAGATCGTGCAGCCTTCCAATTCCGCGCAGCGCGTGGTTGACCGCGCAGCTGACCGCGGCCGCGCCGGGTTCCGTGGCAGGTTCCCCAAGAGATTTTGCTCCAAACGGGCCGACCGGATCCGGATTGTCTACCATGATAACTTCATTCTCTCCGACGTCCATCGTTCCGGGAATGATATAGTTGTCAAAATTCAAATTCCTGCAGACCCCCTTTCGGGAATCCAGGTCTTCCATAAGCGCCATTCCCGCCCCCATTACGAGACCGCCGAACACCTGTCCGCAGGCGAGCGTCTGATTGATTACGCGCCCGGCGTCGTGCGAGCCGACCATTTTCAGCACCCTGACTTTCCCACTGGCGAGGTCCACTTCAACGTCCGCGCCCTGACAGGAATAGGTATAGGAAACGAATGCTTCGCCGCAGCATTTTTCATCGTCCCAGGCCAGCGGAAAGTTCACAAATGTTCCGTTTGCCGCAGGCGTCAGCCCAACCCCGTAACACTTGGAAACCGCTTCGGTAAAGCGCATCGTCCGGCCCGGCAGAACGACGCTGTCCGCTTCAAAACGGATTTCATCCTCTTTCACGCCAAATTCGCTGCACAGCGGCTGTTTGAGCGTAGCGTGAATTTTCTTTACCGCGTCCAGAATCGCGTGGCCGCCCGTGAAGGTCCCGCGGGAGGCGATGGCGGCGCCGGAAGAAGGCGCGCGGCTGGAATCCGCAACATTCATGGTAATTCGCTCCAGACCGCACCCCAGCGCCTCGGCCGTAATCTGCGCAAGCGCGGTCCGCAATCCCTGCCCCTGTTCGGTGTATCCGCAGGACACGAGAACACTGGCATCCTCTTCGACCTCAATATAAACGCGGGACACGTCCAAACCTTCGGCGCCGATGCTCACACCGCGCATACTGCACGCAATCCCAACGCCATGCCGGATCATCCCTGTATTTTCGCGGTTATAACGCTCATATTTTTCTTCATACCCAAGCGCTTGCGCAACGTTGTTCAGCGTTTCCAGCACCGTTACCCGGTGCTTGTTCAAAAGCTGTCCCGTTCCTGAAACATCGCCGGTGCGCAGCGCATTCTTCCTGCGAAGTTCCAGAGGAGACATTCCCAGCTTTTCCGCGAGTTCGTCCATTGCGTTCTCCATGGCAAAAATCGCCTGCGGCGTACCAAACCCACGCATGGAACCCGTATGGATGTTGTTCGTGGCAATCGCTTTCGAGTTGTAGAGAACGTTCGGGTTGCGATACGGGCCCGGCCCGAGATGCGCCGCCTTTCCGATGATGCCGCAGGCCCAGTTCGCATATGCTCCGCTGTCCGCCGTTGCCTCGGTCTGCAGTGCCTGCAGGGTTCCGTCCTTTTTGGCCCCCAGCCGGATATGAAAGCGGAACGGATGACGCTTGTAGGATTCTCGGATGGATTCTTCCCGCGAGAGAACGTACTTGACCGGTCTTCCCGTTTTCAGCGCAATCAGTCCCGCGCGGACCGCCAGCGGTTCCACGCTCTCCAGCTTTCCGCCGAACGTGCCGCCAAGCGTGCTCTGAATAACGTCCACCTTCGCCATGGAAAGAAGCAGCGACCGGCAAACGGAAACCCGCACCATGTAGGGATTTTGAAGCGAACCGAAGATCGTCAGCGCCTTTCCTTCATACCCGGGCACCGCGACGATCGCTTCCGTTTCGATGTAAGCATGTTCCACAAACTGCGTGGAGTAGTTTGTATCCAGAATTACGTCCGAATCCGCGAATCCTTTCTCCACGGAACCTTTGCAGGTACGGCTCGTTGCGACAAGATTATGCGGATAATCGTTTGTAACGATTGTCTCGCTGCCTTCCGCTTCCTCCGGGTCGAACAATCCCGGAAGCGGCTCATAATCGGCCCTTACCTTTCTCGCGGCACTTTCGGCAATTTCCGGTGTCTCCGCCGCTACGCAGGCTATCACGTCGCCAAAGAAACGCGACTTATCCTCTGCAAGAATATACTGATCCAGCATAACCTCGCCGATCACCTTCAAGCCCGGAATGTCTTTCGCCGTGATTACCGCCTCGACGCCCTGCGTTTGCTGCGCTTCCTCCGTATGGACGCGCAGGATTTTCGCATGCGGGTATTCGGCGTAGACGCCTTTTGCATAGAGCATTCCTTCAAAGGAAAGATCTGCGCCGTATTTCGCTTTGCCGGTTACCTTTTCCCAGGCATCCAGCCTGGGAACCGCGTTATTGACCACACCGTACACCGAACGACCCTCCCATCGTGATTCGTGAAAGCCGATTACTCGAAGTCGATACATTCCTTCGGGCAGACGGAGCGACAAACTCCACATCCTCTGCACAAGGCGGCGTTTAGCGCAGGATATTCCCTCGCGGCCTGCGTAAGAGCGCCATATCCGGCGTCCTGACAGGCGGTCACGCAGCATCCGCAGCGCTGGCAAACCGACTCGTCTATTCTGCACACCACCCGTTTTTCGACGTTCAGTTTGGAATATTCGGTAAGGTACGGAAGCGATCCGCCAACCATATCCTCCAGGCGCGAATACCCTTTTCGCAGGAGGTAATCCTGCAAACCATTCTCCATCGCGCGCACCATGCGAAAGCCGTATTTCGAAATCGCGGTGCAAACCTGAACGTTTTGTGCGCCGAGAAGCAAAAACTCGGCGGCGTCCTGCCAGCAGCCGATCCCGCCAACCCCCGCAATGGAGACCGGAAGCGCTTTTGCAATGCG
>JAYFNY010000041.1:0-80380 GCA_034933205.1 Eubacteriales bacterium
CACATTGTGTTCACTCCAAAGTATAGACGAAAAATCATCTATAATCAATTAAGAGAGAGCATACGGGACATACTGAAGCAGCTATGCAGGTATAAAGGAGTAGAGATACTGGAAGGACATATGATGCCGGACCACATACACCTGCTATTGAGCATCCCACCCAAACTGGCGGTCTCAAGTTTCATGGGATACCTAAAAGGGAAAAGTGCGCTCATGATATTTGACAAACATGCGAACCTGAAATATAAATTCGGGAATCGGCACTTCTGGGCAGAGGGATTCTATGTGTCAACAGTAGGGTTAAACGAAGCCACCATAAGAAAGTACATACAAGATCAAGAACGGGACGACATAGCAATGGACAAGTTAAGTGTGAAAGAGTACGAAGACCCGTTCCCACGTAAAAACGCCCCTTGAGGGGCGTAAAGTAAGATGAGACATAGTAGCTTGAACCTAAGTGAAAGCCGCGTCTTTAGGCGCGCGTCGGCACCCTGGGCTTATAGCCCTAGTGCGAACCACCCGTTTTACGGGTGGAAGCGATGCAGCGATATGGATCCGGACGTTCTGTGAAGCGGAGCAAGAGCCATAGCCAAACGCAAAACGGCACCCTTGACTTTTTTGGATCAATGAATGGATTGCACTATTCGGTAATTGGTTCTGCGGGGGTATGGTCCGTATCGGTTTGATCCTGCTTGTGAAAGTATTGGTAGACGGTTTCCGCCGTCCGCGAATCGACGAGTGGAACCGATTTGAGTTCATCGATCGTGGCGGATTTGATTGCGTCCAATGTCATAAATGCGTCGAACAGGCTGCGTTTTCGTTTATCGCCTACACCGGGGACATCATCCAGAACCGAATAGAGCGCATTGCGATTGTGAACGTTGCGGTGGTAACTGATGGCGAAGCGGTGCGCTTCGTCACGAAGGCGCTCGATCAGGTGTTGCGGAGCGGAGTTGCGCGGCAATGCAATCGGTAACGCTTCATTCGGAATATAGATTGTTTCACTCAGTTCGGCAAGCCCCACGGTCGGGATGAAATCCAGCGAAAAATGATCAAGCACCTCCAGGGCAACCTGAAGCTGCGTCGGCCCGCCATCCATCACCAGCAAGTCGGGCAGGGGGAGAAAGCCGGCTTCATTCTCCTCCGCTTTTTGAAATCTTCGCATCAGCGCCTCGCGCATGGCGATCAAATCGTTGCCATTTGCCTCGGCGCGAATGCGAAAACGACGATACGCACTTTTATCCGGCTGACCATCGGTAAAAACAACCATAGAAGAGACGGTGTCGCGGCCTTGAATATGCGAGTTATCGAAACATTCGATGCGCGACGGCACCGTTTCCAAACCGAGGATTGCGCTTAGCTGCGTCAGCGCGCCTTCTCCGCGTTCCCAGGCGCGTTTTTGCAGCGAAGCGTCCTTTTCGAGAACATCCAGGCAATTTCGGTATGCCATCTCGGTCAGGCGGCGCTTTTCACCGCGCTGCGGCCTGTGAACCTCGACTTTGCGTTTGGCGAGACCGCCAAGCCATTCGGAGATTGCCTCCATATCCGAGGCATCCTGATAGAGAAGGACTTCCGGTACGAAAGTGGCGGATTCCGCATAATACTGGGAGAGAAACGCGGAGAGGATATCCGCGTCGGATTCCTCGATATCCGCATCCATCCGGAATTTTTCCGTACCAATCACCTTGCCGTTACGCACGAAAAGTGCAAAAACAAGCGCGTTCGTCTCAAGACGACCGAGAGCGAACACGTCCAGCATGGTATTTGTCGTGGCGATGACCGCCTGTTTCTCGTTGAGGCTCTCAATGGCGCGGATACGGTCACGAAGGATTGCCGCGCGCTCAAAGTCCATTGATTCGGCAGCGGTATCCATCTGCTCGTTCAGTGAACGAAGAATCTCCGACGTATTGCCGCTTAAGAAGGAGAGAACCTCGTCCAGTAGTTTATGATACTCTTCCCGCGTGATTTCGCCCGAGCAGGGCGCACAGCATTTCCCAATGTGATACATCAGGCAAGGACGCTCGCGCCGCGCGATCATGCGAGAAATGTCTTTTTTACACTGGCGGATGGGGTACTGCTCCCGAACGAGCGCAAGACCATCCCGGAGGAGAAGACCGGAAAGAAATGGCCCAAGGTATTTCGCTCCGTCCTTCTTGACGCGACGTACGACCTCAAGCCGCGGGAAGTCCTGCCTGAGGTCCACGCGAATATAAGGAAAGTGTTTGTCATCCTTGAGCAGAATGTTGTATTTTGGCTTGAATTCCTTGATCAGGTTGGATTCGAGAGAGAACGCTTCGGTCTCGTTAGCGACGCGAATGTATTCAAAATCCGCAATTTGCCGCACCATGGCGGTCACTTTCGGCGGGTGATTTTTGGACGACTGAAAATACTGACGAACGCGGTTTTTCAGCGAAATCGCTTTTCCGACATAAATCACTTCGCCCGCTGCGTTAAACATTTTATAAACGCCGGGCGAAGACGGGAGCAGCTTAAGTTTTTCTTCGATAATAGAATTCATGCGAGTAAACCATCAATGTCAAAAGGGGCGAGCGCAAGGGAACCTTTTCCTGCTTTTAGGAAATCATTCAATCTATTCCATGGACGAATGAAACGAAAGCAAAGCGACGCAAACGATTCTTCGATTAACGCATAGCGCAGCGGGGAATCGGTTATCTTGCCGGGAATCAATCGGATTCCAGTTCGCCCGCATCGATCAGCATTCGGTAGAGTAACGGCAGCGGAAGGCCGATGACATTGAAATAATTGCCGTCCACCCGTTCCACAAAAACACCGCCGGGCCCTTGCACGCCATATGCGCCCGCTTTGTCGAGTGGTTCTCCGGTTGCGACGTATGCGTCGATTTCACGCGTGGACATGGGGGCGAAGGTTACTTTCGTTTCACAGTGACGAACGTCGGCCCGGCCGTTTTTGAGAACGGCGACGCCCGTGTAAACCACATGCGTTTTCCCCTGCATTCGGGATAAGAAGGTTTTCGCGACATCCGGCGTATGCGGCTTACCGAGAATATCGCCTTCCAGGTAAACGATGGTATCCGCTCCGATCACGCAGTCTTCGGGATGCAAGCTGGCAACCGGCTGTGCTTTCTGCAGAGCGAGCGTTTTCACGTAATCCGCGGGTGCCAGGCCATACGGCTGAATCTCGTCTTCACCGGACGTTTCCACAATATAGTCAAGTCCGATCATGGACAGCAGTTCCTTGCGGCGAGGGGAGGAAGAAGCAAGTATGATCATATATTCTCCGGTATCAATAGAAATTTAAAAATATCGCGATTCAACTTCAAATCGTTTCTGTTTCGATCATTACGGGGCAATGGTCGCTGCCGAGTACGTCGCTGAGTATCGCGCTGTCCTTAACGCTGCCGATCAACCGCTTCGAAACGATAAAATAGTCGATGCGCCAGCCTGCGTTACGGGAGCGGGCTCCGCCGATATAACTCCACCAGCTGTATGCGCCCTCCCGGTCGGGATAAAAGTAGCGGAAGGTATCGACAAACCCGTTTTCCAGCAAACGCGTCATGCACGCGCGTTCTTCCTCTGTAAAACCTGCGTTTGTGCGGTTTGTTTTCGGGTTTTTCAGATCGATTTCCTGGTGTGCGACATTCAGGTCGCCGCAGACGATGACGGGCTTTTTCGCGTCAAGCGCCTGAAGGTAGGCAAGAAATGCATCTTCCCAGGTCATGCGATAATCCAGACGGCGAAGACCGTCCTGTGAATTCGGGGTATATACGGTGATGAAGTAGAAATTCGGATATTCGAGTGTAATCACGCGGCCTTCCGTATCGTGTTCGGGGATCCCGATGCCGTAGGTAATGCTGAGCGGCTGGTTTTTTACGAAAACGGCAGTGCCGGAATATCCTTTCTTCTCCGCGCTGTTCCAGTAGACGGTATAACCATCCACGCTGCCATCAAATTGTTCCGGCTGCATTTTGGTTTCCTGCAGAGCGAGAATATCCGGCTGGGATTCGGCCAGAAAGTCGAAAAAACCTTTTGTAATACAGGCGCGCAGTCCGTTGACATTCCAAGAGATCAGTTTCATCGTGGCGGCTCCTTATCCGGAAAGTAAACAACGGTGCTCGGTCAAGCGTTGCTTTCTTTGTATGATAGCACAGAGGGTTCAAATTGACAAATTGATCTGAACGGAAGCTTTCCAGGAGGGGAAAGTTGTTTTGTGGCGTCTATGAATTTGCGGGCCAAGACCATTGACAAATGTACAATATTGAATATAATGTATCATATGACACAGAAAAGAGGATTATAGTGAGTCGTTCGCTTCATCCAACCGCATATGCCGAGACCGTGTCGGACACGTTTCTCTTTGCAGGGATACCAGTAGAAGAGATTGAACCGCTTCTTGCCATATGCGGCGTGAGAGTGGAGCATTTCGAAAAGGATCAGGTGATCTTCGATCGAAACCGCAATGAGCGCGCGCTGGCAATTATCCTGTTTGGCAGCTGCGCGGTCACAAAGGAAGGCGACGGCGGAAAGATGCCGATGAGCATCCTGCACCGGACCGATCTGTTTGGTGCGGCGTCGCTGTTTCATTGCGAGCCGGATTATGTTGCGCGTGTTTCCGCGGAAGAAAGTACTTGGATCCTTCTGATACCGGAACAGGTGTTAATTGAGATGATGCAGAAGGATTTTCGCATTACGGAGAACTATTTGCGTTATCTAACGGCGCGCATCCGGTTTTTGAGCAGAAGGCTGGATGGTTTTCTTCCGCAAAACGTAGAGGAACGCGTGCTGAATCATATTCTGTCCCGCGCAAAAAACGGGTCCTACGAATCCGAATGGAGCGTCAGCTCGCTGGCGGACGCGCTTTGCGTCAGCCGCAGCACGCTTTACCGCGCGATGGACAAACTGGTTTCCGAAGGGAAAATTGAGCGGAACGGGCGGACATTCCGCCTGCCGAAAGGAGAAAACACATGAAGAAACTACTCGCAATACTAACGATCGCAGTGATGCTGCTGTTTGTCGGGTGTGCAAAAACGCCTGCGGAACCGGTCAGTATCGCTGCTCTGAAAGGCCCGACTGGCATGGGGATCAGTTACCTGATGCAGGATACGAAAAACTATAACGTCGAGTTGCAGGACGCGCCGGATGTCGTTGTCGGCAAATTTGTCAACGGTGAAATCGACATCGCCGCGGTCCCGATCAATCTTGCCGCAACGCTTTATAACAAGACGGAAGGAAACGTCGTGCTGCTGAATCTGGACACGCTTGGGGTGCTCTATCTTCTGGAAAACGGCGACACGATTCATTCGATTGCGGATCTGGCGGGCAAAACGATTTATGCAAGCGGCGAAGGCGCGACGCCGCAGTTTGTTCTGGACTACCTTCTTGCGCAGAACGGGCTAACCGATCAGGTCAAGGTGGAATACGTTGGCGAGCATACGGCGCTGGCGGCCATGGTGGCGTCCGGCGAAGCGGAGATTGCTCTGTTGCCGGAGCCGTTTGTTTCTTCCGTTACCGTGAAGAATCCGAATGTGCGCGTTGCGCTCGATTTGAACGAGGCATGGCAGGAAGCTTCCGGTACGAAGCTTGTCATGGGTGTTTATATTGCAAGCCGTACGTTCTATAACGAACATCCGGATCAGATCAAGGCGTTCTTAACCGATTATGCGAAATCGGTGGAGCAGGTGAATACGTCCTCCGATGCGGCGAGCGTCGTTGCCGCCGCCGGTATCGTTGGTTCCGAAGAGATTGCAGCACAGGCAATTCCGCGCAGCAATATTGTAAGCGTTACCGGCGACGAAATGAAGAGCGCGGCACAGGCGGTATTAAACGTACTGTATGCGGCGAATCCGGCGTCCGTCGGCGGTAAGCTGCCCGGCGACGACCTGTATGCCGAGTAAAAAGAACTGGCCAAAAAAAGCGCTGATCGCGCTGATATACCTAGTGATATGGGAAGCGGCGAGTCTCCTTGTTGGAAAGGAACTCCTGCTTCCCTCGCCTTATTCTACCGTATCGCGTCTGGCGGTTCTGCTGATGCAAGCGGAAAGCTGGATGGCGGCCGGACTCAGCCTGCTGCGGATCATGAGCGGGTACGTTTTGGGCGTTATAACCGGCGTTTTGTTTGCCATACTTACGGCGCGTTCCCGCTTCGCGGATGAACTGCTTTCCCCGCTGCGTTCCGTGGTCAAGGCGACGCCGGTCACGTCGTTCATTCTTCTCGCGCTGTTATGGCTTGCGTCGGATTTGGTGCCTTTATTTATTAGTTTTCTGATGGTTCTGCCGATCGTATGGGCGAACACGGCGGAAGCAATTTTACAGACGGATAAAGGTTTGGTGGAGATGGGGCGAGTTTATGAATTTTCAAAATGGAAAATTGTGCGAAAAATCTATCTCCCGTCCGTCTTGCCGCAATTTCTTGCGGCATGTACCACTTCGCTCGGGTTTGCCTGGAAAAGCGGAGTTGCGGCCGAGATTATTGCGCTGCCGAAGGTATCCATTGGATACCGGCTCTACGAGTCCAAACTGCGGATTGAGACGGTCGATCTGTTTGCATGGACGTTGCTTGTGATTGCGCTTTCCATGCTGCTGGAATGGATCCTGGTGCATGCTTTGAGGAGGATACGCCATGACGCCTGACCGAATCGCCGTAAAGAACATTTCAAAATCGTTTGGCGAGCATGTCGTGTTTCATAACCTGTCCGCCGAGATCCCATTCGCCGGTGTAACCGTGCTGCGAGGCGCCTCCGGTGCAGGGAAATCGACGCTGTTTCGATTGCTGCTTGGGCTGGAAACACCGGACAGCGGAGATATTCTCGGCATGCGAGGAAGAAAGCCGGCGGTCGTGTTTCAGGAGGATCGGTTGCTGCCCTGGGCGACCGCGCTTGCGAACGTAGCTCTCGTTTCAACTGTCGATCGCGCTGCCGGCGCGCTTGTTCGGCTGGGACTTGGCGATAGTTTGTCGCAGCGGCCGGGTGAACTCTCCGGCGGCATGAAACGGCGCGTTGCCATTGCGCGCGCGCTTGCTTACGGCGGCGATATGCTGTTTCTCGACGAGCCGTTTACAGGTTTGGACGATGCAAACAAGCGCATTGTTTCGGAAGCGCTGATAAACGAACGCCTGCCGATCCTTGTCATCACGCACGACGACGCGGAAGCGGAGCTGTTCGGGCAGTATCGGGAAATACGGATTCGCTGAAAGTTAAGAAGACAATTCAAAAATCACCTCCAATCTTGAGTATTCCACCGCATGGTGGTATACTTTTTTATTATTATCGGGGAGGTATGGAGTATGAAATTCACACAGCGCGAGAAAAAATTTCCCTCCGCAACCGGATTATGCGACATTCGATATCGCATGTGGATTCCCGAGGACCCGCACGCGGCTCTGCAGATTACCCATGGAATGGCGGAGCATATTGACCGCTACGACGAATTTGCGTCGTTTTTAGCAGAAAACGGCGTTCTCGTATATGGCAACGATATTGCGAGCCACGGCAAGAGCATTGCTCCAGGTATGCCGAAGGGCTATTTTGGCGAGAAAAACGGTTGGGATGCGATTGTTCAGGATATGCGAACGTTGCGTGATCAGGTTAAAAACGATTATCCCGGTATTCCGTTTATTCTGTTAGGCCACTCGATGGGTTCATTCCTTGCGCGTACCTATGCCGGGCGCGATGGACAGGATTTTGATGCGTTCATTTTTTCCGGTACGGCTGGAAGTAACCCCGTGCTTGGAATTGCCAAACTGATTGCAAAACGCGAAATAAAAAAGACAGGCGGCAAAGAGCCGAGCATCACGCTCTTTCGCATGAGCTTCGGTTCCTATAATAAGGCGTTTCAACCGAACCGTACGGTCAACGATTGGCTCTCGCGTGACGAGGCGAAGGTGGACCAGTATGTTGCGGACGAGAACTGCGGTTATCCTTTTACCGCGTACGCCATGTATGATTTATTCACCGGCTTAACGGAAATCTCGAACGAGAAATGGGCTGCCCGCGTACCCAAACGCCCGATTCTGATGATTTCCGGCGCGAAGGACCCGGTAGGCGGTGCAGGCAAGGGCGTGAAGCAGGTATACGGTTGGCTGAAGAAGACCGGGCATGCTGCCGAGCTCAAGTTATATGAGGACGGGCGCCACGAGATGCTCAATGAAATCAATCGTAAGGACGTTTATAACGATATCCTGCTGTTTGTCAACACGGTAGAAGCAATGGGTGAGCTCGAATGAGCGTATTGGTCTACCGGGACAGCGACACGTTAAGCCAGGCGGTTGCAACGCTGCTTGCGGGCTGCATCATCGAGAAACCGACGAGCGCGCTTGGGCTGGATTGCAGCGCGCAGCTTTCAGCGGCATACCGAAAGGTAGCGGGTATGACGAGCGACGGGTTGCTGGACTGGACAAGCATCCGCGCATTCAATCTTTTTGAGCATGTGCGCGCGGATGTGGATGTTACGGATGAATCGCGCATGCGATCCATGCTGTATGATCGCGTAAACATCCAGCCGGAAAACATCTATTCCCCGACGGCGGAAGCGCGCGACTGGAGTGTTTTGTGTAACGACTACGAGAATACGATTCTCGATATCGGCGGTCTGGACACCATAGTCTGCGCGGTTGGCAAGGATGGGCGCATCGTTTGCAACATGCCCGGCACAGAGCTTGCACCCGTTACCCATGTGGAACGGACGGAAGAAGGACGTGTTGTTACGGTAGGAATCTCGACGATCATGGGAGCCAGGCGCGTGATTGCCGTGCTCTCGGGTTACGAGTTGTCCCAGATTGCGCCGCTTGTAATCGGCGGAGCGGTTACACCTTCCATGCCGGCGAGTTATTTGCAACTGCACTCCAATGCGATCTTCATGCTGGACGAAGACGCTGCGGAAAAGATAGAATAATCGGGCGTAGCGATGGACCGGAGCAAGGAACCATCCAGGGAGCTGCCTTCCTGGGAACAGATTGAAGAAATGATTCAAAACTGTCGGCGATGCGAGCTGTGCCGCATGCGCCATAGTATCGTTCTCGGCGAAGGCAATCGCAATGCGGAAATCATGCTGATCGGCGAAGGACCGGGAGCGGACGAAGATGCGCAGGGACGTCCTTTTGTTGGAAAAGCCGGGCAATTGCTGGATAAAATGTTTTCAGCAATTGACATGAGGCGCGAAGAACTGTATATTACCAACGTTGTCAAATGTCGCCCGCCAGGGAATCGCACGCCCCTGGAAGAGGAAGCGCACGCGTGTCTTCCACTTCTGCGCATGCAGTATTGCCTGATTCGGCCGAAGATCGTCGTGTGTTTGGGCGCTACCGCGACACGGTATGTGTATGACCGCGAGGCCCGCATAACGCGCGTTCGGGGAACATGGCTGGAGAAAGGCGGAACATGGTTTATGCCTACCTATCATCCGGCCGCCCTGTTACGGGATGAATCGAAAAAACCGGATGTATGGTCCGATTTACAGGCGATCGCGAGTAAATATGCAGAAATCAAGAGCAATGTAAAGCAAGAATAAAGCGGTGCAAAATTGCCGCATATCAATAAAAGCAGAAGAGGGATTCTAGGAGGATTTATGTCAGGACATTCCAAGTGGGCGAACATCAAGAATAAGAAGGAAAAGACGGATGCCCAGCGAGGTAAGATCTTTACGAAGATCGGCAGGGAGATCGCCATTGCGGTAAAGGAAGGCGGGCCCGATCCGATCAATAACAATAAGCTTCGCGATGTAATTGCCAAAGCCAAAGCCAACAACATGCCGAACGACAATATCTCCCGGTCGATTAAAAAAGCGGCCGGCGAAGGTGCTTCGGTGAACTACGAAGAGATTGTTTACGAAGGCTACGGGCCGGGAAACATGGCGATCATTGTTGAGGTCGTAACGGACAACCGGAACCGGACCGCCGCTGAAATGCGCCATATCTTTGATAAGAGCGGCGGAAATCTCGGCAACAGCGGTTGCGTCGGCTGGATGTTCGACAAAAAGGGCCTGATCGTTATTGAACGCACGGCGCTGATGAATGAGGACGAGGTCATGATGCAGGCGCTGGAAGCTGGAGCGGCCGATTTCGTAGCGCAGGACGATGCGTTTGAAGTCTACACCGATCCGAATGAATTCTCCGCGGTGCGCGAAGCGCTCGAAGGGATGGGCTTTGAGTTTATCTCCGCCGAGATTCGCATGATCCCGCAGAACACCGTTGACGTGAACGATCCGGAAATGGTGGAGAAGGTCGAACGCTTTTTAGAGCGGCTGGACGAAAACGACGACGTGCAGGAAGTATTCCATAACGGAATTTTACCGGAAGAGGAAGAAGAATAGTCGCGGCGCCATGGGATGTTCACATCCCGGTAACAACAACGCCTTGCGGCGGCCCGCGCGAGACTGGTTACGCGGTTGCGGGTCAAAACCGCATGGTATAAAATAGAAGTATCGAAAAAGGAGGCGTAACTTATGGCAGCGGAAATGTCTACGGCACTGGGGAAAATTACGATTGCGGATGATTTAATTGCTACGATTGCGGGTTATGCGGCCGTAGAGAACTACGGCATCGTTGGTATGAACGCAAAGAAAGCGTCCGATCCGTTCGTCGAACTGTTTGGAAAAGATAACATGCGCCGCGGCGTCAAGGTTACGATCGTTTCGCCCGATGTGATCGACATCGATCTGTATGTCACGCTTGAATACGGCGTATCCTTGCCTGCTGTTGCGCAAAACGCCAAGAGCAACGTGAAATACCGGGTGGAAGAGATGGCGGGGGTTACGGTTCGCTCCGTGAACGTCCACGTCGAAAACATTCGCGTATAACGCAGTTCGGCTCCTGGGATCCGAACATTCGGAGGGTAAATTGGATAAAAACATGAAGATCGGCGGCGCTCAGCTGCGCGATATGATTATCGCAGGCGCTGCGCTGCTTGAGAAGAACAAGGCGTCGATCGACGCGTTGAATGTGTTTCCTGTTCCTGATGGGGATACAGGCACCAACATGTCCATGACGATGCAGAGCGCGGTGCATGAAATCCGCGCGCTGCCGGAAAATGCAAACGTCACGCAGGTTGCGGACGCGCTGAGTATGGGCGCGCTCAAAGGGGCGCGCGGCAACTCCGGCGTAATCCTTTCGCAATTATTCCGTGGTTTTTCCCGCGCGTTTAAAGGGGCGGAGTTTGTCGACGCAGAGTTGCTTTCCGCCGCGCTGACCAAGGGGAGCGAAGCGGCATACAAAGCCGTTATGAAACCGAAAGAGGGCACGATCCTGACCGTTTCCCGCGAGATTGCGGAACATGTCGCCGAACTGCAGCAGCAAGGCGCCAATGTTTACCGATTGATGGATGAAATCCTCTCCAGCGGGGAGAAGGCGCTGACGAATACGCCGAATCTTTTGCCTGTTCTCAAAGAAGCCGGCGTAGTGGATTCCGGCGGCAAGGGCCTGCTGACCATCTATCGCGGATTCAAACTTTCGCTGGATGGCGAAGAGATCGAAAGCTACGAGGAATTGATCAGCGAACAGCCGGTTGTGGAACAAGCGGGTGCTCCAGACAGCTTTTCCGGTGAAAATATCGTATACGGTTATTGCACGGAATTTTTTATCATTCATCTTTCACCGGAAACCAATGACAGTGAGATTGAGAGTTTCCGCAATCACTTGGAGAGGCTTGGCGATTCCGTTGTCGTAGCGAACGATGCGGATATGATCAAGGTGCATGTACATTCCAATTCGCCGGGAAAAGTCTTGCAGATGGCGCTGCGTATCGGTGAGTTGGACAAGCTCAAGATTGAAAACATGCGCGAGCAAAACCGCGCTCTCATGGAAGAAAGAAAACGCAACGAGAAGGAATTCGGCCTGCTTGCGGTGAGCACCGGTGAAGGCATTGACGAACTGTTCCGTGCGCTTGCTGTAGATGCGCTGATTTCCGGCGGGCAGACGATGAATCCAAGTATCGATTCCATTGCTTCTGCGATCAACAAAATCAATGCACGCAACGTTTTTGTTCTGCCGAACAACTCGAACATCATCCTTGCGGCGCAGCAAGCAAGCGAACTGACACAAAAAGGTGTAATATTGATCCCAACAAAAACGATTCCCCAGGGAATTGCCGCCTGTATGGTTTACTCGAAGGATGCAACGATTGCGGAGAACGAAGAGGCAATGAAGGAAGCGATGGAAGGGGTCGTCAGCGGGGCGGTTACCTATGCGGTTCGCGATACAACGTTCAACGGCACAAAAGTCAAAAAGGGCGATATGATTGGTCTTGTGAACAATCATCTTGTCATTTCGGGGAATACGGTTGAAGCAGCGACGATCGATCTCGTGAAAAAAATCATTGCGGATCGAGGGGACGAAGCCTGCACCGTTACGCTTTATTATGGCGAAGGCCAAACGGAGGAGAACGCGCAGGGGATTGCAAACAAATTGCAAGAGCAGTTTTCGGAAGCGGAATTTATGGTTCTTGCAGGAGGACAGCCGCTTTACTACTACTATATTGCGGTTCAATAATCACAATCAGAGGAACCAGCCGGCGGCGGAACGACGTGTTCCCGTCGTCGGCTTTTCTTTATGGACTTCAGCCTGTGGCGTGTGCGACATAGAAAACCACCCGCTGTGCGGGCAGAGTAAAAAGTCATTTTTGATGATTCAGTTATGGGCTGAACCGGGCTGAACGAGGGCAATATGCTGGAATCGCCGCTCATCCATATGAAGGGAATCGGTACGAAACGCGCGGAGCAGTTTGCAGCGCTTGGCGTTGTTACTGCGCGCGATCTTCTGTATCGTTTGCCGCGTGATTATCTGGATTACTCGAAAGCCACGCCTGTATCGGAGCTGGTCAACGGACAGAACGCGGCGGTTCATGTTCGAATAAATGGCGGGACGCGCTTCTTTCGAACGGGTGGAATCACCATCCTTTCGGCTGTCGCGCAGGACGAAACGGGTGCCGTTACGCTCAAATGGTTTAATCAGCCATACCGCAGCGGGCAGGTCCGTGCGGGAGACATCGTTTATGCCTGCGGGCACGTTATTCGAAAAAACGGAGTTTCGCTGATCAACCCTTCCATCCATCCGGCTTTGCCCGGCATCTTGCCTGTTTACTCGACCAATAAAATCCTGAACCAACGCGCATGGCGCGCGGCTATGATGGCTGCACTGGAACAAGTATGGGACGGAATCGGCGAAACGCTGCCGAAGAGTATTCAGGAGCGTTACGGGCTTGTTTCGCTTTCTCTGGCGCTTCGGCACGCGCATTTTCCCGTAAGCAGGGAGGCGCTTTCCCTCGCGCGAAAGCGGCTGGATTTTGAAAACGCACTGATGTATTTTGTCCAACTGGAGATGCAGAAGGCGGAACGCATCCGGCAGAACGGATTTGCGTTCGATACAAGCGGCGTACTGGGAAAATATGCTGCAAAATTGCCCTTTACGCTGACGGAGGCGCAGCGGCGGGTGATTGCGGAGATCGCGAGCGATATGCAAAAACCCGTACCGATGAATCGTCTGCTGCAGGGGGACGTCGGCTCCGGAAAAACGGCCGTTGCGATTTATGCGCTTTGCGTAGCTGCTGCGAATGGAAAACAGGGAGCGCTGCTTGCTCCAACGGAAATTCTTGCGGAGCAGCATTATCGAAACTTGCAGGATATCTTTGGTTCCTCCGTCGTATTGCTGCGAGGCGGAATGAAGAAATCGCAGCGGGAAGAAGCGCTTCGTCATGTGGCCGACGGCACCGCGCTCTGCGTGGTGGGTACGCACGCGCTGCTCTCCGGCGACGTTCGTTTTTATGATTTAGGCTGCGTTGTAACGGATGAACAGCATCGCTTTGGCGTTCGTCAGCGCGCGGCTATGCTGGAAAAGGGTGTCCGTCCGGATATGCTGGTGATGAGCGCAACGCCGATCCCCCGTACGCTTGCGCTGATTCTCTACGGCGATTTGGACATATCGGTTATCGACGAACTGCCGCCGGGACGGAAACCGGTGAAGACAAGCATTATACCGGAGAAGAAACGAGGCGATATGTATGCTTATATCGCAAAACAGGCGCTGGAAGGCGTGCAGAGCTATATTGTCTGCCCGGTTATCGATGAGAGCGAGGAAACGAATCTTCCGAGCGTAGACGCTTTGTATCAAGAACTGAGAGAAGCAATACCGCAGACGCGGCTAGCAAAGCTGCACGGACGCATGAAGGATGCACAAAAGGAATCGATCATGCAGTCGTTTCGGGAAGGCGAGATTGACGCGCTGATCACGACGACGGTAATCGAAGTCGGCGTACATGTTCCGAACGCGTGCATTATGGTGGTCGAAGGGGCGGAGCGCTTTGGCCTTTCGCAACTTCATCAGCTTCGCGGCAGGGTCGGCAGAAGCGAACGACAGGCGTATTGTTTTTTGTTGTATGGCACGCAAAACGAGCAGGAAAACGAACGGTTAAAAACAATGACGCAGACCTGCGATGGGTTTGAAATTGCGCAGAAGGATCTGTTTCTGCGAGGTCCCGGGGATTTTATAGGAACGCGTCAGCACGGCGAAAGCGGCGTTGGTTCTCTTGTTGGCGCGATGGACGGCAGGTTGTTGGAACTGGCAGGGAAAGCGGCAAGAGAGATTCTCGCTTCGCCTGGAGAAGAGGGAATACGGCTGATCGAACTGGCGAACGAGCGGTTCGACTCGATGATTTCCGATATCGCTATGAATTAATTGTGGAATCTGTTCGTATTTCATCTTTTGTAATCGCTGACAATCTGTTTGACGGGCTATAAGGAACATGATATTATTGGTTTACTCTCGCAAAAGAGGAAATGAGTATGAATTATCAGAAGTATATTTCAGAGTGTGTCAAACGGATTCCACCGTCGGGGATCCGGAAGTATTTTGATTTGTTGGATGATACGCATATTAGCCTCGGCGTGGGCGAACCGGATTTTCCTACGCCGGATCGTATCCGCAAATATGTCGCAAAGCGGCTTGAAACCGAACGTGTGCCGTATTCCTCCAATTCCGGCGATCCGCATCTGCGGGAACTGATTTTACGGTTCCTTTCGGAAAAGTATGAGATCTCCGGGTACGAATCGATCGATAACGTATTGATTACCGTTGGTGCAAGCCAGGCGATCGACCTTGCCATGCGCGCGATTCTCAATCCGGGGGACGAGGTAATCTATCACGAGCCGTGCTATGTTTCTTATACGCCTGCGATCGAGTTGGCCGGTGGGAAAGCGGTTGGCGTTGTAACGAAACATGAAGATCGCTTCCGCCTGAAAGCGGACGCGATCAAGGCGGCAATTACGCCGAAAACGAAAGCGATCCTGTTGGCGTTTCCTACGAATCCAACTGGGGCGATTATGGAAAAGAGCGATCTGGAAGAGATCGCCGAAGTTATTCGGGGTACGGATCTCCTGGTCGTAACGGACGAAATCTACGCGGAGCTGACATTCAATGGGAAACGGCACGTTTCGTTTGCCTCGTTGCCCGGCATGCGCGAACGGACCATCGTGTTGAATGGCTTTTCAAAAGCTTTTTCCATGACCGGGTGGCGTCTTGGCTATGCAGCGGGGCCGCAGGAACTGATTGCGGCGATGAGAAAGGTGCATCAGCTCACCATGCTTTGCGCGCCCACTCCAGCGCAGTGGGCTGGAGTTGCCGCGTTGGAAGACGGTTTTCAGGACAACTTTGCAGATACCCGGTATATGATCGAACAGTATGAGGCGCGCAGACGCTACATTATTGACGCGTTCAATTCGCTTGGGCTTTCGTGCAATGAACCGGAAGGCGCTTTCTACGTGTTCCCGTCGATCAAATCTACGGGGCTTCAGAGCGAAGCGTTTTGCGACAGGCTTCTGGCAAGCAAGAAGGTCGTTACGGTTCCCGGCAGCGCGTTCGGGCCGGCCGGCGAGGGGCATATTCGGTGCTGCTACGCCACTTCGATGGAAAAAATCGAACAGGCGATGCTGCGTATTGGCGATTTCCTGAAAGAAATTCGCTGAATCCGATCATTATCTGCCCCGTCACGAATTTCGAGACGGGGCTTTATCTTGTTGGAAAAGATTGAGGGAAAAAGACTATGATACAGGAAAAAACTCTCGTTACGCTCGAATACGATAAGATTCTGAATCTACTCAAGCAGCATCTTGCCTGCGAAGTCGGCCTGGAATTTGCGCAGAAGCTGAAACCGGCGGATACGTTTCAGGAAGCGGAAACACTGCAGGAGCAAACAAGCGAAGCGGAAAGCGTGTATGCAAGAACGGGAAGGACGCCGGTAACAGGATTTCCCGACGTACGGGAAATGGTTGGGAAAATGCACGCGGCGCTGTTTCTGAGTACGCGGGAGCTGCTTGCTATCGCGCAGACAATGCGGGCATCCCGGGAAGCAAAAGAAATTTTACAGGCGGTGGAAACGGAGCCGCTGCTTTGCAATCTGGCGAACAAACTGGTTTCTCATCGTTCGATCGAGGAAGAAATTGCTCGATGCATCCTTGCGGAGGACGAAATAGCGGATAACGCTTCCGCCGAACTGAGCCGAATCCGCAGGCAGATGAAGATCATCAACGAACGCGTACGCGAAAAACTAAACTCCATGCTGAAAAGCGCGACGACACAGAAGTATCTTCAGGAAGCGATCATTACGGTCCGAAATGGAAGGTACGCGCTTCCCGTTAAAGCCGAATACCGCTCGCAGGTTCCCGGGCTGGTTCATGATCAGAGCAGCAGCGGTGCAACGCTGTTTATCGAACCTTCCGCCGTTGTGGAGCTTGGAAATGAGAACAAGCGGCTGATTGCCGAGGAAAAGAATGAGATTGAGCGCATCCTTTCAGGTTTAACCGCGATGGTCGCTCCTTTTGCCGGAGATATCCACCTGAGCTGCAATGTGATGGGAACGCTGGACGTTATCTTTGCAAAAGCGATCCTTGCGCGCGATCTTCGCGCCGTCAGGCCGAAGCTGAACGAAGACGGGCACATTCGCATCGTGAAGGGAAGACATCCGCTCATTTCCAGAGAAACAGTTGTACCGGTCGATATCTGGCTTGGAGAGACTTTCCGTACGCTGATTATCACAGGACCAAATACCGGCGGAAAAACCGTTACGCTGAAAACGGTGGGGCTATTCACGCTCATGGGAATGAGCGGAATGTTTATTCCGGCGGATTTTGGAACCGAACTTTCCACATTTGAACAGGTATTTGCCGATATCGGTGACGAACAGTCCATTGAACAGTCTCTGTCCACATTTTCTTCGCATATGACGAATACCGTAAAAATTCTGGCGGGGGCGAACGCGCGTTCGCTGGTACTGCTGGATGAACTGGGAGCAGGGACGGATCCGGTGGAAGGCGCGGCGCTGGCGCAGGCGATACTGGAACATTTATATGAAAAAAATACGCTCACGGTTGCAACAACGCATTACAGCGAAATAAAGGCGTTTGCGTTGATGCATCCCGGCATGCAGAATGCCTCGATGGAGTTTGATGTGGATCGACTCTGTCCAACATACCGGCTTTTTATCGGTATTCCGGGAAAATCGAACGCCTTTGAAATTTCGAAGCGCCTTGGGTTGAGCGGGGAAGTGGTTGACCGCGCACAGACATTTTTGAAAAAGAAGGACGTTGCATTTGAAAACGTGCTTTCCGAAGCGGAACAGGCAAGAAAAAAAGCGGAGGACGACCGGGACGCCGCCAGTAAAACGCGTTTGGAAATCGAAAAGATGAAGGGCGAACTCGAAAAAGAAAAAAAGAAGCTGGAAGACGAAAAAACGCAGCTGCGGCAAAAAGCGCGCGAGGATGCGCGAAGAATGGTGCAGGAGACGCGCCAGGACATGGAGAAACTGATCGTTGAACTTCGATCGATCAAGAACATCGATCAAAAGCAACTGGAACGCGCGGTGCAGTCCTCTCGCGACGAAATGCGAAAAACGGAGGAACGGTTGTACGAGCAGGCGACGCAACGCGAAACAGCGGGAAATGCGCCGGACCGCGTGAACGCCGGGGATCGCGTGAAGATCCTGACACTGGGTCAGGAGGCGACCGTCCTAAAGCCTGCCGATGCGAAGGGAGAGGTGCTGGTTCAGGCGGGGATCATAAAGCTAAACATTCCTTTAAGCGATATCAGACCGGTGGAGACGAAGCAAAAACAGCAAAAAACCTCCGCGAAAGTAACGATTGCCCAGGACCGTGGGAGCGCGCTCTCTGTTGATTTAAGGGGAATGATGGTGGACGACGCCTGCATGGAGCTGGATCGGTTCATCGACAACGCCGCAATTACGGGTGTCAACGAATTTTTTGTGGTTCATGGGAAGGGAACCGGTGCGCTTCGCACAGGCGTGCAGGCCTATTTAAAAAATCATCCAAGGGTGAAAACTTATCGCATTGGCGCATATGGGGAAGGCGACGCAGGCGTTACGGTTGTTACGCTGAAATCCTGACATACTCTCGATTTCCATAAGCTGTGGATCGGGAGCGGCTTTCGTGTGACAATTTCTTGTCGTGTTGGACAAACGAAAAAAACTCTGCTATACTTGACCCAAATGTGAGAACCACGGAATTACCAATCTATTCCATCAAAAAATGGAGGCGATCGGATGGAGAATAACACCATTCTGGTCATTGATGACGACAGAAATATTCTTGCCATCATCGAATTGTACCTAAAAAAAGCGGGTTTTCAGGTGTATACCTGCGCGGATGGAACATCCGCCCTTGCGGCGTTCCACGAAACGAGACCTTCGTTGGTGGTACTGGATATTATGCTTCCCGGTCGCGATGGCTGGGCCGTTTTGCACGATATCCGAATGGAGAGCGAGACTCCGGTTATCATGCTGACCGCGAAAGGCGATACGGGGGACCGTGTGCAGGGCCTGGAACTGGGCGCGGACGATTATATTGCGAAGCCGTTTGATGCGAAGGAACTGATTGCCCGGATCAAAGCCGTTTTAAGAAGAAGCACGCCTTCTGAACCGGAACGCACGATTTCCTTGCCGGGACTGACGGTTTCCCTGGAGAACTATGCGGTTACGCTGGACGGGCGTCAACTGGAAATGCCGCCGAAAGAGATTGAGCTTCTCTATTTTCTGGCGTCACATCCGGGAAAGGTTTTCACAAGGGAACAACTGCTCGAACAAGTATGGGGATTCGATTTCTTTGGTGATTCGCGTACAGTGGATGTGCACGTGAAGCGTATCCGCGAAAAACTGGGAGACAATCACGAGTGGGAACTGCGCACCGTTTGGGGCGTTGGGTATAAATTCGAACAAAAGTGATGCGAGAACATGCGCAAGGACTTTCTCAGAACGCTGTTTTCCCGAATGCTGACAACCTATATGATTGTTACGCTCGGTATGTTGATGCTCTCCGGCGTCATCGCGGGGACGCTGATGTCGGGGTTTGTCATGCGCGAAGAGAAACAGTCGATTGCAAATGAAATTGGCGTTGTGACGGATCTTTACTTCAACACGACAAAATCGGTTGCCGGGGAAAATGCAGCGATTCTCGAATTGAATACAATTGCCCGGCATTACGACGGTCTCATACAGATCGTATCCGTCGACGGCGCCATGGCGCAATACTCCTCCGGTACAAAGTGGAACGAGGTTATGAACGTTCGCTATACCGAGGAAGAAATATCACGCATGCTGAACGCTGTATCCGATCTGGACGCGAGCAGCGTGCGTTTTGCACAACAAAAGATCGGTTTCCAGATGCTGGTTGGAACGAAGCCGGTCTTTCAGGACGGAGCGGCAACCCATGTCGTGCGCTTTTACGTGGATATCACACAAGCCAGAAGCGCGGTCAACATGGTTTACATCGAAGTCGTGCTAGTCTCCCTGATCGCCGTGCTGATATCCGTGATCGTTGTGTTTTATACGACGACACGTCTGACCAGGCCGTTTATGGAAATCAACGAGACAGTACAGAAATATGCAAAAGGGGATTATAATATCCG
This sequence comes from Eubacteriales bacterium, assembly GCA_034933205.1. Lineage (GTDB taxonomy): Bacteria > Bacillota > Clostridia > Christensenellales > CAG-138 > UBA7703. The sequence goes on from JAYFNY010000041.1 coordinate 19,873, forward strand.
TATTCCAATCAGCAGCGTAGAGGAAGCGACGCAGCTGGCGCTGAGTTTCAACAATATGGCGGATCAACTGAAGGATTTGGAAGCAACGCGGCGAAGTTTTGTCGCTAATGTAAGCCATGAGTTACGTTCTCCGCTGACCAGCATGAAGGGCTTTCTCGAAGCGATGCAGGACGGTACAATCGGCCCGGAAGAGCACGACAAGTACATAGGGATCGTCCTTTCGGAAACGAAACGTATGGCGGTTATGGTAAACGACTTGCTCGATCTTGCACGCATTGAGAGCGGGAAAACGGCGCTGAAGCTCGAAATATTCGACATCAACGAACTGATCCGAAGGACATTGATTACGTTTGAAGCGCGCATCTCGGAACACCGCATGGAGGTAGACGTTAAGTTTGCGCAGGATCAGTATTATGTGGAAGCGGACAGCGCGCAGATTTCACAGGTGCTACGCAACATTATCGATAATGCAATCAAGTATTCACCGGATGACAGCAGGCTCAGAATCGCAACGTACGCGATGCGCCGCGAAATCTACGTGAGCATTCAGGATTCGGGGCAGGGTATTCCGGAAGAGGATATTCCCCATGTGTTTGACCGCTTTTACAAAGTGGAAAAAGCGCATACACCGAGCACGCAAGGCGGAACCGGACTGGGGCTGTCTATCGTAAAGAGGATTATTGACCAGCACAATCAGACCATTACCCTAAAAAGCGCCAAGGGGAAAGGAAGCACGTTCACTTTTACGTTAAAGCGCGCGCCGATTCCAAGGAGAGCGCCATCGGACGGAGGAAAGAAAAATGGAACATAATGGATTTTACAGCTCGGATCCATCCTACGGAAAACATCGCGAAGGCAGAGGCGGAAACGCGTTTGCGACAATTGTGATTATCATTGTCATAGCGCTGCTTGCGTTGCTCCTTGTCGGCCTGTTCTGGCCTTCGTTACTCGGCGGAAACGAGGATCCGTCGATGATGACGCTGGTGACCCCAACGATGGAGCCGACTGCGACGCCGAATCCGCAGGGGGCGGATGCAACCGTACCGCCGGAAACGAGCGCGGCAGCGGAAGCAACTTCAACGCCTGAAGTCAACAGCGCAGACCGTGAGATGCCGCAGCTGGACGGCGCAATTCCCAATTTACCCGGTATGGTCGAAAACCCGATTCCGGATATCTATGACGCGGTTTCGCCCGGCGTAGTCGGCGTGCTGAATTATGTAAATGCGAAGAATGCTTTTGGCAAGGACTCAACCGAGCTTTATGGCAGCGGAACAGGCTTTGCCGTTTCGAGCGCAGGATATATCCTGACGAACGCGCATGTTGTGGAAGGCGCGGACAAACTGACCGTGCAGGTTTACGGCGAGGATGAAGAGCGGGAAGCAACGCTGATCGGATCCGATACCGAAACGGATATTGCTGTGCTGAAGGTCGAAGGAGTTGCCTTACAGCCGCTTGTGCTTGGCGATTCCGACCAGGTACGCGTTGGCGAATATGTACTTGCCATCGGGAACCCGCTGTCGACGGACGAGCTGGCCAACACCATTACTTTTGGAATTATCAGCGCAACGTCAAGAGACGTTACGATCGATAACTATACGAATACCTATCTGCAGACCGATGCGGCGATCAACTTTGGCAACAGCGGCGGACCGCTCATCAACATGTCCGGAGAAGTCATTGGCGTAAACAGCGCAAAGACAATTACGGCTGGTTATGATGAAATGGGGAATGCCGTCAGCGCAGAGGGAATAGGATTTGCGCTGCCGATTAACCAGGTCAAGAAAATAATGGAGATCCTTATTACAAAAGGGTTTGTCGAGCGGCCCGGCATTGGCGTAACTATCGCGACGGTTGACGAACAGACAGCCGAAGAAAACGGGGTGCCGGTCGGCGCGCTGGTGGAAAGCGTCGTGAAGGGACGTCCCGCCGATCAGGCCGGCATTCTCGCGGGGGATATTATTGTCGAGGCGAACGGAAAGGAAATCACCACGCATGATGAGCTGGTGAATATTGTGCTGGGATGTATGATCGGCGACGAACTGAAAGTAAAAGTTTATCGTGACGGTCAATACCTGGAACTGAACGTCGTGATCGGCAATAAAACCGATATGGATTTCAACGATATCGTAGGTGGCGCCGAGGCAACGCCTACGCCGATGCCGATCCCGGTTCCATAAAGAGAAACAATCAAAAAACGCGCTTCCGGATAACGGGATGCGCGTTTTTCGTATTATCGAAAAACGATCAGGGCTTGTGTTTGAGCTGCTGAAACAGATAGGTACCGTATCCATCCAGACCGTCGGAAAGCGTTGCGCCAATTCGGGTGTTATGGAGACGTTCCATAAGATATAGCAGGATCACTCCGCCGTGGAGAATAACATCATACCGTTCCTTCAGCAATGGTATTTCTGAACGTTCGGTTTCGCTCATTTGGCTCAATTGCTGGAGCGTAAAAACAAGATCGAGATGTTCAATCCGTTTCTCTCCTGTCCACGGGACAAAATTGGATTGTCCGTCGCAGAGAAGCGCAAGCGTCGTAATTGTTCCACCTACGCCAAGCAGGTCTGCCGTTCTTTTTTTCTTTTCATCCGGTAAACTGGGTTTATCGGGCCGCTCATCCAGAGCGGGGGTTCCGAACAATCCGGATAGGATGGGGCGAAGCGAGTCGGAGATTTCAGGTAAGTCCGTAAATGGCGCAAGGTCCTTGGCGCGCACGCAGCCGATCGGCCAGCTTTCGCGAAAGCCGGGGCGGATTACCTGTGTGCTGCCGCCGCCGATATCAATGATAGTTCTCGTTCCGCTCGGGTCGGCGCCTTGCTGCGCAAACGCAGCTTCCTCTTTGCCGGAAAGGATAGCGGTATGTCCGATACCGAGGATGGATTCAACGTCATCGATGAATGCGCGTCCGTTTTTTGCGTCGCGTACTGCGCTTGTGGCATATGCGTACATTTGAAATCCCTGCTCGAATCCTTCGGCGCAAACCGAACGGATGACAAGCAGGGACTGAAGCATTCGTGCCTGTGACAAATTTCCGGATTCGGCGAGACCCTCCGCGAGTCGTGTGGTATAGACGCGTTTATGGGAAACGAACGGAAGCCCGTCGTCTCCTTCGGTGACTTTCGCTGACCGAATGGTATTGCTTCCAATGTCAAATACGATTAATTTCATGGTCCTAGTGTGACGATCGGTACGGATTCGTCGGGTGTAGTCCTGGCCAACGGGGTAGGTGTTGGTTCAGGAGAAGCGGAAGGCGTTGTAAGCGAGGGAATAGGCGTAGGAGTCTCAACCATTTTGGGAGTAACCTGCGCGTCCGCATTGGGATCGTAGAACTTCCAGTCGTCCGGGAAAACGTATCCCAGCTTTTCACGTGCATACTGAATCAAATAGTCGGTTGTCTGCATGTACTCCAACATACGCTCAAGACGCTCTTCTTCCACGTTCAGAGAATCCAGCTGCGTTTGAAGCGTGACCTTTTCTTCGGCTATGCTTGTTAGCTTCGTCTGCTGGGAAAGGTAAACGCCTCCCAATACGAAGAATGTCAGAATAAAGAAAAGAATGATATAACGCGGTTTAATAAAAACCCCGGTTTTTTTTGGTTCGAATGCCTTCTTTGCCATGATGCGTATCATAGCATAAATCATTCGGAAAGGGAAGAAACTGACCGATTCGTTTTCAAAAAGGTTACACGGATCGGATAATTCTGCGATTTGTTAAGTACGATTACATGATGAAAAAAGAAAACGGAAATATCTTGTAAGAAAATTTCGGAAATTATCAGGCGATACTGATTTGAAACAAAATACAACAGCTTAATCGAGTAAATCAACAGTTTACATTGCGCAAAAAGAGCAATGCCGTTCCATCATGTGAAAAAAAGATGACGCGTCTTGACAAAAACACCGCTCAAGGATATGATTTTTGCATCCAAGAGGTCACATCGTATATAGCTTCTTGATTTTGTCGACAGGTAGTGTTTCTTACCGGGAGAGGAGTATACAGTTGAACAGAGAACAGCTGGAGGCGAAGAGCCTTGGAGATTTGCGTGAAATCGCAAAGCTGCAGGGTGTAAAATCTTTAACCAAATATCGAAAAGGCGATCTGATAGAGATCATTATGGCGGGCGGTGTTGTGCCTGCCGAATTTGTGTCCGCAGAGAGCGGTGCCGAGGAAGAGGGGACGGAGCCGGAGAGCGAACTGCCGCGTAGTGAATCGCCGGAAGCCGGCGTGGAGCAGGGGGAGCGTGCGCAGTTGCCGCAGGAAATGGAAGGCGGATACCGCAGGGCGAACTATACGCCGCGTTCCTATCAGCAAAAGCCTTATTACGATAACAGACCGCAGCAGGGAAATTATCAGAGAAGACAGTATTCCCCACAGGGCGGGTATCAGCAGGGCGGATACCAGCAAAGCGGATATCAACAGGCGGGCTACCAGAGAAACAACTATCAGCAGGGGTACCAGCAGGGCGGATATCAGCAAAGTGGATATCAGCAGGGCGGGTACCAGCAGGGTGGCTATCAGCAGAATTCGTATCAGAACTCCTATCCGACGGGGGGATTCCAAACGGAGCAGAGCGGGTTTGATAATGATCAGCGTTACCGTCCGCGCAGCAACGAAGGGTATTATAATAAGGATTATGGAACAAGCAATCCCGCCGTGCCCGAAATCCTGCAAACCGGGGAGTGCGGGGATGCCGAAGGCGTTCTCGAAGTGCTTCCGGACGGATATGGATTTTTAAGAAGCGAGAACTATCTTTCGGGACAGCACGATGTGTATGTGTCCATTGCGCAGATCCGGCGCTTCGGTCTGCGCACAGGCGATATGGTGACCGGCAAAACGCGTCCTTCCAAGGAAGGCGAGCGTTTCCTCGCGCTTTTGTATATTACTGCGGTAAACGGCGAGTCCCCGGAAAGTATTCTGGAGCGGAAACCGTACGAAGAATTAGTACCCGTATTCCCGTATGAACGATATACGCTTGAGCTTGCCGGAACAAACAATCTGGCGATCCGGCTGATCGATCTGATCGCCCCGATCGGCAAAGGGCAGCGCGCTATGATCGTGTCCCAGCCGAAGGCGGGCAAGACAACGCTTTTAAAAAGCATTGCCAACGGAATTTCGGTTAATTACCCGGATTCGCACCTCATCGTACTGCTTATCGACGAGCGGCCGGAAGAAGTGACCGATATGCAGCGCTCCATCAAAGGCGAAGTGCTGTATTCCACATTCGACGAACTGCCGGAGCATCACACGCGCGTGGCCGAAATGGTTCTGGAGCGCGCGATGCGGCTGGTCGAAATGGGGAAGGATGTTGTAATTCTGCTGGACAGCCTGACACGTCTGACCCGCGCTTATAACCTTACCATTCCACCTACCGGCAGGACGCTTTCCGGCGGTATGGATCCGGGCGCGCTGCATAAGCCGAAACGCTTTTTTGGAGCTGCGCGCAAAATTGAAAATGGTGGAAGCTTAACCGTAGTTGCTACGGCACTAACGGAAACGGGCAGCCGCATGGACGATATGGTCTACGAAGAATTCAAGGGTACGGGCAATATGGAGATCCATCTTGACCGAAAACTCAGCGAGAGGAGAATCTTCCCCGCTATCGATATCTACAAATCCGGCACGCGCAGGGAGGAACTGCTGCTCAGCGAGGAGGAACTGGATGCGGTGCGTACGATCCGCCGCGTGCTTGCGGGCGGCAATCCTGCGGACGTGACGGAACACCTGATCGGGATGCTCGAAAAAACCGGTAATAACGAGGAGTTTCTACAGAGGCTCCGCGACTGGGTCAGCATTTACGAAAAAGAAGGGTATACCACCATGTCCACGAGCAGGTACGGCAAATAAACGATTGGTTTGGCGACGAAATCACAAAAAAGTATTGATTTTTGTGCCTCTTATCGCTATAATAGCCGATGGTAGTGTTTTAAAGGAGTGATCAAGCATGAAGAAGGATATTCATCCGAAATACGGCGAAGCTACTGTTCGCTGTGCTTGCGGCGAGACCTTCACGACCGGTTCCACGAAAGAGGAACTGACCGTTGAAATTTGCAGCAAGTGCCATCCGTTTTTCACCGGCAAACAAAAGCTTGTGGATAGCGGCGGACGTGTTGACCGTTTCAAGAAGCGTTACGGTCTGTAAGAAACGTAAAAACCTTCCCACCTAAGGGGAGGTTTTTTCTTGCCCGGACCTACCGCGTATGGTACAATAAGCGGAATCAGCTTTTATAGATTTCTGAAATACGAAGGATGGATTGTATCCAGGGCGAGGAGAAAACAAAAAAAATGAAGAGAAGTTCGGTTGGCGGGCAGGCGGTCATGGAGGGCGTGATGATGCGCACAGCAAGCGGCGGAATCGCTCTCGCGGTAAGAAAGGCCGACGGCACCATAGAAACCGAGTATTCGCCTAAAAAGGATACTGGCAAGAATCCTATCCTGAAATGGCCTGTTGTTCGCGGCGTAGTCGCTTTCGTCGACTCGCTGGCCGTCGGCATGAAAATGATGACACGGTCCGCTGAACTTTATGGTGAGGCGGTTGAAGAAGAGCCGAGCCGGTTCGAAAAGTGGCTTGCAAAGAAGACGGGCAAGGACGTAATGGATATTGCCATCGTAGTTGCAATCGTTTTTGCGGTTGCTCTGGCAATTGGACTCTTCGTACTGCTTCCGTCGTTGATTACGCAGTTCGTACCATGGAAAGAGGGTGCGCCGCGTATTTGGAAGAGCCTCACGGAAGGTTTTGTTCGTCTGCTGATTTTCTTAGGCTATATTTCGGCGATTTCGCTGATGAAGGACATCCGGCGTGTTTACATGTATCATGGAGCGGAGCACAAGACCATTGCCTGCTATGAACACGAGGCGCCGCTTACGCCGGAGAATGCGATGAAATATTCCCGCCTGCATGCGCGCTGCGGAACGAATTACCTTTTTCTGGTCATGGCGGTTTCCATTCTGTTTTTCGCAATGCTGCCGTATGCGGAGAATCTGGCGCTTCGCGTCCTGACGCGGCTGATTTTTTTACCGCTGGTAGCCGGGTTAGCGTATGAAGTATTGAAACTGGCTGCGTCTTCGGATGCTCTTTGGGCTCGGATTATACGCGCGCCTGGGCTTGGGCTGCAATATCTGACGACCCGGGAGCCGGAACCGGCGATGCTGGAAGTGGCGATACGCGCTTTTGAACTGGCGATCAACGATGGTGTAATTCCGGAGGGCACGGAAGCGCCTGCCGAAAATGCGAGCGCTGAACAAGCGCAAAGCGAAAATCAAGTAGAATAGTAAGAGCCTGAAAGGAGCCTGATTTGAAGTGTCCATGTCAGTTTCCGAGACGGTACGCATCGCAAAAATCAGTTTGGAAAAAGTAGCTGGCGAGGAAGCCGCACAGCAGGCGAAACTGCTGATTGCCGCAGTGCTTGGCGTTGAGCCCGGCGCGTTGATGGTTCATACCTGGGCGGAAGTCACAAACGAACAAATGGAGACGATCGGCGAATTGCTTGAGCGCAGAGCTTCGGGGGAGCCGCTTCAATACATACTTGGCGAATGGTCGTTTATGGGGTTGCCATTTATCACGGATGAACGCGCGCTGATTCCAAGGCAGGATACGGAGCTTCTGTGCGAGACGGCGATCACGTTGATCAAAGAGCGCAATTATCAAACCTGCCTTGACCTTTGCACCGGAAGCGGTTGTATCGCGATATCCATCGCCAAACGGACCGGCATTTCTGTTACGGCAACGGATCTGAGTGCGGACGCGCTCTCGCTGACGCAGGAGAACGCGGAGCTGAACGAAGTAAGCGTTGCTCGGATCGAGTGTGATCTTTTTGACGGAGTCGAAGGTATGTTTGATCTGATCACCTGCAATCCTCCTTATCTTGACAACAAGGATATGGAGGAATTACAGCAGGAAATACGGTACGAGCCGAAGCAGGCGCTGTATGGCGGGGAAGACGGCCTCGATTTTTACCGAAGGATTGCGCGTTCCTATTTCCCGCATTTGAACCCGGGCGGCGTACTTTTACTTGAAATCGGCAGTACGCAAGCGGATTCGGTTCGGGGACTGTTTGGTGAAAAAACGCGACTCATCCATGATATCTGCGACAATCCGCGCGTCGTCGTTGTTGAGTATTGAGGAATGCAGCGGGATAACGGGATCCGAAGCGATCGATATTCATTCGGGCCGAACAGGCCGGAGCGATAACCAGCCTGAACTACGGAGGGGCAATGATCGAGAAACTACAGGGAATTAAACAGCGATTTGATCTTCTTTCAGAGAGGCTCGCCGCGCCGGAAGCGATGAACGATCGCGAACAGTGGCGCGAAATGGTTAAAGAGCGGGCGTCTCTGGAAGAGATTGTTTCGATATTTGACCAGTATTGCGATGCGCAGGATGCGCTGACCAGTTGTAAAAAGATGCTAGGCGAGCATCTCGAAAACGAGATGAAGGAACTTGTTCATTCGGAGATAGAGGAGTTGGAGAGCAAGCTTTCGAATTTGGAGGAAAGACTCCATATCTTGCTGCTTCCCAAAGACCCGAATGATGATAAAGACGTGATCCTGGAGATCCGCGCTGGAACAGGTGGCGACGAAGCTTCCCTGTTTGGCGCGGATTTGCTGCGCATGTACCTTCGATATGCCGAGCGAAGCGGATACAAGGTGGAATACCTTTCCAGCAATATGACCGACATGGGCGGTGTAAAGGAAGTTGTGCTTTCCATCGGCGGCAGGCGAGGCGCGTTCAGCCGGCTGAAATACGAAAGCGGCGTACATCGTGTTCAGCGCGTGCCCGAGACGGAATCGCAGGGCCGTATCCATACGAGCGCGGCAACCGTAGCGGTATTGCCGGAGGTCGATGATGTACAGATTGAAATCAAGGAAAGCGACCTGCGGATCGATACCTACCGTTCAAGCGGAGCGGGAGGGCAGCATGTCAACAAAACCGAATCGGCTATTCGAATTACGCATTTGCCGACCGGAATGGTGGTTTCCTGTCAGGATGAAAAATCGCAGTTGAAGAATAAGGAGCAGGCGATGCGCGTGCTGAAAAGTCGCCTTTATGACTTTTATTCAAATCAACAGGCGGCGGAGCGTGCGGGCGCACGCAAGAGCCAGATCGGCTCGGGCGACCGCAGCGAGCGGATTCGCACCTATAACTTTCCGCAGGGACGCGTTACGGACCATCGGATCGGGTTGACGCTCTATAAATTGGAGGCTTTTCTGGATGGGGACATGGACGAGCTCATCGACGCGTTGATCCTTGCGGAGCGTAGCGAGCTGTTGGCAGGGCAGGCGGACTGAAATGCAAGCAGAAAGAAAAGAAGCTGCTGCGTATGATACGCAGATCGTTAACGCGGAACGGCAGGAGGAAGCCGGAACCATACAGGGAGCAAAACTGATCCTTGCGGGGGAACTGGTGGCATTTCCAACGGAAACGGTATACGGACTTGGAGCGAATGGCTTGGATGGAACTGCTGTTGCCAGAGTATTCGAAGCGAAAGGCCGCCCGGCGGATAACCCTTTAATTGAACATATCGCGAAAAAAAGCGATGTCAGGCGTCTATGGAGGCGCATTCCCAAACTGGCTCCGATTTTGATGGATACGTTCTGGCCAGGACCGCTGACGCTGATTGCGCCAAAGAGCGATCAGGTTCCGGATGAGGTAACAGCGGGGTTGGATACGGTAGCGGTCAGGTTGCCGCAGAACAAAACGGCGCGCGCATTGATCGCGAAAGCCGGCGTTCCCATCGCGGCGCCAAGCGCTAATCTTTCCGGAAGGCCGAGCCCAACAACGGCTCAGCATGTGATGGACGATCTTGGCGGCAGGATTCCGCTCATCATTGACGGAGGACCCTGTAAGTATGGTGTCGAATCGACGGTTCTATCCCTGGTTGGGGAACCGACCATCCTGCGTCCGGGCGCCGTTACCAGAGAAATGCTTTCTGCCCTGATTGGTGAAGTCCAGATTGCAAACAGCGTCCTCACACCGATGCGGGACGGAGAAACGGCTGCGTCCCCCGGCATGAAATACAAGCATTATGCGCCCAACGCCGAGGTGATCATTGTATTGGGTACGCCGGAGCAGACGGCAAAAAAGATCAACGCGCTTGTTCGTGAAGCGGAAGCGGATGGAAAGCGGTGCGAGATTGCGGCCAGCGAGCAGACGAAGCATTTCTATAAAGGAAAGAAGCACGTTGTTCTCGGGGACAGGAACGAACCTATTACACTGTGCGCGAATCTGTTTTCGGCGCTAAGGGAAATGGATGAACAAGCGGACGCGATTTTTGCCGAGGGAATCGAAGCTAAGGACGAAGGCCTCGCGTACATGAACCGGTTACTGCGTGCGGCCGGATTCCATGTGGTAAAGGCGGACGCCTGATTTTTCAGAGGTTATGAAAGAACAACGAGTGATAAAGGAAAAGAGGGATTGAAATGAAGCTTGCGATAGGTTGCGACCATGGCGGATTTGAACTCAAAACGGCACTGATCGGCTATTTACGCGGCCAGGGTCATGAGGTAACCGACTTTGGATGCTACGATAAAAGCAGCATCGATTATCCGGATTATGTGTTTCCGGTTGCAGAAGCGGTAGTTCGCGGCGAGTTCGAGCGCGGAATCGTGATTTGCTCAACGGGAATCGGCGTTAGTATTGCCGCGAATAAAGTGAAAGGGGTACGCTGTGCGTTGCTTACGGACGAGTTTTCCGCCCGATTGACGCGCGAGCATAACGATGCCAACATGGTTGCATTCGGCGGTTTCGTGACAACGGTCGAACGTGCGCAGAGCATACTCGATATTTGGCTGAATACGGAGTTTTCCCATGGGGAACGGCATCAGCGAAGGATCGACAAAATTTCAAAATATGAGGAAACGCATAGTTTGAACCCCAACAAAAAGTAACCGATGAATTGGATGTATCAATACGAAAATATGAAGGAGGCTCACTATGTCTAAAGTCATCACCATCGACCACCCGCTCGTTCAGCACAAACTCTCCCTGCTTCGCGATAAAGATACCGGTTGCAAGGCGTTTCGCGAACTCGTTTATGAGCTGGCAATGCTCATGGCCTATGAAGTGACGCGTGATCTTGAGTTAAAGGAAATTGAAATCGAGACCCCGATCTGCAAAACAAAAGTGCAGACCCTTGCGAATGAGAAAATTGCAATTATTCCGATTCTTCGTGCCGGACTCGGTATGGCGGATGGCATGATGAGCTTGATCCCAAATGCAAAAGTTGGACATATTGGCCTCTATCGGAATCCGGATACGCTGAAACCAACCGGATATTATTGTAAGCTGCCGCAGGATGTTTCCGAGCGGGAAACGATTGTGGTGGATCCGATGCTTGCGACCGGCAATTCCGGGATCGAAGCAATTACGCTGCTGAAAAAAGCCGGTGTGACCAGCGCAAGGTTTGTCTGCCTGATTGCCGCTCCGGAGGGAATCGAAGCAATGCGGAAAGCACATCCGGACGTTGATATTTATGTAGCGCATATCGATGAAAAGCTGAACGATCACGGGTATATCGTACCCGGGCTCGGTGACGCCGGAGACCGTTTGTTTGGCACAAAATAACGGAGATTAGCAGAAAATGCAGGGTGAAGACGCAAAAATATTTGCTGAACCCCTGCATTTTTTTAGTTGACTATGTTACAATAACAATACTGCGTATCTTGGTTGGAAAAGCTTTGAAATCTATGAGATAATAACGCAGTATGAAAATTGGGTTTTGAAAAAAGCCTTTTTATAATTTTCGTTTCGTGATATACGAAAGAAAAATACTGCATTGGCGAACGACGGATAATGCAAAAAGTGGAGGCGGCAGAATGCGATCGATCATCGACGAGATTGCGACGGCGGAAGAAAAGGCGGAGCAGATTCGTCTCGAAGCTGCCACGCAGGCACGTGATATGACTGCGCAAGCTCGCGAAATGGCGGAGAAAGCTCTGCTGGAAGCGGTGAAATCCGAGCAGATCAAGACGGAAACGGAACTGGAACAGTCCCGGTTACTCGGCGAGAAAGCGGCGAAGGATGCAGCGGCATCCTTTGATCGTGAAGCGGAAGAGCTTTGCGTGCGCGCAGAAGGGAAGATCGGCCGCGCGGTTGACTATCTTGTGGAAAAGGTGATGCAGACGGCATGATCGTTTCAATGAAGCGCATTACGCTTGTGGCGCACAAAGGCGACGAAGCGCGGCTGTTAAAAGCTCTTCAGGCGACGCAATCGGTTGAAGTCATACAAAACAATCCGGACAATCCGGCAGATACCGGGCTTACCTCACTGGAAACAGCGCAGAGCCGTGTGCAGAAGCTGGCGGATGCAATCGCAACACTGCGTCCTTACACAGAAAAAGCAAGCTTTTTCAGCGTCGCTCCGGAATATAAGGTGGAAGAACTCTCGGAAGTATTACCGCAGGCGGATCTGTATTCCGACCGGCTTGCGGAGATTTCGCGCGAACTGGCTCAGACGAAATCCGAGATTGATAAGAATATCGCTTTGATCGAGTCGCTGCGTCCGTGGGAGAATTTTCCGGCGGATATGCTGACGTTTGCCGCCGCGAAAAACGTGAAGTACTTTGCGGGTATGATAGCGGCGCAGGACGTCGAAAAGCTGGAGAATATTGAAGCAACGGCAGAGTATCAGCTGTTCAATGAGGGGCTGATCCGTTCTTGCGTTGTGGCCTGCCCAGCCGAGGAAGCAAAATCGGTAGCGAATTTTCTGAAATCGCTCAATTGGACGGACTATGCTTTTCCAAAGCTGACGGGGAAACCTGCGGAAGCCATGGAAGAACTTGCCGAGCTGAACCGCATGCTTACGGCAAAAAAAGAAGAACTGATTGGCGAACTTTCCGAGCAGGCTTCCGCTCGGCAAAAGCTGTTTGAGCGCGCTTACGACGCCGCGGTAATCGAGCGCGACCGCGTGGCGGCTTCTTCTGAGCTTGTCACGACGAATGCCACGTTCCAATTGGAAGGCTGGATTCCTGAAGATAAGAAAGAGGAAGTTGAAAAAGCGATTCGTTCGGTAACGGACGCATACTATCTTGACATACGCAATCCGGAGGACGACGAAGTCCCGCCATCCTATGTGGAAAACAAAAAGTTTGCCACTCCGTTTGAACAGGTAACGAATCTTTATTCGCGCCCGGATCCGAAAGGAATTGACGCAACGCCATATATGGCGCCTTTCTATGTGCTTCTCTTCGGGTTAATGCTGAGCGATACGGGTTACGGAATTGTGCTGTCCATTCTGACGGCGCTGTTTATTAAACTCAAAAAGCCCACGGGAATGTCCGGCGGCTTTGCCCGGGTGCTGTTCTGGGGCGGCATTTCCACAATCGTATGGGGCGTTCTGGTTGGAACCTTCTTTGGAATGGATTTCGACACGGTATTTGGGACAAATAATCTGTTTCCCCTGTTTGTCGATCCAATGGAAAATCCAATCGGCATGCTGATACTTTGTTTCGGGCTGGGCGTAATCCATATTCTTTTTGGTGTCGCGCTCAAGATGAAGCTTTCCTTTTCACGAGGCGACTGGCAGACGGCTGTTTTTGACAGCCTGTCCTGGATTCTTATCGTCGTTGGGTTAATCGTATATGCGGTACCGAACGCGGTCTCCGGAATTCCGGCGATTGTCGGGACGATCGGGCTGTATATGGCGGGGCTTGGCGCCGTATTGATCTTGCTTTTCAAGGGAAGAGATAAAAAGAATCCGTTTTCGAGGACGATTTCCGGACTAGGCGAGCTTTACCAGGTTACAGGGTATCTTTCGGATATTCTTTCCTACGCGCGTTTGTTTGCTCTGGGAATTGCGACGGGGGTTATTGCATCCGTCTTCAACGAACTATGCAAAATGCTCATGGGATCTCCGATTTTGATCCTGAAAATACTGGGGATCGCCGTAGCCTGCGTGCTGCTGGTTGCACTCCATGGTTTCAATATTGCTATCAATACGCTAGGGGCGTTTGTTCACTGCGCAAGGCTGCAGTACGTTGAATTTTACGGTAAGTTCTATGAAATGGGCGGAAGAGCGTTCCGTCCGCTTGGATATCAAACAAAGCATGTTCGAATTCTGGATGACGCGTCATCCACCAGTCATCAATAAGGAGGATTTCTCAAATGGAACTTCAGTGGGGCACCATCTTCGCCGCGGCTGGCGCGGCAATGGCAGCGGTTATGGCGGGCGTAGGCAGCGCGATTGGCGTAGGCCTTGCCGGACAGGCAAGTGCGGGCGTGGTTTCCGAGGACCCGGATCGTTTCGGTTCCTGCCTGCTGCTGCAGCTTCTTCCTGGCACGCAGGGAATTTACGGCTTGCTGATTGCATTCGTTATTGCGACGAAGGCCGGCTTGCTTTCCGGCGGATCGGCGATAACGGCGACCGCTGGCCTGAATCTGTTTTTAGCGGCGATTCCGATTGCGTTCGGCGGTTTGCTTTCCGCAATCTCGCAGGGCAAAGTAGCCGTGGCCGGGATTAATCTTGTTGCGAAAAAGCCGGAAGAGCAGGGCAAAGCCATGCTGATGACGGTCATGGTCGAAACCTACGCGGTTCTGTCTCTGCTGATTTCGTTCCTGCTTGTGAACGGCGTGAAAGTCGGCTGAAGGAACTCGCCGGAAATTCAACATTGCATGTGCTTTTCCGGCAGATAGAATACGGTAAAGACGGAATACTTTACGAAAAAAAGGAGCTGCCAATGGCAACCATTTCCATTTCCGGGACGAATAAACTAGCCGAGCGAATTATCAGCGAGGCGAACGCGGACGCGCAAAAGGTTCTTGATGAAGCCAAAGCGTGCGTTCGCGAAATTCAAACGGAGAGCGATAAAATTGTTGCGCAAAAGCGCACCGAACTGACCGGCAAACGCGAAGCCGCAAAAAAGGGCCTGATTGGCGGTTATGAAACGCGCGCCGCGCTGGAAGGGAAGAAGAACGTACTCAGCAAGAAGCGAGCCGTGATCGATCGCGTATTTTCGGGAGCGTATCGGGCGTTGCTGGACCTGAACGAGAGTCAGCGGGAGCGTATCTGCGAAAATATGCTTCGTTTGGAAACAGAGGGCGGAGAAACCGTCGTTCCGGCCGCTGCGGATCGGAAGGCGATTGAGGCGGCGCTTCGTGCTATGCCGGAAAAGAAACTAAAGCTTTCAGCGGAAAACGCGCCAATCGACGGCGGGTTCCAGTTGCTGGCCAATGGGTTCGAGAAGGATTGTTCGTTTGCTTCGCTTCTTGAACTGGTACGCGGCGAGGAAGAGACGAACGTCGCAAAGCTGCTGTTCGACTAAACGAAGGGAGGGTTTCATGCCACAGCCAAGTTATGCTTATGCGTGCGCGCGTATCAGTGCGCTCGAAAAGTCGCTTTTTGGCAAGGGGACCATCCGGCGTATGGCGGAAGGCAGTCTTGAGGATGCGATGCGTACCCTTGCCGACGCGAAGTATGGCAATTTACCCGATGCGTCAAGCGAAGATTGTGAACGTATGATTGAGAACGTTCGCAAACAAACGGCGCAGACGGTACGCGAGCTTTCACCTGCGCCGGAACTGACCGATCTATTCCTGCTTGCAACGGATGCACACAACTTGAAAATTTTGCTCAAAGCACGTTTGCTGGGGCTTACGGATACCGTATGGCTGGAGGGCGGCCTCTATTCACGTGATCAGCTTTCCAATATGGTGAGTACGCAATCTTATAATGAACTGCCGCAGGCGCTGTCCTGCGCGCTGTCGTCGCTGGAAGCAAAACTGAAGGTACAGCCTGAACCCCAAACGGTAAGCGTTTACGTAGATTACGGCTATTTAGCGCATTGCCTGGAAGCAGTCGAAAAATGCCAGGAAACGTTTGTGAAAGAGTATTTTTCAGCGCTTTGTGATTTTGATAACGCAATCACATTTTTCCGTATGCGGGCCATGGGCGCTCAGAAGGAGGACCTCAAAGACGTATTGCTGCCCTCCGCCGGAGTCCGTGACGAGTCGCTGATCAATGCCTACGAGTTATCCGCCGAATCGCTGAACACGGTTCTTGCGGAAAGCACAGCAAAAGGCGCGTTGCTGGAAGGAATGTCCCGCATGCTGGCAACCGGCAACATTGCGATGCTTGAAAAAGCGCGGGACGACTATTTGATTTCGCTTGTGAACGAACATCGACATGATGTGCTGACGATATTTCCGGTGGTCGGGTATTTTCTCGCGCGTGACCGGGAGGCAAAAGCGATACGCTTGATTATAACGGTTAAGCGGAACGGGCTGGATGACAGCCTGATTTCGGAAAGACTGAGGGAACTGTATGGCTAAAATCGGCGTAATTGGAGACCGCGACTCCGTATTGCTGTTTAAAGCGGTAGGGCTGGATGTGTTTTTTGAGGACGATGGCGAGCACGCAAATCGTACCCTGCATCGTCTTGCGAGGGAAGGATACGCCGCGGTAATGGTCACGGAAAAGCTGTATTCCGCGTGCGCGGAAACGATTGCGGAATTTTCAGGGCAGCCGTATCCGGCGATTATTGCAATTCCGGATAACCAAGGGTCGCGTGGACTTGGCGAGAAGATATTGAAAGAGAATGTGGAAAAAGCTGTTGGTATGGATATCCTGTCCAATAACTGAGGAAGCATACGACAACCAAGAAAGCATATTGGTAAAAAGGTAAATTGCGGCAGACACGCTACGAAAAAAATCATGCGGACCGCAATTGATACAACGATTACGAAAGGGCAATCAACATGCAAGGAACGATCATTAAGGTCTCGGGGCCGCTCATCGTTGCCAGCGGTATGGCGGACGTACAGATGTACGACGTTGTGCGCGTATCCGAAAAGCACTTGATCGGCGAGGTCATTGAACTGCGCGGAGATAAAGCGTCTATCCAGGTCTACGAAGAAACGGGCGGTATCGGCCCGGGTGAACCGGTGGAATCGACCGGCGCGCCGCTTTCCGTCGAGCTTGCGCCGGGGCTGATCGAGTCCATTTACGACGGGATTCAGCGCCCGCTCAACCTGATTCGCGAAAGGGCGGGCGACCGTATTACCCGCGGAATCATGGTGGATGCACTGGATCACGAAAAGCTCTGGAAATTTACGCCGACTGCAAATGTGGGCGACCAGCTCATTGGCGGCGACGTTCTCGGCACCGTTCAGGAAACGGAAGCCGTGCTTCATCGTATTCTTGTTCCACCGCGCGTTTCCGGCAAACTGATCTGGATTTATGAAGGCGAGGCAAATATCGTTACCCCGATAGCAAAGCTGGAAACACAGAACGGCGAGATCATTGACGTCCCCATGCTGCAAAAGTGGCCTGTTCGGAAAGGGCGCCCTTATGCGGAGAAGATTGCGCCACGCGAACCGATGATTACCGGACAGCGCGTTATCGATACGCTTTTCCCCGTCGCAAAAGGCGGTACGGCGGCGGTTCCCGGCCCATTTGGAAGCGGGAAAACGGTTGTTCAGCATCAGCTGGCAAAATGGGCGGATGCGGATATTATCGTATACGTTGGCTGCGGCGAACGCGGAAACGAGATGACCGATGTTCTTATGGAGTTTCCGGAGTTAAAGGATCCGCGAACCGGACTTTCTCTGATGAAGCGCACCGTATTGATTGCCAATACGTCGGATATGCCGGTCGCCGCGCGCGAAGCTTCTATATATACCGGTATAACGATTGCGGAATACTTCCGCGATATGGGTTATAAAGTTGCCATTATGGCGGATTCCACTTCGCGTTGGGCGGAAGCGCTGCGCGAAATGAGCGGACGACTGGAGGAAATGCCTGGTGAAGAAGGCTACCCGGCTTATCTTTCGAGCCGTCTTGCGGAATTCTATGAGCGCGCCGGTTCGGTAAAAGCGCTGGGATCCGAAGGCAGGGAAGGCGCGGTTTCCGCTATTGGCGCCGTATCTCCGCCAGGCGGCGATATTTCGGAGCCCGTTTCGCAGGCGACGCTCCGAATCGTCAAGGTATTCTGGGGACTCTCCAGCAAACTTGCGTATGCGCGTCACTTCCCGGCGATCGACTGGCTGCAGAGCTACTCGCTCTACTTGGACAGACTCGAAAGCTGGTTTAATCAAAATGTCTCCAGCGACTGGTCGGCACTCGTTCAGAAGACGATGGCGCTGCTGCAGGAAGAGAGCGAACTGGATGAAATCGTGCGCCTTGTCGGTATTGACGCATTGTCTTACCGGGATCGGCTGACGCTGGAATGCACGCGTTCGATTCGCGAGGATTATCTGCATCAGAACGCATATCATGAAGTGGACACCTATTCCTCGCCAAAGAAGCAGCATTTGCTTCTGAAGACGATCCTGACCTTCTACGAGAAGAGCCTGGCGGCATTGCAGGAAGACGCGCCCTTCAGCAAACTGGTTTCCCTGCCGGTGCGCGAGCAGATTGGGCGACTCAAGTATGTGCCGGAGGATGAGGTTGAAGCGCGTACGGATGAGATTCTGCGTCAGATGAACGAGCAGATTCGTGCACTGACGGAGGGAGGCGAACGGAATGCGTAAGGAATACAAAACGATTCAGGAAGTCGTAGGCCCGCTGATGCTTGTGGAGCAGGTTTCAGGCGTGAAATACGATGAGCTGGTGGAAATTGAACAGGCGGACGGAGCGATTCGACGTGGGCGTGTTCTGGAAATCGACCACGATAAAGCGCTTCTGCAGCTTTTTGAAGGCTCGCAGGGATTGCAGATCAGTACGTCCAAGGCGCGTTTCCTGGGAAAATCCATTGAACTGGATGTTGCGCCCGATATGTTGGGGCGTATCTTTGACGGCATGGGAAAGCCGATCGATAACGGGCCGGCGCTGATCGCTGAGAAGCATCTCGACATCAACGGCACGCCGATGAACCCCACGGCGAGAGACTATCCGAGCGAGTTTATTCAAACGGGAATCTCGGCCATAGACGGGCTGAATACGCTTGTTCGCGGGCAAAAGCTGCCGGTGTTTTCCGGTTCCGGCTTGCCGCATGCGAATCTTGCCGCACAGATTGCGCGTCAGGCGAAGGTACTTGGTTCGGATGAGAAATTTGCCGTTGTGTTTGCGGCGGTCGGCATCACATTCGAAGAAGCGGACTTCTTTATTGACGACTTCCGGAAAACAGGTGCGATTGAAAAAACGGTAACGTTCATCAATCTGGCGAACGATCCCGCCATCGAGCGAATCGCCACCCCGCGTATGGCCATAACTGCCGCGGAGTATCTCGCGTACAGCCTTGGCATGCACGTACTTGTCATCATAACGGATATTACAAACTATGCCGAAGCGCTCCGTGAAGTGTCCGCCGCGCGTAAGGAAGTGCCTGGCCGCCGCGGATACCCCGGTTACCTTTACACCGATCTCGCGACCATGTATGAACGCGCTGGCAGGATTCGCGGCAATGCCGGTTCGATTACGATGATTCCGATCCTGTCAATGCCGGAAGACGATGTAACGCATCCGATTCCCGACCTGACGGGTTATATTACGGAGGGACAGATCATTCTTTCCCGCGAGCTTTATCGAAAGGGACTGACGCCTCCGATCAACGTTCTGCCGTCGCTGTCCCGTTTGAAGGATAAGGGCATTGGCAAAGGGAAAACGCGGGAAGACCACGCAGATACGATGAACCAGCTCTTTTCCGCTTATTCCCGTGGCAAGGACGCGAAGGAGCTTGCGGTTATCCTTGGCGATGCGGCTCTTTCCGACACGGATAAACTCTACGCGAAATTTGCGGACGCGTTCGAAGCGGAATATGTTTCGCAGGGGTATTATACGAATCGAACGATCGAAGAAACGCTTGATCTTGGCTGGAAGTTGCTGGGCATCCTGCCGAAATCAGAACTGAAACGCATTAAGGATACGCTGATCGAGAAATACTATCCCAAGGAGGCGTAGCCGATGGCCGCGATCCAGGTTAAACCGACCCGCATGGAGCTCAGCAACCTGAAGAAACGCAAAAAGGTTGCCGTCCGCGGACACAAAATGATGAAGGACAAGCGGGATGAACTCGTACGCCGCTTCATCGAATACGCCAGAAAGAACAAAGCATTGCGTTCGGAAGTGGAAGAGAAACTTTCCCGCGCGATGAGGAGTTTTGTTCTTGCGCGCGCTTCCATGAGCGATGCGGAAATTGAGGAAGCCCTTATGTATCCGGCACGCGCGGCGCAGATAGACGCGGGAACGCAGCATGTGCTCTCCATTGTCGTACCGAAACTCTCAATAGAAGCGCAGGAAGGGTTCACTTATCCATACGGCTTTGCGACTACGAGCGCGGATCTGGATCTTTCGGTACAGCTGCTTGCGGAGGTGCTCCCTTTGCTGGTTCAGTTGGCTGAAATTGAAAAAACATGCGGAAGACTCGCAGATGAAATTGAGAAAACGAGACGCAGGGTCAACGCTCTGGAGTACGTGATGATTCCCCAGTTTACCGACGCAATTCGTCGTATCCAGATGAAACTGGAAGAGAACGAGCGTGGGAATCTGACGCGTCTGATGAAAACAAAGGAAATGCTGCAGGAGCAAAAGAGTTAAGCGGGTTCTCTTACGGTAATTTGGCATCGAAACCGCACAAGATTCATATACTGTTGTGCTTGGGAGGGGTTTCATGGATCTTCGGCAGCTGGCAGGCGAATTCGGGTTTGCGGAATGTTATGTGCTGTCAACAGAACCATTTCTGTATTATGAGCGCCGTCTGAAGGACGGCGCTTTGCATTCGGCTGCGAACGGGTTGACGAGCAACTTAAAAAACGATGCGGCGTGGGCAAACGCCCTGCTCGCACTCATCTATCCTTATCGGCCATATGCGGATTCGATTCCGGTATCCGGAAATTATCCTTCCAGTAATCAGTGTTATCATGCGGCGGGAAACCTTTTGCTGCGGTTGAGGCAGGACGGCATTCCGGCAGCGCGCGCGGATGTTCCGATTCGTGAATTGCTCCTTCGCAATGGAATTGGCTCCCCGCTGAAAAATGGATTGACGTATATTCCCGGATATGGAACACGCTACTCCGTTCAGGTTCTCTTGGCAAACATTCCCAGGGTTACATACGAACCGGCGCGGACGTCTGCTCCGGTAAGGTGCGAGGGGTGTCGTGCGTGTGAACGGGCTTGTCCGAGTGGAGCGATCGATTGCGAAGGATATCATTTTCGGAAATGCGCGCGCGCCTACATGGGAGGCGAAACAATGGAGCCATGGGTTATGGACTCGCTTACCAGCATCCTTGGGTGTGAGCTTTGCCAAAAAGTGTGCCCGTATAATCTTTCCAGTAAGCCGATAGAAGAAATGCCGGATGCCTTTCGGCTGGAAGAATTGCTCAGCGGCAATGTAAAACCTGCGCTGGAAATTGTGGGAAAAAATCTGAATAAGCAAGGCCGAATCATCCAGCACGCCTGCATCGTCGCGGCAAAACAAAACCGGAAAGATTTAATTCCGCTGATGGAGGCGCTTCTGGATGACCGAAGAGAAGGGGTTCGAGTTGCTGCACGCTATGCGCTGGACCACTTACGGTCGTGACCCGGAAAACGACACGTTGCTCAAACATGTTTCCAGATTGTTGCACACTGTTCAAACGGACAAAGAAAAAGCAATTTACTTTCGGATCATGAACATGGTACAATATTTCCAGTAATCAGTTTGCCGCGCTAAGCGGGGAGTTAGCGGTGCCCTGTATCTGCAATCCGCTATAGCAGGGTGGAAATCCCGTTCCCCGGCAAGCGTCTGTGGGGTCGGATCCCGATAAGGGGCGTTGAGCGTCGGGTCCCGTGCAATCGCAGGCCGTGAACCATGTCAGGTCCTGACGGAAGCAGCATTCAGCGGAAGACGCGATGTGCCGCGGAGCAGCCTGAAAGGAGCAACCTGTCGGAGCGTCGCCCGGAGATGTGTTTGTCAAAGAACGGGTGCGCGGCAATCCTTATGACCGGCGCGTGTTAGTCACTGCGCCGGTTTTCTCATATCGAGAAGAAATTAGAAAAATCAGGAGCGGTTATGGAAGATTTTTCAGTATTCGATATCATTGGTCCCAGAATGACGGGGCCAAGCAGCTCTCATACGGCAGGCGCGGTGCGGCTGGCGCATATTGCGCGGCATATTGCCGGGCTGGACGTTGCGCAGGCGGAGTTTACTCTTTATGGTTCCTTTGCTGAAACGGGGAAAGGGCACGGCACGGATAAAGCGCTTGTTGCGGGCGTTCTTGGCATGCAGCCCGACGATGCCCGGATCAAGGACGCATATGCGGTTGCCCGGGAGCAGGGAGTAATCGTTTCGGTTGTGTTTTCCGATGAACCGCCCAAACACCCGAATACCGCGCGCATCGTCATAACCGGCTCAAACGGGCAAATAACGGAAGTTGTCGGAGAATCCGTAGGCGGTGGAAATATTAAGATTTCCGAAATCAACGGGCTCGAAGTTGAGTTTTCCGGAGAGTATCCGACTTTGATTATTCAGCACAACGATCAGCCGGGCGTTATAGCCGAAGTATCGCATGTGCTGGCGCAGCTGGGTGTTAATATTGCGTTTATGCGCGTATTTCGTCATGGAAAAGGCGAAGACGCTTATATGACAATCGAGACCGATCAGCCGGTAACACCGGAAATGCTGGATATGATCCGCAGGCTCTGCAACGGCATCAACAAACTTTTCGCGGTATAAAGGGGGAAGAAAAATGCTGCTGACCGATGCGTTTCAAAACGGGGAGTCCCTCAGGCGTTACTGCCTTGAAAACGATATTCCGATTTATGAGGCGATGATTCGCCGGGAAGAGAAGCAATCCGAACTTCCGCGCGAGGAAATACTGGCCGAGATGAAGAAGAATCTCGATGTCATGCGCGACTCCGTACAGAAAGGCCTGACCGAGAAAGTTGAGTCTGTGAGCGGATTGTCCGGCGGGGAAGCGATGCGGCTCTTTAAATACGGGAAACACAATCCATTTTCTGGTTATACGGCCTGCCGTGCGGCGGCTTCCGCAATGGCGGTGGTAGAAGTGAATGCTTCCATGGGGCGCATTGTCGCGGCCCCGACCGCGGGAGCGAGCGGAATTCTCGCAGGTGCGCTGATTGAGAGCGGACGCCAGCGCGGATGGTCGGATGACACACTGGTGGAAGGTCTGTTCACTGCGGGGGCAATCGGCCTCATCTTCGCAAAGAATGCGACAATCAGCGGAGCGGGCGGCGGATGCCAGGCGGAAACCGGAGTTGCGGCGTCCATGACGGCCGCGGCTTTGGTGGAAATCAGCGGCGGAGCGCCGGTGCAGGCGCTTGATGCGGCGGCCATGGCGATGAAAAACGTTATGGGGTTGATCTGCGATCCTGTTGCGGGACTTGTGGAGTGCCCTTGCATCAAACGAAACGCGCTCGGCGCGGTCAACGCGATGCTTTGCGCGGATATGGCGCTCTCCGGCGTAACAAGCTTGATCCCATTTGATGAGGTCGTTGCCGCGATGTATGCGGTTGGAAAAGATATTCGCCCGGAATACCGCGAAACGGCTCGAGGCGGGCTTGCAACCACGCCGACCGGAAAAGCGGTTGCCCAGCGCGTGCGACGGATGCAGGGAGAATCATAAAATGGGAACCGGCGGTGGGTTTCGTGGTGGCGCACGCGGATTTTTAACGGAAGAGGAAAAGAAAAATCGACCGAAGCTGACGCGAGCGCTGCTGGTTCGCATTCTTGCGTACCTCAAACCGTATCGGCTGCAATTTGCACTGGTTCTTGCCGCAATTTTGCTGTCTTCTGTAATTGGTCTGTATCCTTCCGTTATCACAGGAAGGATTGTGGATGAAGCGCTCGTCGGGAAAAATCTAACACTTTTCATACAATTATTGCTGCTCGCGTTTGTAACACTAGCCGCATCGCAGATTATAACGGTTCTGCAGAGCTATATCAGTTCCTATATTTCAGAGCGCATTATTTTCGACATGAAAAACCAGATGTATGCGCATCTGCAACAGATGCCGCATTCTTTTTATACAAACGAGAAACAGGGCGACATCCTTACGCGTATGGAAAACGACATCAGCGGAGTCGGTTCGGTCATTACCAACACTCTGGCGTCATCCGCGAGCAATGCGGCAACCGTAATCGCAACACTCATCGCGCTGTTTGCCATGAACTGGAAAATGGCGCTGGTTGGAATTGCGGTAATTCCAATGTTTGCCTTGCCGACCAGAAGCGTTGGAAGAACACGCTGGAAACTGCTTTCGCAAACTCAGACGGAGCGGGATAAAATGAATCAGCTTCTGTCTGAAACGCTTAGCGTGTCCGGCTCGCTTCTGATGAAACTCTTTACGTGTGAAGAAAAAGAATATGAACGGTTTGTCGACGTTAACGAGCAGGTTACGCGTCTTTCTCTGAAGGAACAGCGCAGCGGGAAATGGTTCGTTATGGCAATGGGCTTGTTTACGCAGCTTGGGCCGCTTCTGATCTATTTCGCGGGCGGATGGCTGATTATCAGCCGAAAAGACCCTGCTCTCACGGTAGGTACGATTACTGCAATGGTTGCTTTGATCAATCGACTCTATCGCCCGGTGCAATCCCTACTGGGAATCGAAGTGGATTTTACCCGTTCACTCGCTTTATTTACCCGCATTTTTGATTACTACGATAAAGAAATCACAATTCAAAACCCGAAAAATCCACAAAAGCCGGACCTTTCCGTCCCGGATATTCAGTTTCAACATGTGTCGTTTGCATATGAGGGCAAGGATGCGGTTCTTCGGGACGTCGATTTCTTCCTGCCACACGGGAAGATGTATGCCGTTGTCGGACCGTCAGGCGCAGGAAAATCAACGCTGGTCAATTTGATTCTGCGACTATATGATGTGAATGCAGGAAGCATCCGGATCTCCGATGTGGATATACGTGCGTTTGATTTAGCTTATCTGCGTCAGAACATCGGAGTCGTTACACAGGAAGCGTATTTATTCAATGGTTCAATCCGTGAAAATTTGTTATACGCCAAACAGGATGCAACGCAGCGCGAGCTGGAGAATGCCTGCAGACTGGCAAATATTTACGATTTTATCCTTGCGCAGGAAGAGGGGTTCGACGCAAAGGTTGGCAATCGCGGGCTTAAGCTCAGCGGAGGAGAGAAACAGCGTTTGTCGCTCGCACGCGTTGTTCTGAAAGACCCTAAAATTCTTGTGCTGGATGAAGCAACGAGCTCGCTGGATTCCATTTCGGAATTTGCGATTCAAAACGCTTTGGAAACGATCATGAAAAACAGGACAAGTATTGTGATTGCGCATCGGCTTTCCACCGTGCTGGCTGCGGACCACATCCTGGTGATGAAAAACGGTGTTGTTGTCGAGCAGGGGTCGCATAAAGAATTGTTTGAGTGCAAAGGTGTATACACAGAGCTCTATGAGACGCAGTTTCAGCGTGTATTGGAGCGCGATGCACAGCGACAGGATCAATAGAAATCGTGGAGGAAACCATGCGAATCGGGGCATATTCTTTTCAACTTACGGAAAGTGTTTCACAGAATGTAGAACGTTTTCTCTACGCGATTCATCTGGCGGCGGAGCAGAATGTTCGTTTGTTGGTTTTTCCGGAATGTTCCTTGACAGGATACCCCTGCGAAGAGATCGGCAAGCCGGACGATATTGATTTTGACATGGTTGACTGCGCAATCTCGCAGTTGCAGGATTCGGCCAAGAAATATGGCATACATCTTGTTTTCGGTGCCGTCGAGAAGTCGGGGAATGTGTTTTACAACAGCGCTTATTCGATTTATCCTGGAGAAAAAGCGGAAGTTCTGTACCGAAAGCGCGCCTTATGGGGATGGGACAGGGATAGTTTTCAACCGGGATACGATGACGGCGGCGTAATCTCGATAGACGGATTACGATTTGGCGTTCGAATCTGCTATGAAGTGCGTTTTCCGGAATATTTTCGTGAATTGTATCGGCAGAAAACAGATTGCAATCTCGTGTTGTTCTGCGATCGGACGGAAATGGATTCAATGGATCGGTACAATTTGATCAAGGCCCATTTGCTGACCCGCGCGGTGGAAAATGTAACGCCACTGGTCAGCGTCAATAATTGTGCAAAATATCAGACCGCGCCGACGATGGCAATCGATGAAGACGGTAATGTGCTTGCAGAGCAACCGCGGCAGGAAGAGGGATTGCTCGTGTTTGATCTGGTACACAGGAAATCGATCTCTTTCAGCGCGGAAGGGCGCAGGGTGAACTCCAACAGATTAGTTGGCGAAACTGAAGATAAAACACGGGCCGGATAGATTCCGGCCCGTGTTTGCGAA
The DNA here is from genome assembly GCA_034933205.1 of Eubacteriales bacterium. Taxonomy (GTDB): domain Bacteria; phylum Bacillota; class Clostridia; order Christensenellales; family CAG-138; genus UBA7703. The sequence goes on from JAYFNY010000041.1 coordinate 46,061, forward strand.
TGATACGATTATTTAAAGAGGATGGATACGGATTTATAGAAATCCCAATCCACTTCTTTCCGCTCCGAAACGGCTTTATCGAGATCGGCTGTTACAATGGAAGTGCCTTGCAGCGCAACCATGTTGCCATACTGCCCGGTTACGACAAGCTCGCCCGCCTTGAACCCAAGACGCGTACCGAGTACGCGGTCGAAGCAGGAAGGAGAGCCGCCGCGCTGGATATGGCCAAGTACGACCGAACGGCACTCAAAGTATTTGCGCTTCTCGTCCAGCGAAGAATCTGCGCGCATCGCTTTTTCGATCCGTTCCGCCAGCGTTTTGGCAATCTCTTTTTCAAGCAGAAGCTTGTTGCCGAATGCGTCGAGGCCAACGTTATCTTCCGATTCGCCTTTCAATTCAAAACCTTCCGCAACGGCGATGATCGTATGACGTTCGCCTTTAATATAGCGGGAACGAATGACCTGCATAATCTCTTCGAAGGTCTTGGGGAATTCGGGAATCAGAATGAGGTGCGCGTCCGCAGCGAGACCCGCCTGTACGGCGATCCAGCCGGTGTGACGGCCCATGCATTCCACAACAATACAGCGCGCATGCGACGCGGCTGTGGTATGCAGCCTATCGATGCATTCCATTGCGATGTTGCTCGCCGTATCGAAACCAAAGGTGTAATCGGTGCAGGAGAGATCGTTGTCGATGGTTTTTGGTACGCCGATCATCTTCATGCCCATCTTCGTGAGTTTGTTGGCAACACCGAGGGTATCGTCGCCGCCAATGGCAACCATGCCTTCCAGACCAAGGCTCTCCAGCGTTTTCCGGACGCGCTCGGGGCCGTTTTCTTCCTTCATAACGTTGGTACGGCTGCTTTCGAGAATCGTGCCGCCCTTCGTTTGCAGACCTTCCACATCCTTAAGGCTGAGCCAGCGGCCTTCGCCCGTCAGTGCACCGCGCCAGCCTGCTGAAAATCCGTAAACTTCAATACCTGCTGCCGCGCATTCTTCAACAACACCGCGGATAACCGCATTGAGACCCGGGCAGTCGCCGCCGCCCGTCAGGATACCAATTTTACGCATGTGCTTTATTACCTCCTATTTAATATCTTCAAGCAAATTGGACGGTTCCATTTATTTGCTCTTGAGACAAGAAAGACTAGAAAAGCAATCGATCGACGACTTCGTCAACAAGGCGGCCGATGGACTCGATGCTCTTGAGACGGTTATTTTCCATGCATGGAATCAGATAGAGATTCGGTAAACGCGTGGAAAATTCAATATACTTTTCTCTTGCGCGCTTCTGGATATCCGGCAATGCCTCGTAGATATCCGGCTGGTCGCCGACATATTCCCGGAAGCCTTTTTTCCCAACATTTTCCGAGGCGGTTTCCGGATTCATATCGAGTACGATATGCGCATCCGCTTTGGGAATATGGAAATGCTCATACTCCAGTTCCAAAACATAATCCAATAAATCCGGCTTTCCAAGGTCGCATTCACGAACGGACTGATAAGCGGCGTTGCTTAAAACGTAGCGATTAATTAACAACACATCTGTTTCTGAAAAGTCCAAGTTTCGAAACGCTTCAAAACGATCCAGCGCATACCACAGAGCCATGCTTTTCTGATCGACCTCGTTGGCTCGTACACCGCCGCTGCCGGAGAGCAAACGACCGACTTCCGAGCCGAAGAAGGTATCGTACATAGGAAACGAAAGCGTCATGACCCGGAGATTCCGCTCGTTTGAGAGCCTCTCGGCAAGCCGCTGAAGCTGGACGGTTTTTCCTGTTCCGTCGATACCTTCAAACGCAATGATTTTTGTCATACCGAACCCTTTTGAATTCGCTCCATTGCCTGAATCGTATTTTCGCGTGATGCAAACGCTGTCATGCGAAAATAACCTTCTCCGGACGCGCCGAATCCTTCGCCCGGCGTGCCGATGATATGGCAGCGGCTGAGAAGCTCGTCGAAGAATTTCCAGCTGTCGCCATGCGGAACCTTGAGCCAAATGTAAGGCGCATTTACGCCGCCGAACACCGTGTAACCCGCCTTTTGCAAGCCATCCCGAATGATACGCGCGTTCTCCATGTAGTCGGCAACAACGCCGAGAATCTGCGCGTTACCCTCCGGACTGTATGCCGCTTCGGCTCCGCGTTGTGTGATATAGGATACGCCGTTGAACTTTGTGGAAACCCGACGCGCCCAAAGATCGCGCAGGCGGACTTCGTTGCCGAAACTATCCGGGTAAACGAGCGATTTCGGGACGACGGTATATGCGCAACGCGTACCGGTGAATCCGGCTGTTTTGGACATGGATCGAAATTCGATCGCACATTCCTTTGCGCCGTCCACTTCATAAATACTGTGCGGCTTGTCCGATTCGGAAATATAGGACTCATAGGCCGAATCGTAAAGTATGAGAGTGCCATTGGCGCGGGCATAATCGACATAGCGTTTCAGCTGTTCTTTTGACAGTGTTACGCCGGTCGGATTATTCGGAAAGCAGAGATACATAACGTCAACAGGCTGATTCGGCAGTTCTGCAACAAATCCGTTTTGCTCCGAACCCGCCATGTATACGATCTTTTGATAACCGCCCTTCCTCTCGTCGAAGGCGCCGCCGCGTCCGCTCATGACATTGGTATCAACATAAACGGGATAGACCGGATCCGTTACGGCGATTACGCAATCCGAAGAAAAGATTTCCTGGATGTTTCCAACGTCGCATTTTGCTCCATCGGAAACAAAAATCTCATCGAGATCAAGCGAAATACCGCGCGCGGTATAGTCGCGGCGCAGAATCGCTTCCCTCAAAAAATCATATCCGAAGTCTGGACCGTACCCATGAAACGTTTCCGCATGGGACATATCGTCCACCGCTTTGTGCATTGCTTCGACAACCGCCGGTACAAGCGGGCGAGTTACGTCGCCGATGCCCATGCGAATAATCTTCGCTTCCGGATGTGCCTTGGCAAATGCCGAGGCGCGCTTTCCGACTTCATAAAACAGGTAGTTGCCGTGGAGCTGAGAGAAATTTCCGTTCGCTCTAAACAAATCCGAACCTCCCCATTTTCTAAATCAAAGCATTATATCATATAGGATCATACCCGTGCAAGATTTGCGTCATGCCATAGGCAGTGCGAGCGATTTCCGGGCGAATTTGTAAACGATATCAGGATTCTGTGAACGATTTTACCGAAGGATTGTTACGTAGTGTCGCGTGGTAATATAATAGAAAATGCTGAAGAAGCGATTCGGATTTTTCCGAGGCATCATGGGCCAATAAGCAGCGCAAAACTGCTGCTTGAGTCGAAACGGCGTAAGACGAGGTTAAGATATGGAACAGAGACCGGGAACCGATAAACGGATGCTGAAGGAGTTTGCAGTTCGGATTGTACAGGGCGCGATTATTGGCGCCGGTGCGATTTTACCAGGCATTTCCGGCGGCGTGCTCGCGGTTGCTTTCGGCATCTATCAGCCGATGATGGCAGTTCTGGCAAAACCGTTTCAGAATCTGAAAACCTATTGGAAGATGTTCGTCCCGATCGCGATTGGCTGGGCCGCAGGATTTCTTGGCCTTGCAGGCGTTATTGCAAAACTGCTCTCGGTAAACGAAACGGTCATTGTGAGTCTTTTCATCGGTCTAATCATTGGAACGTTTCCATCGCTTTTCCGCGAAGGGTCAAAAAATGGTAAGACAAAAGGGATGTGGATTTCGCTTGCTGTAAGCACCATGCTGCTTTTGGGATTTTTCTACACTTTGAAATTCAGCACGCAAACGACAGTTACGCCGTCTTTTGGGTGGTATATTTTCTGCGGCGTTCTGTGGGGCATCAGTCTGATTGTACCTGGCATGAGTTCCTCTTCGCTGTTATTGTTTCTGGGGCTCTATCAACCAATGTCCGCTGGAATTTCCACATTGGACCCCAATGTGCTGATTCCGTTTGCGATTGGAATATTTGGCACGGTCCTGCTGCTTGCCCGACTCGTTAATCTACTGTTTGAGCGGCATTTCGGCGTAGCGTTTTACTGCGTCATCGGGTTTGTGATTGCTTCGACAATTCCTATTATACCGCTTTCATTCAGCAGCTGGTGGGAAGCGGTCATCAGCGTTCTTGCGGCGGGAGCCGGCTTTGTGAGCTCCTATTTTCTGGAGCGTTGGGGCGATAAACTGCCCACGGGTGAAAAGAACGCATCTTAAAATTTTGCTCACCGGAAAACTATGGAAGAATTTCTGCCCGCCCATCCAAATAAGGCGAAACTATTATCCATCGAAGCAAACGCTGCGTATGCTGCCGATCGTGGCAATTCTGATTCCGATGTGCTATAATCCGAATCATAGTGAAAATATACTCTTTTCTTCTGGTTATTCCGGCGTGATCGGCAACAGGGAAGAAGACGATAAATAAACGGAGAAAATTCGTATTTTTCGTGAAGGAGAGCGCTGCTTGACACAGGAAACGGAACGGGTTATGTTGGCTATCCCGCTTGAGAATGTCGACGAGTTGCTTGGTTTATTCGGCGTATTCGACGAAAACATCGGTGTTTTGGAAGAGGAAACCGGGGCGCATATCCGAGCCGATTCCGAAGGAATTCGCATTTCCGGCGAATCGGAGGGCGCGGAGATTGCAAAAACCGTGATCGAAAAAATGCTTGATATGCAGCGGCGCGGTGAGAAGATCAACCGAAGCAGAATTCGATATGCAGTCGATCTTGCCAAAGAGGGAAATGCGGACATGATCGAAAAGATCATGGGCGACGTAATTGCGATTACAAACAAGGGCAGACAAATCAAATGCAAAACACTCGGGCAAAAAAGATATGTACAGGCGCTGAAAGAATACGAGCTGGTGTTCGGAATTGGGCCTGCCGGAACGGGGAAAACCTATCTTGCCGTAGCGATGGCGGTGCAGTCGTTTAAAAATAAAGAAGTCGAAAGGATCATTCTCACGCGTCCGGCTGTAGAAGCCGGGGAAAAGCTCGGTTTTTTACCCGGCGACCTCCAGAGTAAGGTGGATCCGTATTTACGCCCGCTCTATGATGCACTGCAGGAATTTCTGGGACTGGAAAGCTACAAAGCGCTTTACGAACGCGGCGCGATTGAAGTGGCTCCTCTGGCGTATATGCGCGGACGAACGCTCAACAACGCTTATATTATTCTGGATGAGGCGCAAAATTGCTCGAGCGAGCAGATGAAGATGTTTTTAACGCGCATAGGGGAAGGATCCCGCGTAGTTGTAACCGGCGATGTAACGCAGATCGATCTGCCGCGTGAAAAAGTAAGCGGACTTGTGCAGGCGGCAAAAGTGCTGGAAAACGTCGAGGGGATTAAAATCGTTAGCTTGACACATAAGGATGTGGTTCGTCATGAGCTTGTGCAGCGTATCATATGTGCGTACGAGCGTTTTGAAAAGCCAAAGAGAAGTTAATCTCCGGCGGATATCTGCAAATCCTGTGATATAAGGACGGTAAATCGTGTCTGCTACGCAAAATACCAATCGGAATAAACGAAAGAAAAATGAATCGAACTCAGGCGGACGCGCATACGGCACAATTGTGCTGGCAGCGGTTTTTGCGCTCAATTGTATTGTTGCGCTTACCTCGCTGACGCCAAAACGATATGAAGTTTCGGTCGGGACGGCGGCGAAAGAATCGATCACCGCTCCGCGTATGGTGGAAGATTCGGTTATTACGGAAGCCTTGCGGCAAGCGGCGCGAAATAAAGTTGCTTCCGTTTATGCGGTGGATACCGAGCTGGCGGATACGCTGATCTCCGGCGCGCAGAGTTTCTTTTCCGCACTGAAAAGCTTTCGGAGTGCCGCTGAGGATATCCGCGCTACCACCGCTCCAACGCAAACCGGAACGGACGGGCAGATCTATACGACCGAGGATACACGAACCTGGCAGGAGGTCATTCCGTCAAGCGAACTGCTGGCGATGCTTGTGAAGCTGCCGGTCAGTTTATCGGACACTTCGCTCGGTTACGCGCTGCTGGAAACAAGCGAAACCGAGATCGACAAACTTCAAGAACTCATCCTGACTACGCTGGAAGAAAAGTTGCGGGATGGTGTTTCGGAGAACGATCAGGCAAAAACGCTGACGGAAATCAACAAACAACTGAAGACGTCGTCGCTTTCCGTCTGGCTGAAAGCGCTTGGCGAAATGGTTTACGAAGCATACCTGATGCCGACGAACGTTGTTAACTCGGTAGAGACTACGCGTGCGCAGGAAAAAGCTGCCGCGGCCGTTGAACCCGTCTATATTGCCCGCGGCGCGACTATCGTGGAGAAAGGGCAGGTCGTTACCGAGGAACAGATGAATACGCTGCTTTCGCTTGACCTTGTCAAGGGTGCGGAAGCGACGAGTCATCTTGCGCCGGGCGTCGTTGCCTATCTGTTTTGCGTCTACGGGGTAATGGCGCTTTACCTTGCGGCGTTCGAGAAAGAAACGTTCACTTCGAGTAAAAAGATGACCATTCTTGGGCTCGTTTTGATCATGACGCTCTTGTTTGAATGGGTTTGCTATGTGATCGATCCCCGTATTACCCCGACAGTATTTGGAATCCTGCTTTCCTGCTTGCTGCTCTCGCGCGGAGTGGCGCAGGTTCTCAACGTTTCGCTTGCCATGTCGTTTGCGCTCTTTGCGGGCGGCAGCGGCGAAACGATGTTTGGTTCGGACGCGATTCTGGCGCTCGCCGCAATGCTCGTGATGGGCGAAGTGACGATTCTTGCGGCGGAACGGAGACAGAAGCGCGGCGCACTCATTGCGGCAGGCATGCTTGGCGGAATTGCCGGGGCGATGATCGTCGTTTCGGGAGGCGTGATTCTGGAGTATTCCTGGGGGAATTCCCTGATTTACGCAAGTATTATGATGGCTGCGGCGCTGATTCTGTCGGTGTTCTGCGTTGGTATGCTGAGCATGTGGGAAAACCTTTTCGATATTGTAACGCCTGCAAGGCTGCATGAACTGGCGAATACGAATCATCCTCTGTTAAAAAAGATGATGACGGCTGCTCCCGGCACCTATCACCATAGTATGATGACGGCATCCCTTTCGGAAGGAGCCGCGGAAGCGATTGGAGCAAACGCGCTTCTGGCGCGAACCGGCGCGATGTATCACGATGTTGGGAAACTGCGAAGGCCGCAGTATTTCCGGGAGAACCAGAACGGGCAAAACATTCACGATACGCTAACGCCGGAGGAAAGCGCGGGCTATATCATTGCGCATCAGAAGGACGCGGCGGCGTATCTTTCCCGCTATCGCATGCCGTCGGAGATTCGAAAGATTGCGAGCGAACATCACGGAACGACGTTGGTTGCCTATTTTTACTATAAAGCGAAGCAAATGCAGGCGCAGGATGGAGAGCCTGTGATCGAGCGTCTGTTTCGATATCCCGGCAATTTACCGAGTTCCAAAGAGAGCGCGATCGTTATGCTTGCCGACAGCTGCGAAGCGGCCGTACGCTCCTTGAATGAACCGACCCGGGAAGAAGTGGCGGATATGGTGCGGCGGATCATTCAGGGCAAACTGGATGAAGGACAACTAAAACAGAGTCCCCTGACGCTGGAGGAACTCAGTAAAATCGAGCGGAGCTTTCTGATTACGTTCAGCGGGCTGATGCACGAGAGAATTCGTTATCCTGAAGCGGAGTTAAAATCATGATCGACCTACAGACGGAATTGAATTGCCTGCCGGACGGAGCGTGCGAGCTGATTCGGCGCGCGGTGGGTTCGGCGCTGGAAAACGAAAAGGCAACCGGCGACGTTTGCGTGCTGGTAACGGACGCCGAAGAGATCCAGCAATTGAACGCTCACTATCGCTCGATCGATCGGGTAACGGATGTGCTAACATTTCCGGCTTGGGAGGGAGACGCGATCCTATGCCCGCCGGATGGTTACCTCGGTGATATTGCAATCTGTTATGAGCGCGCTGCGGAACAGGCGCTGGAATACGGGCATTCGCTGGATCGGGAACTGGCGTTTCTGGCTGTTCACGGCGCGCTGCACTTACTTGGCTATGACCATATGAGACCGGAGGAAGAAACGGTTATGTTTGAAAAACAGAATGATATTTTGAATCGGTTAGGGATAAAGAGATGAGCAGGCTACCATCGGAGCAACGCGAAAAAATGCTGGATCTTGCGTACGAAGCGATGCGAAAGGCTTATACGCCGTATTCGCATTTTCAGGTGGGCGCCTGCCTCCTTGGAGCGAGCGGAACATATTATCTTGGCTGTAACATTGAAAACGCTTCCTATACCCCGACGAATTGCGCCGAACGGACCGCTATTTTCAAAGCCGTTTCCGAAGGGGAACACAGCTTTCGTGGAATCGTCATTGTGTGCTCCGGGAAGAAACCGGCTGCACCCTGCGGCGTTTGCCGGCAGGTATTGAGAGAGTTTTGCGCAGACGATATGCCGGTCGTATTTGCCGATTCGGAACGCCGCTATACGGAGTCGACGCTTGGCGAGCTGCTGCCGCATTCGTTTGGACCGGAGGATTTGCTATGAGCGAATACCTGTCCGGATTCGTATCCATCGTCGGATGCCCGAACGTGGGCAAATCGACGTTGCTGAACCAGATCATTGGCCAGAAGATTGCGATTGTGACCGACCGTGCGCAAACGACGCGAAACAGGATTACAGGCGTACTTTCGCGCCCGGGATACCAAATGATCTTTCTCGATACGCCCGGGGTAACGAACCCCAAAAACAAGCTTGGCGAATACATGCAAAAAGTCACTATGGACGCGATGGATGAAGTCGAAGCCATTCTTTTTATGGCCGATGCAACGCAAGGCGTCCGCGAACGCGATAAAGCGCTGCTGGAACGGCTGCGGCATGCAAAAGCGCCGGTGATCGCTTTTCTCAACAAAACGGATCTGGCAAGTCTCGGGCAGTCGAACGAAGCGGTGGAAACGCTCGAGCAGCTTGGTTTTCTCAAAGCAATTCTGCGCGGTTCCGCGAAAACTGGTAAAGGAATCCCGGAACTGGAGCAGGCGCTTTTCGGCTGTCTGACGGCAGGGCCGCAGTATTTTCCGGAAGATATGGTCACCGATCAGCCGGAGCGGGTCATTTGTGCGGAACTGATTCGTGAGAAAGCATTGCTTTTGCTGCGCGAAGAGGTGCCGCACGGCGTAGGCGTGGGCATAGATAAAATGGAACGCAGGGAGGACCGGGATATGATGGACCTCTATGCGACGATTTATTGCGAGCGGGAATCTCACAAAGGAATCATCATCGGAAAAGGCGGATCCATGCTCAAGAGAATCGGACAGGACGCAAGGAAAGATATCGAGTGGATGCTCGGCTGCCCGGTCAACCTGCAACTTTGGATCAAGGTGAAAGAAGACTGGAGAAACCGTCAGGGGATGCTCCATGAACTGGGGTATGAGTAAGTCGCCGCTCTGGCGAACAGGAGAGCATTATGCCGGTCATCTGTACGGAAGGAATCGTAACACGGTATGTCAATTATCGTGAGAGCGACCGCATTTTAAGCGTCTTTACCATCGATCATGGGCGAATGGACGTGAAGGCGCGCGGCTGCCGCAAACCGCAAAGTCCGCTGGTCAATGTTTGTCAGCCATTCGTATTCGGACAGTTTGAGGTATTTACGGGGAAAGAACGTAATACGGTCAATGCCTGCGAAGTGAAGGAGACATTTTACCCCATCCGCGAAGATTATGAGAGGTTTTCCATCGGGTCAGTAATGCTGCGGCTTTGTCATGATGCGATTCCGGAAAACGAGCCGAACGAGGCGCTCTTTTCGCTGCTGTATCACGCTCTTTCCTATCTGTCCTATGGCGTTTCGTCGCCAAAAGATCTTTTTTGCTGCTTTCTAATACGTTTTCTCAACGCGATCGGTTATCGTCCTTCGATTACCGTTTGTTCGCAATGCGGGCGCGACATTCGTATGGATCCTGTTGTGCGGTTTTCGCCTCGCGGTGGTGCAATATGCGCGGCTTGTTCCTCGCAAGGCGAAAAAATCAGCAGAACCGCTCTGGAGGGAATGCGGCGCATGTTGGTTATGGAGGATTCCGAAATGGACCGCGTTAAGCTCTCCGACGCGATTCGGAAAGAAATCACGAATTGCCTGCTTGCTTATACACGGTTTTCACTGGAATTTAGCGAACATGCGCTCAATATTCTGGAAGGCGTACTGTCGGATGCGGCCTTCAAGAATGCCGAAAATAATCAAAACGAAGATAATCAGGATAAATTGTGAACTTTCCGGTTCGCTTGGAATACCGGCGCCGGCGTATGTTACAATAGTCGCGATTCATACGCGGTTGAATCAGGAAGAAATCTATAAGACTGAGGTTTAAACTATGCAACTGGAACGTCACGGCACAAAGCTGCTGGTTGCGGTATGCTTTGTGACGGCCGCTCTGATCACGTTTGGCTGCGCCGCCCCCGCGGCAGAAGCGGAACCAACAAATTCGCCCGAGCCGCAGATTGTCAGCGTGGATGTGGTCGATCTAAACGGAAAGCAATTTGACAACATGCCCTCGCCTACGCCGACGCCGGAACCGACGCCTACGCCGCGCCCGTTTTCCTACTATGCGCCATCGGTCAGCATGACGTATGAAGAACTCGTCGGCAGCTTGGACGATATGAACGTGAAAGCGAAGGAGCTTTTGAAGGACGGTTTTCCGGATCCCAAAACGTACTATATTATTGTCGACAAACAGTGGCAAGTTGTGCTGATCTATAAGCGTCTGGATGACGGAACAAAGCTTGGGAAGCCGAATCTGGAAGAGCCGGTGCGTTATATGATCTGCTCCACCGGCAATCCGGACAAGGAATACGGGCACGATACAACCAGCGGAATCTGGCAGATCGCGGTACCCAAAGAGCGTTTTTACCAGTTTGTCAATCTGGAAGCTGCGCAGTATTTAACGCTGATCCACAGCAGAACCTATTTTCATTCGATTCTCTACGATAAGGCGAAGGACTTAAGTTCGCTCGTCCAGGAATCCTATGACGATTTGGGTACGAAAGCTTCGCACGCCTGCATCCGCCTGACCGTTCCGGATTCACGATGGATTTGGTATAATATTGGCTATGGTACGACCTGCGAAATCCGGGATGGCGATCCTCTGGATGCTGCGACCGGCGCGATTCGCGCACAGCTGATACTTCCGAAATCCATATCCAATATCAAACTCAAAGCGGGAACCGCTCCCTGGACGGATAACTGGCAGTTGGAAGACGTCGAGCACGTGCTTGCGTACAAGTATGAGCCCGCGCCTCTGCCCGATCTTGGCGACGGAACAGACGACGATTCGGCAACGACGCCATCTCCGACAATTACCGATTCTGGTACAAGTACAACCGACTCCGGCGGGACAGACACAGGAGGGACCACTACTGGTGAAACGGATGGTACGGGGGCAGGCACCGATACAAGCACCGGATGGTAATTGCTCGAACATATGAACGATGCAGAATGTAAATAGAAGAACGAAAGCGATATTGCTGTCGGCGCTGATACTGGCGTCGACAGCTTCTGTTCGTTCTTCGAAAGCGGAGAAAAATGTTTCCGGCGACAATAACTCTCAGGTGATATCGATTCTGATGCGGTCTTGCTCGGAGGAACAATCCGGAACAGGAACGGCCGCACTTGCCGCAGAACAGCTTCGCTATGACGAAGGTTTAATTTCCGGCCTCTCCACAGACGGAGACAAAACGAAACAACAGTCTTTAAACGATGTAATTTCTGCAACGAAACGGCGCGCGGAATATCTGCTTGCTTTTGACTGGGCGGGTTGGAAAAAGACGCTGGTTCGATTCCGGCCAAAAGTTTACGATAGTTACGCGCAGAATCAGAAGGCGTTTTCCACACTGGCGGATGCCGTGAGTACTGCGGTTCAAACCTATTCGTCGGATTGTACGAAGATTCTTAGCCGGGATCTTCGAACGGCGGACATCCCGATGATATCATCGCCAAGAAATGTAACGGTATTAAACTGGAAGCAGTGCGCGGCGCTGTATTACAGCTTCGGCGAGGAGATATCCGGCCTGCTTTGCAATGAGCTTTTGATTCAGGAACAGGGCGACGCCGATTTACGCGTTACCGTCTTCTGGCCGGATCCGTCCTTTGAGAATATCGCTTCGGAAGGTTCCAAAGAGCAGATGATGGAAGCAAAGCTTGCACTGTACTACTTCAACACGGTCTATCTGGACGATGGGTCGGTTGCTCCTTTGGAATCCGAAACCCTGTCCAAAGAATATCTGGCTACCATTGCGCACCCGGTGCCCGGCGGTACGATTAAGAACGGGTGGTACGATCCGCGTTCCCACCGTACGCGGCTTCATGTTGGAACGGATATACGCATGCCGGCGAAAACGCCAATTCTGTCGGCGACGGACGGTATCGTCACGAATATTGGATACCTGCCGATTCCCGGAAATTATGTGGTCGTGCGGGATTCGTACGGCTATGAATATCATTATTATCATATGTACGAGCTGTCGACGTTTGTGCGCGAGGGCGATTCGGTCAAGCAAGGACAGCAGATAGGAATTGTTGGGAGCACCGGCAACAGTGTTGCGTATCATCTGCATCTTGGAATTGTTACTCCGGAAGGGAAATATATCAACCCATACGATGTCTTCCTGCAGGCAGGAATTGGACCGCTGCAAACGGACGAACGCTAGCGCGGGTAAAGTGGGGCGGCACCGGGTGAGAACATGGTTAGAATCGCATGAGAAGGCAGGTTTTTCTTGAATGAATGCGATTGCAATGCTATACTGAGTTAGCGTGTGGCGGCTCTCGAGAAGATGCTGTATCAGCAAGGGCGACAGTAACGGGCTGCGTACGCGATGTTTCTTTAAAGCGGGTGGCGAGGATTGAGGATCATTGCCGGCTCGGCGCGCGGACGGCGTTTCGACGCTCCGAAAGGTATGGATACGCGGCCGACTCTGGATCGGGTAAAGGAATCCCTGTTTGGCATGCTGCAATTTGAAATCCCCGGAAGCAGTGTGCTGGATTTGTTTTCGGGTTCCGGAAACCTTGGCCTGGAAGCCGCTTCGCGAGGCGCGCGTTACGTCGTTTGTAACGACCGGTCGCAGGATTGTGCCGAGCAAATCGCACGGAATGCTAAGCTGCTGAAGCTCGACGATGTGACGCATGTGAAATCCCTGGACTATGCGGCGTGTATTGAAGAGCTTATAAAAGAAAAAGCAGATTTTGATTTTGTGTTTCTGGACGCGCCGTATGCGGATGGCACCGCGCAAAAGGCGGCCGAACTGCTCTTCCTGCGCAAGCTGGTGCGCAAGGGCGGAAAGGTTATTATCGAACATTCGGCGGATCGGAATCCGAATGTAGACGAAACGCTTGCCAGAAAGACGGTTAGCCGAAAATACGGAACCTGCGCGATTTCGGTTTACGAAAGCGCGTAGCCGAATAGAGAAAGTGGGAGGACGAAGGCGGTCATGCGTACCTGCGTGTATCCCGGGAGTTTCGATCCTTTTACGATTGGGCATCACGACGTATTGGAACGGGCAATCGCGATGTTCGAACGCGTATATGTGAGCGTGCTCAACAATGCGGCGAAACATCCTGTATTTTCCGTTGAAGAACGGGTAGATTTGATCCGTCATATGGTGGAAGTGGAAGGAATGCAGAATGTCGTTGTCGGACACTTTGACGGATTGCTGGTAGAACATGCGCGTTCGGTTGGCGCGGACTACATTATTCGTGGTTTGCGCGCTACAATGGACTTTGAGTATGAGTTTCAGATCAATGCGCTGAACCGGCATCTTGCACCGGACGTCGAGACCGTATATTTTATGGCGAGCCCGGAACATTCGTTTTTAAGCTCAAGCGGCGTTCGGGAAATCGGCGCCATGGGCGGTAATATCAGCGGACTTGTCCCAAGCAGTATAGAGAATATCATTGCAGAAAGGTTAAGAAAACCATGAGCAGCGCACAAACCATGAAAATCTTCAGCATAATAAACCGAATCAAACAGGAACTGGAGGAAAGTCCGCGTTCCAAGTTTGGCGGTCCGAGCAAACGAATTGTGGAAGTCGATCGTCTGCTGGATCTGTTGGAGGATCTGAAAGTCGTAATTCCCGAAGATATCCGTAGGGCGACCGGCATCATTTCCGAAGCGGACAATACGCTGGCAGATGCAAAGGAATCCGCTGCGGAGATCGTTGAGCAGGCGCATCAGGAAGCGGAAACGATTCTTGCGCAGGCGGAAGGACAGGCGGATGCGATCCGCTCCGACGCGAAGGCCGAGTTCGAAAGCCGCGTCAGCGAGTCTGAGGTTTATAAAGAAGCGTTTACCCGCGCGAGTGCGATCGCTTCCGAGGCGGAAGAAAACGCAACAGCGATTTACAACGGCGCAAGAAAGTATGCGGACGAAATCCTGGTCGATTTGCAGCGCTATCTGAGCGAGTACAACCAGATGATCGACGCAAACCGTAAGGAGCTTGGCGTTGTGGACGAGCCGGAACCTGTTTCCGCTCCTGCGGCAGCGCCGGCAAAACCGGCTCCGGAGCCGCAGTATGCGCAGGAGTCCGCCGCACAGTACAGCCAGCCGCAACCGTATGCAGAACCGCCGCGTTATAACGAGGCCCAATATGTGGAGCAGCCCCGCTACAATGAACCGCCGCGCGTTCAGCAGACGGCTCGCCAACCCCGCGCGGTTTCCAACTACGGCGTGGAACGCATGCCGGTAGAGGAAGATCCCTCCCTTACGAGACAGTTCACGCGGCCTGAACGTGCAAACGCAATGATGGAGAGCGAAGAACCGCCTCGCCGCCGCGAAGCCAGAGCGGAGGAACCGCCGAAGAAAAAGGGACTGTTCCAGCGAATTCTGGCGGCAGAAGACGACGATGAAGAATATGACGAAGAAGACGACAACTGGTCGGGCGAACCGGAGCCGAAGAAAGCTCCCAAAGAAAAGAAACCTCGCAAGCGTTTGATTGAGTTCATCGAAGAAGACGACGAGGATGAAGACGAAGACCAGTAAATAGCTCAGTATTATGAGCCGGGGATTCCGCCTCCGGCTCATTTCTTCTGCATGAATATTCAATGGATAAACCGGAAGATACGTCTTGGGAGAATGGGAACATGACAAAGAAACTGGGGCTTGCGCTGGGGGCTGGCAGCTCGAAAGGGTTTGCCCATATCGGCGTGCTGCAGGAACTGGAAACCGCCGGGATTAAGCCGGATATGATATCCGGATGCAGCATGGGCGCTGTGATAGGCGGGATCTACAGCGTTGGCACAGACTTAAACCTGCTGGAAAAATTCATAACGTCCATCAGCCTTTATGGATACCTCGATCTGAATCTTCCGCTTTCGGCGGGGCTCATCAAGGGCGAAAAGCTGGAGGAACTGATTCGTATCTTTACCCATAACAAGACGTTTGCCGAAACGAAGACGCCTTTCTGCTGCGTTGCGGTGGATGCGGAAACGGCCAAATTGGATGTTCTGGAGGAAGGGCCCCTGCATGATTCCATTCGGGCGAGCATGTCGATTCCGGCAATTTTCGAACCGGTACGGCTGAACGGCAAGACTTATATCGACGGTGGCGTTTTGGAACGGGTACCCTGCAAGACGCTTCGCGATCATGGCATGGATGTGGTCATTGGCGTGGATGTTGGATATCATGGCGACTTGAAGGACGTATCGGGAATGAGCGTCTATCAGCTGATGAACCATACGATCTCCATCATGCAATGGGAGCTGACGAAATTCCGGCGGCAGGAAGCCGATGTGATGCTTGTTCCGGAAGTGCTGTTTGTAAAAGGACGGTTTCAGACGGATCAGGCGGGGGACTGCATTACGGAAGGCAGAAGGGCCGTCCGTCGTGCGCTGCCGAGGATTCGTGCGTTACTTGCGGAGGAGTAAGAACAGCGTGTGCCAAAGCGTACGGCAAAGGAATGTTTGAAAAGAATAGAACAGCGTATAGCAAAACGGCGTCCGAGCAAATTCGGCACGCCGTTCTTACTTATGCCAGATCTTGAATCACTATTATAGGATGATCGGCCCGCTGTAGTCCCTCTTGATTTCTTTTGAAGTAGCATAACAAAGAATGTCCGTGCTGAACGCATCCGTTTCGAAATTCCGCCGTATCGCCGGTGAACAGGCCTCGAGATCACTGTTGCGCAGAATAAGAGGAGCGGTTTTCTGTTTGGCGATTTCGGAAATCAATCCGCGAGCCTTTTTCTGAAAACCGAGAACGCGAAGATAGCTGCCTTCCCGGCTCGCGGATAATTGCCGGATTTGATCGTTAGTAATGCCAAGCAGCGCGCAGACGGCGATCCGCTTGCACCGGGCAAGGGTGTATCGTTTTGTTTTCACCGCGTCAAAAAATTCCGCAAGCGTTCGAACGGATCGGACAGCCCGATACATGACGTTTTCGAACCCTTCGCTCACGTCCGGAAGGTTTGCAAGGTCGGTAACGGTCATCCTGCGGATGGAATAAAGCATCAGGTCGCTCAACGTATCGAGCGCAATAATGAACTGATCGTCATACATAAGCGGCGCGCCGACAAACAGAGGCATAGCGCTTAGAATCTCTTTGCGGCCGTCTGCAATCGCCTTTCGAATCGCCGTTGCGCTGGCATATTCGCCTACCATTTCTTCGCTGTGATAACCCGTACCGACGCGTGTAATTGGCAACGGTTCGATATTGGGAGCAAATTGACGGATTGCGCGAAGGTATTCCACAGCGAGTATGTTATTCGGCTGCGCAATCGCGTTAAGCATGGATCGTGGGACGCCGTATTCGGAAAGCGCGTCAAAGCGGGCGCGAGGATAGCTTTTGCCCATGGACAGGTGCTTCCGGATCGATTCCTGCAGAGCGGGAGGTTCCGAAGCGATAATATCTGAGATTTGATAAAGAGTTTGCAGGTCGGGCGCTTCGCAGCCAAACGCAAGATCGGTTACAACTCCCGTTGCAAAAAGCGTCCGCACGCCGCCGGAAGCAAAACGTTCGGCCGGTGAAACGGCGAAAACGCTCGGCAGCTCCAGCACAAGATCGGCGCCCGCTTTCAGCGCCCATTCGGTTCGCGTAAACTTATCGGTACAGGCCGCTTCACCGCGCTGAACGAAATTGCCGGACATAATAACAATACAATAGTCCGCCTGAGACATTGCACGCGCCTGCTCCAGGTGATAAATATGCCCGTTATGAAGCGGATTATATTCCGCGATGATTCCGACAACACGCATTTGTAAAGAGCCTCCAATAGGCAAAAATAACAGTAAGAACCAAATAATCTTTCGTATAGCAAGTATACCATTTTGGGTATGGTTGTGGTATACTCTAGCGGTTGGATAAAAAATGTAAGATTGCTGAAAGAAAACAACAAAAACTTATCATATCAACGGAGGCAAAAGAGCAGTCATGTCTTTGATGGAGTCGATTCAGAGGAAAGCGAAAGCACAGAAGAAGAAGATTCTTCTGCCGGAGGGCACGGAAGAACGCACCGTGCAGGCAGTAACAAAAATCAAGTCAGAAGGGATAGCCGAAGTAACGCTGCTCGGGAAAACGGATGAAATTCAGGCGGTTGCCAGAAAGTTCAACGTATCTCTCGACGGCGTTTCTCTTGTAGATCCCGAAAAGGATGCGGATTTCAAAGAATATGTAGCTACATTTTATGAAATGCGCAAGGAAAAAGGCGTTACGCCCGAAAAAGCGGAAGCCATGATGAAGGATACCAAGTTCTATGCGGCCATGATGATATTGAAAGGCCGTGGCGACGGAATGGTAGCCGGCGCGATCAGCACAACAGGCGATACGCTTCGTCCGGGCCTTCAGATCATTAAGATGGCGAAAGGCATTTCGGTTGTTTCGAGCTGCTTTATTATGGAGGTTCCGAACAAAGCTTACGGCGACAATGGACTTTTGGTATTCGGAGACTGCGCCGTGAATCCATGCCCGACGGCGGAGCAACTTGCCGCTATCGCGGTTTCTTCCGCCCAGACGGCGAAGTCGCTTTGCGGTATGGAACCCCGCGTGGCAATGCTTTCGTTCTCTACGAAAGGAAGCGCCAAACACGAATTGGTGGATAAGGTTGTCGAAGCGACCCGGATTCTGCACGAAATCGCGCCGCAATTAAATGCGGACGGCGAGCTGCAGGCGGATGCTGCCCTCGTAGAAAAGGTTGGACAGCTGAAATCGCCTGGCAGTCCGGTTGCCGGGAAGGCAAACGTGCTGATTTTCCCGGATCTGCAGGCAGGCAATATTGGATATAAACTTGTGCAGCGTCTTGCCGGGGCGGAAGCCATCGGACCGATCTGCCAGGGCTTTAAGTATCCTATCAACGATCTTTCCCGCGGCTGCAGCGTAGAGGACATTGTCTCCGTTGTTGCCATTACTGCCGTTCAGGCACAGAATCTATAAGGAGAAACGGACGAATGACGTATATACTGGTCATCAACGCAGGCAGCTCTTCGCTGAAATACCAGCTGATTGATATTGATAAAGAAGAGATCATTGCAAAAGGAATCTGCGAACGAATCGGCATCGCAAAATCAACGCTTTGCTATAAACCCGCCAACGGCGAAAAATTCGAAAAAGAAAGTCCCATGAAAACGCACGAGGACGCAATCAAGCTGGTTCTTGAGGTGCTTGCGGATAAGAAGATCGGCGTGATCGCGGATATGAGCTCCATTAAAGCGGTCGGCCATCGCGTTCTGCATGGCGGTGAAAAATACTCCGAACCGGTTTTAATCGACGAGCAAGTTCTTGCCGCGATCGAAGAATGCATCCCGCTGGGGCCGCTGCACAATCCTGCTAACCTGATGGGAATCCGCGGGTGCATGGCGGCTATGCCGGGTGTCCCGATGGTTGCAGTGTTTGACACGGCATGGGGACAGACGATGCCGAAGGAAGCGTTCATGTATGCGCTGCCTTACGAGGCCTATACGGAACATAAGGTTCGTCGTTATGGATTCCACGGCACGTCGCATCGTTACGTTTCCGGTCAGGCGGTCAAGAAGCTGGTTGCGCTTGGCATGAAAAAGGAAGATACGCGAGTAATCACCTGCCATCTTGGCAACGGATCCAGTCTCTCGGCGGTAAAGGGCGGAAAATGCATGGATACCTCCATGGGGCTGACGCCATTGGAAGGCGTCCCGATGGGTACCCGCTGCGGCAGCATCGACCCGGCCATCATTCCCTACCTGATGGGCAGAACCGGAATGACCGCGCAGGAGATCGATACGTATATGAACAAAAAGAGCGGCATGCTCGGCATTTCCGGTGTTTCCAGCGATTTTCGGGATCTATCCGCGGCGTCCAGCCAGGGAAATGAACGGGCTGAGCTTGCACGCAAAATGTTCTGCTACAAAGTGCGTCAATACATTGGAGCTTATGCGGCAACGTTAGGCGGGGTGGATGCAATCGTCATGACCGCCGGCGTAGGAGAGAACGACGGGAGCATTCGGGAGATGATACTTCGCGGCCTCGATTATCTCGGAGTGGACGTGAATTGGGAATATAATCTTTCCTGCCCGCGCGGAGTCGACCTTGAGATTACGAAACCGGGCAGCAAGGTTCACGTCTATGTGATCCCGACGGACGAAGAGATGACCATTGCCCGCGATACCGCCGCGCTTGCGCTGTAACGTGTAATCGTGTATAATCACTTTCAGTGAATTGCTTTCGGAGGATACCAGCTATGAAACATGTGAAGACCATTCAGCAACCCTGCATCAAGACAGGCAAGCATACCGCTTGCGGCGAATGCCAGGCGAGCTGCCAGTCCGCGTGCAAAACTTCCTGCACGGTTGCCAATCAGAAGTGCGCAAAGGAAGAGAAGTAAAAAACGCGAGAAATTTATTTTGGCTCTGATCAGCCGATCCGCAAAGAAAGGCCATTTTACGGCCTTTCTTTGTCTGTTGGCTGAAAT
The DNA here is from genome assembly GCA_034933205.1 of Eubacteriales bacterium. Taxonomy (GTDB): domain Bacteria; phylum Bacillota; class Clostridia; order Christensenellales; family CAG-138; genus UBA7703. Next base: position 65,927 of record JAYFNY010000041.1, read on the forward strand.
TGTTCTTTAAAGGGGAACCAGTTTGATTCATTCGTTTCGATTTCAGGATAAAAATATACTTGTCGATGTCGAAAGCGGCGCAATTCATGTGCTGGACGACGACGCATTTTTAATCGTGCAGGCGATCGAGCATGGAGAGGATCCTTTTCGCGTAGGAGTAGCAGAAGGAACCGTTCGTGAAGTGCTGGCCGATCTTGACGAACTGAAAACAAGCGGCGCCTATGAAACGGAAACGCAAGTGGCGCCGGAGGTGTTGGGCGGCAGTGCGATCAAGTCCATGTGCCTGCATGTTGCGCACGATTGCAATCTTCGATGCAAGTATTGCTTTGCCGCTACGGGAGACTTCCATGGCGAGCGTATGCTCATGCCGCTGGATGTCGGAAAACGGGCGCTTGATTTTCTGATGGAACACAGCAAAGGAAGAAAGCACCTGGAGGTGGATCTCTTCGGCGGCGAACCGCTTATGAACTGGGACGTCTGTAAAAAGCTTGTCGCATATGGCCGGGAACTGGAACAGAAGTACGAAAAACAGATCCATTTTACGATTACAACGAACTGTGTTGCGCTGGACGACGAGAAGATCGATTTTATCAACCGTGAAATGCACAACGTCGTTATCAGCCTCGATGGACGGAAGGAGATACACGACGCGCTTCGCCCAACCGTAAACGGTAAGGGTTCCTTTGATGTTATTTTAAAAAATGCGAAGAAACTTGTGACTGGCCGCGGCGACAAAGAATACTATATTCGCGGAACGTTTACACGTGAAAATCTTGATTTTCTGGAAGACGTCAAAGCGCTGGTCGGTTACGGATTCCGGCAAATCTCCTTGGAACCGGCCGTTCTGCCGGACGAAAGCCCTTATAGCCTGCGGAAGGAACATTTATCACGAATTGATTCGGAGTATGATTCTCTCGCCGGGTATTATCTGGAGTCACGTAAAAACGACAAGACATGGTTTAACTTTTTCCACTTCATGTTCGATCCTGCCGGAGGCCCATGTCTGCGCAAACGGATTAACGGATGCGGCGCCGGTACGGAATATGTCGCCGTAACGCCGGACGGGGATCTGTATCCCTGCCATCAGTTCGTTGGCATGCCGGAGTGGAAACTCGGCAGTTTGGATAACCCGAAACTCAGAAGCGATTTGCAGGAGGCGTTTCTTGGCTGCAATGTCTGCACAAAAGAAACCTGCAAAAACTGCTGGGCAAAATACTATTGCAGTGGCGGCTGCATGGCAAACGCTGTGCTTTATGGCGGTGCGCTGGATCACCCGCACGAGATCAGCTGTCACTTAATGAAAAAGCGATTTGAATGCGCTATTGGCGCATATATATCGGAACGATGAACAATCGATTGATTGCACGCCGTCCGGAACATTGCGACGATGCGCTTGTAAACGGGATTTCCGAACAGATGGGGATACCGGATCTTGTGGCACGTGCCTTAATCCGGCGCGGAGTTGCGACGTGTGACGCTGCCGAGGCTTTCCTTCGACCTTCCGAAAAGGAACTGCTGGATGCGTTCCTGCTGCCGGATATGGCGAAAGCGGTTGCCCGAATACGGGCTGCCATTCAGCGGAAAGAAACCATTTGCGTTTACGGAGACTATGACGCGGACGGGGTATGCTCTACCGCCATGCTGACCAAGCGGCTCCAATCGATGGGTGCGTGCGTTCAGTTTTATATCCCGTTGCGTCACAGCGAAGGGTATGGGATGAACGAACGCGCGGTCAGAAGGCTGAAAGAGCGCGGTGTTTCGCTTGTGATCACCGTCGACAACGGCATATCCGCATTCGATGAAATCGCCCTTTGCAGCGCGTTGGGAATGGACGTTATCGTAACGGACCATCACAGCGTAGGGAAAGCGATTCCGGAATGCGTTGCGGTTGTTGCCGTTTCCAGAAAAGATTCTGTTTATCCAAACAGATATCTTTGCGGAGCCGGCGTTGCTCTGAAACTGATTCAAGGGTTGACAGGGGGACAGTACACCGGCGAAGAGCTTGCTTTGGCGGCGGTTGCCACGGTTGCGGACGTTGTTCCTCTCGTTGGCGAAAATCGAACGATCACTTCACTCGGAATCGAGCAGATCGCGAATGTCTGCGGGTTTGCCGAATTGCTGAATGCGGCGGGATTTCAACAGGGTACGATAGACGAACAGACAATTTCGTATTTAATCGCTCCGCGGCTGAATGCGGCGGGTCGAATGGCATCCGCGGCAGAAGGCGTAGAGCTGCTGCTTAATGAAGAAAGCGGGCGAACGAAGGAAATTGCGTGCCGTCTCAATGAATATAATCAGAAACGCAAAGACACGGAAAATGGAATTTTAGAAGAAGCGGAGCGTCAGATTGCGCAGGGATTGGGCGGAGAGCACGTATTGATCCTGCTGCACGAGGATTGGAACCCCGGCGTGATCGGCATTGTGGCTTCGCGGCTTTGCGAAAGGCTGCATATCCCGGTAATCCTTTTTGCCGAACAGGAAGGCGTTTTAACCGGCTCAGGGCGGAGCATCGAGGGCGTTGATCTCTATGAAAACTTAAGTGCTTTTTCGCATCTTTACCTAAGGTATGGAGGGCATGCCCGCGCGGCCGGGGTAACGATTCGCGCGGAGCGTTACGAAGAGTTCAAAAAGCTCTTTTCCGAGCATATTGAAGCAAACTATCATCCGGAGGACTTTTTTCCATCGTTTGAATACGATGAGGCTTTGCCGTTCGAGGAACTGAGCGTTAATACGGTTCGCGCATTGAAACAGCTTGCGCCATTTGGGGAAGGAAATCCGGAGCCGGTCTTTCGGTTCAATAACGTCCGCTTTGCGTCGGTAAGGACGATTGGAAAGGACGACAAGCACTTTTGCGCAAGCGCTATGCAAACGGACCAGGTGCTGCGGGTTGTCGCTTTTGGAAAGAGCGATCTGCTCGAGCCGCTTGGTACGGCGGCCGACTGGGATTTGATCGCTGAGCCTAATATTAATGCGTACCGCGGAAGGGAAAACGTAGAGCTTTTCTGGATCTGCGCAAACGCATCGGAAGAAAAAGTTAAGGTTTTTAATGATTTTTTTATACAGAACTTGTATAATGAAAGCTGTTCCTTCGATTTGATTTCCAATTGGGTGGCGTCCTTCCAATTTGGAAAGAAACCAGAATTTAGCGACACGGATATGCGAAAGTACTATCGCGTTTTAACGCAATTCCTTGCGCAGGAACCGCGCCAGCTGAATGTTTTGATACGAACCCTGAAAACAGAGGAGATGTTTGCGCTTTGCGTGTTTACGCAGCTGTCGTTTTTTGCATATGACCCTGAAACGCGGCTGATTTCGCAAAATGAAAACGTAAAACCGCGAACGTTAAGCGAGAGTCCGCTTTATCGAATGATGAACAATAGAACAGAGGAGGCTTGAAAAATGGACCTCAAAGAAAAAATTCGCAGCATTCCGGATTTTCCGATTCAAGGTGTTCTGTTTCGCGATGTTACAACTTTGCTGAAGGACCCGGAAGGGTATCACGAGCTTGTGAATACCATAGCCGAGTCTCTGCGGGATCGTAAAGTCGATATTGTGGTTGGTCCCGAAGCGCGTGGATTTGTTATCGGCGCGGCGCTTGCTTATGCGTTGCACGCCGGGTTCGTTCTTGCGCGAAAACCAGGGAAACTGCCTTGCGAGACTTTAAAATACGAGTATGGTCTTGAATACGGCACGGATGTATTGGAAATTCATAAAGACGCAATCAAGCCGGGTCAGAAGGTGGTAATTGTCGACGATCTGCTGGCAACGGGCGGAACCGCGCTGGCGACGGTGAAGCTTGTCGAGCAGGCGGGAGGCGAAGTGGTAGGCGTCCGGTTTGCTATCGAACTGTGTTCGGAATTTGACGGGCGAGCAATGCTGAAGGGTTACGATGTGCAATCCGTGTTGCAGTATTAGATACTTGGATGAAAAGAATCAACGGTTTGCCGTTGATTCTTTTCATTTCTAAAATTCGCTAAAAATCATGGTTACAGTCGACCAAATACCGGCTCGATTGGATTCTGCAACTTTCTATAGTTGACCGAATGGAAAAAAAACGATATCCTAGTGGCTAATTCCTAGTTTGACGGAATGACTGATAAATAGCGACAAGCGCTCGAAGGGAGGTGCGGATGATGGAAATGGAGGAGCTCATTTTGGAGTTTTCAAAACGTTATACTCCAGAGCAAACCGAGGTGTTCCGGCGCGCGGTCGAATTCGCGCAAAAAACGCACGCGTCCCAGCTGCGCGAGTCCGGTGAGCCGTATATCATCCATCCGCTGGAAGTCGCCCGCATCGTCATGGATATGGGCATGGACGCGGCGAGCGTTACCGCGGCTGTTCTTCACGATGTGGTCGAAGATGGCGATAACGTTACGGTAGAGAGCGTTCAAAAGCTGTTTGGCGAGGAAGTTGCTAAGCTGGTAGACGGCGTAACGAAACTGACCAAGAGCGGAAAACAGACCTATATTACGAAAAAGCAGGAGCAATCGGAAAACCTACGCAAGCTATTTCTTGCGATTGCGGCGGATGTTCGCGTGGTTATCATTAAGCTGGCCGACCGGTTACATAACATGCGCACGCTGGCATATTGCAACCCTTATAAACGCGCAAGAAAAGCGAAAGAAACTCTGGAAGTTTACGCACCGCTTGCGCACCGGTTTGGCATGGGCGCAATCAAGGGTGAAATGGAAGACCTCTCGTTTATGTACCTTATGCCGGAAGAGTACGCAAGCATCAGCAAGCAATTTCGGGAAAAGCAGGCCGAGCGCGCGGAAACGCTGGATAATGCAAAGCGTATTATTGAGGAAGAACTGAATAAAGCCGGCATCGAGTGCTCCATCAGCGGACGTCCGAAACATCTTTACAGCGTGTATCGAAAAATGCAGCGGCAGGGATCGAGTATCAACGAGGTATACGATCTGATCGCAATCCGTGTGATTGTGGATTCGGTGAACGATTGTTATGCCGCTCTCGGTGTAATTCACGCAAACTGGAAGCCGATCCCGGGTCGGTTTAAAGACTATATTGCAACCCCTAAGCCCAATATGTACCGCTCGCTGCATACGACGCTGCTTGCGCCGAACGGGATTCCGTTCGAGGTGCAGATTCGTACAAAAGAAATGCATCGTACGGCAGAGTACGGCATTGCCGCACACTGGATGTACAAAGAAGGCCGCTCCGTGCAAAGCCTGCTGGATAAAAAAACCAGCTGGCTTAGGCAGGTTATCGAAGCGAAGGAAAACACCGAGGACAGCAAGGAATTCGTGGAAAGTATCATGAAGGACTTCCTCGGCGAGTATGTTTTCGTGCTGACGCCGAAGGGGGAGATCATCGATCTGCCGAAAGGTTCCACACCGCTTGATTTCGCTTACCGGATCCATACGAATATCGGTCACCATACGCAAGGCGCAAAGATCAACGGTTCGCTTGCAAGGTTGGATTATAAACTCAAAACAAACGACGTTGTGGAGATTATCACGTCGAACAGTCAGATCGGACCGAGCCGCGACTGGCTGAAAATCGTAAAGACGCAGGCGGCGCGCAATAAAATCCGTCAGTGGTTCAAAAAGGAAAACCGTGAAGAAAATGTTGTTCGCGGTCGCGATATGCTGGAGGACAACGCGAAGCGGCAGAATTTCGTTATCTCCGATTTATTGAAGCCAGACTATGTGAACCCTCTTCTCAAGCGTCTGAATGTAAGCGGAATTGACGATATTTATGCGGCGATCGGATTTGGCGGCATGTCCGCAAGCCAGGTGCTCCATAAGCTCGTCGAACTGAAAAAGAAGGACGATAAAGCGGCGGAAATTGCAGAAAAAATTCGTCGCGGGGATACGGAAGACGCAACCAAGGTTCACGTTCCGGTAAACGGCATTATTGTAAAAGGCGATCCGGGAATGGCGGTTCGTTTTGGCAACTGTTGCAATCCTTTGCCGGGAGACGAAATCATTGGATACATAACGCGTGGGCGAGGTGTTTCGGTTCACAGGGCAAATTGTCCGAATGTGGCAAACCTGCAATCCGATCTTGACCGGATCATAGAAGTTGAGTGGGCGATCAACTCGAAAAGCTCGTTTAACGCTTCTCTGCAAATCGAGGGGGATAATAAGCCTGGCACGCTCTCGGCAATTTCCGCGCAGATATCAAGCCTCAATGTCAGTATCCAGTCTATCAGCGGCAAGCCGATGCCGGATGACCGTTATATCATTGAAATGACGTTTGAGGTTGCAAACACCGAACAGCTCAACGTGATTATACGAAACCTGAAGAAGCTGAAATGCGTCAGCGAGGTATACCGCATGAACCGGTGATACGCCGGAAAACGATAGGAGAGATTAGGTATTCATGAGAGCCGTTATCCAACGCACGACCGCTGCGTCGGTCGAAGTGGAAGGAAGTACCGTTGGCGAGATCGGGAAAGGTCTCGTCGTATTTTTGGGGATCGAAGAAGGGGATACGGAGGCCGACTTGTCGTATCTTTGCGACAAGATCGTAGGCCTTCGTGTTTTTGATGATAAAGACGAGGTTCCGAACCTTTCCGTGATGGAAATTGGCGGCAGCGTATTGCTTATTTCGCAGTTTACGCTTTGCGCGGACGCAAGGAAAGGAAGGCGGCCGAGCTATATCAAAGCGGCGCGACCGGAGCAGGCGATCCCTCTCTATGAAAAAGCGATTCGTGAAATCGGCAAGCATGTGCCCGTCCAGCACGGTACTTTTCAGGCATATATGCAGGTCCGGCTCGTCAATGACGGGCCGCATACGATTTTACTGGATTCCAGGAGGACATTCTGATGCGCTTTCAAACGATCACAAACGGCTCACTGGACGAGCATTGCTACCTGATCGGCGCGGATAACGCGACCGAGTGTGCCGTTATCGATCCAGGCATGCCAAAACCGGTTCTGGAAGCGCTGGAGCGCGACGGGCTCAATTGCGTCGCAATCCTGCTGACTCACGGGCACTTCGACCATATCGGCGGCGTAAGGCAAATTCGAGACCGGTATGGATCAAAGGTTTACATTCACGAGGCGGATGCGGACATGCTGCAAAGCAATCGGCTGAGCCTTGCGGTTTTGACCGGTGATCTTGTGAAGCCTGCTGCTGCGGATGTTCTGCTGAAAGGTGGAGAAACGCTGCAGATTGCCGGCCTGAGCATCGACGTAATTCATACGCCGGGGCACACAAAGGGCGGCGTCAGCTACGTACTGAAGGAACAAAGGAAGCTTTTCGTCGGTGATACGCTGTTCTTTGAAGGCGCGGGCAGAACGGATTTTCCCGGCGGCAGTGAGAAGGAGCTTTATCAGTCGATTGCCGATAGACTTTTTTCACTGGATGGCGATTACGACGTTTATTGCGGCCATGAAGAAACAACAACGTTGGATTATGAACGAAAGCACAATCCGTTTGTAGAGATCTGCCGAAAAAGCGGTTGGTGAAAAAGCCGGAATGATTGCTGTAAAAACGAATCGAACAGAATTCCGAAACGATATAGCCGAAGAAATTCGGCTTTTTCTTGGGTTTGTTGAAATTCAATTGTTGGAAGAAATCGATCCGTCCCAGGCGGAGCTGATCTTCGAAATTCATCTGGATTGCGACGGCGTTTGCCGAACTCTGCAGGCGAGAGCTGGAGATTTTGAAACAGGGGATTCATTCGTTCTTCCTGCGGACGCTTCGGCATTAACAATCAAAAAATTAGAGAAACGCGCGGTAAAGCTCGCCTGCTTTCGGTTGCTCAAACGTCTTTTCCCGGAGATTGCTACGCCGTGGGGGTCGCTGACCGGCATACGCCCAACGAAACTTTTCCGTGAATTATCCCGGGAAGGCGGAAGGAGTTATGCGGGCGAAATGTTTCGGGGGACATTTGACGTTACGGAAGGAAAAACATTGTTGGCCGAACGCATTTGTATGGTGCAGGAGCCGTATATCCGCTCGGTTGATCCAAACGATATCGATATTTATGTTGGGATTCCATTCTGCCGGACGAAGTGCCTTTATTGTTCGTTTCCGAGCGAGGTGATGGGAAAGAACGACAAACTTCCGCTTTATCTGGAAGCATTGAAGCGCGATATTGAGGCGGGAGCGCGGCTGGCGCATACGCATGGGCTTGGCGTTCGTTCGTTCTATATGGGTGGTGGCACGCCGACCGTGCTGAACACGGAGCAGCTGAAGGATCTGCTTACATTTGTGCGGGAACAGTATGGTTCGTTCGGAACGGAGGCCACCGTTGAGGCGGGCAGGCCGGATACGATTGATCGTGAAAAGCTTTTGGTATTAAAAGAATTAGGCGTCAGCCGCATCTCTATCAATCCGCAAACCATGAACGACGAAACACTGCGGCGTGTCGGCAGGGCGCATACGGCGGAGGATATCCGCCGCGTGTTTGAGATGGCGCGGGAGATCGGGTTCGCTTCCATTAACATGGATCTGATCGCAGGTTTACCCGGCGAAACTAGAAAGGACATGGAAGAAAGCTGCGAAGCGGTTGCAAGGCTCAGGCCGGATAATCTGACCGTTCATTCGCTTGCCGTCAAGCGTTCGTCACTGCTGAAAAAGTCTTTGGAGGAGTACCCGCTTGCGAGTGCGGAGGAAGCCGAAAAAATGACGGAAACGGGCGCAGCCTGTGCAGAAGATATGGGGATGTGCCCATATTACATGTACCGTCAGAAATATATGAGCGGAAATTTGGAAAACGTCGGGTACTCGCTGCCGGGCAAAGAATGCGCGTATAATATCGATATGATGGAAGAAACGGTAAGCATTCTGGCACACGGCGCGGGAACGATGACGAAGCGTGTCTTTGACGCGGAAAACCGTATTGAGCGTTTGCCCAGCCCGAAGGATGTGCCGACATATCTGGAAAAGCTTGATCGCTTGATAACGGATAAAGAAGCTTTTTTCCGGAAAACGGCAGAAAAATCACGTGCCTGCTGCGCGGAAACGATTGACAGACGATAAATGCACCGTTATAATGTGCTGGAAAAGGTAGTGAACGGGAGAGTAGTCGCGGCGAAATCGGAGAAGAGAGCAAAACGGTTGGTGTGAGTTTTGCAACCGAGCGCCGGATGAAAGGCACCTGCGAACCGCGCGGCAGAGCGGCGAAAAATCGCCACAAGTCGCGACGTATTCCGGCGTTAACGGCAATGAAGCGGAATGAACGCGACAAGGAGAGTCGGTTTGTTCAATCAGGGTGGCACCGCGGGTTTCCCGTCCCTACAGGATCGGAACCCGCTTTTTTTGTACCATTTCTGGTATAATAAAGGTATCACAAACTGGAGGTCGGTTATGGCAGCCTACAAGGCCCCGAAGGGAACAAAGGATGTACTCCCCGAACAAAGTTACCAGTGGCAGTATCTGGAGGCGCTGATCCGGGATATCGTGAAGAAATACGGTTTTCTGGAAGCGCGTACACCGGTAATCGAACACACAGAGCTATTTCTGCGCGGCGTTGGTGAAACGACCGATATCGTCCAGAAGGAGATGTATACCTTCCAGGACAAAGGAGAGCGTTCGATTACGCTGAAGCCGGAAGGTACTGCCGGCGTCGTGCGTATGTTCGTCGAGAACAATCTGTTTGCCGAAACGCAGCCCACAAAGATGTATTATCTTTATAACCCCGTCTTTCGTTATGAGCGGCCGCAGGCGGGGCGCCTGCGCGAGCATCACCAGTTCGGCGTGGAATTCTTTGGCGCCAGCAGGCCGACGGCGGATGCGGAGTGCATCTCGGTCGCTACGGAGCTTCTGAGCAAGCTTGGCTGCGGCGGCCTGACCGTTCGGCTCAACAGCATCGGATGCCCGAAGTGTCGCCCAAACTATCATGAGACGCTGAAGAGCTACCTGCGCGGGCATTACGACGAACTTTGTGAAACCTGCAAAGTCCGCTTTGAGCAGAACCCGCTTCGCGTGCTGGACTGCAAGGTGGAATCCTGCCAGAAGATTGCGAATGATGCGCCGGTTATCAGCGATTATCTTTGCGAGGAATGCCGGGAACATCAGAATTCGCTATTAAAGCTGCTGGATGGCATGGGGATTCATTATGTGATCGATCCAAGACTTGTTCGCGGATTGGATTACTACACAAAAACCGTATTTGAAATTACATCGGAGAGCATCGGTTCGCAGAGCGCTGTTTGCGGCGGAGGGCGCTACGACGGCCTTGTGGAAGAAATCGGAGGACCGCACACACCTGCAGTCGGATTTGGCCTGGGCATGGAGCGATTACTTCTGGTGCTTGAAAATACCGGCATGCAAATCGATAAGCCCGTTCGATACGATCTCTATCTTGCTTCCATGGGGCAGGAAGCGGAGGAGAAAGCGTTTTTCCTCGCAAACGATCTTCGCAGAAAGGGCGTGAAGGTTGAAATCGACCATGTCGGCAGAAGCGTGAAATCACAGCTCAAGTATGCCGATAAGGTTGGTGCGCGCTATGTGCTTGTGCTTGGAGGCGACGAACTCTCCAAAAACGAGGCGAAGCTCAAGCGAATGAGCGACGGAGAAGAGACGGTTACCGCGTTGGACGCGGACAGCATTCAAAAATTCATCATCTGAGGAGCGAAATCATATGAGCGAACTATTGGGCGGCTGGAAACGCACGAACTATTGTGCGAACTTTACAAAGGCCGACGCGGGCAGTCAGGTAACGCTGATGGGCTGGGCAAACGTGCGGCGCGATCTTGGCGCGCTGGTATTTGTGCAGCTTCGGGATCGAACCGGGCTGATGCAGATTGTGTTCAACAGCAATACTCTGAGCAAGGAGGATTTTGACCGCGCCTGCACCATTCGTTCGGAATACGTGCTGGCCGTACGCGGCGAACTCGTACTTCGCACCGGGGATATGGTGAACAAGAACATGCCGACCGGTGAATTGGAAGTATTGGTAAGCGAGTTCAAAATTCTTAGCGTCAGCGAAACGACGCCGTTTGAAATTACGGACGACTGCAAAGCAAACGAACTTCTGCGTTTGAAATATCGCTATCTCGACCTGCGCCGTCCCGCGATGCAGAAAAACTTGATGATGCGGCATAAGATTGCGTTTGTGGCGCGCGAATACTTTGACGAGCAGAATTTCCTCGAAATTGAAACGCCGATTCTGACCAAGAGCACGCCGGAGGGCGCGCGGGACTATCTTGTGCCAAGCCGCGTACATCCCGGAAAATTCTATGCGCTGCCGCAGAGCCCGCAGCTATTCAAGCAATTGCTCATGCTTGCAGGGTACGACCGTTATTTCCAGATTGCCCGGTGTTTCCGGGACGAGGATCTCCGCGCAGACCGTCAACCCGATTTTACGCAGATCGATATCGAAATGTCGTTTGTCGAAGAAGTGGATGTGCAGACCGTCAACGAAGGGTTCCTCAAGCAGCTGTTCAAGGAAACACTCAATGTAGATATCGAAACGCCTTTGCCGCGGTTAAAGTATGTAGACGCAATGGCGCGTTACGGTTCGGATAAGCCGGATACGCGCTTTGGAATGGAGCTGGTCGATCTTTCGGACGTATTCAAAAACAGCGAATTCAGCGTATTCCAGAATGCGCTCGCGAGCGGCGGCAGTATCCGCGCCATCAACGCAAAGGGGGCCAGCACCGAGTTTTCGCGCAAGGAGCTGGACGCGCTGGGTGAATTTGTGAAAACGTACCGTGCAAAGGGATTGGTCTGGATGAACGACAAGGCCGAAGGGCTAGCTTCGCCGGTTCTCAAATTCCTCTCGGAAAGCGAGATCGCCGCTCTGCGAAAAGCGGCAAACTTTGAGCAGGGCGACGTGCTGTTTCTCGTTGCGGATGTGAATAAAACCGTGTTTGCCGCTCTCGGCGCGCTGCGTCTCAAACTTGCGGAAAAGCTCAATTTGATCCAGAAGGACAAGTTCAACCTGCTTTGGGTCACCGAGTTTCCGCTGCTCGAGTGGAGCGAGGAAGAAAACCGCTTTACGGCCATGCACCATCCATTTACCAGCCCGATGGATGAGGATCTGGAAAAGCTGGATACCGATCCCGGCAGTGTTCGCGCTAAAGCATACGATATCGTACTCAACGGCGTGGAGATTGGCGGCGGTTCGATTCGTATCCACTCGCAGCAACTGCAAAAGAAAATGTTCCGCACGCTCGGCTTTACGGATGAGCAGGCTCAGTATCGTTTTGGGTTCCTGATGGATGCGTTTCGGTTCGGCCCGCCTCCACACGGCGGAATGGCGTACGGACTCGACCGGCTTGCAATGCTCATTACCGGTTCCACCAGCATTCGGGACGTCATCGCTTTCCCGAAGGTGCAGAACGCTTCCTGCCCAATGACCGGTGCCCCGGACTTTGTGGACGACAAGCAACTTGACGAACTCAGTATCGCCTGCACCAAGAGGGAGGAGTAGCGCTTTGAGCGAATCGGACGGACATATCGGGCTTGTTGTTGCCCTGGATGGCGATCAGGCAAAAATTCGATTTTTACGCGGTTCTGCCTGCGCACATTGCGGCGCATGCCTGACTGCAGGCGAAAACGAAATGGAAGTCATGCTGGCAAATACGCTCAACGCAAAGGTTGGCGACCGGGTAGCCGTCGATCTTTCGCCAAATCGAGTAGTTCAGGCAAGCCTGATTGCATACGCCATCCCGCTTGCGCTTCTGATTGCCGGCGTATTCATTGGGAGTCGTTTCAGCGACTGGCTCGGACTTGTCCTAGGAGTGCTCGCCTGCGGAATCGCCTATTTTATCCTTCGGCTCGTCGAGCGCAGAACGAAAAAGAAGAGCAGCTTTCAGCCGCATATGGAGCGGATTCTCGGATCGGAAGAGTAAGAAGAAAGCGCTATCTGCAAAGATCGGTTAACGTATCGCCTGATTTGCGTACGTTTGATACGAAATAATAACGAACAGGAACAGAGGTCACATGAATTTCACGCCGTCTCACGAATTCGTAGCAAAGTATGACCCGGAAATTGGTTACGCAATGGGTCTGGAACTCAACCGACAACGCGACCACATTGAACTGATTGCCTCGGAGAATTTCGTTTCTCCCGCGGTGCTTGCGGCGCTTGGAAGCCCGCTGACCAATAAGTACGCGGAAGGTTACCCGGGAAAACGCTATTATGGCGGCTGCGAATACGTCGACATGGTGGAAACCATAGCGATTGAACGCGCTAAGGCGCTGTTTCATGCGGAGCACGCCAATGTGCAGCCTCATGCAGGCGCGCAGGCAAACCTCGCCGCATACCAGGCGCTCCTCCAGCCGGGGGACACGATTCTGGCCATGAACCTGAACCATGGCGGTCATCTGACGCATGGACACAAGGTGAACGAGAGCGGAAGATTGTATCATTTTGTTCAGTATGGCGTTCGCGAAGACACGGGATACATCGACTACGATGAAATGGAGCGTTTGGCGCACGAACATCGGCCGAAACTGATCGTAGCCGGGGCGAGCGCGTATTCGCGAATCATCGACTTCGAGCGATTCGGAAGAGTTGCAAAGGACATCGGCGCGTATTTTATGGTCGATATGGCGCATATTTCCGGCTTGGTTGCGGCGGGGGAACATCCGAACCCGTTTCCCTATGCGGATGTGGTTACCTCTACGACGCATAAGACCCTGCGCGGAGCGCGCGGCGGAATGATCCTGTCGAAAGCGGAACTTGCGCAAAAGATCGATAAGGCGGTGTTCCCGGGCATGCAGGGAGGCCCGCTGATGCATGTGATCGCCGCGAAAGCCGTCTGCTTCCACGAGGCGATGCAGCCGGAATTCAAGACCTACCAGCACCAAATCATACTCAACGCAGCGGAGCTTTGCAGAACATTGCAGGAAAACGGGATCAAGGTATTCTCCGGCGGGACGGATACGCACCTGATGCTCGTCGATCTTCGCGAACGGGACGTTACCGGTCAGCGGGTGCAGACGCTGCTCGACGAAGCGCATATTACCGCCAACCGCAACGCCATTCCGTTTGATACGCGCAATAAAGCGGAAACAAGCGGCGTACGCTTTGGTACTCCGGCGGCGACTACGCGCGGAATGAAAGAGCCGGAGATGCGCCAGATCGGCAATATGATCGCCCGCATCATAAAAGAAGGCGAGGCGGCGGTTCCGCAGGTTAAGGAAGAAGTGCTTGCCACCTGTAAGCGGTTTCCGCTGTACGAATAAGTTATAAGCTAAGGGCGCACCAAATGGTGCGCCCTTCAGTCTGTCAAAAAAGTTTCTAGGATTGTTAAGGGCCGTAGCCCTTAACCCATTTTTTCCGGCTGTGCCGGTTCATCCGGCGCAACGGATCGCCCGTTAGGGCGGTTTCCTTGTGCTCTTTTCCGCCCGTAAGGCAGAAAGCCGAAAGGAAAAGAGCGGTTGTCCCGTCAAAAAAGTCCCATTATTGGGACTTTTTTGGTATAATAAAGGTATGTTAACAGAGAAGAAAGCAATAGAGCGGGATACGCTGGAGATCATGTGCACGGAGATGCTGGTGCCGAAAGAGCACCTGCTTCGAAAGATCGA
>JAYFNY010000042.1:0-13479 GCA_034933205.1 Eubacteriales bacterium
AATCATGTCCTTTATTTTCTAATTTCCGTTTGATTTGCTGAAAAAAGCGGGCAGCGCCCGCGAAGCAGCTTGTCCAAAAAGCCTCCAAACGCAAGAGCGCTACTTCGTTTCGATAACGATCTCGTCGCCCGCGCGGAGAACGCCGGGACGGAGCACCTTCACAAAGATGCCCTCGTGCGGCATGATGCACTGGCCGACCTTCTTGTAAATTTCGCAGTGCTGGTGGCATTCCTTGCCGATCTGCGTAACCTCCACGAGGCACTCGCCCATGCGAAGAGTCGTCCCGACCGGGAGCGTATACAGCTCGATGCCTTCCGTCGTGATATTCTCGGCAAACTTGCCGGGCGTAAGGTCGTTTAACCCGAGCGCAGTCATCTTGTCGATGCTTTCCTGCGCGAGCAGGCTGATCTGACGGTGCCAGTTGCCCGCGTGCGCATCCCCGACAATCCCGAAATCGACCTGAAGTTCCGCCTGCTCCACAGGATGCTTGAACGTACCCTTCTTCGGGCTGACGTTGATAGATGTGATCCTTGCCAATTCGTCCTCCTTTCGGCTGCCGTCCGTCGATATTCGAACGGAACCGGCTCATCCGCCGATACGGCTCATGTTCCTTCCGGTATGGAACGCCCCGTCGAAACCGTGCGTTTCCGGCTTTTGCCACACGGCGCGGCGGATCGTTTCAACGAGCGCCGCATCGTCTTTGTCTGCCAGCGCGTCCTTCAGCGATACCTCGTCGTTCTGCCCGAGGCACGGGCGCAGCATCCCGTCGCTCATAATGCGCACGCGGTTGCATTCTTTGCAGAATTTATGCGATACCGGATCGATGAATCCAACGCGCCCCACATAGCCGGGCATCCGAAAATCGCGCGCGGGCTGGCCCGGATACATGGGTGCCAGGGGAACCAGCGCGGGATGCGCGGCAAGCAGTTCGCTTCCCGTTACGCGCAGGTCCGCGTGGTCTTCGCCGCCAAGCGGCATATATTCGATAAACCGGACATAGATGGGTTTATCCCTGGTCAATGCAATAAAATCGTCCACTTCGTCGTCGTTTTGACCGCGCAGAAGGACCGCGTTGAGCTTGACGGGGACAAAGCCCGCGCCGAGCGCCTCTTCCATCCCCTGCAACACCAAGTCGAGCGAACCTCCGCCCGTGATCGCGGAGTAGCGATCCGGCCGGAGCGAATCGACGCTGATATTGATCCGGTCAAGCCCCGCTTCCTTCAGCCGTCGGCTCATGCCGGGCAGATGCTGCCCGTTCGTGGTCATGGTAATTTCTTCAATGCCTTTGGTCGCGCGGATTCCGGCGATGATATCCGTCAGATCGCGCCGCAGCATCGGCTCGCCGCCGGTCAGCCGCACTTTTTTAACCCCCAGAGAGGCCGCCGCGCGCACGATGCGCAGGAATTCATCCTTCGTCAGCTCGTCTTTCTTGGGGCAAACGCCCTCGCCCGCGCGACAGTAGGTACACTTGAGCGTGCATCGTTCCGTCAGTGAAAGACGCAGGTAGGTAATGGTTCGTCCAAAACGATCGTTCATCCGGCTCCTGATCCGTTCCTATTCAGGAACTTTGACCTGATTGTTCTTCATCAGGCAGTTGAATTTGCGCATATCGATCCAGCTTTCCGCCGCGCAGCACACGGCCGAACGCACAGTGATCCGTCAGCGGACAGCGCACGCCACCGAGAAAGAGCGCACAGTTTTCGTAGCAGGCTTTGCCAACCCGCGTGATAAGAATTTCGCACTCCCCGGCAACGAGCCTCGTCCCTTCGTGTAAAAGCGAGTAATCCAGCCCGCTCGTGAGAATATTCGCCATGAACCGTTCGGTGCAAAGCCCACCCGCGCCGCGGATCTTTCGCTCCGCTTCACTCGAAAGCAGGCTGACCGATCCGTCCTTTTCGCTTCTGCGATCGCCGCATACGCCAAAACGCTCATCCAGCAGAAGCGTATCGACGGTCTCCCGCTCGCCGCCGACCGGCGCGCGCGTCAGTCGTTCGGCCCGCATGCGCCGGCTTCCCGCTCAAACAGCCCGCTCTTGCCGCCGCTCTTTTTCAGCAGCCGCGTGCATTGGATCTCCATGCCGCGGTCGACGGCCTTACACATATCGTAGATCGTCAGCGCCGCAACGCTCGCGGCGGTCAGCGCCTCCATCTCCACACCGGTCTTTTCGTCGCAGCACACCTCGGAAACAATATGCACCCGGTCCGGCGGACAGGGGATCAAGTCAACCTTGACCGAAGTCAGCGCGATCGGATGGCACAGCGGAATCAGTTCGCTCGTACGCTTCGCCGCAAGAATGCCGGCTATGCGCGCCGTCGCGAACACGTCCCCTTTCGCCGTCGCGCCGCTCACGATCAGGCTGAGCGTTTCCGGTTTCATGCGAATAAAGCTCTCGGCGATCGCCTCGCGATGCGTCACGTCCTTCTCGGAAACGTCCACCATTCGCGCCGCGCCGCGTTCATCCACATGCGTGAGGGCTTCCTCCATCGGTTCGCGCCGTCCTTTCTTCGCTTTCCTGCGACAATCCTTTCGCAGATTCGAATAAAATCCTGCCGATCGGATTGAATATGTTCCTGCAAATCGATATCTTTACAAACTTATCATAACCGAAAAATCTACGTCTGTTTGTGACCTGCGCACGCTGGATGGAATTGTGAAGTCAAGCCCGGATGCCTTCGATATGGTTTGAAAAGAATAACCGCCGCAGGACATTTCTATCATACGGCGGCTAACGAAATTTTTCAAGAGCACTCTGTTTTTCTGGCAGCCCTGTTTTTACGCGGCAGCGGCCCTATTCCTTCGCGGGCCAGAGCTTCTTGATCCGTCCCGGCCGGTCGTAGGAATACCCGCCGAGCGCATCCAGCCGCCGCAGGAAATTTTCGCTCGAAAGAACGCGCAGAAACGCGCGTACCTGCGGATTTTCCATAGCCGAAAGCGAAACGAGCAGGTCGTAGGTTTCTTCGCAGACGGGCACGAAGTCCAGGTCAAACATTTTTGCCGCTGCAAAGATCCCGAGCCCGCAATCCGCGCTGGCGGCTGCCACCTGCGCCGCAACGGCGGTATGCGTCATCTCCTCGCGCTCGTATCCCGTGACCTCGCGCGCCGGAATCCCGGCCTGTTTCAGCAGATAATCGAGCAGGATCCGCGTGCCTGCGCCCTTCTGGCGGTTGGCATAGCGCACCCCGTCTTTTTGCAGATCGGACACCGTCCCGATTCCTTTCGGATTTCCTTTCGCCACAAGAAATCCCTGCATACGGCGAACGCACTCGATCAGCGCCACGCCGCCGTTCGGGAGATATTTTTCCACATAGGAAACGTTGTAGCTTCCATCCGTTTCGTCGAGCAGGTGGATCCCCCCGAGCTGACCTTCCCCGCGGCCGAGCGCCAGAATCGCGCCCATGCTGCCAACATGCGCGCTGCTCACGCTCGCGCGGATATCGCCGCGCCGCAGTTCGTCGGCCGCCTCGTCGATGAGCGGATCGTGACTTCCAAGGATCCGAACCGTCCGCGCGATTCGGTCTACCGGCTTTAGCAGCCGCGCGAACGCCCGCTCGCCCGCCTCGTACCCTTCGCAGTTCTGCGGCACGTCCAGCAGGCAATCCGCCTTGGTGAACGATGTTATCACGCCCGCGCCCGTGCTGAGCGGGACTGCGGAGAGCCCTCCGTCCTCGCCGTAGCCAAGCGACGCGCGCACAAACTCCCGGTATTTCAGCGACGAAGTCATCTTTCTTCCCATGCGTACGCAAACGGACTCTCCGGCTTCCCGTTCGCGCATAAGCAAGCGGTCGATCACAGGTTTCACCAGTTCTTCCAGAACAACGATGCCGGATACAGGATATCCCGGCACGCCGACGACCGGCTTTTTTCCGACCGCTCCGAGTACGACGGGTTTCCCCGGCCGAATCGCCACGCCATGGATACAGACTTCGCCAAGAGCCGCAATCGCGTGCGCGCTGCCATCGTCCCTTCCCGCGGACGTGCCTGCGCAAAGCAGCACAAAATCGCATTCCTCCGCCGCGCGGCAAAGAAACGATTCGATCTTCCCCGGATCATCCGGCACAATGGGGTACACCACGCCCTGTGCGCCCCACTGCTGCAGCATGGCCGAAAAGATCGCGGAGTTAAACTCCATGATCTCGCCTTTCTTCGGCTGACCGCATGGAGGAACAATCTCATCGCCGGTCGGAAGGATCGCAACCCGCGGACGCGCGACGGCTTCCAGCGATTCCACACCGCCGGCGAGCATCGCGCCGATCAGAGCAGGTGTAATCTCCGTGTAGGAAGGCAGAATCATATCGCCCGCCGAAAGGTCTTCGCCGATCTGGCGCACATGCTGCCAGGGCGCGGCGGCGATGCGCAGTACAATGCCCCCGTCCTCCTCCGCGCAATCCTCCATCATGACCACCGCGTCGAAGCCTTCCGGCAGCGGATCCCCGGTATCCACGCGGACGTAACGGTCCTCGCAAAGGAGCACCGGCGTGGTATCCGTTGCGCCGAACGTGTCCTTTGCCTGCAACGCAACGCCGTCCATTGCGCAGGCGGTGTAGTGCGGGCTGGAAAGCCGCGCGTAGACGGCGCGCGCGCTGACGCGCCCAAGCGAATCGACCGTTCGGATATTCTCCGTCCGAAAAGCCATGCCACGCTGTTCCAAAAATGCGAGATAAGTACGCAGCGCCTCGCTCAGCGGCGTATTGCTCAGATATCCGAATTTCGTCGTTACGCCGTTTTCCGGCTCGTCTTTCCTATTATTCATTCTTTTCCTTTCAGCGAATCAAAACGCATCGCTAAAACAAGATTACGTCTACCGTCGCGCCCCGCATCAGCCCTTCCGTGTCGCGCGGAATGCGGATGTATCCGTCCGCGCGCGCAAGCGGGATGACCAGGCCGGATTTCGCCGTGATCGGAACCGCCGCACCATTCTCCAGCCGTACGGGCACGAGCTCCTCGCGGCCATGGTTGGATGGCAACGTGGAGTGCAGCTTCGCGGGAATCTTCTCGTCCTGCAGTTCCATCCCCTGCATCGCCGCCAGTGCGGGCCGGACCAGTACGTGAAACATCAGATACGCCGCCGCCGGATGGCCCGGCAGGCAGATGACAAGCGTCCTTCCGATCCTGCCCGCAAGCACCGGTTTACCCGGCTTCACGGCAACGCCATGAAAAAACGTTTCTCCAAGCGTACTTAAGCAGCGCTCCGCCGCATCCTTCGCGCCCGCGGAACTACCGCCCGAAAGAAGCAAAAGGTCGCTTGACGCCGCGCCTTCCCGCATCGCGCCGAGCAGGGCTTCCTCATCGTCCGGCACGCGTCCATAAAAATGTGTCTCCGCACCCAGGCTTCTGCACGCCGCGGTCAGCATCGGCGCGTTGCAGTCCCGAATCTGCGCGCCGGCCGGTGTTTCGCCGCAGTCGATCAGCTCGTCCCCCGTGGAAAGAACGCCGACGCGCGGCGCGTCATAAACGAGTGCCGTCGCGCAGCCGATCGCCGCCAGCGCGCCGATATCGCGCGGCGCCAGCTTCTTTCCGGCCGATACGGCGACCTCGCCAAGCGCAATATCGTCTCCGCGAAACACAACGTGATTACCCGGCGCGCCCGGTGAATTCACGGCAATCCATCCGCCGGGGAACGTCTCCGTTTCCTCCGTCATCACCACTGCGTCCGCCCCCTGCGGCAATTCCCCGCCCGTCCAGACGGCCGCGCACTCGCCGGGATCCAGAGAAAATCCGGCCTGCTCCCCCATTTTCACCTCGCCTTTTAGGCGAAGCAGGGAAGGCTGTGCGGTTGAAACGCCAAAAGTATCCGAAGCAAGCACGGCATAACCATCCACCATCGAACGGGCAAACGACGGTAAGTCTTCCCCCGAAGACGCATCCTTTGCCAAAACACGCCCCGCAGCGGAATCCAGCGGAACAAGCCGGGAAGAAAGTTCCGCTTTTCCCGCCTGCTTCCGGATCCGTTCCAGCGCTTCATTCAGAGGAATTACCTTCAGCATGCCTTTAATGCCTCCTCGACGAGTCGCAAAATTCTGGCCAGACCACAAATTGTATAAAACCGGATGAATTTTCATTCATAAATCTTTTTCATTATACCAAATGGGCACAAAAAATGAAACCGCTCCCCCACCGCGGAAAAAAGTGACTTTTCCGTTATGCAAAATCTAAAAAAAACACAGAAAAAAATAATTTGTGAACAGAGTTCGCATCCCCAACCCCTTGTGCCTCACTGAGTAAAATTATACAAGGGTTTGAGAGTTTTCCCTTGACAATATGCACGCGAAACGATAGTATAATATTAAATTTCTATGAATATATCGTAACGTTTATGTTACGCCCTCACGAGGCCGCGAATCCGTAATTTCATGGAATTCTTTTAATCCGTTACAATAGGAGAAGCGAATGGGTCAGGCGGACAGATACTCCAATTCGAAAGCCGTTTCACCCAACCGTTCCGCGCATCGCGACCGGTCTGTTCGTTATGCAAGAAAGCGGGCCAAACGCAGAGCATATGCACTCATTGCATTCATCCTTTTCTTTGGACTAGCCGTTATTTTCGCTTATAAGCCTGCAAGCGCCGCAACCAAAACGCTGCTGCAGTCTTTTCGTGTCGCGCAGGAAGCCCCCGCCGCTCCGGTCGAACAAAAGCCGGCGGAGAGCATCGTGGAGTTTCAGCCTGCCGCGGATGCTCCCATGGACAGTTCCGCCGCCGAATTTGCGCTCCGCGGCACGGATGACCTCGCCATTCAGTCCTGGCAGGGCGCGCGCAACTGTGGGGATAGTTTCGACATCACGCTGCGCGGCGTTACGGAAGACGAACCGGTAAGTTTCTCCACGAATAACTGCACCGTATTCCCGCAGACCGGCACCGGCAACGGCGTTTACACCGTCACCGTCACCGGCGCGGGCTCTTATTCCATGACCGCTATTTCCTCCGGTTCGCAGGATCGCCGCGACACGCGCAACGGCGTGGCCGGCAGAGCGGATCAGTTGCCGCTGAACGTCACCGGCTGGGGCGGAGGAGACGATTATTACGATCGTTTCAACATTCGGGTTTCCGGCGGCAGCACCGGCGGAGCAATCAGCTTCCAAACGGACGGCTGCTCGGTTTCCCCTGCGGTTGGAGACTGCAACACGATCTTCGAGGTGACCGTCACCCGCGTCGGCGGCTATGCGCTGACCGCGATGATGGACGGCAACACGAACTATAATTCCGCTTATTCCGC
This sequence comes from Eubacteriales bacterium, assembly GCA_034933205.1. Taxonomy (GTDB): domain Bacteria; phylum Bacillota; class Clostridia; order Christensenellales; family CAG-138; genus UBA7703. The sequence continues at coordinate 7,212 of JAYFNY010000042.1, forward strand.
CTTGCTGAGCGGTTGCGCCAGTCAGTCCAGTCAGGCGCCGATCCATATTGACGACTGGTTGGAGAACGCGGGTTGCGGCGAGTCGTTCGTCGTTCGCATCTATGGCGGCAGCACGAACGAAGCGCTTACGCTGGATCCGCTGAACTGCACCGTTGAAAAGCTGGAGAAGGACGAATACCAGGTCACCGTCGACTCGGTCGGCCCCTATGCGGTCACAGCGACCCGTGCGGGCAACTACGGTTACTTTTCCGCATCCGCTTACGCAAGCGGTGTTTCCGCGAGGGTCAGCGCGCCATCGCTCGGGGTTTCCGGCTGGAGCGACGCCAAGAATTGCAACGATTCCTTCCAGATCGGTATTACGGGCGGCACATCCGGCGGCGCCATCAGCTTTACGGCGAGCGGCTGCATCGTTTCCCCGGCCACCGGCTCGACGGATACGCATTACACGGTCACCGTCACGTCCGCCGGCGGGTACTCTCTCCGCGCCGTGATGGCGGGTTCCACGCAGTACGAGTCCGCTGAATCGCGCACGTATCATGGTCAAAGCGGCAAAGGCATCCAGCAGATGCTCCGCGTTGAGAACTGGAACGAGTCCGCCCCGGCCGGTACGTCGTTTGAAATGACGGTTGCCGGTGGAAGCGGAAGCGGCGCAACCACCGTTACAACGGATGAGGGCTGCACGGCGCGCCTCAAGAGCGGCGAATCAAACGTCTATGTCATTTCGGTTTACCCGCTTGCGGGAACCGATTACTCCGTGAGCATCAATAAAGCCGGGGACGCGACCTACGAAGCCGCCTCTTCCCAGACTGTTACGGGCAAAACCACCGGCGCCGCGCAAACGGCTCTGACCGTAAGCGGTTGGCAGGACAGCGCATATTCCGGTGATTCGTTCGATATCCACCTCGCGGGCAGCAACGGCACCGGCGCGCTGAGTTTCGCGCTGACCGGCTGCAAGATCTCCCCGACCAGCGGGTCGATCAACGACGCTTACACCATTACCGTTACCGCACGCGAAGGCGAGGCTTACTCCGCCAAGATCACGAGGGACGGGGACGCGAATTACACGCCGACCGCGCTTGAAAAAGCGGGAACCGTACTGTTCTTTGAGAACGACGGTTCGCAGGCTCTGGTCGAGCCGGTCTCGAACGCAACGTACTCCTGGGTTTACATCTGCGGAGGCATCATTCTGCTGTTCGGTCTCGTGCTGCTGACCATGCAGATTCTCAATGCGCCACGTCGCCGCCATCGCAGGTAACAAAACAGAATCGGCGCATACGGAATGCTCCGGCGTTTCCGAAAAAAGTGTATTCCAACGAATATTCTATAACAGAATGCGGCGTTTCGTAAAGAGACGCCGTTTTTTCTTCAGTCCTATATCAGACAAAAGGATACCCGTGCGGGTGTATTTTTCTGTTTCGGAGGTGACGAGCCGTTTTGAACTGCCTGCCGATGTCGCCATTGGCGACGAACAGCGGTACTCCAGGCAGCCACAAAGTCTGCCCGTTCACGCCTGAGAGCGGATCACTTTCACCCTGCGACACCGGCGCTCACATCATTGCTAAAACTGCTGTTTTGCGAGATAAACCGTTCGCTTTCGTTTCCCGGATTCAACAGAAAATGCACTCCGTTTGGGGAGTGCATTTTCTGTTTTGGAGCTGATGAGCAGATTCGAACTGCCTACCTCCTCATTACCAATGAGGTGCTCTACCGACTGAGCTACATCAGCGCTCGCAACGAACATTATAGCGAAGCCAGCCGTTCATTGCAAGTGTTATTTCGGAATTCGGTGTCTTATTCTTCCACGCGAATGATGCTCTCCACCGTATCGACGCAGGAAAGCGCCTCAATTTTCTTCAGCGCGTCGCGCACGGCGAATTCGCTCGCCTCATGCGTAATAAACGTAATATGCGCGGTATTCCCTTCCGTTTCGCCAAGCTGGATTATGCTCTTGAGGGAAACTCCGGTGTCGGAGAAAGCCGTCGCAATGGCAGCCATAGTCCCCGGCTGGTCGGCTACATGCAGCCGGATGCAGAATACGCAGGAGAAGTCCTTCACCAGGTCGATCTCTCCGCTCATGTTCGCCTCGTTGACAAACGTCATATATTGATGACGCTTCTCATGGTGGCACGCATACACCATGTCGCTCACAACGGCGCTTGCCGTCGGCATACAGCCCGCGCCGCGCCCGTAGAGCATGATATCGTCTACCGCATGGCCCGTTAGGAAGATCGCGTTGAAAACGCCGCGTACGCTCGCCAGAGGGTGCGTGGAGGGAATCATCGTCGGGTGCACGCGCACTTCGATCCGGTTCCCGTCCTTTTTGCCGATAGCAAGCAATTTGATTTTATAGCCGAGCAGCCGCGCCGTTTCAAAATCCGCCGGCGTAAGCTTCGTGATTCCCTCACGGTAGATTACCTCCACCGGCATATGCGCGTGAAACGCCATGGAGGAAAGGATGGAAAGCTTATACATCGCGTCGTAGCCTTCCACGTCGGACGTGGGATTCGCCTCCGCATAGCCGAGCTTCTGCGCATCCCGCAACGCATCCTCAAAGCTCTGTCCGCATTCGGTCATCTGCGTCAGGATATAATTCGTCGTGCCGTTGATAATGCCCATCACACGGGTGATATTGTTCGCCTGCATGGAGTCCAGAATCGTGCGGAGAATCGGAATCCCGCCGCCGACGGTCGCCTCCAGATAAAGACCGGCGCCGGATGCTTTCGCCGCCTGTTCGAACGCGGGCCAATGTTTGCTCATGACCTCTTTGTTGGAAGTCACCACGGTCTTCCCCGCTTCCAGCGCGCGCAGAATAAACGTTCGCGCCGGCTCGATGCCCCCCATGCATTCGACTACGATATCGATTTTCGGATCGTTTACAACGTCTTCGAATGCGGTTGTAAACAATTCGCGCGGCGCGAGGTCTAAATTCGGTTCGTGTGCAAAGTCGCGGACCAGAATCCGCTTTACGGAAATCTCGATCCCTTCCCGGTGCGTAATCTGAGCGCCGTTTTCATTTAGAACGCGGTATACGCCGCTCCCAACTGTCCCAAAGCCCAACAGGGCTGCCTGAAAGTGTTCCACATAGCCTCCTGTGATTTTCTCTTACCCGCCCTCCAATCCGCGCCACAGCGCGTTCTCGGAAGCCGGAGATTCTTATTTTAATTATTCGGCGAGCGCGGCGCCAATCGCCGTTGCAAACGCCGCATGATCGGGTACGATAAACTTCACCTTGTGAAGCTCGGCAACCTCGTCCAGACTGCGCTGCGCAATCGGCCAGTCGGTTATGGTGCCAACCAGCACGATCCTTCTTGTGAAGTGACGTTTTGCGGCAAAGACCGCCATTAAGCCGACCCCCTGGAAGATCAGGTTGCACAGGCCCGCCGCAAGGTCCTCGCGGGTCGTTTCGCCGCTGAGCTTGCTCATATTGGCAACGGTTGTATTGGGCTTCAGGTGGGAAATCGTTCCCTCGCAAACGTCCATCAGCTGCAGATCGATCCTATGCAGGTCACCCGCCGAAGCAAGGCGCTGCAGTTCTTCCATATCGTCCGTACCGCAAAGCCTTCCGCCGAGCCCCTTGAGGAGTCCTCCGCCCATGCCGGTCCCGCCGACGTGCCATGCCCGTACCGGGGTAATCCGCGTAAACGACGTTCCTGTTCCAACGCTCATAACAAGCATATTGGCCTTTTTTGAAAGTTTGATCGCGCCGCGGGAAACGGAAGCGAATTCGTCTCTCCGAACCGTAGGAATCCCGCGAAGGTCGCCCTTGATGAACGACGATCCCACGCCGGTCAACGCGATTCTGCGAACGCCGGCATAGCCGAACGAATCCAGTGCGTCGTCGAAAGTCTGGTCATCCGGCTTGCGATACTCCTTGATGCATTTACCGTTTTTCACAAGCGCAAATTTCGTCGTCGATGCGCCAATGTCGATTCCCAGCACCAGTTCGCGCGGCCTGACCGCCGCAACGATCGCCGGCACGAGAAGAATCGCCGCCACGAGTTCGATCGAACCGTTCAGCCCGATCAGCGTAGCGTAAATCGTTCCGAAAAGCGGCATTCCGGACAGTACCGTTGAGAAAAGTTTCAGCGCGGACAGCACGAGCACCGTGTTCGTCAGCGTCGCCGCAGCGGCGGAAATCCCCGCAACCAATCCGGAACGAAGTTTCAGCTTGCGAAGCCCTTGCGCAACCCAGCCGCCAACCATGCCGACCAGCACGCGCGGAACAACGGAAATCAGCGGATTGACAAACGGCGCCCAAAGCGGATTTGTCAAAGCGCGCAACATGCACGTGACGCCCCAGACCAGCCCCAGTACCGCGCCGTATTGCCAACCAAGCAGCACCGCGCCCACTGCGACTACGATATGCAGCGTTGTTATTTCAATCAGGCCGTAATAGATGTAACCGGTATAGGGTACGACCGTCATCACGATAATGAGTGCGCAGAGAATCCCGGCCCTTGCCAGATTCCTTGTATCGGTCTTCCGTTTGGTTTTTATTTCCATCGAAACCGCCCCCCCTTGTCCATATTCCGTTGGATACGTTTTCATACTTACGAATACTTAAGTTTCCATATTATATATCATTCGTCCGGCTAGTGCAATCAAAACAGCGCGAATCCGCTATTTTCACAAGAGCTCTTTTCTCGTGGCTATCCAGTTTTCGAAAGCCCTGCAATGATTCCTGCGCGTTCGTTTTTAAAAATTTTTCTCCCATAATTTGCTTCTCTCCCCCGTTGACACAAGCCCCTTCTTCCGCTATACTTATTTTTGCATTTGTGATGTGCGGGGGAGCATAGCTCAGCTGGGAGAGCACTTGCCTTACAAGCAAGGGGTCACAGGTTCGAGCCCTGTTGTTCCCACCATCTCAGTGGCCCGGTAGTACAGTTGGTTAGTACGCCAGCCTGTCACGCTGGAGGTCAGGGGTTCGAGCCCCCTCCGGGTCGCCATTTTTTTGCCTCGGTAGCTCAGTTGGTAGAGCAAGGGACTGAAAATCCCTGTGTCGGTGGTTCAAGCCCACTCTGAGGCACCATTTTTTTGCGGGAATAGCTCATTTGGTAGAGCGCAGCCTTGCCAAGGCTGAGGTGGCGGGTTCGAGCCCCGTTTCCCGCTCCATTTACATCCTTCCGCGCACAAATGCAACCCCAACCTATGGCGCCATAGCCAAGCGGTAAGGCAGAGGTCTGCAAAACCTTCATCCCCGGTCCGATTCCGGGTGGCGCCTCCAGCTAAGTACTCACGAAATGATACCATTCGTGGGTACTTTTTCTATGCGAAAAGCCCAGACTTTCTGGGCTTTTTGCGTTTTGGAGTTTTGGTGGTTTACTAAAAAGTCGCTCGTTTCAGCTTGGTGTTCAATTAGGCAAGATAATTTGCACCCACCCTAGGGGAAACGCGCAGGAGTATGGAGGAAACGCGCGAGAGTATAATGATATCAATCTGGGTGATATAGAAACGAAGAAAACTATCCGATTAGTAAAACATCAAAGATAAAATTGAGTAATGGCGCAAAAATTTGCATTGACTTATAAACTGTTGTATCAGTGGCAATAATATTTGGATTATGAATGAACATATTCAGATCGATTTCTTTCAGATGAGCACGAATATTCTCCTTAACATCTTTTGCTAGAACTAGAGCATACTTGGATGCCACTACATCAAATCTATCCTTGTAAGTTAGTCCTTGTGATTCAATATACTTCTGATAGTCTGGATTCTTCGGATGACAGTCACGTAGGTTCATAATTCTATCTAGAAGACTTGGTAAAGAACAATCGACTTCATCAATATTGAATGTAAGAAAAAACGCTTTTGCTGCAGATTCTAAAAGTACTCGCACACCCGCCATACATAATGTCGGTGCTTGCATATAGTATGACGATATTGCATCAATCAGCTCAGGTAATTTATACGAACAACTTCTTACTTCGTCAAGTCTAGGATATAAAGTATCAATTCTTGGAGATCTTGCTCCGGCACCAGGTTGCCGTTCCAACTTTGCGACATTAACTATAAGAGTTCTCTGAAACTCATCGTAATGAAATAGTACTATATGCTGCCCGACCTCGTTATTTCTATCAAAAATATCGTCCTTTATAATAGTTTTCTTATCTTCCGGTGAGATAGTAAGATAACGTCCATATAATGGTGTAAATTCGAGAAAGAGCCATCCGCTCGACCTTGGTATAATCAGGTTGCAGAAACCAAAACACCAAGGAGGAAGAAACAGATGGCCCAGATCAATCTTACCGTAGACAGCGAACTAATA
>JAYFNY010000043.1:0-75203 GCA_034933205.1 Eubacteriales bacterium
CTCAAGCTCAAGGAGTTTCGACGCGTTGCTACCCGTTACGATAAGCACGCTTGTAGGTATTTGGGCTTTGTGCATTTAGCCTGTATCCGTATACTTCTTGCATGATACTCGGAAATATGAATTTAGAAACACATTCTAGAATATGAGTTCAATTTCCTTTAGAATTACGATAGAGTCGATGGAAAAGAGAAAGTACGATGAAGCGAAAAAAAATAACCGTTTCCACTGCGATGAGCTTTATTCTCCTGATGGGGATTGTGAGTTTGGTTTCGGATATCACGCACGAGGGTGCCGCGAGCATTCTTGGCGACTATCTTTCCATGGCGGGTGCGTCTGCCGCGGCGATCGGGTTCGCATCCGGACTGGGGGAGTGCGTCGGATATTCCCTGCGTCTTGTTACAGGGTATCTTGCAGACCGGACGAAAAAATACTGGACCATGACGGTAATCGGGTACTTTATCGACTGTCTGGCGGTGCCGGCGCTCGCACTGGTGCCAAACGGCGGATGGGTCCTCGCCTGCATCCTGCTTGTGATTCAGCGGACGGGAAAGGCGATTAAAAAGCCCGCGAAAGATACCATAATGTCCTTTGCGGCGAGCAAAGAAGGGGCTGGCAAGAGCTTTGCGATTCAGGAGATGCTGGATCAGATCGGCGCGTTCCTGGGTCCGGTGATGCTGTTTCTCATTCTTCTCGTGAATCAGAATGATAATTCGTTCCATAAGTATTCCGTCAGCTTTGCCCTGCTGGGCATACCTGCGGTCGCAACAATATTACTGTTGCTGTATGCAAAACGGAGATTCCCCAATCCGGAACAGTTTGAACCGGAGGTCAAGCCGAAGGAGCGGGTCAAGAAGAACCGTGCGTTTCTTTTCTACATTATTGCGATTTCGCTGTTTGCGCTCGGATATATCGATTTTACGCTGATCACCATGCACACGGCGCGGATGCAGCTTTTACCGGAAAATACGCTTCCGTTGCTTTATGCCGGCGCAATGCTCACGGATGCTGCGGCCGCGCTCTTCTTCGGCTGGCTGTATGATAAATATGGGATTCGTGTGCTGATGCTCTCCATGCTGATGGCGGCGCCGTTTGCTGTTTTGATATTTGGCTTCACCTCTCGCTGGACGCTGTATGCGGGCGTTGCGCTCTGGGGAATCGGTATGGGCGCGCAGGAGTCGGTGCTCAAAGCGGCGGTAACGAGCATCGTGCCCAAACAAAGCCGCGCTTCGGGATTCGGCATCTTTCAGACTGCGTTCGGTGTCAGCTGGTTCCTTGGAAGCTGGCTGATGGGTTCGCTTTACGACGTTTCCAGGCCCGGGATGATTGCCTTTTCCGTTGCAGCGCAGTTGCTGGCAATTCCGCTGATTTGGCTTTGCGATAAAAAGAATCGCGAGGCAACGCCTGCCGTTTAGCAGGTCTTCGAAAAGAGGGCAGGGTTTTATAACAATTCAAAGGATGTTTCAAAAACAGGGGCATGCCGGAAAGGGCTCGTCCCTGTTTTTTGTGCGGCAAAGGGCAGTTTTGGCTTCAAAAAAGCTAATTGACCGACCGGTCAATTCGTGCTATAGTCTAGTTGACCAGTTGGTATAGGAGGGCGCTATGATTCGCGTTGAGCATGTGTTTCACGATTATGAGGGCGCGGGCAAGTATGCCGTGTCCGACATTTCCTTTTCCGTGGAGGGCGGGAGCATCCTTGGATTCCTTGGACCCTCCGGTGCGGGGAAATCTACGATTCAAAACATCATGACGGGCCTGCTGCCCCTGCAGCGCGGCGAGGTGCTCTATGAAGGAAAATCCGTGCGTGAACTGAAAGCAAAGTTTTATAATCGGATCGGCGTTTCATTTGAGCAGAGCAACCTGTATTCGTCTCTGACCGGTTTGGAAAATCTGCGTTATTATGCGGCGCTGTTCAGTGTGCCTACAGTGAGTCCGATGGAACTGTTGGAACGCGTTGGCTTGCGGGACGACGCGAATAAACGCGTGTCCCACTATTCCAAAGGAATGCGCCAGCGGCTTACGTTCGCGCGCGCGCTGCTCAACCGTCCGAGCTATCTTTTTCTCGACGAGCCGACCAGCGGGCTCGACCCGAAGACGGCGGTTGGCATCCGTGAACTGATCAACGAGCAAAAGCAACGCGGCGCGGCGGTATTTCTTACGACGCACAGTATGGAGCTTGCGGATTCGCTCAGCGATCAAGTGGCGTTTCTCTATGGCGGAGAAATTGCGGCGATGGATACGCCGGAGATGCTGAAGCGCAAATATGGCAGGCGGGAGGTGCGTGTTCTTTACCGCGAGGGCGGTGAGGAACGGGAGAGGACGTTCTCGCTTGACCGGAAGGCGGAACTTGCCGCGTTTTTATCCGGCGCGGACGTCGTAAAGCTGCATTCACAGGAGGCGACGCTGGAGGAGATCTTTCTTAGGGTAACCGGAAAGGAGCTAACGGCGTGAAAAGCATCCTGTATTCCTGCGTGCAGGACGGCAAGCGGCTGTTTACGAACGCGCTCTTCTGGGTGCTCAGCGCAACTCTGGTTGTGATTGTGCTGGTGGTGGATTTCGCATTGCCGAAGCAGACGGCGGAGGAGGATTATCGCCTCGTGACCTATCATGCTCCCGCCGCTTTTTCCGAAGGGGAACCAATGGCAAGCATGGACCTTTTGCGGGAAGCTGTGCGCAACGGCGGCATGATCGGCGTTTCGTTCGACGAGAGCGGAGTTACGATCGTTCATTCGGGATATTCCGACCAAACGCTCAACGCCGTTGCTCTCGCGTTGTATGGTGTGGAACCTTTGACGGTTCGAACGCAACGCTTGCTGGAGAACGCGCGTGAGATTCCGCAGAATCTGCGCAGCACACCGATTTTTGTATGTTTTGAAGCGCTTATGGTCGGGTTCATCCTTGGTGGCGCGCTGATGCTTGCGGAAAAACAGGATGGTACGATTCGTGCGATTCGCGTTTCTCCGATGGGCCCGATTCGATATATTCTCTCCAAAACGATTCTGTTTTCCGTGATCGGTACGATCTATGCTACGCTGATCGTGATTCCTACGATCGGGTTTTCCATTCGCTGGGGGGAGTTTTTGCTGCTTTCCTTCGTGGGCACGGCCGTGTTTACCTGGATTGGCCTAGCGTTTACTTCGCCGTTTCATGCGATGAGCGGCTGGTTCTTTTCCATGGTTCTGTTACTCAGCGTCAATATGCTGCCGGCCATCGGCTATTCTTCGCCTGCGTTTTCACCGTTCTGGATGAAGTGGATCCCTTCCTACCCTCTTCTGACGGCATACGGCAGCGCGATGTTTGGTAACTCGTCCGACAAGGTTTACCTCGTTCTCTCCATCGCCGTCTGGGGCGCAATATCGTTTATTCTTGCGTTGTATACGGTTCAAAAGAGGCACTTTGGGGAGGTGAGCGCATGAGGAGGATTCTTGCCGGTGTTGGGCGCGAAATGAAACTGGTTTTCCGCAACGGGATCTCCATCTTCATGGTCGCGGCACCCGCAATTCTGGCGCTCGTATGGATCTTTGTATTTAGCGCGCTGAACCGCTCGACGCTGCGGCTGGCTACGGACCATACGATAGACGATGCGTTACAAAAAAAACTTGCCTACGTAGCGCAGGTCGAGCCTTTCGACGATACGGCAGCGATGGAAGCGCGTGTGCGGCAGATGGATGCGGTGGCGGGGGTGACGATGCATAACGGCGAGGTAACGCTGGTCGTTGCCGGAGACGAGGGCGAGGAGTTTATCCGTTCGGCAAACGAGCTGGTCGGACTTGCGTTGGCTGCCCCGGAGGGCGGCGTTTCGTACAGCAGCGAAGCGGTTGCGGTGCAAGGCGGGCTGGCGTATGATATTTCCATGATCGGTATTTTGCTCCTGTCCTTCCTGATCGGGGGCGCAACGGTCGGGCTTTCCATTGTGGATGAACGCGAGAGCGGCATAATCCGCGCGGTTGCCGTCAGTCCGTTGCGGCTGGGTGGGTACGCGATTACAAAGATGATTCCGGCGTTCCTGCTGGGAGCGGTTGGCGTTTCGGCGGCGGTTCTTATTCTCGGGCGGGCGGATCTGCTGCTTCGCTTTCTGCTGCTTTCGGTGGCCAGCGTTTGCGTTTCCGGCATGATGGCGTTTCTACTCGGAGCGTTCGCTTCCAACCAGATTGCGGCAATCGGCGTGCTCAAGCTGCTGATTCCGGTGGGTTTGATCCTGCCCGTCTCGGCCGTTTTCGTCGCCGAGCGATGGCAGGCATTCTACTATGCACTGCCCATGTACTGGCAATATCGCGCGATCGCTGCGTTCCTTTCCGGGTCGCCGGCATGGATGCCGGTCATGCTGACGCTGCTCGTGAGTCTGCCATGGTTTATCGCTTCGATTTGGCTGTTTACAAGAAACACATCGTTACGCAGGGGGAGGTGAAAAGACATGGAATGGTACTGGTGGGTCGCTATACTCGCTGTTGTGGGCTTGATCGTTTGGCTGAAAATCTTATATGTGCCAAAATATCTGAAAAAACAGCAGGAAAAGAGGGCGCGCAGGGAGCGCCTGGAGGAAGAGGACTGATGCAAACAGGCGGGCATGAGATCGCCGGGAAAGGGTGTTCGGCACACCGCCCGCAGAACGAGGACGAATGGGAAACGGAAAATCTCTGAAATGGATGGAAGCGGGGCAGGAGAATCCGCTCGACGAATCGCCTGCGCTTTATGAAGCCGCGCTGACGGAATTTGCGGAGCACTCGTTCCGGGATGCTTCGCTGAACGCCATTCTGAAATCGGCCAATATGAACAAAGGGAGCTTTTACTATCGCTTTCACGATAAAATGGAGCTCTATCTTTCCTTGCTGCAACGAGTTGGAATGGAAAAGCTAAAGCTCTTTGAGAAAGCGGATGTGAAGCGGACGTCCAGCGGTTTTTTCGATGAATTTCGGAATATGGCAGCGATCGGGTTCCTGCTTGCGAGGCGGGATGTTCGGTTTCTCGCGTTTTCCCGACGGATCCTGGAGGAAGAACCTGCGGTTCGGGAACGGATTTCTGCGCAATTTGGAACGCTCAGCGAATCGGTACTGAAGGATATGGTGGATCGCGCGAAAGCTTCCGGCGAGTTTCGGAAGGACTTACCGACCGATACCGCCGTGTTTGTGATGGAGACGCTGCTCAACCGCCTGGACGCGCTGGCACCGTTCGAATTGGACGAAGCAGGCGTCGGGGCGGCGATCGACCGGCTGCTGGACGTGATTAAAAACGGTGTTTGCTGTTAACCGCCGGAGAAAGCCACCGAATAAGATACACCAATTTGCCGAAGGGAATTTGATTTTCCGGCTGATATACACAAAACCGCCCGTTATCGGGCGGTTTTGTGCAATGGATCGGATTGTCTTGTGTTCGAACGGCCTTCCGGGCTGGGGTGCTTTTCGGAAGAGATTTTCCGTCGAGTGAAGCCACGGAAAGACGAGTTGGAAGATCCGTTGATTACTTATCGATTACTTATTCTTGTAGAAGATCTTCGTGCCGGCATAATAGATGATGCAGGCGACGACCATCGCGTTGATTGCGGCGATGCCCCATTTGACGAAGTTACCGACCAGAGCGCCGACGACAACGCCGGCAATCGCGGCCCAGTTGACCTTGCGTTCATCGGCGGCTTCGCTTGTGTAAGCATCCTTATTCAGGAAGTAGTCGAGCATAATGATTGCGCCGATCGGCGGCAGGGTCGCATTGAGGAAGCTCAGCCAGCCCACAAAGTTGTTGTAGAGCCAGATGGCGGCTACGGTTCCGACCACGCCTGCGATGAGAACCATCGGACGTTTGCGAACCTTGGTGATATTGGAAAGACCGAGGCCGGAGGTATACAGCGCGTTGTCGTTCGTCGTCCAGATATTGGCGCCGAGTACGATGAGCGCGGGGATCGCCAGACCCTGTGCGATCATGACGTAGAAGATATCTTCCTTGCCGGTGAAGGCTCCGCCGACCGCGCCGAAGGCGAACATCAGCGTGTTGCCGAGGAAGAACGCAACGACCGTGGTGATCACGGCAATCACGTTATTCTTGGCAAAACGTACGAAGTTCGGTGTAGCGGTGCCGCCGGAAACGAACGAACCGATGACCATGCCGACAGCCGCGAACAGAGAGAGGCTGCCCGCCGACTTCGAGAAGATGGCCGTAAGGCCGCCGCCTGCCGTGGTCGCCGTGACCATGGAATAAATACCGAGGATCGCGATCAGCGGAACGGAAACGTAACTCACGATTTCCAGACCCTTGATGCCGAAATAGGCCGAGGAGGTCATGCACGCGCCGGCGATGATTACGAGAATCCACGGGCTGATGTGCAGGAGTTCCGCGGCGGGGATTGCGAACATCGCGACGCCCACGCCAAACCAGCCGATTTGCGTAAAGCTGATCAAAGCCGACGGCAGGAAGGAGCCGAACGTACCGAAGGAACGATGCGCCAGCAGGTCGAGACTCAGGCCGGTTTTGCTGCCGATGTAGGCGAGCACGCCGGTGTAGGCGCCGAGGATGACGCCGCCGATGAGAATTGCCCAAATGAATCCGGAAAGATCGAGACCGTTTGCCATCTTGGCACCAACGCTCATGCTCGCGGAGAAGAACGTGAACCCGAGCATAATGACAAACATCGCCCAAAAGCCTTTGCGCGCTGTGGACGGGACCGCTTCCAACGAGTAGTCGACGTCTACATGCTGCTGTTTGGATTTCTCCATGGGATTACCTCCGTTTTATAGATTTGAATGTAACTGATTACATTCGACAGCAATAATGTACTCGAATTCCTATGCGATTGTCAATGAATTATGAAGGAAATGCAACGAAATATTTCATAAAAAACGCAAAATAGCGTTATCAATTTTGAAAATAACGATATTATGACGGACATATGTCATAAACATGCAGAGAAACCGTTTACAGGACGGTGCTATTGTGAACGGGAATGCGTGCGTGATATAATAAATAAGATGTATCAAAAGAGCAAACGAGGCGTATCGGGGGTTCCATGAATATTCGCAAGGTCGCTCAAATGGCGGGCGTATCCGTCGCAACGATATCTCGCGTGCTCAACCATCCGGAGCAGGTTCTGCCGGAGACACGGGAACATGTGCTTGCCGTCATGAAGGAGCAGAACTACACGCCGAACTGGTTTGCGCGCGGCCTCAATCTGGGGACCACAAAAACCATCGCCCTGCTGATCCCCGACATCGAAAGCGAGACGCATCAGAAAATCATATCCGGTATTGAAACCGTAGCCCGCAATAAGGGATATGCCGTATTCTTCTGCAACACCCATGGGAAAGCGGATATCGAGGAAGAAAGCCTGGATATGTGCGAGAATCGCCGTGTGGACGGGATTGCGTTCGTTTCCTCCAATCTTCCGGAGTCGCGCGTTCTGCAGACGCGTGAAAACGGAATTCCCTGCGTGCATGTAGGAAAAAACAGAAACAGCGGCTGCGATACGCTTTGCTATATCGATTTTGAGGAAGGTGCATACCGTCTGACCCGGCACCTCCTGACGTTCGGCTACGGCCGGATCGATTTGTTGCTGGATGTGGCGGAGTGCCACCAGAGCGCACAGATCGAAGCCGGTTTTTCCAACGCCGTTCGTGAGAGCGGACGGGCCGTGGAAAGCAAACGCGTTATGGAAGAAGGCGGCGTGCAAAGCGGTTACACCGTAGCGCAACGGATGATTCAACGAAACGATCTGCCCGCCGCGCTCATTACGGCCGGCGACGGTCAGGCGCTCGGTGTGCTGAAGGCCGCGCAGGACGCCGGGATCGCTATGCCGCAGAAACTTGCGCTGGCAAGTATGACGGATTCCCCTGTCTGCGGCCTTGTCAATCCGCCGGTGACCGCGTTGGAGCTGCCGGCGAGCAAGCTAGGCATGGCGGCGGGCAGACTGTTGTTCGACAACATTGAGAACAAAGAATTCGAACTTGGTGTGCCGCAGGAGATGGTGCTGCAGCCGAAATTGAAAATCCGCAAGTCATGCGGAAATCTGAAGTATATCTATGAGCTGTTCGATTAGTTTTCCCGAACGGTTCGGACCGATTCCTCTGCGCGGATGGAAAACGATTCCACTCGATTTAATATCACTTTTCCGGTTTTCAAACCATACGGAAACGATATCTGCACTTGTCATCTGTGAAATCTCGATCTTCTGTTGAATCCGATCATCCAAGTTTCAAAGGGGCTGATACTATGTCAAAACCGATCGAATTGATGGGACTGAGCCTGAAAAATCCGGTGATTACGGCGGCCGGGCCATGGGCGCGGGACGGTAAATCCATCCAGCGCTGCATCGACGCGGGCGCGGGCGCGGTCATCACGGAAACGATCACGCTGGAAGCGAAGAAACGGATCAGTCCGCGGCTTTTCGTCGACGGGTACCGCATGTTCAACACAATGCTGTATTCCGATCTTCATTTGGAGCAGTGGGAATCCGAACTGGAAACGGTGAAAAAGCGGGACAGCAAACTGATCTGCTCGATCTGGGGGTCTTCCGGCTCGGAAATTGCGTATCTGGCCGCCAAAGCGGAGCGGATGGGGGCGGATGCGGTGGAGATCAGCATTTCCGCTCCGATCGGGTCCCGCAACGAAAGCGTATGCAACCATTCGTCGGATATCTATGCGTTTGTGCGTGCCGCGGTGGAAGCGGTTTCGATTCCCGTTATGGTCAAGCTTTCCTATGAGGCGGCGGTTTCTCCGGCTTTTCTCTCCTCCATCGAACAGGCGGGGGCGAAAGCGGTCAGTGCCATCGACGCAATCAAAGGCCTGCGCGGCGTCGATATTGAGACCTGCAAGGCGGAAATGCTGACGTACGGCGGCTATACGGGACGGAATATCCGCCCGATTTCGCTTGCGACCACCGCGCAATTACGGCAGTATACGCCAATGCAGATTTGTTCGACGGGAGGGATTGCGAGTTATGAGCATGCGCTCGAGTTTATCATGCTTGGCGCGACGGCGGTGCAGCTTGCGTCCGCAATCCAGCAGGAAGGTTACGGCGTCATCACAAAAGTGATCGATGAAATTGAAGACTGGCTTGCGCGGCACGGCTATACAGATATCTCCGAGGTACGCGGCGCGGCGCTTCCGTCGCTGATGCCCTTTGAGGATATCAAGCCGCAGCGCCGCAGGGCCGTTATCCGAGAAAGCTGCGACATTCGAACAACGAATTGTAATTTCTGTATCAATGGTTGTCTGTACGATGCGATTACCCGCGTCGATGGCAAGATCCTGATCGACGCGTCTGCCTGCGCGGGGTGCGGTCTTTGTTCCTCCGGCTGTCCGCGCGGTATCATTCAGCTGGGCTGGGAGTAACGAAACTGGCGCCTCTTTTCTACATGATACGAAAAAGATTCTCTTTTCGGTGGATCCGATCGGCAGATCCGATTGGAACAACAAAAAAGCGGGGGTGTTGCACTCCCGCTTTTACCGTCTGTTTTCTATTCGATTAGGAAAGCGACAGTTCGGTTTCCACCGTCGTCTTCGCGACGATCTTGCCTTCGCGGATCACGTAGAGACGCTCCGGCGTAAGGCGAATGGCATCCCTCGCGTCCCTGGCGTTGACGACTACGAGATTCGCTTTCTTTCCGACAGCGAGGCCGTAATCCTTCAGCTTCAGGATTTCTGCGGCGGTTGTGGTGATCATGTCGTATACGGTTTCGATTTCCGGCGGCAGACTCATCTGCGCTGCGTGTGCGGTCACGTTGGCTACCTGCAGCATATCCGCGCTGCCGTAAGGATAGAAGGTGTCCTTTACGCAGTCCTGCCCGAAGCTGACGAGAAGGCCGGCATCGATCAGCTCTTTTACACGCGTGATGCCGCGACGGATGGGCTGTTTATCCAGCCGTCCCTGCAGCAGCAGGTTCGTGACGGGGTTCGTAATGAACCGAACCTGCGCTTTGGCGCATTTTTCAATGACGTATTTTGCATAGTGGTCGTCGTAAGCGGCCAGCGCGCAGGTGTGCCCCGCGGTCACGCGACCGATCCAGCCGCGTTTGAGCGCTTCGTCCGCGATCATCTCCAGTGTGCGGTAGAACGGATCGTCGGTTTCGTCCACGTGCATATCGATGTCGGCGTCGTATTTCTCCGCAATATCGAAGCAGATTCGGACATGCTCGCGGCTGTCGTCCGGCGAATACTCGTTTGCCGGCATACCGCCAACCACGTCGGCTCCCGCTTCCATGGCTTTCCACATGAGCGCTTCGCATCCGGGGTCCTTCACGATTCCCTCCTGCGGGAACGCTACGATCTGGAGGTCCATCACATTTTTATATTTCTCACGAAGAGCTTTTACGCCTTCCAGCGGTTTGAGTCCGCCGATGGTATCGACGTCGACATGGGAACGCATATTCAGCGTGCCGTTTTTCAGTGCCTTGAGCAGTACGTCTTCGGAACGGGCCAGGATATCCTCCGTGGTATAATCCTTCTTTTTATCCCAAATGATCTCAATGGCTTCCTTAAGCGTGCCAGATACGTTTTTGCGTACGACGTCGAAGATATTGACCTTGTCAAGATGGATATGCGGGTCGATCAGACTTGGCGTAACGAGCGCACCGTGCGCGTCGATTACGGTATCCGCCTGCATGCTCAGGTTCGGGGCGATTTCGCGGATGAACCCTTTGTCGATCGCGATGTCCGTCAGCGCATCGCGTTCACGTAGTTTTGCATTTTTAATAACAAGTTGCATGTTCCTGTCCTCCTGAATTGATCTTGTAAACGGTTACGCGGATGTGATGGGATAAAGTTCAACACACCCGTATTCTAGCATAGCGTCTGGATGGATTCAAGTAAATCCGCGTTCAAATGAACGATATTCTTGCAATCGGCGCCACATTTTTTCAAGAAATGTCGATTCTCTTCTAGACATCGCTTATGAAAGTAGTTACAATCATGTTGTGCGAGGCTTCGATTTTGCGAGCACATCCTTCCCAGCGGCAAACCGCGCCGGTGGACATGGGATTGCAAAAGAAAGAGCGGAATCGTTCGCGCGTGAGTACGAGGAGGGTCGTTATAGAATGAAGGAGACACAACCCATTGGCAAGCCGCTTGAGCGAATCGATGCGCGCGCCAAGGTGACGGGGCGCGCCGAATACGGCGCCGACGTTCGCCTGCCGAATATGCTCTACTGCAAAGGAGTTTATGCAAAACATCCGCACGCCAAGCTTTTAGGGGTAAACACCTCCGAAGCGGAACGTGCGGAGGGCGTCGTTTGCGTCGTGACGGGTGCGGACATTCCCGGTGAAAAGAAGTTTGGCGAACTGTATGTGGATCAGTATGCGCTTGTTTGCGATAAAACAAGATTCTATGGCGACGTGGTCGCTGTTGTCGCGGCTGAAACGCAGGAACAGGCGGATGCGGCGGCGGAACTGGTCACGGCGGATTATGAAGAGCTTCCCATACTCGCGACGCCGCGGATGGCGCTGGAAAGCGATATTGCGATCAATCCCGACTATCCCAACAATATTTGCGGAAACGTTCACGTTCGAAAAGGGAATGCGGCTGCCGCGCTCAAGGACGCCGAGGTTACCTTGACATCCAGTTATAAAACGGGTTTCGTGGAGCATGCTTATATCGAGCCGGAATCCGTAACGGCAATTCCGGATCGTACCCGGCGCGAACTGACGATTCTCGGCTGTGCGCAGGCGCCGTTTAACCTGAGGATTTCCGTTTCGAGAATGCTGAACGTACCAATGGCGCAGGTCATCGTAAAGCCTACCGTGATCGGCGGTTCGTTCGGTGGGAAAATTGAATCCGTGGAGTCGCTCGCCGTGCGGGCCGGACTGATCGCGCTGAAAACCGGACGCCCGGCGCAATATACGCTTACAAGGGAAGAGTCGATCCGGGAAAGCTACAAGCGCCATCCGATCGATTTCGATGTTCAGCTCGGCGCAAAAAAGGATGGGACGCTGACCGCCATGAAGGTGGAAGCGCTTGCCGATGGAGGCGCGTATATCAATATGTCGCCGCCGGTTATGTACAAAACGGCGACGCTCGGACCGGGACCTTACCTCGTGGATAACGTGGACTACAACGCCACGAGCGTTCTGACGAATAACGTACATACGGGGTCGATGCGTGGGTTTGGCACGCCGCAGGCGATCTTTGCGCTGGAAAACGCGATGGATGAGCTTGCGGAGAAACTTGGCATGACACCTACGGAGATCCGAAGGAAGAATCTGCTGAAAAACGGGGATGTCAGCCCGTGCGGGCATTTGCTGGACTTCCACGAAGTCAGCATCCGCTCCGTTATGGAGAAAGCGGCGGCGGAGCTGGACTTTGACCGGAAATTCGCGCTTTACAGTGAGCAGAACCGGGACGGGCGCAGGGTCCGGCGCGGTGTTGGAATTGCTGCAAGCATGCGCGGCGCAAGCATCGGTGCGGATGGCAACGGGTTCGACGTAGCCCGCGCTTATATCGAGGTGCTGGACGACGGCAGCGTGAATGTCGATCTCGGCCTGACGGAACTCGGACAGGGGCTGAGGACCTGCCAGTCGCAGATGGTCGCCGAAGGGATGGGCGTTGCGTTCGAGCGCATTTGCCTTGGACACACGGATACCTCGCGTTCGCCCGCAACGGGGGCCTGCATCGCGTCGCGCAGCACGCTGCTCGGCGGCGGCGCGCTCAGCGACGCAAGCAAAAAAGTGCATGCGATCATGGCGGAAGCCATGGCGAAAAACTTTCACAAACCGGTGGACGACATTGTTTTTCAGAACGACCGCGTCCGGTTTGCGGATGTGGACATCTCCTTTGGAGAAGCGGCGAAGATCTGTTACAACCTTTGCATGACGCCGATCGCCGTGGGCACCTATGTGGTACCCAAGCTGAATTGGAACGAGGAAGAGGGGTTCGGAGAACCATTTTACACATATACCTACTCCTGCCACGCGGCGGAGGTAGAGGTAGATCTCGACACCGGGAAGGTGGACGTTCTGAAAATGGTTGGCTGCCATGATATGGGCCGTGCGATCAATCCCGCAATGGCGAAGGGTCAGATCTACGGCGGACTTGCCATGGCGCAGGGAATGGCGCTGATCGAGGACCTTGGGCATAACAACAAGACGAGTGCGCTGAAAAACCTCAATTTCGAAGATTATCTGATTCCGACCGTTCTGGATGTGCCGGACAGCAACGTGCCGATTCTGGACGAACATGCCGATCCACGCAGCGCCTTTGGTGGGCGCTCGCTCGGCGAACCTGCAACGGAGCCGGGCGCGGGTGCGGTGGTCTGCGCGGTCAATCATGCGCTCGGCAAAGCCGGGCTGATTCGTGAGCTTCCGGCGGACCTTGACCGCGTCTTTGCGGCGATCCGTTCGATGGAAGGGAGGTAAATCGTAATGGAGTTTCGAGACTACGTAAAAACGACGACGCTTGAACAAACGATCGAGGCCCTTCGAACCATCGACGGAGACGTCCAGCTGCTTGCCGGCGGAACGGACGTTTTGGTCAACGCGCGGGAAGGACGCCGGTATGCGGAGAAAACCGTGGTGGATATCTACGGGATCCAGGAGCTTTGCGGCATATCGCAGGAAGGGGACTGGCTTGTTATCGGCGCGGGCACGACGCATACGCAGATCGAGCAGTCGCCGCTCGTGCGTGAAAAAGCCGGCGTTCTGGCCGACGCCTGCCGCACGGTAGGTTCCCCGCAGATTCGCAACCACGCGACAATCGGCGGCAATATTGCGAACGCGTCGCCCGCGGCGGATTCTCTGGCGGCGCTTTGCGTGCTGGAAGCGGAGGTGGAGATCAATCGCCTCGGCGAAGTGCGGCGCATCCCGCTCGGCGAAGTTATTGAAAAGCCGTATCGGACCACTCTGAGCGACCGGGATATCATCACCCGCGTCTTCGTGAAAGCGACGCCCGCGGGAACGCGGCACAATTTTTATAAACTGGGGCGCAGAAACGCGCTCTCGATTTCCCGAATGACGATTGCCACGCTCATTGGCACGAATGACCAAGGTGTTGTTTCGTTCTTTCATATGACCATGGGGGCGACATTCCCCAAGCCGATGCTGTTTCCGGATGTGGAAGCCATGCTGCTCGGGAAAAAACCGACGGTGGCGGATATTTCGACGGTAGCGGAGGCGCTTTCGGAGAAAATCCCGCTGATTGCCGGGATTCGGCCGTCCACGGCGTATAAACAGCCGGTTTGTAACCGGATGGCGAAGCGCATTCTGGCCGGTTTGCTGGAGGAGGTGGAACAATGAAGAAGATTACGATTCAATTCCGTCTGAACGGGCGGGATATCACGGTGGAAACCGAGCCGAATAAGCGTATGCTGGACGTACTGCGCGGTGATCTCGGGCTGACCGGCACCAAGGAAGGCTGCGCGGTCGGCGAGTGCGGCGCATGCACGGTGATTCTCAACGGAGACGCAGTGGCGAGCTGTCTCGTTGCGGCGGGGCAAATGCAGGGCGCAGAGATCCTTACCATCGAGGGAATGAGCGAAACGCTGATTGGCCGCGTGCTGCAGGATTGTTTTGTAGAAGGCGACGCAGTGCAATGCGGGTTCTGTACGCCGGGGTTCATTATGAGCGCTTACGCGTTGCTTCGGAAGAATCCAACGCCTACGCGGGAGGAAATCCGCGAGGCGGTTGCCGGCAATGTTTGCCGTTGCACGGGGTATATTCCGATTGTAAACGCAATTGAGCGGGCGGGTATTCAGGTGAAGCAGCAACAGGAGTAAGACGCGCCCAACGCTCGGATTGTTCCAAACGATAGTTCTATCATACGCTCCATGCGGTAAAGCATGGAGCGTTACTTTTTACCGGCTGGTTCCGAGGAGAATTGAGAGCGAAAGCAGGGCGAATGCAGGTGTTCTTTGGTTATTTCTTATAATTTTCGTTATTAATTTACGATATTGTTGGTTTGCGTTGCTTCACAGCTCTATTTATTGTAATATAAAATTGTATATCATAGATTGCATTCCTGTTAACGGCCCAATAACGACAATTTTATACTGGGGATGAGGCGAATGGACTTCAAACGCATAGGGTTCCTAATAATGCTGACGTTTGTAGTAGCCTGCTTCTCGTCGTGCCAAAATCGAACGGAACCGGTCGAATCGGCCGAACCGGTGGAAACGGCGGATACGACCCGTTATGGATTATCGTTTCGCATTACCTGGACGGACTACTCCGGTCGCGGGCAGGCGATTCAAAAGATCGTGGATGGTTACAACGTTACTGTCGGCGAGGACGCGCGCGTTCGGATGGTCGGCGGGGATGAGGACTCCGAAGCGATCCGATCCATGATTGCTTCCGATCCGGAAACGGTATTTATGTTGCCGTATCGATTTGTCGAATACTACGGCAATCAAGGCGATCTCGCGGATCTGACGAACGATTTTACAGCGGAAGAGTCTCTGTTTTATCCCGCGGTATGGTCGCTTGGAACGGTGAACGGAGCTACTTACGGAATCCCCTGGATCGGACACTCGATGTGCCTGCTCTATAATGAGACTCTGCTGGAAAAAGCGGGCGTCGATCCAGCGTCGATCCAGAGTCTGGAAACGCTGGTATCGGCCGTGGAAACGATCGAGCGTGAAACGGATGCGAAGGGGATTGGATTGGTTGGCGCAAACAGCAACGATATCTCCTGGATGGTGAATCAATTCGTATATGGGTTTGGCGGCAGGCTGGTCGACGAAAGCGGGACAAAGGTTCAGATTAACAACCCGCAGGCGGCCGACGCTCTGGATTTTTATCGTAATACGCTCGGCGCGCATGCGCAGCCGACCTGGTTGAACGATACCGGCGTGGAAGTCATGAAGCACTTTCTGAATCAGGAGGTTGCTTTCGAAATACAGGGTATCTGGGGAATCACGGACGTTCAGAAGAATGGCGCGCCGTTTTCGGTTGGTATGATTCCTCTGCAGCGGATTGGCGTCTGTGCGGAGATCGGGCCGATGATGCTATCCGTCCCAAGCCAAATAAGCGACCAGGGGAAGGAGCGGGCGATTTCATTCATTCGCTACATGATCTCTATGGAAGCGCAACAGGCGATATTGAATGGTGAATACAGCCCGGAACACGACACGTATTATCCGTTCCGAACACCCATCCGAATCGATATGGCCGATACGCCGGTTATGCAGATGAACCCCACGTATCAGCTGTTTATCGAGGGATTTCAAAATCCGAGCGTTGATGTTCCGGTTCCTAAATGGCAGGAAATTAAGCAGCAATATTATGAGCCGGGACTTCACCGCGTGATGACCGGTGAAGAATCGATCGAAGGCTTTCTGTCGATGATCGAAACCGAGGGGAATCGGATTCTCTCAGAACGATAGCGGATACGGCATTTCTTGGCGAAGAGTGCACCGTGCGTTTGATATGGCAGGGAAAGGAGCTCAACCGATGAAAATCCTGATTGCAGACGATTCAAAGACGGATGTTGCGTTAATCAGCGGAATATTATCCGAGTATGATCTGCTGCTTGCGTACGATGGGGTGGAAACGATTGAGTGTCTGGAGAGGGAGCCCTCCATCGATATTATGATCCTGGATATCAACATGCCGCGGATGAACGGTTTTGAGGTGCTGGAGTACCTGAAGAACCGTCCGGAGTTTCAGAACATCGCCGTCTTGATTTTGACGAATTACGATGAAATCGACAACGAGATGCGGGGACTCGACCTCGGCGCGGTTGATTATATTCGGAAACCGCTGAACATCCGCTCCCTGCGAAAACGGGTGGAGCTGCAGGTCAAGCTCAAGTACGCGCGGGATTCACTGGAGCAGCAAAACAATATTCTGGAAAAAAAGGTGCAGGAACGGACGCGGGAGAGCGTGCTGACGCGGGACGTGACGATTCATGCGCTGGTCAGTTTGCTGGAGGTGCGCAATATCGAATCGAGCAACCACACGAAAAGAACGCAGCTCATGATGCGCGCACTCTGTAATTATCTGCGTATGCAGACGAAGTATGGAAACATTCTGACGGAAAACTATACTACCGAATTGTTCGATACCACGCCGCTGCATGACATTGGCAAAGTCGGTATTCCGGATCGTATTTTGCTGAAACCGGACAAACTCACGGTGGAAGAATTTGAAATCATGAAAAAGCATACGACCTATGGCGCGGAGGCTCTTTTATGTATGGGCAGGGAAAGCGAAAAACTTTCTTTTATCCGAACCGCTGCAGAAATAGCGGGAACGCACCATGAAAAGTTTGACGGATCGGGTTATCCGAAGGGACTGAAAGCAATGGAAATCCCTCTGCCCGGGCGCTTGATGGCGATTATCGACGTTTACGACGCGCTGGTGAACAAGCGCGTTTATAAACCGGCATTTCGGCATGAGGATGCGATGGAAATACTGAAAGCGGAACGGGGAAGGCAATTCGATCCGGAGATACTGGATGCTTTCTTCCAAATCGAGAATGAGGTAATGGGGATAGAGGATAACTTCATACAACAGCCGAACTGATGGGGGTGCGTATGAAAGCATACAAACGCGTTTTGCTTGGCTTGCTGCTTTGCTGTGCCGTGATATCGTTCTTCCGGCCGTTCTCGCGGGCGGAAGAGAACAAAGATACAGCATCCATTGAGCTGACGCCGGAGGAGAAAGAATTCATCCGTCAGCACCCGGTCATTCGGCTTGGCGTCGATCCGACGTTTGTTCCCTATGAGTTTATTGACTCGGACGGTCAATATAAGGGGATCGCTTCGGACTACATCCGCTTGATCAACGAAAAAACCGGTTTGAACATGGTGGTGACACAAGGGCTTACCTGGACGGAAGCGTATGAAAAAGCGGTCCGCCGTGAAATCGACGTGCTGCCTTGCGTTGCAAAAACCGCCGAACGGGAGCGGTATTTTTTATTTTCGGACTCCTACTATACGTTTCAGCGTGCGGTTTTTATCAATCAGGATACGACGGGACTTCGAACGTTCAGCGATCTTTCCGGGCAAACGGTCGCCGTTCAGATAAACAGCTCCCATCACAGCTACATGTTGGATTATCCGAACATTAAGTTAAGCCTTTATCCGACCGTAGAGGCGGCATTACGGGCGGTATCCAACAAAACGGAGATCGCGTTTGTCGGCAATCTCGCGACTTCGAGCTATCTGGCAAAGTCCATCGGAATCACGAACCTCAAGTTCTTCATTATCGAAACAAGCTCGGCCGATCAGTCGCAGGCGCTCCGGTTTGCCGTTCGCAGCGACTGGCCGGAACTCGTCAGCATTCTCAACAAAGCGCTGGCCAGCGTTACAAAGGAAGAACAGACGGCGATCAATAATAAGTGGATCAACGTCGAAGGAACGGTAGACTATTCGGATATCATTCGTGTCATTGAGATAGCGGGCGCCGTGCTTCTTTTGGTTGTAGTCGTTTCCTATTTCTGGATTATACGGTTAAGAAGGGAAGTCAGAAAGCGCAAGCAAGCGCAGGAAGCGCTGCTTGCCGCTAAGGATGAGGCGGAGCAGGCCAACCAGGTGAAATCCCTCTTTTTGGCGAGAATGTCGCATGAGATACGCACGCCTCTCAGCGCGATTCTGGGGATGGCGTATCTGATGAAGAAGACAGGGCTTACCGCGACACAGGATTCCTATCTGGACAAACTATCCCAGGCAGCTCGAACGATGCTGGGAACGATCAACGATATCCTTGATTTCTCCAAGATCGAAGCGGGCAAGGTCACGATCGAGAAGATATCGTTCGATCTGGATAAGATTTTGCAGAGGGTTGTGAATATCGAATCCGTTAAAGTTCAGGAGCGCGGGATCGAGCTCCTTCTGGAAAAAGACCCGGAAGCGCCGAACAACTTTGTTGGAGATCCGCTGAGAATCGAGCAGATCCTGCTCAACCTTGTGAACAATGCGGTGAAATTTACAGAAACCGGTTCGGTGAAAATTACGGTACGCTCGGTAGGTCAAACGGCGGATTCTTTTGAAATGGAGTTAGCCGTTGCCGATACCGGAATCGGAATGACGCAGGAACAGGTGGATCATCTGTTCATACCGTTCGACCAGGGAGATTCCAGCATCAGCCGGCGGTTCGGCGGCAGCGGATTGGGGCTTTCCATCGTTAAAAGTCTGGTGGATCTGATGGGTGGAAGCATTGCGGTGAAGAGCGAGAAAGACCGCGGGTCAACGTTTACCGTCCGTTTACCGCTGCAGAAGGATGCCTCCCAGACACGGAGCAACGGCGCGAGGATATCGGCGGACTTTTTCCATAACACGCGCGCGCTGGTTCTGGACCAGAGCGAAAGTTCGCGAAGCCAGCTTGCACAATGCTTTGCGTCTTTTGGAATCGCAGTCGACCTGGCGGATTCGGAGCAGGGCGCCATGCTCCTGCTGCAGCAGGCGAAAGAAATGCCGGAACGGCCGTATCAACTGCTGTTGATCGATTATGCTACGCCGAAGGGCAATGGAATCGAACTGTATCAACGGTTGAAGAACGGACAATGGATTCAACCGTCTACAAAGACGATTTTATTGCTGCCGATGATGCGCGAAGACCTGCTGGCGGAGCTGGAAGCGGCCGGAATGGACTTTGGCGTGACAAAACCCGTAATCCCGTCCGTTTTGTACAACGGGATTCTGGAAATCCTGCAGATCGGCTTTCCGCAGACGCCGCATCCGTCCCGAAAGGGGGATCAGCTTGCCGCGCCGCATCCGTATCATGTCCTGCTGGTGGAGGACAACAAGACGAATCAGTTCATTGCACAAAGCATTCTGGAACAGGCCGGTTTCGTTATGCATATTGCATCGGACGGAGAGGAAGGGTATCGCTACTTCGCCGAAAACCAGTCCGAAATCGACCTGATCCTGATGGACCTGCATATGCCTGTGATGGATGGATATACCGCTTCCGACAGGATTCGAAAACTCAATTGGGAGGTTCCGATCGTCGCAATGACGGCGGATGCAATCGCGGGGGTCGAGGAGAAGTGCAGAGAACACGGGATTTTTAACTATGTGAGCAAGCCGTTCGAGCCGGACCAGCTGATCGAAACGCTGATTGGGCTGCTCAACGGCAAGATTCCGAAGAAGGAAGAGAAAAAGACGGAACCGCCGGAAGAGAAGGTAACGATCGTTGATTTTTCGGATGGACTTCGGCGGATCGGCGGAGACCAAGGTATATTCCGCATGATTCTGCAAACGTTCTATAACGAGAATCTTCTTGCCGGCGAGAGCCTTCAGAAAGCGTTGGCGGATCAGGATTTCTCCGCTGCGGAACAGATCGCACACAAAATAAAAGGAAGCTCGGGCAACATCGGCGCGGTTGGCTTGCACGATGTTGCGGCGCAATTGCAAAATGCTCTGAAGGAAAGGGACGAGGCGACGGCGCGTCCCCTGCTGGAATCGTTTGTCAGGATCCTAGGAAAGACGCTTGCCGAAATACGAAAGGAAGCGTTCAGCGGTGCATAACGGACGGCGCAAAACGAGTCAATAGAAAAAAGAAACACCGGATGAAAAGCGACTTTTCATCGGCGTTTCCTTTCAAATTCGAAAACGGAATCCAAAAGCGAAAGATCGGTTTTCTTTCTGCTTGTTACGGTTTCTCAGGAATCACAAGCCAAGCGAGCTTCTCCACGCCGCAATGTACTCCATCGCTCTTCCCTCCGAGTGCGCCTCGGCAAAAATACGAAGCAGAGGTTCCGTGCCGCTGAAACGGCAAACAACGAAGGAATCGTCTGCAAAGTAAACCTTGCAGCCGTCCAGATACGATACTTTGGCCGGCTGCTGACTGAATTCCGGAAGAATGCGGTCCTCCATGATCTTTTTGGTGAGATCGGCCTTGCGTTCCGCCGGAAAGGCGAGGTTGCTTTCCTTCATGACATATCGGCCAAAGCGCTCGGTGATCTGCCGCATCATTTCGCTGGGATACATGCCGGTTTTACAGATCATTTCCACAAACAGGGCGGAGGAATACACGGAATCCTTCCCGTGAATATGCCCGCGGACGGTGAGACCGCCGGAGGATTCGCCGCCAAGTACCGCGTCCACCTCGTCGATTTTTGCGGAAATGTTTTTAAAGCCGACCGGTACTTCATAACAGGTTTCACCGAAGGATTCCGCAATCCGGTCCAACAGATGCGTGGTGGAAAGGTTGCGGACAACAGGGCCTTTCCAGCCTTTGTACTCATGCAGGTAATAGTAGAGCAGCACAAGAATCTCGTTTGCGCTGATGTATTGCCCCGTTCCGTCGATTACGCCGAGCCGGTCTCCATCACCATCTACGGCGATTCCGAGATCGTAACCGCCCTGTACGACGAGATTCTGCAGTTCGCCCATGGTACACTCTGTTGGCGCGGGCATCAGGCCCCCGAAATAGGCGTCTTTATTGCTATGGATCTGATCGACCGTGCAGCGCGTCGTGTAAAATATGACGTTCAGCGGATAGGTGGAGGAGCCGTGCATGGAGTCGAACAGAATTCGCGGACCGCGCTCCCGGATCGCCTTGGTATCCAGAACGGCAAGAATATCGTCGATAAATTCGTTGAACGGGTTTTGCAGGTACGTCAGCAAGCCCTTGTCCACGGCCTGCTGCGTC
Organism: Eubacteriales bacterium; assembly: GCA_034933205.1. Lineage (GTDB taxonomy): Bacteria > Bacillota > Clostridia > Christensenellales > CAG-138 > UBA7703. Next base: position 21,501 of record JAYFNY010000043.1, read on the forward strand.
GAAAGGACGGCGGTTTTTTCGATCCGCGCGATTTCGCGTTCGAGCCGTTGCGTGAACTCGACCGGCGCGTCGCGACCCTCTTCCACGATAATCTTGATGCCGTTGTAGATGGCCGGGTTATGGGATGCGGTGATCTCCACGCCGTAATGCAGCGAGTGATGCTTGACCAGGTGCATAATCAGCGGCGTAGGTACGCTGCGGCGCATGAACCAAACGTGGATTCCATTTGCCGCCAGAACCTGAGCCGTCCATTCGGCGGCCTGCGGGGAAAGAAAGCGGCGGTCGTAACCGATGACGACCGGCTGGTCCGCCTGGTTATCCTGCAGGATACAGTTCGAAAGAGCTTGCGCGACCAGCTGAATGTTCGACATATAAAAGTCTTTTCCAATCTCCGCGCGCCAGCCGCCTGTGCCAAAACAAATCATGTCTGAATCCTTTCCCGCTCCCAAATCCGGAGCAAGCGCTTCCTGATATCTACCTAATATTTCTGTGAAAAATACGATTGTTATGGGCCAATCCTTAAGAACGATTTCATTATAGTGAATTCGATTCGCAAATAGCAACGGGTAAGGCGAAATGTTCGGACATTTTATGCCGCTTCTCCCAAAATGACATAATTATGCCACATTTTACAAAACCGGCTGACACGGTCCGCGACGAACAGAATTTGTTAAAAAAAATGATTTATGTCAATTTAGCGTAAAGTTCTTGTAAAATAATACGCATATGTGCTATGATAACGGTACACTTCAAGGGTACATAAGTACGGACAATTCTAAAACTAATATGGAGGGGAAATCATGAAAAAGGTTACTCGTTTTCTAGCGTTGCTAATGGTCCTTGCCCTGACGCTCGGTTGCTTTGCATGTGCGAAAACCGAAGAAGCCGCCCCCGCGGAAGAAACGCAGCCGGAAGCCACCGAGGCTGTTGCCGAAGCGACTGCGGAACCTGCCCCGGCTGAGAAAGCACCGGCGGATTATACCGGAAGCCTAGTCGTTTATTCTCCGCACGACGCCGATCCGCTGAATGCCGGTGTGGCGTTGTTCCAGGAGAAGTATCCGAACATTACGGTGGAAGTTATCACGGGCGGCACCGGCGAACTCTGCCAGCGCGTGGTTGCGGAATCCGCTAACCCGCAGGGCGACGTTCTCTGGGGCGGCGGAGCCGATACACTGGCCGCTTATAGCGACTATTTCTCGCCGTACGTCTGCGCCAACGATGACGTGATTGCCGATACCTTCAAGGATGCAAACGATCTTTGGATCGGTGAATCCCCGTTGCCGATGGTGTTTATCTACAACAAAACTCTGATTGACGAAGCCAGCGTACCCACGACGTGGGCAGGGCTGACCGATCCCGCGCTGAAGGGCAAGATCGCGTATGCGTCGCCCGCTAAGTCCGGCTCCGCCTACACGCAGCTTTGCACCATGCTGTTCAGCCAGCCGACGCTGGATGACGGCTGGACACTGGTGAAGGACTTCATCGCCAACCTCGATGGTAAAATTCAGGAATCCTCCGGCAACTGCCACAAGCTGGTAGCGTCCGGCGAATATGCCCTCGGCGTAACGATTGAGAAGTCCGCGGTCCTTTACAAGGACAACCCCGATATCGGTTATGTGTATCCCGCTTCCGATTCGGCCGTGCCGGATGGCGTCGCTCTGATCAAGGGCTGCCCGAACGAAGAGAACGCCAAGCTCTTCATTGACTTTGTTACGGGCAAGGATTGCCAGGTTGCGCAGAATGCCGACTGGGCGCGCCGCCCTGTCCGCAGCGATGTATCGCCGGTTGGACTGCCCGAACTGAGCTCTCTGGATCTATTGGACTATGACTTCGACTATGCCGCGACCAACAAGGAAACGATCGTGGAACAGTGGAATGATTTGACCGTCGGTTAAGTATCCCTTTGCCTGGCAAGGGGACATTCCTTGCGAATGTCCCCTTTTTTATCAACACAGCCGCCGCGTTTCTTGCGGCAACAGTCCGAATTCAGTAGAATATAAATAGAAATCATCGAAGAACGGCGGTACCGAACGCAGCTGAAACCAGCTTCCGCGTATCCAGGCGGGATTTGTCTTGAGCCGCGTTCGAAGTTCGGCGGCACGAAAGGTGGTTGGAGGGAGAGTATGAGCAATAACGTTATCATTCGAAATGCGGTGAAACGCTATGGCGATTTTACGGCGCTGGACGGGATTTCACTTGAGATTCACGAGGGCGAGTTCTTTACGCTTCTGGGACCGTCCGGATGCGGAAAGACGACCTTATTGCGTATGATCGCAGGGTTCAACTCCATAGAAGGCGGGGACTTTTATTTCGGCGAAAAACGAATCAACGATATGCCGGCGCATAAGCGGGATATCGGGATGGTGTTTCAGAACTACGCGATTTTTCCGCATCTGACCGTTCAGGAAAATGTTGCGTATGGTTTGAAGGCGCGCAACGTGCCCCGTCCGGAAATCAACAAACGTGTCGCGGACGCGCTGGAATTGGTGCAGATCGCCCATCTTGCGGAACGAAAGCCAAACGAGCTTTCTGGCGGCCAGCAGCAGCGCGTTGCTCTGGCGCGCGCGTTTGTCGTGGAACCAAGCGTGCTGCTCATGGACGAGCCGCTTTCCAATCTGGACGCAAAGCTGCGAGTCCAGATGCGCTCAGTTATAAAAAAACTGCAGCGCAGGCTTGGAATCACCACGATCTACGTTACGCATGATCAGGAGGAAGCGCTTGCCATTTCCGACCGTATTGCCGTAATGAAGGAAGGGCATATCATGCAGATCGGCACGCCGGACGAAATTTACGCACATCCGCAGAATCCGTTTGTCGCCGGGTTTATCGGCGTCAGCAATTTTCTGGGCTGCGAAGTTGCCGGCGACGCGGATCACGCGAAAGTGTGCATCAAGGATGAGCTTGAGCTGACGATGCGGCTCAACCGGTCGTTCACAGGAAAAGGGCTGCTTTCCGCGCGCCCGGAGCAGTTGTTTTTCGCCAAGGAAGGAATGCCGGGTAAAACGTTGTTTTCTACCTTCCTGGGAGATTTCATTGAATATGAAGTCCAGCTGGATGACGGGCAGAACCTGATTGTCAACGAGTACACGAAGGATACGTCCACGATCCATCCGATCGGCGAGCGCGTGCGGATTCGGTTCGATCCGGAGCGGGTCAGTTTGTATGTATCCGAAACAGGGGAGGTGCTTTCCCGGTGAAGAAGCGCACCGCAAAACGGTTCCGACCGGATTTTTGGTTCGTTACAAAGATTACTCTGCTTCTCGCGCTCTGCGTATTTATTGTTTACCCATTTTATACAATTTTGACGAAGAGTGTTTTTTCCACCAAGGTCGACGGACTCACGCTTTACAATTTCATCCGCTTTTTCACGAAACCCTATTATTACAAAACATTGCTGCACTCGCTTGTCGTATGTGTTGCCACCGTATTGCTGACCAGCGTGATCGGCGTACCGATTGCTTACCTGATGACGCGCTATAACATTGCGGGCAAAAGGATTCTGCATATCTTCATCATCATGTCGCTGATGAGCCCTCCGTTCATCGGAGCGTATTCCTGGATCATTCTCCTGGGCCGTAACGGTCTGCTGGCAAAACTGTTTGCCTTGGTCGGAATGACCTCGCCAACGATCTACGGGCGGAACGGGATCATCTTCGTATTCATGCTGCACCTGTTCCCGTATATCTACCTGTATACGTCCGGCGCGATGAACAGCATCGACAGTTCGTTGGAGGAGGCGGCCGAGAACCTTGGCATGAATAAACTTCGGCGAATCTGGACGGTGACGCTGCCGGTGATCCTGCCCTCCATTCTGGCCGGGTGCATAATGGTGTTCATGACGGCGCTGGCCGATTTCGGTACGCCGATGCTGCTCGGTGAGGGGTACACCGTGCTTCCGGTGCTGGTCTATAACGAGTACATGTCCGAAAGCGCCGTCAACCCAAATATGGCGTCCGCGCTGTCGGTTGTTATTGTAGCGTGTTCCCTGCTGGTGCTGTCGTTCCAAAAACTTGTGGTCGACCGAAAGAACTATATGATGAGTTCGCTTCGTCCGCCGCAGGAGGTTCAGCTCAAGGGCGCGAAACGTTTCTGGGCTTCGTTCCCGGTGTACCTGATTACGTTCCTTGCGTTCCTGCCGCAGATCGTCGTTGTCTGCCAATCGTTTGTGGAACGCAGTTTCTCCGGCGTAGTTCAGGGGATCAACCTGAGCAACTATCAGGCGATGATGAAACGGCTATCCACGAACATCACCAATACGTACGTATTCTCGATTGTTGCGATCGTGTTCATTGTGATCGTCGGCATACTGGCCTCCTATATTCTGGTACGGAAAAAGGGCAAGGTATCTTCACTGATCGATTCGCTGATTATGTTCCCTTACGTGATTCCGGGATCCGTGCTTGGCATCGGACTGATTATTGCGTTTAACCGTAAGCCGGTGATTCTGGTTGGAACGGCGGCGATCATGATCATTTCGTACGTGATTCGCAAACTGCCGTATACGGTGCGTTCCGGCAGCGCGTTTTTGTATCAGATGGACCCGTTTATCGAGGAAGCTTCCATCAACCTTGGCGTTTCCCCGATCAAGACGTTCTTTACCGTAACCGCGCGCATGATGCTGCCGGGCATCCTTTCCGGCGCGGTGTTGAGCTGGATCACCTGCATCAACGAACTCTCCAGTTCCATCATGCTCTATAGCGGCAAGACCTCCACGATCGCCGTTGCGATTTATCAGGAGGTAACGCGTATGAGTGACGGAACCGCCGCCGCACTGGCAACGATTCTGACCGTAACCACGATTCTGTCGCTTTTGATCGTCTTCCGGCTGACGAAAGGGAAAGTGAAGATCGTCTAGGCGTGGCTGACGGAAGACGCAATCTTGTTTGAAAGGCAAAAGGGCTGCATGATTCGGAATATCATATTCGACATGGGCGGTGTTATTATCCGCTTTGACCGGGAGTACTTTATCCACAGGCTTGGCGTGGAAGGCGAAGACGTTAAAATTCTGATGAACGAAGTGTTCCGCTCGCTGGAGTGGGCGCGTATGGATCGCGGATCGATTACCGAAGAGGAAGCCGCTCAGAATATCTTCAAACGTACCCCGGAGCGGTTACACGACGCGGTGCGGAAACTTGTGTTCATGTGGGAACGCCCGATTCTACCGGTCGAAGGCATGTATGAGCTGATTGCCCAACTGAAGGACCAAGGGTACGGTATCTATCTGCTTTCCAACGCCAGCGTGCGTCAGCACGAGTATTGGCTTCAGGTTCCGGCTTCCGCATTCTTTGACGGAAAGCTGATTTCTGCGGACGTCCAACTGGTAAAACCGGAAGCGGGAATTTATCAATTGCTTTGCAGCCGGTTCGGGCTGATTCCTTCCGAATGCGTGATGATTGACGATACGCCGCAGAATATAGAAGGCGCCTATCACAGCGGTATGCCGGGGCTGATTTTTAATGGCGACACCGCCGTTTTACGGGATTCTCTCAAGACGCTTGGTGTGACGTTGCCATAAACACGCGATTCTGAACCGATCAAAGCCCGGCGCATCATCCGTTCCTTTCGGAAGCGCCGGGCTTTTTGTCGCCAGATGTTCGGTCACCTTCCAGCGGAATTCTGCTGTCAAAGGGGCGAACGAGAACTTTCCTTCTGCAGAATCGAGAGGAATGTATCGACAATTCTTGGATCAAACTGCGTACCGGCGTTGCTTCGAAGCTCCTGTATGGCGGCTTCGCGCGGCATCGCTTTGCGATAGGTCCTGTCGTTGGTCATGGCGTCAAATGCGTCGACCACCGCGAGGATACGGCAGCTTTGCGGGATTTTTTCTCCGGCTAGCCCGGCGGGATATCCCTTGCCGTCCCAACGCTCATGATGACAGAGAATTAATTCGGAAACATCGGCCAAATCGGGCGTATTCTGCGCGATACGGTATCCGATCTCCGGATGTTTCCGCATCTCGATCCACTCATCCGGCGTCAGGCCGGCCGGCTTTTTCAGGATTTCGTGCTGAATTCCAACTTTGCCGATATCGTGCAGAACTGACAGAAGCGATAATTCGTTGAGCTCCGGTTCGGAGAGCGAAAGCGATTCGCCAATCGCCTTGCAATACTTTGTGAGCCGCTCGGCATGCTCCTCCGTTTCCATGCTTTTTTCAAAGAGCGTTGCCAGCAGTGTGTTGATGATGGCGTTTCGATAGCTTTTCCCTTCCAAAAGCTTTTGATGGTACATCAGTTCTTCCGCCTGACGGATCACATTGCTGATACTTTGATTGCGTGTTTCCCGTTCGGCGCAGCCGAGCGAAACGCTCAATTGCATGGTTCCCTCACTTTTTTCGCGGAATCGGTTTCTCAGTTTTTTCACTTTGGCTTCCGCAACGGCAAGCGGAGTGTTGGGCATGATGACCAGAAACTCGTCACCGCCCCATCGGGCGACGATATCGCCGCTACCCGCGCACTCGCGGAATACTTCGGCAACGCGTCTGAGCAGCAGATCGCCCGCCGCATGGCTAAACACATCATTCGCTATCTTCAGCCCATTCACATCCCCCATGAGGATGGATACGGGCAGAAGGGCACTGTCCTCCAGATTTCGCAGTTCGGATTCCACATAACGTCTGTTATAAAGGCCGGTCAGCGAATCGTGGTAACTGAGGAACAAAACCTCGTTCTGACGCGATTTCTCTTCCCGGATATCGCGAAACACGACGACGACGCCGAACATCGCGCCTTGCTCGTTTTGAATGGGGGCGGCGCTGTCTGCAATCGAAATTTCTTCGCCTGTTTTGGTCAACAGAGCCGTGTTACTCGCGATACCATAGATCTTTCCGGAATTCAAAACGGCTTGAACGGGATCCTGCACCGCCTGCCGGTCGATTTCGTTGATGAGCGGAAAAACGCTGTGGAACGGTTTTCCGACGAGTTCTTCGCGTTTCCAGAGGATCAGATCTTCGGCGGCTTTGTTGACGGAGGTGATCCGGCCGTGGATATCGGTCGTGACGACGCCGTCTCCGATGGAGCGCAGCGTTGTATCCAGGAGCTCCTTTTCCCGAAAGAGATCCCTCTTGAGCATCTCCCTGTCGGTTACGTCGAAAATGATCGAAAAAAGCTTACGCTCGTTCTCGCTGTCGAATGGACAGGAATATACCTCCACGAGCCGAACCTCGCCGGATTTGAGACGGTGCGGGAAGATGAAGTGACCTTCCTTGCGTTCGAGCGCTTTCTTTCGCATCGCGGCGGTTTCCTTCGCGGGGAGCATATTGATATCCTGAATATTCAGCGCAAGTAATTCAGAGGTCGTATATCCGTAATAACTACACGCGGAGGGATTGGCATCCAGAATACGCCCGGTTTCCGGGTCGATGATCAGCATGATCGCGGAATGATCGCTGAACATGGCCTGCAGTCGGCGAAGGAGCGCTAAATTATCCTTCTGCAACTGCTTATACTGCGTGATGTCCTTGCGGGAGACGATTAAATACTGGGAATTGTCACGCATTGCGGGGGTAAGGCTGGTCATGAACCAATACGTTTTCCCGTTCATCTCCAGCTCTTCTTCCTGCGTGAGCCCTCCGCTGGAACGAAGCCCCTTCAGGTAAAACGCATGCAACCGGCCGCCGGCCGATTCCCCCCAGACTTCTTCAGGGGTCTTTCCCTCCACTTCTATGTTTTCGAAACCGGAGATCTTTCGGTGTGCCGAGTTGATCCACAGATAGTGAAAATTCCCGTCGATATACTCCGCCATAAACATGGCGTCCTGCGTGCTGTTGAAAACAAAGTCCAATTCCGAGGGATCCGTGTCTCGTGGGACAGATTGTATATGCTGTTCCTCCATTCAGGCCTCTCCTTGTTTGAAAATACGCGATTGGGGCGGCGGGGGGATTCCGGGTCGGTAAAGAACGGGATCGAAATCCGCTTCGGCTGCGAATTGCGGAACGCTATTCTGCACGAGAATTGGATGGATCACCGTAAGGTCTTGTGGCACGCCGCCACAGGAGATTCCATTGCGGACGACGATTACACTGGCTCAACGCGGTCGCGGCCGTTATCCTTTGCTTGATAGAGAGCATGATCCGCGGCTTTGAGCAGGCGTTCGATCGTTTTTTCATCCGCAGGGTACGCGGCGATTCCGATCGATATAGTGCATTTTGCCAACGGTTTTCCCAGGTGATAGACCAGCATTTCCCGAACGCTGAGGCGAAGCTCCTCGGCACGCTGACGGGTTTGTTCCTTTGTTGCGCCCGGCAGGACGACCAGAAATTCTTCCCCGCCGTAACGGCAGACGATATCCGAACCGCGCATAGACTGATTCAATACGATGCCCAACTCACGCAGGAGCGCATCGCCCGCATCATGACCCTCGAGATCATTGAAATTTTTAAAATGGTCAATATCCAGCATCATAATCCCGACGGACCGGTTTTCCCTCGAAGCGCGGCTGAGTTCGCGGTCCAGGGTTTCCTCCATATACCGTCTGTTATAAAGACCGGTCAGTGGGTCCCGAATTGATTGTTGGCGCAAGCTTTCTTTCAGTTTCAGGTTGGATAGGGCCAGCGCGATGTGCTCGGCAATCATGGTAACCAGCTGCGCTTTGTGGTCGGAATCCGGTGATGATCCAATACTGGAGCCATCGGATACAGGGATAATCGGCTGATACAGATGCAGAATTCCAATCATCAGCCCGTTGACCGATAACGGCTCGCATAAATAACGTCCCGGTTCGGAACCGACGATATGTCCGCAGAGCAACCCTGGATGTTGGGCGTCAACCAGATGTTGCCTGCCGCGCCGAACCGACCAGCAGTTGAGCGGGTCAAACATCTGCTGCGAAAAGGAATGCTCACCCCAGGACCCTGCCACTTCGGCAAGGTTTTTGGAATCCTTGATCAGATAGAGCGTGCCGCTGCTGCCCGGGAATATCTGCCTGACATATTGCACGCTGATCGCGCAGGCCTCGGTGATCGTCTGACAGCTCTGCAGCTGCTCGCCCATTTCGTTCATCCGGACCATTTCGTTGGTCCTTTCCTCCAGTGCTTTTACCCAGGAAGCAAGCTCTTCGTTTGCATTCTTCAGGTCATTTTCGGCCTTTCTTCGCTCAGTCACATCGCTTCCTGTGGCAATGATGAATTCTACCTGCCCGTCGCGGTCAAGGATTGCCGCAAATGTCCACGAAATTTGCTTTTTACTGCCGCTTTTCGACAGAAGGACGGTTTCGTAGGCATCCGGATACTCGCTGCTGAGCAGTTTTTTAATTTGCTCGTGCGAGATCCCAGGCTCAAAGAAAACGGTATCCGCCAGGTTTGTGCCGATAATCTCATGGGCCGAGTACCCGCTGGCTTTCTCACAGGCGTGGTTGAACCGCGTGATCGTTCCATGACTGTCGAGGACGACCGTGAGGGTTGCCGAAATATTCAGGATCGCGTTGGAAAAGTCACGCTCTTTTTCCAACTCCAGTTCGGCACGCTTCAGATACGAAATATCGCGTATGGAGGTGAGAAGTAGATTCGGCTGGCCGTTGAAATCGATGATATCGGTGTTGAGAAGAACGGCAACCGATTTTCCGCTTTTATGACGGAATACCGTTTCAAAATCGCGAACGGCCCCGAGCCGTCCCGTCAGCTCAATCAACCGCTTTCGATCATCCGGAATGAGATAGAACTCCCTTACGCTGAGCTCATCTAGCTCATCGGCAGTGTAGCCGAGAAGTTCCATAATGGCATTGTTGCTGATAATCAGGCTTCCTTTGCTGTCGGTTACGGTGATTCCGACCGGCGCGCGGCTGAAGAGCATCTGATAGCCTTGATCGAGCGTGAGATGGAGTTTTTGCTGATCCACATACTGTGAGATATCGTAGAGGGAGGTGAGTAAAACGGGCTCTCCGTTCAGTGCGATGGAGTCCACATTGGCCAGGACAGTTCGCAAGGTTCCATCGCCGCTCTTGAGCTGAACCTCGAAGTTGCGCACCGATCCGGACACATTCAGCATTTCGATCAGATGCTGACGCTCGTCCGGATTCGCATAGAGATCGCGTACGTTCGTATTTCGGCAAGCGTCGATGGAGATTCCCAACATATCCTGAACGGTCTTGTTGAGGCTGCGGATCATGCCGTTCACGTCCGTGATGACTAGGCCGATCGACGAGGTGTTGGAAAGAAAACCGAGCATGTCAAAAAAAGACGGTTCGGTTGCGTCCGCATCGTTTGGAATTTGTTTCTTTTGCATATTCATGACGCTCATTTCTCCGCATGTAGTCTGGTTGGTTCGGGCTTGCGTGAAGAAGACGGGACGACAGACGCTGAAAAGAAATCGAAATATTTACAAAAACATACTAACATAAAATGTATAACAAATATAGAGAAATTGACAAGTTGCGCCAGGACTGCGTGCTGTACGCGAACAGCGGCGGATGAATAACGACGGATTATTCGCGCGAATGGTCATGCGAAAAGAGAAATATTGTTGAAGAACGATAGATTTATACATACATAATACTGTAATAATCGATAATATACGCATATAACAAGTTCAGCGTGAATCGAACGAAAGCATCCGGCAGGGCTTCTTCGCTTGCAGACCGGAATGGGAAGAAGGAGCGCCGGGTATTTTTTCTTTGCGTGTCGGACCGGTTCTTGTGCGGCTGCTGCGAGCGAATCGGAGGATTTCACCGGGAAGTTCTTTATAGAAAGGTCGGGTGGGCGGTAGATATTCTACCGAAAGATCGGGCGTTTCCATGGTTTTTCTTGAAATCTTCCGTGTCCGGCGCCCGTGAAGACAATGCCAAGCGCAGAAACAGGTTGTATATATGACATGAATATGCGGTATTTAGAAATTGATGGCGAGCGTTATTCTCACGAAAAAACCGCAGAAATAAGTGATAATGCGGGACGACAGAAATTTGTTGTATTGTATATGTATACAAAAATACTGCTTGACAGCGCTATTTTGCTGTGATAATTTATGAACAAGAGAAAGTGATCTCCAAGTCAATAGCAAACCCCGTGAAAACGGGCGACGCAAAGCTAAAGGGCCTAAAAACGGGATTCCGTTTATGGCAGCCAGTTGCCAAATGAGTGCTTTCCCCGCTTTATTTTAGCGTGGTCAATTGCATTTTTTCGGGCAGCATGGCAGGTGAAATGGTCGGCTGCTTTTTCTTTTTCGGGAGACATTTTCAATTGCGGCACCTTGTCAACGGAATACAATTGCGGTTCTTCTCCATGCTAATAGCACAATCCGTGAAAGCGGAGGTCGCAAAGCTACAGGGCCTAAAGGCGAAAACGTGCCCATGGCAGCCAGTTGCCGAAGGAAGAACGCTCAGGATAACATGCTGTCCTAGTGAATAGGGCTTGTTTGTTATACAAAAAGCGGAGCGGTTCGGGTTTATGGAAAACTCGGACCGCTTTTTTATTCGGTGACACGGCAGGTGGATTTTGAAAGAAGGAGGAAGGAACCAAACGATGCGAGATCAATGGGTATGGATTTTACTCGGTTTTGCAGTGGGTGCGGCGAGCTCTGTTCCGTCGTGGCTCCTTTGCGGGTTTCTTCTGAAACGCCGTGATAAAACGTTCCAAATGAAGAAGGTCGAGAAGATCCTGCTTGCGGCGAGCTTTGCTCTTATTGGCGGTATCGTCGGCTGGCGGGCCGGCGGGTCGCTGCGCGCGGTCTACCTGCTGCTGGTGATGATGGACGCCGGTTGTATTTTCTATATCGACGCGGCGCACCGGATCATTCCGAACGAGCTGGTTCTTTCCGTGTTCCTGCTCGCCGCGCTGTTTGGATTCACGGGGAATATTCCATTTCGAATCGGTTCGTCGCTGGTTGGGCTTGCTGCCTGTTTCGTTATTTTCTTCATTCCGAGTTTATTTGGTCAGAATATCGGCGTCGGGGACGTGAAGCTTGCCGCGGCAATGGGATTTGCGCTCGGTTTTACGGGCAGCCTGTACGCCGTCGCCGCTATGGGGGGGCTTGTGCTGATCTATGTACTGCTTGGCCTGGGGATGCCAATGGCGGAGAAACTCAAGCAAAAAATTCCGATGGGGCCATTCTTATCGGTCGCGTTGGTGGCGGTTTCGATCCTGTAAAGACTAGGGGAGGCGTTTCAAAACATGTGCGGGTATGGAGGGCGTGCCCGTTCCGACCGGTTGATTATGCGTGAATATCGGCGAAATACGCCAGAAAATAAAAAAGAAAGAATAAACGGAGGATGGTAACATGAAGAGTTTCTGGATGAAGGAAGAAGGTCAGGGTCTGGTGGAATATGGCTTGATTATCGCGCTTGTGGCGGTGGTGGTCATTGTCGGGCTTACGCTGATCGGTGGCAAGGCGAACACGCTCTTTACCGACATCAGCAACAAGCTCTCGATCACTTCGGGATCCTGATGGATTTACAACAGGGAACAAGGAGGGAATTTTGTATGAAGCGGTTTTTTATGAACGAAGAAGGCCAGGGGCTCGTGGAATACGGACTGATCATCGCGTTGGTCGCAGTCGTGGTCATTGTTGGATTGACGCTGCTCGGCGGTAAGGCGAACACGCTCTTTACCGACATCAGCAACAAGCTCACGCTTGGGTCGGGATCCTGACGGATCTGCTACAGGGAACAAGGAGGGAATTTTGTATGAAACGGTTTTTCGTGAATGAAGAGGGCCAGGGGCTGGTGGAATACGGTTTGATTATCGCGCTGGTTGCGGTTGTGGTCATTGTCGGGCTGACGCTGCTCGGCGGTAAAGCAAACACGCTCTTTACCGATATCAGCAACAAACTTACGCTCGGATCGGGATCCTGATAACGAATGCGAAACGAGTTTCACTTGACCGTGCGCCGGATCGATCGGCGCAGCGAAGAGAGAATATCGTTTCATTCCATCGCCGCGGCCGAGGGGCCGCGAGAAAACCGGAACCGGAGACGGTTCGGCGGGAAACAAACATGTGAGCCGGAACAGAGGGAAGACAGACGGCGGGAGGGAGCGGCAATGCGATTGAAGTTCACGGACAAACGGCGCGAAATCGGCCAGTCGGCCGTTGAGCTGGCATTGACGCTCCCGCTGCTGCTGCTGCTGATCTGCGGGATGATCGAGATGGGGTGGATCTCCTCGACACGGCTCGTACTGGACAATATCACCCGGGAAGGCGTTCGCGCGGGGATTATCGCAAAGAGCGCGTCGACCAATACCACCGATGTGATCGAACGGATCAACGAGATGAAGCCGGACTACATGACCGGTACGTTGAATGTTACGGTGAGCTATTCCGATACTGCCGACTTTCGGGAAGGGGATATCACCGTGGTTACAACTTATGATCTTCCGCCCCTTACACCACTGACTTCTTTTCTTGCGGAGGACGGATATTTTCACCTGCGGTCCTCCTGCACGATGAAGATGAGCTGATAAAAGGATTCCGTCCCGGTGCGGGACGGGTATTTTCGTTTCAGGCTCTCTCGTGCGAAAAAGTGAATGAACGGGAACATACGGGGAGCTGCTGGAAGAGTGACATTCTGACCGGGAAGGAAGCATGTTACGAAGTGAAACAACGTTTACAACGCCAATTCAGGCGATTTCGAATACAGGAGCGCGGCGAATCGCTGCTGATTGTGGCGTTCGCCATTACGGCATTGGTCGGCGTGACCGCTACCGTGACCGATCTTGGCGCGGCTTATGTGAAGACGGCGCAGACGCAGACTGCGGTGGACGCAGCGGCGATGGCGGCGGGGATGAAACTGCCGATCGAAAGCGGGGACGCGACGAAACTTTCGCAGGCTACCGCCACCGCGAGGGAATATCTGGCGAAAAACGGAGTTGACGACCCTTCGGCCGCAAGCGTGACGTTCGGTAACCTCGAAGGCGGCGCATATCACTCGGTCGATGTGGCGCAGCCGGCGGAATCCGAAACGGCGTTTGCGCGGATTTTTGGAATCAACGAAATCACGTTCACCCGCGAAGCGGAAGCGCGCGTCGTACCTTGCGCGGCGCTTTCCGATCTGGTTCCGCTTTCAATTCAAAGGAGCATTCTGAACGAAATGATCGCAGGAGGCACTACCCAGCACGCGATTTTGAAGTACGGTTCCAATACGGACGAAGTGGAAAACGGTTCTTTCGGCGCGATCGACCTCGACGGCGTGAAAGGCGGCGGCGCGAACGACTACACGAGTTGGCTTGCCTACGGATACCAGGCGAAATTGACGGTGGGTACCGTGTTGCCGGTCGAATCGGGCAATATGACGGGTCCGACCTACTCCGGGATCGTTCAGCGCTACAACGCCTGCACGCATTATCCTTCAAGCGGAGGGTGTAAAGCCGGCTGCTATGCGGACGATTGTCCCCGCGTAATGAAGCTGCCGGTCATCGAGTATACGGACAGTTCCAATAAATACGTTCGTGTGGTCGGTTTTGCGGCGTTTGTTCTGGAAGATTATACAACTTATGTGGACCAGGGCTGCGTGATTGGCTCCTATGTGGATATGGTGAACATCGGCGCCGCCGACGGGGATCTTTCGGGAACGGCGGACGGCTTTGGTGTTTACAGCCTGGTGTTGAGCAAATAACCTTCGCAGAGCAAGCGCGGATGCTGCTTGTCCGGCCGATATGGAGGATCCATGAAAAAAATCATACTCTTCGCATTGATTGCCGCTATTTGTGCCGGCGTGCTGCTCTACACCTATCTGGGGAAGATCGAGCAGCAAAAGCAGGTGCAGATCGTTTATGAAACCGTCGTCGTGGCGGCTAAGGATATTCCGGCCTATACGTCGATCGCCGCGGATATGCTTACGACCAAGCAGGTTCCGGAGGGGTCGGCCCATCCGCTGGCAGCGCGCGCGGTTTCCGACGCGGCCGGATATGTAACGGAGAGCGAGATCCTTTCCGGCGAAGAGGTGATTCCGGCAAAGCTGAAGCAGCCCGGGCAAATTGAAAGCGGGCTGTCCTATGTGATTCCAAAGGGAATGCGGGCGGTGACCGTCGGCGTGGATGAGATCTCCGGCTTCGCCGGATTTTTGCAGCGCGGCGATTACGTCGATATTTACGCGTATATCACGACGAGTTATATGACGCCGGAGCAGCAGGCGCGTTCCGCCGCAGAGGCACAATCCACGCAGGCGCAGCAGGCGACCACCGTGCTGGCGGCGCAGAATGTCTGTATCGTTGCGGTAGGCTCGTCGCTGTCCCCTTCCGGCCAAACAGCGGACGGCGAGAGCGATGGGATCGGGTATTCGACCGTAACCGTACTGGTTACGCCGGAGGATGCGGTGCGCGTAATACAGGGGGCAAGGAGCGGCGCGATCATGATCGTTCTTCGCGCAAATGGCGACCATGAGACGATTACGCAGCAGCCCGTGGTCAGCGATACGTTGCTGGATCCCGCAAAATAAGAGGTGAGCGCGGATGGATGGAATCAGGATCATGCTGGCGGCAAACTCCGCCGAAGACCGGAAGTTCATATCGGGCTTGTTGCAGGATGAATCTCTGCGGATTGTCAGCGCGTTTCGGCCGGACAAGGACGGATTGAAGAAGGCGAGCACGCAGCCGGCGGACGTACTGTTGATTGGCACGCGCGGTATGCCGGACGCGGAATTCGACTTTGCCGAGCGGATGTACGCGACGCGGAGCGATATTACTATCGTTCTGTTAGCGCCTGTTCTGGACGGAGCAACCATCGCGCACGCGATGGAGAGCGGAATTGCCCGCGTCATCGATGTCCGCAGCGGGGAAAGCGAGATTCGGACGCAAATTTTGACCACGGCGAACCGGGATATGAACCGCCGCAACAGTACGCTGAAGATCGCGAGCTACGATTCGAAGATAATCGCCTGCTTTTCGGCGAAGGGCGGCGTGGGTAAAACGACGGTCGCGGTAAACCTGGCTTACGCGCTCGTAACGATGAACAAGAAAGTTGCACTGATCGACCTGAACCTGCAATTCGGGGATATCGGCGTTTATCTGGATATTCCAAAAGGCGATACGATTGCGGATATGGTGGAGGAGCATTCCTTCGAGCTTTCCACGATCAAGAGCTATTTGATTCGTCACCAGAGCGGCATTATGGTAATGCTCTCCAGCAGCTCGCCGGAATACGCCGAGCTGATCCGCCCCGAACACATTGAAGCGATTCTTTCCACACTGCGGACGGAATTCGACTACGTGATCCTCGATATGGGTGTGTCGCTGGGTGATTGTGCCGTTTCCGCATTCGAAACGGCGGATCAGATTTACTTCGTTGTGAACGAGGACATTGCCACGCTGCACGACGCGAAGCGTTGTATCAAAGTGATGGAAGCGCTCAACCTTCAGGATAAGGTTCGAATCGTTGTGAACAAGGACGGGATTTCGAAGATCCGCACCAAAGACGTTGCCGGTCTGCTGGACGCCGTTCCGGCTCTTGTTGTTCCATATGACCTGAAAGCCGCGATGATGGCAGCAAACCGGGGCATTCCCATGCTGAGCTGCGCGCCGAAATCCAAAGCGTCCAAAGCGGTGCGCGCCTATGCGCGAAACTTGATTAAGAGGATATAGAGATGGGGTTATTGGAACGCCTGGATAAAAAAGCGCCTTCCGCACCCGTTGCGAACGGCGCGGCGCCCGAGGCGGACGAGTCCGCGCTTCTGCGCGACCGTGTGCATATCCAGGTTGTGGAAAAGCTCAACAAACGCGAGGAGAAACAAAGCGGCGGAACGAACGAATCGGAGACAAAAGCGATTATCGAATCCGCGCTGGAGGAACATGCCGCGGGCATGGCGCGGCCGGAACGCAACCGGATCGCGCTGGAGATTTTCGATTCGATCCGCGGGCTGGGGCCTCTGGAGAAACTGCTTGCGGACGAGTCGATCAGCGAGATTATGGTCAACGGCGCCAAGCAGGTTTTTATTGAACGAAAAGGGAAACTTGTGCTCAGCGACGTGACGTTCTATGACAACGATCAGCTTTTAAACGTGATCGACCGCATCGTTTCGCCGCTGGGCAGACATATCGACGAGGCAAACCCAATGGTGGACGCGCGCCTCCCGGATGGGTCGCGTGTGAATGCGGTCATCCCGCCGCTTTCGCTGAAGGGGCCGCTTCTCACCATTCGAAAATTCTCCAAAAGCCCGCTGACGGTGGAAAACCTGATTAGCTACGGGAGTCTCACGTTCAAAATGGCGGCCTTCCTGGAAGCCTGCGTGAAAGGGCGGCTCAACATCGTCGTATCCGGCGGAACCGGCAGCGGCAAGACAACGTTGCTGAACGTACTATCCGCCTATATTCCGCACGACGAACGCATTGTGACCATCGAGGACGCGGCGGAGATACAGCTCCAGCAAAAGCATGTGCTGACGCTGGAGGCGCGGCCCGCAAACCTCGAGGGGAAGGGACAGATTACCATCCGCGATCTGGTGCGAAACGCCCTGCGTATGCGTCCCGACCGAATTGTCGTCGGCGAGGTGCGCGGCGGGGAAGCGCTCGATATGCTGCAGGCAATGAACACCGGACACGACGGTTCCATGACGACCGGGCACGCGAATTCCACGCGCGACATGCTCGCGCGACTGGAAACCATGGTGCTGATGGCCGGTATGAATCTGCCCATCTCCGCCATTCGCCAGCAGGTTGCTTCGGCAATCGACATCATCGTTCAGCAGACGCGTCTTCGGGACGGCAGCAGAAAGATCACCAGCATCAGCGAGGTGGTCGGCATGGAGGGGGACATCATCGTGACGCAGGAGATTTTTGCGTACGATTACGGTAACGGACGTTCGGCAGGGCGTTTCCACCCGACGGGAATTAAGCCGCGCTGCTGCGATAAACTGGCGGCCGGCGGAGCGGGCGTAAAGGACGAGTGGTTTTCCTAAGAGCCGGATGCAGATCGTCCTGGCAAAACCCGCCGCGAGGACGAACAGCGAGATGGACGAATGGATTTTTCCGTCCGAACGTGTAGGCCGGGGAAATTGGCAAAGAATGTGAGGCGCAAGACCATGCGGATTCTGGTTGTATTGATTTGCGGAATCGCTGCGTTTTTTCTGTTTTATCTGCTGGCCCTGCTGCAATCGAAACAGAGGCTGGAAATGGAGAAGCGTGTACGTTCCTTCTTTGACAGCGCTTCGGAAACCGGTATCTCCCGGCGTGTGAAGAACGGAAAGGAACGCTCCGGTTTGCGCAGGCTCGACCAGATTGCCGAGGAACTCTACGTTGCGGGCGTGGCGTTGCGCGCGGAGGAGTTTATTACCATCTGGGTCCTGACCAGCGCCGTGATCCCCGCCGCCGCCATCTTTCTCGGCGCTCCGATGAGTCTTGGCATCGGGCTCGTGATCGTGGGCGCCGCATCTCCCATAGGGTTTGTTTCCATAAAGCGAAACAAAAAACTCACGCTTTTTGGCAAACAGCTTTCGGACGCGATGACGGTCATCTGCAACGCGCTTCGCGCAGGACAGTCCTTTCAAACCGCGCTGAAAAATGTGGCTGAGGAAATGGAGGAACCGATATCGCGCGAATTTATGCGCGTTTACCGGGAAACGCAGTTTGGTATGCCTCTGGAAACCAGCCTGCAGCGGCTCGTACGGCGGACCAAGAACAAGGATCTGGATCTGATGTGCTCCGCCGTTATCATTCAGCGGCAAATTGGCGGAAATCTTGCGGTGATTCTGGAGAACATCACGGACACGATCAACCAGCGCATCCGCCTGCGCGGCGAGATCAAGGCAATGACGTCCGCCGGCAGGCTGAGCGGTTATATTATCGGCGCGTTGCCCGTGTTTATCATCGTGTTGCTGATGTTTATCAATCCCGGGTATGTCGATATGTTTTTTACCACGAAAACCGGCAGGATCATGATGATCGTTTCGGTCGTCCTGGAAGGGATTGGATTCGCGATCGTGAACAAGATTGTCAATATTAAGATGTAAGGGAGGAGAACCGGCATGCGGTTGGTCGTTCTAGTCTGCACCATCGCGGTGTTTCTGACGTTGCTCGCGCTGTTTTATGAGATCGGGAAAAAAAACGACCACATGCGCAGAAGGTTCGCGCAGATCAAGGAGGGGGAACGCACTTACAGCGACGACGAGCTGAAGAAATCATTCTCCGAACGCGTACTGCGCCCCACGATTCGGCGGTTTTCCAACCGGGTTCGAAACATGGCTGGCAAGAGCAAAGCGCCGGGCAAGAGCAAAGCAAACGTAAAACTCGAAAAGCAGATCAAAGCGGCTGGAATTCCGCTGACGATACAGGAGTATTCGTTTATAAAAAGCATGCTGATCCTCGTGTTCCTTTCCGGCGGAATCGTTCTATACCTGCTGCTGCCGATCGACCAGATCTACCGGATCCTGATCGCGTTGGTGCTGGTCTGCATTCCCGTTTACGGTTCGAACGTCTTTTTACGCGGGCGCGTGAAGGCGCGGAAAGAGTCGATTGTGCGCGATTTGCCGGATGTTATGGACCTGCTGATCGTCAGCGTGGAAGCCGGATTGGGCCTGGATGCGGCCATTGTGCGGCAGTACACGAAGAACAAGAGCGCCGTCCTTGCGGAGCTCAACGGCGCGATTCGTGAAGTCCAAATGGGGGTTCCGCGCAAGATTGCGCTCAAGGAGATGGCGGACCGCTGTGACGTGAAGCAACTGACCGCGTTCATCATCGCTCTTCTGCAGGCGGATCAGCTCGGCGTCTCTGTAAAGAACGTACTGGATACGCAGGCGGAACGGCTCAGGGCGGAGCGGAAACAGGCGATTCAGGCGAAAGCGGCAAAAGCGCCGGTGAAAATCATGCTGCCTACGGTGATGTTCATCTTTCCGGTGATCTTTATCATCCTGCTTGGGCCGGCGGCAGTTAATCTGATCAAGACGTTTCAGTGAGGGACGGCGTTATGAAGACGGTTTCCATATTGAAAAGCGGAAACGAAATAGCAAAAGCCTGGAATGCAAACCGCTATTTTCTGCGGCTGCGCGGGTTATTGGGACGATCTTTGCAGGAGGGTGGAGGGTTGCTTCTTTCCCCCTGCGGCTGCATTCATACCTTTGGAATGCGCTACGCGATTGACGCCGTCTACCTGGATCGAAGCGGCCGCGTCCTTCGCGTGGACGAAGCGCTGCCAAAGGGCCGTGCCTGGCCGGGACAAAAGGGAGCAAAACGTGTGCTGGAGCTTCCTTCCGGCAGTGCAAAGCGTTTTTCGATCCAACCGGGAGATCTGCTGGAGGTTGTGCCATGAGTGAGCAACAGAATCGCAGGGAGGAAAGCGTGGAAGTCCTCCGCAGCCGAATGGATGCGGACGCGCGGTTTCGCCGGATCCTTTCCGGATATGATCCCGACGAGGTGCGGGCCTATCTGGAGGAGGTCAAACGGATCTTCTCCCAGCAGGCAAAAGCCGCAAAACAGGAGCAGGAAACGCTGATTGCGCAGCTGGATTCCGCAAAGAGCGAGATTCAGGCGCGTAACTGCGCGATCAAAACGCTGAAGGAAAACCTGACGCAGCGGGAAACGCAGCTCGCGACGGCGAATACGCGGATCACAACGTTGATCCAATCCGTAAAAGCGCAGGAAGCAGAGCAGGAAAACGTTGAGAAAATTCGAGCTGCAGCCATAACGGCACGTGCGACGGCGGAGCGGGTGCAGGGATTGGAAAAAGAAGTGCAGCAGCTTCGGTCCACCCTCTCGCAGGCGGCGAGCGTCATTGAGTTCTGGAAAACGGAGCGTGCTCAGCTGATTGATGAAAACGCAAAGCTGCATAGTGAGCTGGACGACCTGAGAAGACTGATTACGGCGACGCTTGCCGAACAGGACGCGCGGCGGTCGGCCACAGCGCAGGTAGCGAGCCAACCGGCGGAGGCGCCTGCGGTCCGCGCTTCGGAAAGCAGACTATATCCGCAAAGCGAGCCGGCGCATGATGTTTCTTCGCAGCTTGCGGACAAGCTGGCGGGAGCGTTTGCCGAAGCTTATACACTGGTCAGCCAGTTAAGATCCACCGGAGAGGTGCAGCATGAGCCTGCGGCGCAACGCCCGCAACCGTCCCGCATGCAGGTTCTCCGCCCGGATGGCACGGCGGCGGAATGTCACATCGGAGGAAAATAAGGAGGTAACATATGGATAGGATTCTATGGAAAACGGTGAGGATTACGAGGCGCGTCTTTCCGGTTTTACTGGCGATGCTGATGCTTCTGGCGTTCAGCGCACAGGCGCTTGCCGCGCCGGGAAAATCGAAGAATGGGTCGGATCAATCGAAGCCTGGCACCAAAACGGGTCAGAAGGGGAAATCCGACACGAAGAGTGAAGAAACGGAAGAAACGGGCGAAACACCCGAACAGACCCAGACGGAAGAGAAAACACGGTATCACGGTATATCCGTGGATAAAATTACTTTGGCGATTGAAAACGTATCCGACGAAACCACGAAGACGGAGCTGCAATCCCTGCTGGACGCGTATACGACGGCTTTGGAGAAGAAAGACGGAGCAATCTCGGAAGACGCCGGGCTGAGCGGGCTGGCACACGCCGCTTCCGACGCCCGAAAAGCGCTCAAAGACGGGCTGGAAAAAGCGGGGATGTCGCTTGGAAGCGTTCTTGGATGGCAGGAATGGAAGGATTGGCCGGCGGGTACGGCTCTGGATATTGAGCAGATTACACAAGTAATTACAGGGCTGGATTCCCTCGACGAGAACAAAGCGGTTCTGGCGGAACTGCTGACCGCGTACCAGAAGGCGCTTGCCGCCGAGGCTTCGGCAACCGACGAGGACAGGGAACTGCTTGCGGAAGCGGTTGATACGGCACGCGAAGCGTTGTTGGAAGCGCTGTATGAAACAGGCGTGTATCCGGTAGAAGAGGCGCCTGCGGAAGGTGTGGAAACAGAGGAGTAAGCGGGAATTTCAAAACAAAAAATGCGGCGCGTTCGTTGTGATCGCGCCGCACTTTTTTGCTATTGGGATGGGGTGGTAATTGCAGAGAAAAGCCGCTGCTTATCGATCAGGCGGTTGGCGGCAGTTCCACTTCGACTGCATCGAACGTACCGACGGTATAGGAGTCCGGCTTTGACTTATCGGTTGCTTCAAATTTTGCCAGATCGATCGATACGGTTGACAAATGCTGTAAGTCGGTTTGCGTCAGATCCTCGTCCGACAGATCGATTGCGAACGTAACGGTGCGCTTTTCGCCGGAAAGGACGGAAATCATCCGGTTGTTTTCGTCTCCGGTTTCGGCATAGAGTGTCAGAGAGGCATCCTTGACCAGTACGTTGACAAAAACGACGATCTGATTGTATTTTCCTGTGTTCTCATAGTCCGCGATCACCGTCAGCGTCTTTGCGTCAAAGTTGTATTCCATCGTCTGCAGCGTGAAACGTACGTTTTCCTGATCGATCAGAACCCGGTTGTAGTGATAAAACCAGCCGGGTGCTTCGGTTGGGGTCGGGGTAGGCGCTTCGGTCGGCGTCGGGGCAGCGGTGGGTTCGGGCGTCGGCGTGGAGGCTTCCCCGCTTTCGCCTGCCGATGAGATCGTGCCTCCCGCACCGATGGATATCTCTTTCTTTTGTGTGCATCCGCTTAGCACGCCGGCAAACATAAAGGCGAGCGCCAGAAGGGCTGCGAATAATTTCTTCATAGGAACCCCCGTTTCCTCAATTCTGGATTGGCACGCAGAGCCAGAGCAACCCAAGACGGGGCGCCTGCATGGCCTGCGCCTTACCGATGGCGATCGTTGCTTCGCTGTCGCTCAGCCCGAGTTCTCCGGTCAGGTAATCCTTTTGCAGCCGCTGGATCGCGGGAAGATCGATTTGAAACTGCTCTCCAACCAGCACCGGGACGGGACCCTTCCAGTTTGCGCGGGAAACGTATTCGATCCGCGCGGAATCGGGCAGGCTGAAATTCTTACGCACACGGGAAATGCAGTATTCCGGCGAGTAGTACTGCTGCGTGTTGCCGAACATCGCCATCGAGGCGGCGTTTGCGGATTCCGCGGCGAAAACGACCATAGCGGGCAGCGCGGGCTGCGTGGCGCCGGTGAACGGTGCAGAATCCTCCGAAGCGGCGGGCCGAGGCGCGGCAACGGGCGCCGGAGTGGCGATCGGCTGGCGGTCCGGTGCTTGCGGCATGCCGCCGGGGGCAGCATAAGCGGGCTCCTTATGAGATGATCCGCTCAGGACGGCGGCGAACGCGATGATCGGAATGAAGCTCCAAAGCAGCGTGCCGTTTGCGAACAACGTCAGAAGGATGCGCATATTGAAATGCTGTGCGATCAGCAGAACAAAGAGCACGGAATAAAGTGTCGCACAGACGATGCCGGCAATACTTGCGGCGATCGTTACCGGCCGGTTCTCGCTGAACAGCGAGAAGACGAGGATCAGCACATAAAGCCCTACGATAAGGGGCATCAGGTAGACAAATCCAATTCCATCCTCGAAATTCGTGAAACTAATCCGTATGTTGTCCACAATGGTAATGGTTGCATAGACCGCAAGAGTGGTCATCGTAACAACAAGCGCTCTGCGCTGCGTTTTCGCGCGCTGCGCCGCAAGCAGGCCGCCGCCAAGCGCCCAGACGGCAATAACCGCCGGAAGCTTATAGATGACAAGCGAGAATAGCATGTTTGTAACATCCCTGCCAGAGATCATGGCCTGGGGCAGACCGCTGCGTATAAGCACGTAGAAGAAAGAAAGCGTATAGAGCGCCGCTGCGACCATCGAGAGAATCGCCGTGGCGTGTCCCGGGCGGAACGATGGGATATCCTCGTCGGCGGGTTCTTTGCGGGGACGTACGGCGAGCGCCAGAATCAGCGCCAGAAGAAAGGAAACGGCGCCGAACACGTAGTAGGTGGAGAACCGATACCCCTTTTTTTTGCCGATGAACGCTGGGATCAGCGCAAGCAGCAGACAAACGGCGCCTGCGGCGAGTCTCATGAGGATGTAGGATTGGTCGTCCATACAGATACTCCTTTCAAAATATTCCTTTAGTCAGATTTCTTCGGTCTACTTTGCGTCGAGCGTCGCGCTAAGCACGTCGCTGAGCAGAAGCTCCAGCTGATCCGAGCCGGTAAGCTGGTAAAGATCGTCAAGCTTGTCCTCCAGATCGGCATGTTTCAAAAACAGCAGTCCACAGTTGTCGTTCAGAAGGGCGTAAACACCGCTTCCGCCGGAAACCTTTTCTTTCTTGCCGCCGTTTACGCAGCGATAGAGAACGCCGTCCTCGTCGTCGTTATCGGCCACAAAATAGAAGTTGTGCGTGTTTCGGTCGAAGGCGCAGGCATACTGGTCCACGTCGTCGGCAATGTGCGTGGAAGGCTTACCGTTTCGGATGCAGTAGAGCTCGTCGTAAGTATTGACGAAATACAGAATTTTTCCGTCCTGCGAAACGAACAGGGCCTTGATCGAATCGCCGCGGGCGATCTCCTCCGGTTCACCGCCGGAAAGCGCCGCCTGAAAGAGCTCTCCTGAATCGGAGATGTAGGTCACGCTCGTTCCGTTCTCGGTCAGCTTCACGTCCCGCGCGCCCAGATAAGTATCGGAAATGCCCTTGTCGATTCGCTCGGTGTCGAGGTCGCGGCCAAGATAATAGAGCGTTCCATCGGACTTATTGCCAAGGTATACCTTGTTGGTGAACGTTTTCCAGCCGAGAATGTCAACGGTTCCGTAATCGCCTTTGACGAGATACGGACGGGCAACTATGTCCAAAATAGAATCGGTCAGCAGCCGCTCCGGCTCGCCGCCGCGATCCGAGTAGTAGGTTTTTCCATCCAGCGACAGCAGAATCTGCGTGAGGTCCGCGTTCAGCCGGAAGGTCGTGAAGTCCTGCGGATTCTGCTTCTCCAGAAGGACAGTTTCCTTGTCCCCGTGGCGAACATACAGGGTCCATTCCCCGTCGTTCAGGCTGGTAAAGGTAGCAAGATAGAGATAGTCGGCGTGATTGGAGACAGCGAATACAACCTCGTTTCGGCCAAGCGAAACGGGGGCGCCTCCGTCCGTGGAAAGCTTCATCAGAACTGTTTCATTCTCATAGTCCAGCTTTGACGCATACGCCAGCGTACGGCCGTCCGGAGACATGGTGACGGACGAATCCTCCGAAGCGGAATAGGGGATGTTCTTCTCCACCAGCGTGCTGGCATCCTTCTGGATATCATAAAGATAGAGCGAAGCGGTTCCACCCGTACTGTCGACGTCCGTAAAATACGCGATGGTGTCGCCGTACAGCGAAAGCTGGAAGCCTCCGGCGTCTTTGCACACCAGCGTGACCGCCCCGTTTCGTATCGCATAAAGCGGGAGATCCTTGCCGTCCTCAACAGTAAGCGCGGCGGAGGAGTGATCCGGGGAAAAACGGACGGTTTTTGCAGAGTCGTATTCGAAGGTCGCTTTGTTTCCTTTTCCGTCGATGATATAAAAGTTTTTATCGTCCCGGGCGTAGAGCAGCCGGTTGGTCACGTACTGATCCCCCAGGATTCCGCCAAGCAACGGAATCAGGAAAACCGCCGCGGCTGCCAGAAGGACGACCGCCAGGATTGCAATTAAAATTTTCAAATTGAATTTCCGTTTTGGCGTTTTCTCCGGTTTTTCCGGGGCGGAGGCCGAAGGCTGCGGCGTGGTCGCACTGGTGAACATCGTCGGCTCCGGAGCGACGGTTACTTTTTGTCCGCAGTTATGGCAGAACATTTCGTCCGGTGCAAGTTCCGCTTGACAGGATGTGCATTTCATATGGATTTCTCCTCCTTTATGATCCCTTTGAAAGTAATGATTTGGAACGTTGAGCATGGCACGTTACTCGGCGCCCGGGCGAATTCCGCGTTTGATGGTTGTGCCGCAAACGTGACAAAACCTTGCGTCCGCCTTCAGCGGAGAGCCGCAGCGGTTACAGAAACCGTGGGCCGGAAGGCCGGGCTTCGCGGGAGTTTCGTTGGATGCGGTGCTTGCGGGCGGATCCGGGAGTATGGGTTCCGGATTGATTGGCTGATCCGGAACGGATTGGCTCGGCTCGAATTGAACCGTCGCGGATTGGTTCGGTGCGAATTGATCCGGTATGGATTGGTTTGGTTCGGAGTGTTCCGGCGCGAATTGATTCGACTCGGAATGATCCGGTGTGGAGTGTTCCGGCGCGAATTGGTTCGGTGCATCGGGAAACGGCTCGTTCGCGGGAGATTCTTCTTCCACCGCCATGTCCGCCACGGTTTCGAGATGCGCCGAAGGCTCGGCGGCCGGGTACGCGGCTGGCATTGCGGCGGCGAAATCCTGCAAGGGAGCGCTTTGAAACAGAAAATCGGATGGTACGCTCGAAAATGGATCGGTGCCCGCCGAAATTTCCGGTGTATACGACGACTCGATTCGATCCACGATTCTTGATTCCCGGCCGGTCCAGAGGATGCGGACGATTTCCCCGGCCGCTACATCGAACCGAAGCGGGGATCGATCCCCGGTCGCGTCATACTGGTCCAGCATCAGCAGCTCGTTGTGCCGCACGTTGGTTTGAAAAGAGACACTCTTGTTGTTCTTCACCATGCCGATCTTCTCTCCGTTGAGGAGAATGAACCGCGCGACTGCCGCGCCCAGCATGCCGGAGCGGCGAGTCAGCAGAATAACGGCGGGTTTTGCAAGCAGTTCCGAAGGATCGGCCTGTTCCGAATACACGGTAAATTTTTGCTTGCAGCAACTGCATTTATATTCGATGGGCAGCGTGATCAGCTGATTTGCGGCGGCCCGCTGAGCAACCAGGTTCCCCGCTGCGCCGAAAGCCATCGTAACGGCCGCTCCGGTGCCGCGAGATCCCTTCGCACCGAGAGGACGCAGGGCTTCGGCTCCACTGCCACAGTTCGGGCAGGTTTGTGTTCGAACCACCCTGGCGCTCGGAGAAGGAGCGGCCGTGCCGACCAGTGAGCGAAGGGGTTCGGGCAGCGCTTCGAGCGAGCGGGAAGCGTCTGCGACGGGGGCGGCCGGTCTATGGGAGGCGTTGCTCACCGCCTGTTCAATGAATAGGTTTTTGCTTTTCTTATGTCCCAGAATCGAAAAGATAAACGCCGGAACATAGCACAAGAGTCCAAGAACCATCAGGGTAAGGTTCTCATCCGACCTTCCAATCAACACAAGAAGGATAGCGAGCGCCCAGAAAACAATGGTGGGGGCGATGTACTTGGACGCGCCGGTTTCCCCCGCTTCCTTATAGTTTCCTCGTATTTTGATGAGCAGCACAATCAGAATAATATCGAACATTTGTCATTCCGCCTTTCCTTGTTTTCCGATGGGAGGATGCGGCCCGGCCGCTCGAGTGAAAAGCTGTCCGGGATCCGAACAGAGACCGATCCGCCCGACGGCCCATTACCCGAAGCGCGGGATTCCGGATGCGCCGGGGGAAGGATCCTTCGGACTGATTTCAGTATATCCGCAACGGGGCTCTCGCTTTTTACGAAAATGTTGCAGGCGTACGGCGAAAATTACGATCGCCGCCGTACGGTTTCCGATTTCTTTCCGCTGCAACTTTCTAAAATACGCGGAGCCGCCGTTTCGTTATATTAAGAGCAGAAGAAAGCAACGGATCGTTGCATGAATAAACGTATGGGGAGTGATTTTCTATGAAACGCTGGTCGATTCGATTTCTGATTTTTGTGTTGGTTTGCTGTATGCTTGCGGGATGTTCCGCAAAGAAGGAAGTCGTGATCTCCGCGAGCGCGGAACAGGCGGCGAAGGATGCAGAGAAAATGGACAACGACGGTTCGGCGGATAACGCGGCGAACGATGCGGATGCGTCCGAAACGACGGCGGAACCGGCTTCCGAACAGGAAATGTCTCCGACGGATCCAAGGGAAATCGGCGATCTGATCGTATTGGAAAGCACGCTGAACGACTGTAAAGAGGAAGGGCTCTATTGGGTGCCGAGCGAGACGAATATTGTTTATTCCGTAAATAACGTAACAAATGGTACGCTTCAAATGCAGTCTTCGCCGGCAAATCTGCTTTGCTTCAGCTGCGATTTCAAGCGGATGGCTTCGGCCGGGTCGGTTAACATTGAAATGCGGGTCTTTGAGGACGGGGAACTGTTGCTTTCCGGCGCTTACGATGTGGATCTGATCGAGGGCGAAAACACGATTACGGCGCTTCTGAAGCTGCCGCACGAAGTTTCAGGCAGTTATCACGTCGAGATGTGGTACGATGGCCAGCCTGCGGCCGTTGCCGAGATGTAGCGCTTGGCAAACGGGGCCGGTGAAAAATTCGAGCGCGAGATTCGGTTTCCTGCTTCGAAAATGGGCGCTGCACCGCGCCGGAAAGGAGCTGCACTATGAAGAAAAACACTCGTACCGCCGGAATTGGCATCGTGGCGGCGATTGCTCTTATCTGCGCCGGAATCGCCTGCGTGGTTTGGATTCGGCAGGCACAGGAGACGACATCCCTGCCGCCGAGCGCCGCGATCGCGCTTCCTTCGCCTACGCCGCAGGGAGCGTACCGCGAATGCATTGCACGCTACTACGACTACGATGGAACGCTGGAGCGGATCGCCGTTTCCAACGCGAGCGGCGCGCCGCTTTGGGAAGAAACAGAGGAAGAGCGAAAAGGATATACCTACGACGCCTGGGGCAATCTTCTTTCCAGCTCCCGATATACCGGCAGGGAGAAGACGCTCGTACAAAAAGTGGAATATCGGTACGACGCGCAAGGTCGGTTGCTGAACCAGAGCAGTTTCGGGTATGAGGACGGAGAAACAATCGCCGGACAGCAGGACGTTTACGAATACGACGGACATGGCAACCGGACCTTCTACGAGCATCGTCTGGACGATGGGTCCGTTGAGAAGTCGGAAACGAATACCTACCGTTACGACGGGCAAGGCCGCGTTGTGAAGCAGATTTGCATTCAAACGGAAGAGGGTATTGGCACATTGACAACCACAACAAAAAACAGTTACGATAAAAACGGGAATCTGATATGCCGTTATGAAACGAAAGAAACGAAAAGCATCTACCTTTCTTCCGGTAAATTGAAGACACTCTACGAATACGACGCACGGAATCGATGTATCAAAGAAACGGTTTACCGAAACGGATACGCCGACGGTTATTATACGTACGAGTACGATGAGAATAATGTTTGCCGCAAGGTCGTATGGCATCAGCCGATTGGAGAGGAAATCGTCGTAGAAGAATACGATGAAAGGGGAGAACCGGTTCCTCCCGGACTGTTCGACGTCAGCAATACTTACAATACAGACGGTGTTTTGACTTACAGCACGGAATCGTATTACTGCAACTATATTCGTCGGACGGACTATCAATACGATGGAAACGGCCTCCTCATCCGCGAAGAATACACCAAGGTTGATACGCTGGGCGCGGAGGCACCGTTTTTACTGGGGTACTGCGAATATGAATACACGAGTGATTAAGGAAGGGAAGGGTAAGCACCATGGTCTGTAAGAATTGCGGGAGCACAATCGAGGACGGATCCTTGTTTTGCACGGAGTGCGGCACCCGCGTGGAGCCGACAGGATCGCAGCAGGATACGCAGGCGGAAGCGTCGCCGAAGACAGAGCAGGAGAAGACTCAGTTGGAAACGGATTCCGGACAACCGGATGCTTTTTTGACGGTTCCGCTGGCAGACGAGCCTGCTTCGGAAACGCCGGTGGAGAGCGTAAAGAAAAAGAAGGGACGTTTTTGGGTCATTGGCGGGGTCACGCTTGCGGTATTGCTTGCGGCGGCACTGATTGTGATCGGCGTGGTGAAAAAGAAGAATTACGACGCAGCTTCCGCGCTGTTCGACGCGGGCGGCTACAGCGAAGCCGCCGAGGCGTTCACCTCGCTTGGAAACTATAAGGATTCCGCCTGGCGTGCGCAGCTGAGCACGCAGTGGGCGGACTATACGCGCGCCTGCGAAATGATCGAAACGTTCGATCACGACGATGCGGTCGAAGCGGAGCAGGTTTTTCTTTCTCTCGGCACGTTTGAAGACGCGCAGGAAAAGGCGGTTTTCTGTCGCAACAGTCTCGATTATGAAGCGGCGGAAACCCTTGTTACCGCGGGAGATTTTGTCGGTGCGCAGGCCGCTTTTGAAGCACTGGGCACGTTCTCCGATGCGCCCGCCCGCGCGCGGTTCTGTTCGGATACGCAGGATTATCAGGCGGCGACAGATCTCATGGATCAGGGTGATTATGCCGGCGCCGCCGAGAAACTTGCGGCGCCAGCGGAAAGCGGATTTGAAGACGCCGCGGACCAGTTGACGTACTGTAACAACGAAATCGCGTATCTGGACGCGGAAGACGCGCTGACCGGCGGGCATAATTACCAGGCGTATCAGGCGTTTCTTGCTCTTGGCGACTTTGAGGATTCGTTTGTTCGCGCGATGGGCTGTATTCTCGACGAGCCGAAAAACGGCGAAATCTACCACAATGAAAACTATAAGTCACGCCAGGCAGACCTGAAGGTCGTGAATTCCTATGGTTTGGCGACGTACCTCAAGCTGTATTCAAGCAACGGAGATCTCGTTTGCACCTTCTATATTCAGGCGGGCAAGAATGCGACCATCCACGTGCCCGCCGGGACGTACACGCTCAACCGGGCGTTTGGTACCATGTGGTTCGGGCCGGAGGACATGTTTGGTGACGATGGCACGTATTACCGCCAGATGATCGGCGACAGCTACGAGTTTACGATGCAGAACAATTATATCTATACGCTTTCCAGCGGGAATGGCGGCACACCGGTCGTGGATAACGAAACCAACCGCGAAGGGTTTTAGCAGGCGTCTATTCCGGCGCAGCCGGAAGGAACGGGTTAAGGGCTACGGCCTTTAACAATCCCGGAGAGCTTTCACAAACGAATGCTTCCGCCCGACAGGAGGGCGGAAGCATTTTTTTACCGATTCACATTGACAAAAGTTGATTTGAGGAGTATAGTCACATTAAATTATTTTGATATGAGGGAAACATGGAATCAAGTTCTTCAAACATGGAATTCAGCTATTCAACGGATGCAAAGGTGTTTAAAGCGTTTTGTGACGAGAACAGGCTCCAGATCCTGAATCTGTTGCGAGGCGGTGAAAAATGCGCGTGCGCTCTGATCGAACAGATGCATATCGGTCAGTCCGCGCTCTCCTATCACATGAAAATCCTCGTCGAGTCCGGTGTGGTTACCGCGCGGCAGGAGGGAAAGTGGACGCACTACAGTATCTGCGAATCCGGCGCCGCCTGCGCAAAGGAGCGATTGCGGGAGATCACCACGCCGCGCGAAGAGCAGGATAAACCCTATTGCTGTAATCAGTAATCATACGAATTCTAAACAGGTATCAAGAGGAGTATATGGAAACAATAAAAGCCGTTTGGGACTTTTTTCAAAACCAGGTTCTTGCCATGCGATGGCTCAACGATCTGATCGGACGCGGGCTGGCCGCCGCAGGCCTCGACACGGCCAGTCGCTGGACCGGCAGTTTACAGTTCTTTCTTTACGATGTGATCAAAATCACATTTCTTCTTTGTTTGCTGATTTTTGTCATCAGCTATATCCAGAGCTTTTTCCCACCGGAACGCAGTAAAAAGGTTCTCGGGCGTTTTCGGGGAATTGGGGCGAATATCATCGCGGCGCTCTTAGGAACGGTGACGCCGTTCTGCTCGTGCTCGTCGATTCCGCTGTTTATCGGGTTTACCTCCGCCGGGCTTCCGGTGGGCGTTACGTTTTCGTTTTTAATTTCGTCCCCGATGGTCGATCTCGGCTCGCTCGTCTTACTGATGAGCATTTTCGGCGCGCGCGTGGCGATCCTTTATGTTTTGCTCGGTCTTGTGATCGCGGTACTCGGGGGAACGCTGATTGAAAAGCTGAAAATGGAGCGGTATGTGGAAAGCTTCATTCTGACGGCCGGGAGTGTGGATATTGAATCGCCCGACCTCACGGTGAAGGACCGGCTCGTTTATGCGAAGGAGCAGATGCTGAACACATTCAAAAAGGTGTTCCCCTACGTTCTGATTGGCGTGGCGGTCGGCGCGGTGATCCACAACTGGATCCCGGAAGAATGGGTCGGCGCCGTTCTGGGCAGCGAAAATCCGTTTGGAGTCATTCTGGCAACACTGGTCGGGGTGCCGATGTATGCGGATATCTTCGGTACGATCCCGATTGCGGAAGCGCTGTTTTCCAAAGGAGCGCTGCTGGGCTCCATTCTGTCGTTCATGATGGCGGTAACGACGCTGTCGCTGCCGTCCATGATCATGCTTCGCAAAGCGGTCAAACCGAAACTGCTGGCGCTGTTTATTGCGATCTGCACGGTTGGGATCATACTGGTCGGTTATCTGTTCAATTTGCTCCAGCCGCTGATTGCGTAGAAGAGAAGTATGGCGAAACGCTGGTATCCGGTGACTGATTCCGCTGTTTGTATAGAGTGCGGAACGTGTGTGCTGAACTGTCCGCATGGTGTGTATAACGAAAAGAAAGCGCCGGTTCCGGTGGTTATGGCCCCCCGACATGTACGTGGATCACCGCCATGGGTGCGGAAACCGCTGCCTTGCCGGCGCGATCACGTACGTTGGAGACGATATCGGCTGGATGCCTCACGATATGCCAGCGCATAGCAAAGAACGTTGCGTTTGAACAAACTGAAATATCGAACGAGAATGGTCCCTGTGGCAGCGAAGACGCAGTATGCCGGGAAAAAGGGAACGGTTTTACGGTGGAATACGGGGCAGGAGATCCTGCGGATACGATGCGGAAACTGTCGCAGTGAAAGCGTCAAGAAACGGGGTATTACCGGGTGGTGTTCACTGTCCGGGATTCATAGGAAAAGAAAAATAGAAAGGAAATGTGAATATGGCGCTCTTTGGGAGAAGGAAGGAACAAAACGAGGGAAAGTCGTCCTGCTGCTGCGGTGGCAGCTACGACTGCGGCAGTATGGAGAGGGCGGAAGCCGCGAAGAAGGAGGGAGCGTCCGTCAAGGTGCTTGGCAGCGGCTGCCCCAAATGCAACGCGCTGGAGGCCGCCACAAAGGCTGCACTTGAGCAGCTGGGCATGGATCCGACAATTGAGCACGTAACGGACTATGCGAAAATCGCTGCATACGGCGTAATGACCACGCCGGCGCTTGTGATCGACGGCAAGGTGGTTTCCTATGGGAAGGTGCTGAAAACGGAAGAAGTCGTCGCCATCCTGAAAAAGATTCGCGAATAACCGATCGAATGATAGAAAGAGGAACGTATCTATGGAGACGAAGAAAACCGCCGGGATCGGTTTTTTTGAGAAGTATCTGACGCTTTGGGTCATACTCTGCATGGTTCTCGGGGTTCTGATCGGAAAGTATCTGCCTGGTATTCCGACGTTTCTCGGCAAATTCGAGTATGCGAATGTTTCGATTCCCATCGCTGTACTGATTTGGCTCATGATCTACCCCATGATGCTGAAAGTCGATTTCCAGAGCATTCGGGACGTCGGCAAGAATCCGAAAGGTCTGTTTGTCACCTGGGTGACCAACTGGCTCATCAAGCCGTTTACGATGTTCGGGATCGCGTGGCTGTTTTTCTTTGTAATATTTAAAACGCTGATCCCGGCCGAACTGGCCAAGGATTATCTTGCGGGAGCGATTCTGCTGGGCGCGGCTCCCTGCACGGCAATGGTGTTTGTTTGGAGTCACCTGACGCATGGCAACCCGGCCTATACGGTGGTACAGGTCGCGACGAACGATCTGATTATCCTTGTGGCGTTCACGCCGATCGTCGCGTTGCTGCTCGGCATCGGCGGCGTGAAGATCCCGTGGGACACGCTGATTCTCTCCGTCGTTCTGTTCGTGGTCATTCCCCTGACCGGTGGTATGATTACGCGTAACGCGGTGATCAAAAAACGGGGGATCGAGTATTTCGAAAAGGGGTTCCTGCCGAAATTCAGCAATGTGACCATTACGGGCCTTCTTCTGACGCTCGTGATCATCTTTTCGTTTCAGGGAAAGGTGATCCTCGAAAATCCGCTGCATATCGTGTTGATCGCCGTTCCGCTCGTGATTCAGACTTTTCTGATTTTTTTTATCGCATACGGTGCCTCGCGGGCACTGAAACTGCCGCATGATATTGCGGCGCCTGCGGGAATGATCGGCGCTTCCAACTTCTTTGAGCTTGCCGTTGCGGTGGCGATTTCGCTGTTTGGCGCGTCGTCTCCCGTAGCGCTGGCGACGATTGTAGGCGTGTTGGTGGAGGTGCCCGTCATGCTGACGCTGGTTCGGATAGCCAACAGAACGAAAGGCTGGTTCCCCGAACATGGAGCTTAACGTTCGAACGATGTCCGAATCCGACTGGCCGGATGTCAGCCGAATTTACCAGGCGGGCATGGATACGAATCTGGCAACGTTCCAAACCGAGTGCCCGTCTTGGCAGGAGTGGAATGCTTCCCATCTGGACGACTGCCGAATGGTGATTCAGGCGGGGGATACTGTGGCGGGCTGGGCCGCGCTCACTGCGGTTTCGGGACGCTGCGTCTATGCCGGGGTCGCGGAAGTGAGCATCTATATTGATCCGGGTACGCAGCGAAATGGCGCCGGAACGAAGCTCATGAACGCTCTGATCCAGGAATCGGAAAAACAGGGGTACTGGACTCTGCAGTCCGGTATTCTGCAGGAGAACCTGGCCAGCATTCGGTTGCACGAGCGGTGCGGTTTCCGGATGGTTGGTTATCGTGAGCGAATCGGCAAGGATC
The DNA here is from genome assembly GCA_034933205.1 of Eubacteriales bacterium. Taxonomy (GTDB): domain Bacteria; phylum Bacillota; class Clostridia; order Christensenellales; family CAG-138; genus UBA7703. The sequence continues at coordinate 56,058 of JAYFNY010000043.1, forward strand.
GCTTTGGCGTTTGGCGGAATACCGTTCTGATGGAACGCCGCAGTTCGTCGGACGCTTTTTTCGGATCCTGTACCTGCTGACCGGAATCGACTTAGGAGGGCGTATGAAAAAGGTCGCGTTTATCTGTACCCATAATTCCTGCAGAAGTCAAATCGCGGAAGCGCTCGGCAAACTGCTGGAGCCGGATCTATTTGAAAGTTACTCCGCCGGGACGCAGATCAAAGACCGGATCAATCCGGACGCGGTGCGCCTTATGAAAGCGCGTTACGGGGTGGATCTGGAGAAAACTCAGCGTCCCAAACTGCTGGCCGAGCTGCCGCGCGTCGATATTGTCGTCACCATGGGGTGCGGCGTCGAATGTCCGTTTCTTCCCGCCTCGCATCGGGAGGACTGGGGCCTTGAAGACCCCACGGGGAAAAGCGACGAGGTGTTTCTCGAAACGATGCAGACAATCGAGGACAAAATAAGGGATCTGGCAAAACGCATACAGGCGAATGCCCTTTAAGCAGCGCAGCGCCGCCGGATCGGCTGCAGTACGGGAATGCGCGTAATCCAGCCGCCAACGGATGCGAAGGAAAGCAGAAAAACGCACGAAATAACGGAAAAACGGCCTTGACGGGGCCGTTTTTTTGCCGCTAGAATGAGCCTGTAGCCGCAGAAACGATGGGTTCCTGCGTAGAGACAATAGAATAAGTTCGGACGGAGCGGGAGGGAAGCGCATGAGCAGAGCGTTTGTTAGCGAGCGAGACGGGTCTTTTTGTACGGAAAAGATGCGCGAATGCGTTTGGGCGGATGAAAACGGAAAATGTCCGCTTACTGAATGCCGGCAGGAGCCGGAGCGTCCGGACCCTGCCGATACACAGGTAAAAAGCGAATTTGGCGCGGGCCGGAAGGAAGGGCAGCACGGCGATGACAGGCGCTGACTGGAACGAGGCTCTGCGAATGATTTTGCGCATCTGCGCCGCGGCGCTGCTCTCCGGGCTGATTGGGTATGAACGGGAGCATGTTCAGCGGAACGCCGGTATGCGTACGCATATATTGGTCGCGACAGGTGCGGCGCTGGTTATGTGCTGCGGCGAATACCTGGTGCGAAGATACGCGGGGATTACCAATCTCGACCCGGCCCGGCTGGGCGCGCAGGTGATCAGCGGTATCGGCTTTCTATGCGCCGGCACGATCATCAAAGAGGGAATTACCGTTCGGGGTTTGACGACCGCGGGCAGCCTCTGGTGCGTTTCCTGTATTGGACTTGCCTGCGGCTGTGGCAACTATATTCTGGCGGCGGCGACGACCGCCATCGTGATCTTTGCGCTGCGGGTGCTGCGTAACCTTGCGCATAAACAACGAAGGAAGAACAACCGTCTGATTCTGCAGATGACGCTTTCCATGAGCGGCAGCACGCTGCAATCCCTGCAAAACGATCTGGCAAACCACGGATGCATCATTGAGGAGCTGAGCTTTTCGCTTGATCAGGAACGGCAGCACAGGCACGTATACCTGCATCTGATGCTGAATAAGAAGGAGGACCTCCCGCAGTTGATGAACTATTTTTCCGGCCTCGAAGGCGTAATTTCGGTCGAGTCGGTCTACGAATGAGCGACGTTTTTATCGGCGGCGATCCTTTGATATAGACTATTCAGAACGAACGCCTGTTTTTATCGGTGGCAATCCTTTGTTATAGACCATTCAAACGGAATTTCCTCGGGCTTTGATAACCGGGCGTCTGACCCGGTTTTTTATTTTCGCAGTTTGCCGGACAGGATCGGCACCCGCCGATACGCTTTGAAACGAACACCGCGCTATTTCAAACAAAATCAGAGTTTTCTCGGATTGTTTTGTATTTTTCCTCCCACTAAGATGAATACGAGAGGTTGCGTCAGGCAGCCGTACCTATCTTGTCATCAACGGATTTGTCTTGCCGCAGTCTCATATTTTACATTTCAGGGAGGAACGTATGAAAAAGGTTCTGGTCAGTCTGATGGTAGTCATGCTCCTTATGACCGCTTTGGCCGGCTGCGCGAGCACGCCCGCGGCTCAGCCGACGGAAGCGCCCGCGGACACCGAGGCCGTTGCGGAGGTAACAGCCGAACCAACGGCAGCCGTGGTGGATCCGGCTACCATCAAAGGCGTGGTTTCCGTGTATGTGGCGCATAACGCGGATCAGTATAACCGCGCAATCGAGCTGTTTAACAAGAAGTACCCGAACATTGAGGTCCTGGTTGTGTCCGCAGGTACCGGCGACTGCCTGCAAAGGATCGCAGCGGAGGCGGAGAATCCCCAGTGCGACGTAATGTGGGGCGGAACGACCGAATCGCTGGAAGCCTATAAGCAGTATTTCCAGCCCTATGTCTGCGCAGAGGACGCGCATATCTCCGAAACGTTCAAGGATCCGGAGGACAAGTGGATCGGCGAATCCCAGCAGCCATCGGTCATCATGTACAACAAAAACCTCGTTTCCGAGGAAGAAGTGCCGAAGACCTGGGCGGATCTGCTGGATGCGAAGTGGCAGGGCAAGATCGCGTCTGCAAACCCGGCCTCTTCCGGTTCCGCTTACACGCTGCTGTGCAACATGATCCTTTCGGAGTCCAAGCAGGCGGATTATTCCGACGGATGGCAGTTTATTGAACAGCTCGCGCCGAACCTCGTGATCTCCGGCGGGTCTTCTTCCGTTTACAAGGGAGTTGCCGCGGGCGAATATGCGCTTGGCTTAACGCTGGAGCAGCTTGCCTGGGTGTTTGTCGGGGCGGATCCGGATACCTGCGGGATGATTTATCCCGAGGATGGTTCCTCCAATGTTCCGGATGGGTTCGCCATGGTTGCCAACTGTCCGGATCCGGATATGGCGGCGCTGTTTATGGATTTCCTCGTCGGTGCGGAGTGCCAGCAGGTCATGAGCGACGAGTTTGGCCGCCGTACCGTGCGCGACGATATCGCTCAGCCGGCCGCTTTGCCGGACTTGAACGATATTTACTTTATCAATTACGATTTCCAGTGGGCAGGAGCCGGGAAAGCGGACGTTGTCGCGCGCTGGGACGAAATTGCCGTCAACGTGATTTCTGCCGGTTAATCGGCCGGTAAAGAAACGGGTGGATTCAAACGGCGGGCGATCCGGCCTCCGGCCGGGCGCCTGCCGAGATTAGCAGGATACGGGGGTTAACCATATGAGCCATCGGGTAAACATTTCAAACGTCGTCAAGCGATTCGGCGATTTCGCCGCGGTGAACGACGTTTCGCTGGAAATCAACGAGGGGGAGTTCTTTACGCTGCTCGGCCCATCCGGCTGCGGAAAAACGACACTCCTTCGCGCGATTGCAGGATTTAACCAGCCGGACGGCGGTGAGATCCGGTTCTCCGGCAAATTGATGAATCAGATTCCGGCGCACAAACGGGATATCGGCATGGTATTCCAGAATTACGCGATCTTTCCGCATATGACCGTTCAGGAGAACGTGGCATATGGATTAAAGGCCAGAAATTATCCCAAAAGCAAAATCGAAGGCAAGGTAAAGGAAGCGCTGGAGATGGTGCAGATTGTACCGCTCCGGGATCGAAAACCTTCCGAGTTATCCGGCGGACAACAACAGCGCGTCGCGCTGGCGCGCGCGTTTATTATAGAACCGGGCGTATTGCTCATGGATGAGCCGCTCTCGAATCTGGATGCGAAACTTCGTGTACAGATGCGGGCGACGATTAAGAAACTTCAGCGTCGCCTCGGTATCACGACGATCTACGTGACGCACGATCAGGAGGAAGCTCTGGCGATTTCGGATCGCATCGCGGTCATGCGCGACGGCAAAATCATGCAGCTTGGTACGCCGGAAGAAATCTACAAGCATCCGAAGAACCGCTTTGTCAGCGGGTTTATCGGCGTTTCGAATTTTATGGACTGCGCGGTGCATACCGATTCGGACGGAACGGCTCGGCTGGAGATGGACGGCTACTCCGCACGGGTTCGCGTGACTCGCCCGCTGGAAGGAAAAGCGGTTGTTTCGGCGCGGCCGGAGCAACTTTTCTTTGGCGAGGACGGCGTGCCGGGGACGATCGAACTGAGCACGTTTCTCGGCGATTTCATTGAGTATGAGGTTCAGACCGGGGACGGGCAGACGTTGCTGATCAACGAGTACACGAAGGATGTCGCGGGCGTCAGGCCGGATGGCGAAACGTGTCGCGTTCGCTTTGACCCGTCGCGTATCGCCCTGATCGATCCGGAAACGGAAGACGTTGTCTCCGCGTTTGAGCGGTAACGGCGATGGAGGGAAAACGTATGAAAGGGAAAGCGAATCGCGATATCTGGAGCGTTATGAAAATAGCCATCCTGATCTTCGTCGTACTTGCGATTCTGTATCCGCTCTCGACCATCGTCCTGCGCAGCGTGACGACGGAAACGGGGCAGGTGACGATTCGGAATTTCGTAAAATTCTTTACGAAGTCCTATTATCTGGACGTGCTTTCAAATACGATGTTTGTCGCTGGGGTCACGACGATCTTCAGCGTTGTGCTTGGCGTCGGCATGGCGTACGCTCTGACGCGCTACGATATCCGAATCAAGCGGGTTCTAAACGTGTGCATCATTCTCTCATTGATGAGCCCTCCGTTTATCGGCGCTTACAGCTGGATTCTGCTTTTCGGCCGGTCGGGATTCGTCACGACGAAGGCGCTGGAGTGGTTTGGCTGGGTACTGCCGACCATCTACGGGAAATGGGGCATCGTCAGTGTTTTTGTGTGCAAGATGTTCCCGTATGTCTATCTGTTTACCTCGGGCGCGCTGGGGAGCATCGACTCCTCGCTGGAGGAAGCAGCGGAAAATCTTGGCTCGACCAAGGGATACCGCCTGTTCCATGTTACGCTGCCGCTCGTCAGCCCTTCCATCCTGGCAGGCGCGGTGATGGTGTTCATGTCGGCGGTATCCGACTTTGGAACCCCGATGCTGATCGGTGAAAACTACAAGGTGCTGGCCACGCTCGTTTATGAGCAGTACATGAGTGAAATGGGCACAAGTTCCAATTTTGCCTCCGCCGTAAGCATGATCGTTATCGTACTCTGCCTGCTGCTTCTCCTTTTGCAGCGCTGGTATCTGCACCGCCGTAACTATAACATGACGTCCCTGCGTCCGCCGCACCCGATCCGGCTTTCGGCAGGCAAGAAAACGCTGGTGCTGGTTCCGGTGCTGGCGATCGTGATCTTCTCGCTGCTGCCGCAGATTGTGGTGATCATTACGTCCTTCAAAAACTGTAATGGGCCGTATTTTGTTGCCGGATGGGGCCTGAGCAGTTATCAGACCATCTTTACGCGAATGCTGCGCGGAATTAAAAACACCTATTTCTTCTCGCTGATCGCGCTGGTGATAATGGTAATCGTCGGATCGATCACCGCGTACCTTTCGGTTCGTAAACGAAGTCCGCTCACGACGGCGGTTGACCTTTCGCTCATGGTGCCATATGTGATTCCCGGCGCGGTGATGGGTCTCGCGCTGATCATCGCGTTCAACCGCGCGCCGTTCTTCTGGGCGGGTACCGCATTTATCATGATCCTTTGCTATACGATCCGGAAAATTCCCTACACGGTGCGTTCCGCTTCCGGTTTTTTGCAACAGATGGAGCTTTGCGTGGAAGAGGCTTCCATTAACCTTGGTGTATCCCCGGCAAAGACATTTTTTAAGATCACCCTGCCGCTGATGCTGCCGGGCGTGGTTTCCGGCGCGATTTTAAGCTGGATCGAAACGATAAATGAACTCAGTTCGAGCGTTTTATTGTATACTGGAAAGACGATCACCATGTCCGTTGCCATCTATAACGAAGTCGCGCGCAACAGCTTCGGCACCGCCGCCGCGATGGCGACGATTCTGACGATTTCCGCGATCATCATGCTGATCGTTTTCAACCATGTGAGCAAAGGCAAGGTGTCCATCGTATAGTGAATCGGTTACCGAACCGCGGGGATGCGCAGATTGCCGACCGCGCGGAGACACAGCAGCATACGCGGGACGCTGAGAAAACGCGTCCCGTTCACCGGGCAGGCGTCTTTCGGCGGCTGCTGGTGAATTTTCTGTCGATCGGACTGGTTCCGATTACGGTGCTGGCGATCCTGGCGATCGTGTATTCGACACGCGTATCGCTGACGAATATCAAAACGGGACTTCTGTCGGATACGGAACTTGCGGGGACGCTCCTGGATGCGGAACTCCAAAAATACCAAACCAGTATCGAGCAGTTCTGTGCGGATAACGAGCTGGCCGCCTTCCTGAAAACCGCAAATCCGAGCGCGGAGCAGATCACGCAGTTGAATCAGAAACTCTACCTGATTATGGCGGGGCATACCGACCAACTGCGGATGCACGTTGCCAATGCGGCGGGGGAAATTGTGCTCAGTACCGGCGGTGTTCCGCGTGAGTACCAGTATAAAACGCAGAATTGGGGCGTATTTCGCGCGATGCGCGCGTCCGCCGATCCAATTCGTTATGCGGACAGCTATACGTTGGAGGACCGGACGCGGGATACGGGCATTACCGTTTGCGCGCAGGTAACAAGCGGAGGGGAGACCATCGGCTTTTTACTGCTGGATATTCCCAAAGCGGCGATTGAACGGGTGCTTTCCGGCGCGAATGCGAAATTCGCGGTTTCCTATCTGGTATTCGACGCAAACGATTTCTTAATCTGCAACGATGTCCTTGCCGATCAGGGCGTGTTTTTGCAGCCGGAGCATCGCGCCGTTCTGCAAAAAGCGGCTGGAGGAGTCGCTTCCTACGCCATCGACGGCGAACGGAGGATGATTTCCGCGTTCACACTGCCATCCGGCGAAACCGTGGCCGCGAGCGTTTCGGTCGATTTGATGGTTCAGTCCGCAAATCGGCTAGCCATACTGGTTGTTGCTCTGGTGATATTGATCGCGGTGTTTTTGATTTGGCAGTCACGCTCAATGGCCGCACGGATCGTAAAACCGATCGAGACGATTTGCGAGGCGATGGGCGAGATTGAGCGCGGCGACTGGGAACGGCAGGTCGTTGTGGACAGCGGCGATGAATTCGCGACGATGGCGCACGGCCTGAACCACATGGTCGCGCAGCTCAATGAACAGTTTCGCACGAATCTGGAGCGCCAGGACCGGCTGCGGCTGGCGGAGTATAAGAATCTGCAGGCGCAGATCTCGCCGCATTTTTTAAGCAACACGTTGGAGTGCATCAAGTGGCTGGCAAGGCTTGGCCAGTATGAAGAGATCCAGACCATTGTGGAAAAGCTGGGCGTGCTCCTCAAAAGCGGCATGGTCTTCAAAAAGGAAATGATCGCGTTTGGCGATGAGCTAAGCGTCGTGGAGAGCTACCTGACCATTCAAAAGATCCGTTACCGCGACAAATTTTCCGTTTTGCTGTCGGTGCCGGAGGATCTGCTTTCGTGCCTTGTACCCAATCTTGTGATTCAGCCGATCGTCGAGAACGCGATTGTCCATGGCGTTGAAAAAAAGACGGGGCATATTTCGCTGGCCATTCGGGCGGAGCATGTGTGCGATATGCTGGTGGTCACGATCATGGATGACGGCGCAGGGATTCCCGCCGAACGGCTGGAGAGGATCCTCGGCGATGGGCTGGAGGAAGGCGACCGCGAAAGTATCGGTCTGAAAAACGTCCATAACCGCCTCAAGCTGTACTTTGGCGAACCTTATGGCATTCGGATTGAAAGTACTCGCGGAAAAGGGACGACCGTGACGGTTCACATGCCGTATCGCCGGATGCCGGAAGAACAGGAATGAAACGGTTCAGCAAAAAAAACGGACGGGGACCGGATCTTACCGGCAAACAAGAGGGAACTGACCCCGGAGGACAGGTCGATGCACAGCGTTGTCATTATTGAGGATTCGTTTCCACTGCGGCAGGGCATGATCCTGACGTTCGACTGGCGCGCGCTCAACTGCTATGTCGCCGGAGAAGCGGATAACGGCGAGGACGGGCTGCGGCTGATCGAAGAAGTGAATCCCTCCATCGTGATTACGGATATCCGTATGCCCGGCATGGACGGGCTGGAGATGATCGGGCAGGTGCGGCGCGCGGGTGGCGACGCAGTCTGCATCGTGATTTCCGCGTATGGGGAGTTTGATTATGCGCAGCGCGCGATCCGGTACGGCGTTTCCGAGTTTCTCGTTAAACCGTTTGAGATGAGCGAACTGATGAATGCGCTCCAGAAGGCGGTTCGGCGCGCGGAGCAGATCCGGCATCTGCGCCAGATCGAGGAAAAGAAAGTGGTACTCTTTGGCGACTATATCGCTGAGGACGGCGATATCAAGGGCAAGTATGCCGAGCAGGTCGTTGCGTTCATCCGGGAGCATTTCGCCGAGAATATAGGAATTACGGATATCGCTTCCTCGCTGGCCATGAGCGAAAGCCACCTAAGCCGCGTGTTCAAGGAAAGCGTGGGGTACACGCTTGGCGAGTACCTGGTGAATTACCGGGTATCCGTTGCCTGCGAACTGCTGCGCGAAGGGAAGCTGCGCGTTTCCGAAGTCGCTTCCCGGGTCGGCTATGCGGATCAGCGGTATTTTTCCGTGGTGTTCCGCCGGATCGTTGGAACGACGCCAAACGAATACCGCGCGCATGCGCTCAAACGACAAGGCGCTGCGCCGGAAGACCGGCACGGCGAGGGATCCTGACAAAAAGACTATGCGATTCTGCGATTTTCAAGAACGAAACAGGAGGGTAAGAAAAATGGCGGCATATGCGGAGGAGTTTTCCATTCAGTCCGATACACGGGTGACTTTTCACGATGTGACAAACGAGGTCAAGTCCATTGTCCGGCGAGGCCCGATTTCGGATGGGATCGTGATGGTATATTCCCAGCACACGACCTGCAGCGTACTGATTCAGGAACAGTCCGACGATGTGAACTTTTACGGTGAGCAGCTGATTCTGCAGGATATGGTCAATGTGCTTTCCAAAATCGTCCCGACTTGCGAGACCGAGGGGCAGTATTTACATCCCGGCCCGATGCATGTTGAGATTGCGGCGCGCGAGCGCGACGAGAAGCCTTGGTGGAGCCTGAACACGGATGCGCACCTGCGTTCCGTTCTGCTTGGCCGGTCGGTGCAGATCCCTGTAATGGGAGGGGAATTGATACTCGGTGAATTCGGACGGATCTACTTTGCGGACTTTGATCAGGTGCGCGCCCGCCGGCGTACGGTGCGTGTGCACGTGGTCGGTTGAAAAAGTGCCGGCGACCGCTCCGCCGAAGCGCGTGAGAAAGAATTCGCGCCGGAGTCGGATTCCCTTACCGGACAGGAAAGATGGAATTATGAGAGAAAAAGTCGAACAAATCGTGCGCTCCGCCGGGGAATTACTGCCAAAGGCCGCAAAAGCCGGCGTTGTCGTGCAGGAAAAAGAAGGCATTGGAAATTTCGTTACGGACTGCGACGTGGCGGTTCAGCACTTTCTGCAAAAGGCGCTCAAGGAGTTGCTGCCACAGGCGGCGTTTGTCGGTGAGGAAGAAAATCTGGAGCCGTATCGTAACGAGGGTGCCTGCTGGATCGTCGATCCGATCGACGGCACGGCGAATTTTCTGCGCGGTTTTGGATATAGCGCGGTTTCGGTTGCGCTGGTTGAGGACAGTCGACCGGTGGTCGGGGTCGTGTACAATCCGTTTTCCGGTGAACTGTTTTCCGCGGAACAGGGCGGGGGCGCGTACCTGAACGGCCGGCCGATTCACGTTTCCAGCCGTCCGCTGAAAAAATCGTTGGTTTCCTTTGGTGCCACGTCCTATAAACGGGATATCACCGATCGGATGTTCCGGGTTCTCCGGGAAGTTTTCGACCGGTGCGAGGATATCCGTAGTTTCGGTTCCGCGGCGCTGGATATTTGTCAGGTGGCCGCCGGAAGGCTGGACGTCTTCTGGGAGCTGAAACTGTACCCGTGGGACTATGCGGCCGCGGCCTGTATTCTGAGCGAGGCGGGCGGGCGCATCGGTCCGGTGAACGGCGGAGAATTGCCTTATGGAACGCCGTCTTCGGTACTTGCGGCCAATTCGGAAGCGTATTCCGACATGTCGGCGCTTTTTCGGCAGGAATAACCGTTGTCCGGCGGGCATGGAAAGCGCCCGATTCCGTTTTGAAAGAGGGGGAAGGATCCGTTTGAAATGGCCAAAAGCGCTTCTGCTGGGTATGGTATTCGCAAGCGTGACGGTATCGCTGCTATTTTCGGGCGGCTGCGAAAAGGAGCCGGACGCGGGCGGTGAGGACGCGGTTTGCGTTTACGTTGCTCATAACGAAAAACAGTATACGGCGGCCGTAAAGGAATTTCAGGAGCGGACCGGCCTCAAGGTGCTGATTTACTCTGCGGGCACCGGGGATTGTCTGCAGCGCATTGCATCCGAGGCGGAGGATCCCCAGTGCGATGTGATGTGGGGCGGTACGGTGGAATCGCTGGAAGCCTACGTAGCGTACTTTCAACCCTATGTCTGCGCGGAGGATGCGTATATTCCGGAACAGTTCAAGGACCCGAACGATCGCTGGATCGGGGAATCTCAACAGCCCGCAGTCATCATGTACAACCGGAATTTGGTTGCCGACAGCGACGTCCCTGTGGTATGGGAGGACTTGCTCGATCCCCGCTGGAAAGGGCAGATCGCATCGGCGGATCCAGCATCCTCCGGTTCGGCATACACACTGCTCTGCAACATGATCCTGGCCGTGTCGAAAACGGCGGATAAATCCGACGGCTGGGCTTTTATCGAATCGCTGTTCGACAATGTGGTGATATCGGGCGGTTCGGCTACGGTTTATCAGGGCGTGGCAAACGGGGAATACGCTATGGGACTGACTCTGGAACAGCTTGCCTGTCCGTTTGTGCTGGAGAACCCCGAAGGTGTGGGTATGATCTACCCGTCGGACGGGTCATCCAACGTGCCGGACGGCGTTGCACTGGTGAAGGGATGCCCGCATGAGGAGAACGCGAAACGGTTTATCGACTTTTTGCTCAGCGCGGATTGCCAGCAGTTTATGAGCGACGAATTCGACCGACGTTCCGTGCGGAGTGACATTCTCCAGCCCGTGAGTCTGCCGGATCTGAACTCGATCGATTTCATCGATTACGATTACGTGTGGGCGGGCGTTGGCAAAGAAGCCGTGCTGAAGCGGTGGCAGGCGGTGCTCGACGCGAAACAGGGCAAGGAATAAGGAATAAGCACATTTTAACGGCTTCAGGCGCAATCGCAGCGATTGCGCCTTTTTTGTCATATCGATTTAGAAAACGGAGGACAATGCGGCCGCACCGCGTTACTGGAACGTCAGGTACAGATAGACCATAAGCGGCATGGAAAGGATGCAGAGCAGGATCGTCAGCGTATTGAGCGCGCCGGCATAAGCGGGTTCGTTATCGAAAAGCTGTGCAAACTGTGAAACGGAGCTTGCGACAGGAGCTGCCGCCGCCAGCAGGACGACAAGCAGAATCTGTCGACCCTGCGGATGCAGCGCGGTGGCGCCGGTTAGTTTCATCAGCAGCAGAAAAAGCAGAGGACAGAGGATCAACCGGGTGAATATGGTAACGTATGCGGTTTTCCTGCGAAGAAAGGGCCTTGGGTTCGTACCGGCCAGCAGAATGCCGATCAGGAACATGCTTGCCGGACCGATCATGCCTCCGACGGAGGAAACCACGCTGTCGAGCAAGGACGGCAGCCGCAAGCTGAACAGAAAGGTGGCGACGCCGATCGCGACGGCAAAAAGATTGAGATATCCGGCAATGTTTCGCTTGGATTTCACCTGTGATTCGCTGATCAGGCGGATACTGTGCGTCCATAGAAACGGAGCCTGTACGACAAGGTACGCCGTTGCGTAAAGGACCCATTCCTGCCCAAGCGTGGCGGCAACAAGCGGCAGGATCAGATTGCCGGCGTTGGAGTATTCGACGGAGGCTTCCTCAATGGAAGACAGATGGAGAAGTTTCCGCTCGAGCATGCCGATGAAAAGAAACAGACTTTGCGCGACGAGCGCAATCGCCGCCGCGTACGCAAGGCCGGACAGCTTTTCTACGCTGAATTCGATTTGATAGGAGCTGATGATCGCGCAGGGCGTGATTGCGTAAACCAGAAGAACGGAAAGCGGCTTTCCGCTTTCCGTCCCAAGCAAGCGTAACTTTACGAGAAGCCAACCAATCAAAACGAGGATCAGCATGGCTCCGATTTGTTTGGCGATCAACAGGGGCAGGCTCATGAATTCTCCTATACGGTCGTTTGAACAAATTCGCTCAGACCGTTTTTTCCCGGCGTGCGGCCACGCGATGGTTCAGCGGCGCGAGGGCCGGGTAAAGCATTTTATAGTCCTCATAGGCGGTGTCGTATTCGTCTGCCACGGAGGGATTCGGTTCGTAAATGCGGCTGGACTTGACCATCCTGGCAATTGCCGAACGGCAGTCGGAAAAGTCGCCGACTCCAACTGCGCCGAGCATAGCCGCGCCGAGCGAGGCCGCTTCCGAAACCTGCATGGTCACGATTGGACGTTTCGTTGCGTCCGCCTTGATCTGAAGGAGCTTTGGCGTTTTTGTTCCGCCGCCGATCGCGCGGATTTCTTGGACTGGTACGGATGCCGACTCCAACGCGTCGATGTTCTGGCGCATATCGAAGGCCATGCTGTCAAGAACCGCGCGCGTGATATCCGCCTTCGTATGGTTCGTTCGGAGTCTCACGAATGCGCCCGCGGAAAGCGGGTCCTGGATGGGCGTTTCCGCGCCGTTTACATGCGGCAGCACGTAAAGATCGGCTACACGATCCGAACTTTGCTCGATGAGATAGGTATAGGGGTCGAGCCCCTGAAGAAGAGCGCTGGCGGTTTCCGCGCCGCAGAAGGTGTTTTTATACCACTTAAGCAGTGCGCCCCCATTCTGGTTGATCGACATAACGGCGTATCCGTCGCCTACGGCGTGTGGGCTGCAGGGATAGTGCAGCCGCATCAGCTGATGGTCGGCGGGGAATTCACCGAGGATGGCAATGAGTACTTCTACGGTGCCGATTGCGTCCATCGTTTGACCAGGGTGAATCACGCCGCATCCGATCGTTCCGCACATTTGATCGTGCGCGCCAACCACGACGGTTGCATCGCTGGAAATACCGAGTTTCGCGGAGAGTTCCGGAAGGATGCGGCCGACCGGGGTCGCCGCGGGCGTCGGCGTGGAAAGCTTGGAAGGATCGATCCCCGCTAGAGCAAGGATTTTTTCGTCCCAGCGGCGCTCGCGGGCGTTGAGCATCATGCCGCGCCCCGCGAGGGAATAGTCGATAACCGTTTCGCCGGTGAGACGATAGGTTAAGTAGTCGCCTACGCAAAGGAACTTCCAGACCTTTTTGTAAAGGTCCGGTTGATTGTCCCTGTGCCACATGATTTTATTGATCGTATAGATTGGAGAAAAAGCCAGTCCTGTCCGGCGGAAAATCTCCTCCTCGTCCACGTTTTGTTTCCACCATTCGTTTTGAAGCACCGTTCGGGTATCGACTGTGGAAAGAAACGGATACAACGGCTCACCTGCATGGTCGAGCGGAACGACCGCCTGACCCTGGGAGGATACGGCTATGGAGCGGATGGGGGAACGGAGCTGACCGGCAACATCCGAAAGGACGGCTTTCGCATCGTCCCAGATGCGTTTTGGGTCCAGCTCGCACCATCCCTCGCGCGGCGTCAGAAGCGGGTACTCCCGATATGCGGACGCCAGAATCGAGCCGTGTTCGTTAAAGGCATATGCTTTTATTCCGGTCGTTCCGGCGTCCAGTCCTACATAACACATAGTAATTTGAATTACTCGCCAAGAATCTGGAGAGCCTGTTCCACACTGCCGTTTTCGTTTACGATGCAGTTGATGGCCTGAATCATCCTTGTCGGGTCTTTATATTCCCAGATGCCGCGTCCATAGGTGACGCCCGCCGCACCGGCAAGAATCAGGTCTTTGGTCTGTTTCAAAAATGCGCGAACGTCCTGAAAGTTATCGCCGCCGGCAACGACAACGCGCGTCGGACAGGCCGCTACGACCTTTGCGAAACTGTCCGGATCGCCGGAATAGGTGGTTTTGATGATATCGACGCCCATCTCCGCGCCAAGTCGCACGCAGTAACGCAGGTTTTTCCAGTCTGTGCGTCCTTCGGCACTGATGAACTCGCCCTTCGGGTAGATATGCGCAACGACCGGCATGCCGTAGGATTCCGCTTGCTTGGTTAGTTTGCCAAGATTATACACCTGCTCGTTCTGGTGTTCGCCGCCGAGAATCAGGCCCATGGAGACTGCGTCGGCGCCCAGGCGAACCGCTTCTTCCACGTCGGCCGTGACGGTATCGCAGGAAGGCAGGTAGACGGAGAAGGAGGAAGCCTTCATGATCAGCGAGACCTTTCCCGCATGGGGAGCGAAGCAATTCTGTGCAATGCCCTTGGTCATGGTGACGGAATCCGGGTTGCCGGCGACTATCTTTTCGAGAATGCCGCGGATATCGGCTAGGCCCTCGTATACGCCCCTTCCGATGGGGTGATCGACCGTTACGGCGAGAAGCCTGCCGGAGCGATCGTTCAGTAATCTGTGAAGACGGATGTCTTTTCCTAAAAAGCTCATGTAGTTACTCCTAACACATTGTTTCAATTCCAAAAGGACATCAGATCTTCGTATCTTCCAGCGCTTTTCTGGTTTTCTGGAGGTTTCCGTAAAAATACGCATCGTTGCGGAAGGATACGGCCGTCATGAGCGTATCCAGCAGGGTTAGCTGCGCGATACGGGAGGACAGCGCTTCCCCTTTATACGATGTTTCCATGGAGGATGTATAGAGCGTGATATCGCTGTACTTCTGGATCGGGGAACGGCCGTAGTTCGTAATGACGATGCAGGTTGCGCCCGCTTCGCGTGCAATCCCCAGCGTTTCGATGGTGCTGAGCGTCATACCGGTATGCGAAATCGCAACGGCGACGTCCTGCGCATCCAGCACGGAGGCCATCATGCGCTGCATGTTCGAGTCCGGGTACATATAGGCGGGAATGCCGATGCGGAGGAACTTATTGACCGCATCCTCGGCAACGATCGACGAGCCGCCCGCCGCAATGAAGACGACGCGTTTGGCTCCGGCGATTTTTTCCGCAGCCTGTTCGAGGCGCTGCTCATCCAGAATGCTGAGCGTATCGTTCAGCGTTTGCGCATAAGAATGGAAGATCTTCTGGCCGATCGTCTTGATGCTGTCGTTTTTGGAAAGGCTTTCGTGAAACTGCATGACCGGCTCGACGCAGTCCTGGGCAACATGGATCTTGAGTGCCTGGAAGCCTTTGTATCCGAGTTTCTTGGAAAGTCTTACGAGCGTAGCCTCGCTGACGAGGCATTGTTCGGCTACTTCCGTGATGGACATATGGATGATTTCTTTGCCGTGTTCCGATATGTAATCACAGACAGCCTGCTCGCGCGCACTCAGCTTAGCCGAGCGGCTATTGATCCGGAACGACTTTGCACGGTCGCCAGACGGGGTGGAATCGAAAGTGTGTTCCATATACTATACCTCACCTTGTTCCAAGTATAGCGCTTGTGAAATTTATTTTCAACCATTCGATGAAACTTTTTTTCGTAAGAAGAAAAAGGATTCCATTCGAATGGCAGTAGCATCCAGTTAACTCGGGAACTCTCCCATATTGCTTCGGTTTATAAGGGGTAAAAATAGGTAGATTTCATCGAAAAAAGGGAATGCATACGTTCATACACGAAAAATATGAAAATAAATTTCACAAAAAGACGAAAATATGTTGCAATTGAGAAAAGTCGATGGTAAAATAATTTTCATAATCGAAGTGTGTTCCATCTGTTTACCTTATCTGAGAAGGAATCCCGAAAAGAATCGTCGAATCAATTAAACAGGAGGAGAGTAACAAGAATGAAAAGAACGATTGCACTACTATTGGCTGGCGTGATGATGCTTGGCGTGTTTGCATGCGCGCCGAAGGCCACGCAAGAAGCAGCACCCGCTACCGAAGCGGCTGCGGCGCAGGAGTCCGCCGAACCGACCGCGACGGAAGCGGCGGATGCGAACGTGGAAACCACGTATCTGGCTTTCGCACATAACCGTTCGGAAGAGGATGCGTTCGGTAAGGCCGTTATCGCCGCGAGCGATATGCTTTACAAGCTGACCGACGGCAAGTATGCGTTCCAGATCTACCCGAGCGGAACGTACGCCAACCTTTCGGACTGCATGGAAGCGGTTTCGAACGGAACGCTGGATTTTTCCTGGTATGACACCGGAATGGATTATGCGGAACGCCTCGGTGTGCTGCTTGCTCCTTACTGCTTCGACAGCTATGATCATTGGCTCGCGTTCAAAAAATCGGACGTTTACCAGGAATTCGTTCAGGATATGAGTGACACGTGCGGAGTGCATCATTTCGGTTACTTCACGTTCGGTTTCCGCATGGTCACGGGCAACGAAATCTGGCAAACACCGGAAGATTTTGCCAGCGTTAAGCTGAGGATGGCTGTACAGCCGCCGTATCCGGAAATCGCAACTGTTCTGGGCTGCACGGGCGAACCTCTGGATGCCAACGAAGTATACACCGCTCTGCAGACCGGCGTATTTGACGGCCAGGAGAACCCCTACAGCGATATTATCTCCAGAAAATTCTACGAAGTGCAGAAGTACATCATCAAGACCGAGCATGTTCTTTCCGTTGGCGGCGTAGCCTGCTCCAACAAGGTCTGGGACAGCTTTGACGACGCGACCAAGGAAGCCGTCACCACGGCGGTGCAGTCGATTCTGGACGCGGTCGATAACGCGACGATCAACGGCGTAGCCGATCAGGAAGCGTTCCTGACCGAGCAGGGATGCCAGATCGTTACCATCGATAAGACGCCGTTCAAAGAGAGAGCGTCCCTGGTGTTTGAAAAGTATCCGGAATTCCAGTACTATTATGATAAGATTCAGGCTGTGCAACACTAAGTGACGAACGGGTCATAACGCTGCAAAGCATTCGGGGAGGGGCTCGCGCCAGGCGCTCCCTCCCCGAAATTTTTCTTCGTTATGAATCTTGAAAGACTGGAGAATCCATATGAAGCAGCTCAAAAAAATCAACGATGCCCTGAAGAAGGCTGAACTCTGGTTTGGAACGGCATCCATGATCTTCATCTTCCTACTGATCACGCTCAATATCGTGAAACGCTACTTCTTTAACAATGCCTGGGGCTGGGCGGGGGAGCTGAACGGCTTTCTCTATGCGTGGATCGCTTTTATTTCCGCTGCGTATACCATGGCCGACGACCGCCACGTTCGTATTTCGCTTGTAGATGAAAAGATTGGAGTGCGCGCCAGCCATATGATCCGCATCGGGACCGACGTCATTACGATTGTCGCGTTCGTGTGGCTTTGCTTTCCGACGCTGAACGCGATTAAGGCGATGAAGCTGACCTCCGCGCTCCGCTGGCCGAAAGGCGCCGTTTATTCCGGCTTGCTGGTCGGATACGTTCTCTATATTTTTCATTCAGTCATCCAGATCTTCCGGCGTGTGCATCTGCTGAAAACCGGCGAGGACCTTTTTGCCGAGGATGCGGAAGACACGCAGCAGCCGCAGCAACTGATTACCGAGGGACAAAACGAAGGAGGAATCGAACAATGAACTTTGGAGTTTTCATGGTCATATTCTTCGTTTTGATTCTGCTTGGCATGCCGATTGCCGTTGCGATGATCGCGCTTTCGTTCTTCTACGTCATGATTAACGGAATTGGCGCGGAGATGCTCGCGGTCAATATGTTTACCGGAATGACGAATTTCGTTTTGCTTGCAATCCCGCTGTTCCTGCTCACCGCGGAGGTGATGGAGCGAACGAAGGTTAACGATAAAATGTTCCGCTTTGCCAACAACCTGGTGGGCTATATTCCCGGCGGTCTCGGCCATGTGAACGTGCTTACGAGCGTGATTTTTGCGGGCATGAGCGGCGCGGCGGTTGCGGACGTCGGCGGAATTGGCCACGTTTGCTACTCGGAGATGGTGAAAAAAGGGTATCCGAAGGAATACAGCGCTGCGGTTACCATGACCTCGTCGTTGATCGGTCCGATCATTCCGCCAAGTATACCGGTCATCATCTACTCCATGGCGACGGGGGCCTCGGTCGGCAAGCTTCTGTTTGGCGGCGTGGTGCCGGGCTTTTTGATGGCGGCGGTGCTGATGGGCTGGGTCTACGTTTCGTCGGTTACGCATCATTATCCGAGGGAGAATCGGATTTCCTGGAAACTCTATATTGCCAATTTAGTGAAGAGTTTTATCGTTAGTTTTCCCGCGCTGCTCACGCCGGTGATCCTGCTGGTGTTCATTTACAAGGGAATTACAACGACCACGGAAGCCGCGGCAATCGCCGTGACCTACGCGCTGATTCTTGGCGGCATCGTCTATCGCACGCTGGGATTTCGGGACCTGATCGACGCGTTCAAAAGCGTGTTCATCAAGTGTGGACCGGTGCTGCTGGCCATTCCGGCGGGAAAAGCGTTCGGTTACGTCCTGACCAACGAAAACGTGCAGAATCGGCTGTATGATTTGATGATGAATGTTTCCGGCGGAAACAAGTGGATTATCATTTCGATCATTATGCTGCTCTTTATTGTGCTGGGGATGCTATCCGACCCAAATGTCAATATCATGTTGTTTGCGCCGATGGTGGCGAGCATTGCGGTGAGCGTAGGATTCGATCCGATCCACTTCGGAATTCTTGTGATTCTGAACGCCATGATCGGGAACGTTACGCCGCCGGTTGGCAATGTTTTAATGGCGGTGTGTTCGCTGGAGAAATTGAATTTCCTGAAAGCAAGCAAGGCGTTGATTGTTCCGGTGCTGCTGCTTCTTGGCGTATTGGTGCTTCTGATCGTCGTGCCTGGTATAACGACCTGGCTGCCGAATCTGCTGCTCCAGTAAAAATTCAACGTTTTGAAAGGAACTTACGCTTGATGAAAATCGTAATTTTAGATGGATATACGGAGAATCCCGGCGATCTGAGCTGGGGCGGACTGGAAGCGCTGGGCGAACTGACGGTGTATGACCGAACGCCGCACGACGAGGCGGAGATCCTCCGCCGCATCGGGGACGCGGAAGCGGTGTTTACCAATAAAACCCCGCTCAGCGCGCGCGTGTTTCAAACATGCCTCGCGCTGAAATATGTCGGCGTGCTTGCCACGGGGTATAACGTGGTGGAC
>JAYFNY010000044.1:0-89715 GCA_034933205.1 Eubacteriales bacterium
TCTGCCTTACGGGCGGAAAAGAGCACAAGGAAACCGCCCTAACGGGCGATCCGTTGCGCCGGATGAACCGGCACAGCCGGAAAAAATGGGTGTTTAGGGCTACAGCCCTTAACAATCCTAGAAACTTTCTTGACAAACTGAGAAGCAGGCATCGTGCCTGCTTCTCTTTTCGATTGAATTTACACCTGCGGTTCCAGGGCAAAGGTACGCGCGCTGGCGGCGTTGCCAAGCCGCGCGCATTCTTCGGTGGAGAGGTTTCGAATGCATCCGTCAATAATCGCCGCACCCATGGCATCCCCTGCGCCGGAAATGTCGACAACGTCATGACACTCGGCCGGCAACACGCCGCAGTTTTCAGAATCGGCCCAGAAAACGCCTTCTCCGCCAAGGGAGATAAATACACGCTTGACGCCCTGGTCGAGAAA
The DNA here is from genome assembly GCA_034933205.1 of Eubacteriales bacterium. Taxonomy (GTDB): domain Bacteria; phylum Bacillota; class Clostridia; order Christensenellales; family CAG-138; genus UBA7703. The sequence goes on from JAYFNY010000044.1 coordinate 426, forward strand.
CCAATCGGAAGCCCGGTAAATACCTCGAATCGTATCGCAGGATTTTCCGGAAAGGAATCCGGCTTCGAAGCGATTTGGTTTTATTGCGTAACATTTCCCGATATTTTCACCGATGCGCTTTGCTTTTGCGCAGCTGACGGGATCGAAAAACAGCGGCGAAGTAACGTGATTGCAGAGATACTCCAACGAAGCGGGGGAGAGATTTCCGTCGATAACGCACATGGCGGCGCTGTTGATCTGCGGCAGCAATCCGGCCAGATATTCCGGCGTAAGGTGATCGAGCACGGACATATCGCTGATCCCCACGAGCATATCTCCGTCTTCGTCGAATACACCGATATAGGTACCGGTATGTTCAACGCATTTCAGCGTATATCGTAGGGAGATAGACGCGTTTTCACAGTTTTCCCGTACCATACTGGCGTGGTATCCGGAACCGAGCGCCGTGACCAGTTCGACGCTGTAATTCAGCGCCGAAAGGCGTTTGGCAATATTATATCCGACTCCGCCAACGCGAATGCGCACCTTGCCGAGATTGCTGTCGCGCTCCCGGCAAATGCTCTCCGGTTTACCCGTAATATCAATTGCGGCTCCGCCGATGATAAAGATCGTTTGCATTCGTTGTTCCCTCCCGGGGTAAATGTGATCGTTTAGACGGGGTATACGTTCTTGCCGCCAACGTAGATTGCATGGATTCCTCTGCAAAGCTCGCTGCCATGCTCATAGGTTGCCTGATCGCAAAACTGATCGAGATCAAGCAAAAGCGCGTCTGCATCCGCCCCGTCTACCAGACGGCCTTTCGTATCGAGGCCAAAGAAGTCCGCCGTTTGACCGCCAAGCTTGCGAATCATCGTTTCCGGCGTCAGCAGACCTTTTTTGCGGACCAGCAGGTCGTAAGCGTGCGCTGTGGAACCGAAGGCGCGAGGATGAGGATTCTCTCCGGATTTGCCGACCAGTCCGTCCGTGCCGATTACGCAGAGAGGATGCGTCAGGATGGAAAGAACATCGTCTTCGCTCATGTGGAAATAAATCCCGAGGCCGAGGCCTCCGTTCTGAATCAAGAGATCAAAATAGGCGTCAAACGGGTCCTTTCCGATTTTTGCGGCATAGTCGGAAATGAACATACCTTCCGCGCTGTGGTCGATAGGACAACTCGAAACATAAACGCCCGTGAATCCGTTACTGTTGAGCACATAGTTGTCATAATTACTCGGGCGGCTCATTTCTTCGCGAATGATTTCCCGTTCCGTGGTGCTCTTGAGCGCGTCTACCAGTCCGGTTAGACCGTGCTCAAAGTATCGCGGCGGAATGGAAACATTCAGGGAAGTGCAGCCGGCCGTATAGGGATAACAGTCGACGAGCGCCCGAAGGCCGCCCTCTACGGCGCGGTCAAGCTCTTCGAGCATCACCTTTGGTTTTCCCCAGTTGCGCCTGCCCGCCGCTTTCAAATGGGAAACGCAGAGCGGAACATCCGCCTCCAGCGCAACGTGAATGGATTCTGAACGCGCTTCGACAACCGTATCGCCCTCGTTGCGCGGATGCGTGGCATAAATCGCGCCCTCTTCGTGAACAACGCGGAGAAGCGAAATGATCTCCTCGTTTTTCGCATAACAGCTGGGCGCATAGACCAGGCCGGTCGAGAGACCAAGCGCGCCTTCCCGAATGCAGCGGCGAAGCATATCCTGCATGCGCTTCAATTCACCGGCGTCCGGTTCGCGGTTTTCATAACCCATTGCCCAGAGGCGAAGCGTTCCGTGACCGACAAAGCATTTCGTTTGGATGGGGTTTTGCAAGCCGTCCAGCCATGCGTAAAAACCGCTGGCGCTTTCAATCTGTGTAAGGTCCTTCGGCAGATCCGGGTATGGCGCAATTCCGGAAACGAAGCGTTGAAACAACGGTGCCGAGGCGCCGCCAACAGGAAAGAGAGAAACGCCGCATTCACCGGCGATCTGCGTTGTAATGCCCTGGTTGATCTTGGAGAGCGTTGCGTAGCTGCTGACGAGCGACAGATCTCCGTGGGAATGCGCGTCGATAAAACCGGGTACGAGCGTCAGGTTTTGCGCGTCGATGGTTTCATCGGCCTGCGGCAGTTCCCCGCCGCGAAAGATACGGATCCGACCGGAATCGAAACCGACGCTGCCCACGTATGCAGGCGCGCCGGTTCCGTCAATAATCGTACAATTTTTAATCAGTATTTCCATTGTTCTAGCACGCCGGATAACGGCAGGCTGTTACTCCTTTACAAATTGAATACCGCCGATTAACGGCAAATCTTTTTTCTCGTGATTGGCAACATTGACGATGCCGATGATTGCAAAAGCAAGTCCGGCAACGGAAACGATCCAGCTCAAGAGCGTTCCAACACCGGAAAGCGCCAGTCCAACGATCCATGCGGCGGCGCTCGCAATGAGCTCCAGCAGGAACAGGTTCAGGCCGCGAACCGCATGATAACGAACGAAAGACGTCTGATCCTTGATAAAATAAGGAATCAGGGAAAGAATACCAAGATAGGATAAAACGCCCATCAAGGTATCATTGTTGCCGGCCTTTGTATCGACGACAGTTGCTGCTTCGGCGACCGGTTCGCCGCAGCTTGCGCAGAATTTTTCGCCTTCCGCGAGTTCCTTGCCGCATTTTGCACAGAATGCCATAAAAAATCCCTCCTGAGTGTTTTTTATAAGAAAAGAATAGAATTCGGACTAACGAAATAAGCCGATCAAATGATTCAGCGCGTAGAGCACCGAACCAAACCGAGCAAGCGCCATCAGCACGAAACCGAGCGCAATGGAAACGAACAATGCAAAAAGAAGAAGGTAAGCGCGGGCAAAGTTTCGCAAATTCGGATTTTTCACCGCGCCGAACGCCCACACAATTGCCACAAGAAATCCAACTGCAGGAATTCCCAGAAGGAGCGTGGCACCGACGAATCCCCAACTGCTTACGGCAGGGCTGGAATCGGATACCAGGGGCTGCGAGGTCCGAATTTGAGTCGGTTGCTTAAATTCAGCATTCGGTATGTGCGAGCCGCATGTGGAGCAGACGGAATCGAAGTCGCCAATCGTGCTTCCGCAGCTTTTACAGTAGGACATGACTTCTCCTTCTGAGTGGAATGAACGGTAAAAGGATCTCCTTAACAGTATACGGCATTTTCTTCGCGATGCGCAACAAATTTACAGCCCCGGCAAACAAATTTGCGCCGGGGCCGCAGAGGATGCGATTCGAGAATTGTTTACAACTCGTTTTATGCGCGAAGCGGGGCGCCGGAGTTCTTCAGCGACTCAATGATCGCGTCCATTGCGCGTTTGATTTCTTCGTCCGAAAGCGTATGATCCTCCGCACGCAGAGCAAACGAAAACGCGAGGCTCTTTTTCCCGGCCGGAATTCCGATACCCGCATAGGAGTCGAAGAGGCGTACGTCGGAAACGAGAACGCCGGCGGGGGAGTCTTCGATAACGCGTTTCAGCTCGGCGGATTCCGTATCCGCGTTTACGACGACGGCAAGATCGCGCTCCGCTGCAGGGAAGCGGGGCAGCGGAACGAAGCGTTTTTGAGTTGTCCGGCAGGCAAGAATGGCGGAGAAATCCAGCTCGGCCAGGTAAACGCGTCCGTCGGCTTTCCAGCTGTCGGCAACGTCGGGATGCAGCTCACCGAAGATCCCGAGAAGATTTTCCTGTCCGTCCCATATTTCGGCCGCACGCCCGGGCTGCAGATAGCTCTGCGAACTTTTACGGTACGTTGCGTTCGAAACACCGATCACGCGGAAGAGCTCCTCGATTATGCCTTTCAACCGATAGAAACCCGTATCATCACCGCCGAGGACGATCCCGATTTTTTTACGCTCTTCGGGCAGTTCCGCACCGGTGTCGACATGCGTGTTACCGACTTCAAAGAAACGCTGGTGACCGCTCTTGCGGTTTGCGTTACGAACCAGGGAATCCAGCATACCGGGTATCAGAGTGGTTCGCATGAGGCTCTGGTCCTCGCCAAACGGATTCAGGATGCGAACGGCTCTGCGCAATTCGCTGCCTTTGGCAAGAAGCAGCGAGTCGAACACCGAAGGACTCGTGAAATTGTAATTATACATTTCATAAAGTCCCAGTGAAACGAGGGTATCCTTTACCTGATCTTCCAGCAGGAACTGCTCGTTGATCCGTCCGCGGAAGGTGTCTCCGCGCATCAGCGTCGGCTGAATGTTATAGTAACCGTAGATACGGGCGATTTCCTCGGCAATGTCCCAGTCCGCTTCGATGCCGCTTTCGATGTCCGTGCGGAAATGCGGAACGGTAACATGCAGCCCGCCAAGGGTCGGGCGCGCGTGGATACCGATGGTTGCGAGCATATCCGCCATCTGACGGGCGCTTAGGTCAAGCGCAAGCAGCGCATTGATATGCTCCGTGTTCACAACAACCTCGCGGTCAACGGGTTTCTCCTTTCGAACATCGAGCATCTCTCCGATTACCGTGCCTGCATGCAGTTCGGAAACAAGTTCGATGGCCCGTTCAAGAGCAAGCTCGGCGCCAACGGGCTCGACTCCCTTGATAAAACGGCTCGCCGCATCGGTCACGTGACGAAGCTTTCGCGCCGTGGCGCGGATATTGCTTCCTTTGAATACGGCGGACTCGAAGAGCACCGCTTTCGTCGTGCCGGTGATCTCGGAGTTCAGTCCGCCCATTACGCCGGCAATGCCGACCCCGCGCTTTTCATCCGCAATGAGCAGCATGTCCGGCGTCACCGGGCGATCCTTCTTGTCCAGCGTGGTAACGACTTCGCTTTCCTGCGCGTTGCGAACGATGATATGGCTGCCTTCGATACAGGCGAGATCAAACGCATGCATCGGGTGGCCGTACTCCACAAGGACATAGTTCGTAATATCCACAATATTGTTGATCGGGCGCATTCCGACGGCTTTCAGCTTACGCTGCATCCACTTGGGGGAAGGCTCGATCACGATATCCTTGACGACGCGCGCGGTATAACGCGGGCAAAGCTCGTAGTTTTCAACCGTAACGCGCGCATAATCCGCGGCGTTTCCTTCGCCTTTGACCGGCTTGATCTTTGGCTCCTGAAAGGATTGTCCCAGTGCGGCGGCGGCCTCGCGGCACATGCCGATAATTCCGATGCAATCCGGACGGTTCGGGGTCAGCTCGAATTCGAATACCACATCGTCGTATCCCAGCGCGGTTTCGATCGGCTGACCGAGCGGATACTCCTCTTTGAGGATCAGAATACCGTGCACCTCGCTGCCGGGATAGTCCGCGTTGGAAAGGCCCAGCTCCTCGCCGGAGCAGAGCATGCCGTAACTCATGACGCCGCGCATATTGACGGCGGTCATTTCGCGCCCGCCGAGCTTGGAACCGACGATCGCAACGGGAACCAGCGCGCCTTCAAACACATTGTCTGCGCCGGTGACGATGGTGAGCACTTCGGTGCCGACATCCACCTGGCAGATATGCAGATGATCGGAGTTTTCATGCTTCACAACGGAGAGTACGCGACCTACGACGACGCCTTCCACACCGGAAAGTTCTTTTTCCACACCGGCGCATTCAAAGCCGCGCCACATCATTTTTTCAATGAAGTCGTCGTTTGTAACGTTGAAATCCACATATTCGCAAAGCCATTTCTTTGGCAGTTTCATCGATTTATCCTCCCTTAGAACTGGCGCAGGAAGCGCGCGTCGTTTTCGTATTCGAGCCGGATATCGTTGATGCCGAACTTTAGGTTCGCCATGCGATCCACACCAAGGCCAAAAGCAAGTCCCGTCCAGACTTTCGGGTCATAACCGCAATTGGCAATTTCATGCGGGTTGGTCACGCCACAGCCGAGAATCTCGATCCAGCCCGTGCCCTTGCAGACACGGCAACCCTTGCCGCCGCATATGGAGCAGGAAACGTCCAGCTCGGCGGAAGGCTCCGTAAACGGAAAATAACTCGGCCGTAAACGCGTTTTCACGTTTTCCCCGAAAACTGCGTGTACAAACGAATCCAGGATCCCTTTGAGATCGCCCAGCGTCAGCCCCTTATCCACGACAAAACCCTCAATCTGATGAAAGACGGGGGAGTGGCTCGCGTCCACCTCGTCTACCCGAAAAACACGGCCCGGCATAAGCAGCCGAAACGGCGGTTTCAGCGTGGTCAGCGCGCGGACTTCACAGGGTGAGGTGTGCGTGCGCAGCACGACGTTTTCGTTAATATAGAACGTATCCTGCATGTCCCGCGCGGGGTGATCCTTCGGCAAATTCAGCAGCGTGAAATTGTTATCATCCAGCTCGATCTCGGGACCGTCGAACATGGAAAAGCCCATGCCGATCAGCGCGTCGCGGATCTCACGGTAAGTCTGTGTCATCGGATGCAGGCGCCCCAGAGGCGAGCTGAGTTCGCCCGGGGCGGTCACGTCCAGCGCTTCAGCCTCAAAACGAAGCTGTTTCGCGGTTTCATTCAGCGCGGCGCGCTTTTCAGCGACGACCGTCTCCAGATTCGCTTTCACCTTGTTGGCAAACGCGCCCACGCTCGCGCGTTCTTCGCTCGCGAGCTTGCCCATTGTGCGCAGAATTCCGGTCAGCGATCCGTTTCTGCCAAGCACATCGACCAGCGCCTGTTCCAACTCTTCCGGCGTTTGGCAGTTTTTCAGCTTTGCTTCCGCTTCCTCACGCAGGAGCGCGAGGGATTCCATCATGCTCATTGTTTCTCTTTCCTCCTCATATATCGCCCTGATGCCGCTGTCAAATAAAAACGCGTTTCGCCGAATAGGGACGAAACGCGCCGTGGTACCACCCTCGTTTGCTCGACCGGTGCGCAAGCGCCGGTTTAAGCCTCGATTCCGCTGTATCGGGCGGGCCCGTCGCCGACTACTGAACATCCTGTCGTTCACCGGCAAGGCTCCGGGGCGAACTTTGCGTTCCTGATTACGTGCGCCGCTTTCAGCCGGTGACGGCGCTCTCTTTGGCGTAAGGTCGGAACTTTTCCCCTTCACAGCCTATATATTGGATAAACGCTATTTTACCACCGTTACGTTCGTTCCGTCAAGGAGCAGAGTAACCGTTCCGTCTTCATCTGTACGAAGTACCGTTATACCCTGGCTTTTTAGGCGATCAAGCAATTCCTGGTCCGGAAGGCCATATTCGTTCCCCTTGCCGACGCTGATAACCGCAAGCGAGGGGGCGACCGTCTCCAGAAATTTTTCGGATGTACTGTCGCTCGATCCATGATGCCCTATTTTTAAAACGTTTGCGTGAAAGTAACGGTTCGGCAGCGCTTTTAGCGCGAGTTTTTCGCCAAGCGCCGTCGCATCGCCTGTAAAAAGGACGGAGGTTTCTCCATATGAAATACGAAGGATATAGCTGGTGTCGTTAAAATCCGAATAGACGGTCTGATAGGGGGCGAGCACGCGTACTTCGACCGAAGCATCCCAGGGGAGGAGCGTATCCGCACCGGCAAGCGGGGATGCCGTAACGACGTGATTCTCCTGGATAGCGTCCAGCAGTTCAAAATATACTTCGCTTTCCGCGTCGAACGGTGGATCGTAAAAGATCCCGACGGGGTAGGCGTCGATCACCTGAATCAGTCCGCCAATATGATCCGCGTGCAGATGGGAGGCAATCACCACATCCAACCCCGAGACACCACGCTGCGTAAGCAGCGTGTCAATGGCGGGGAACGCGCTTTCCGGTCCGCCGTCGATCAGCATCGTTTTGCCGGAAGGCGACTCCAGAAACGCGCAATCCCCCTGGCCGACGTCCAGAAACGTAACTCGCAATCCGACTGGCGCGGAAGAAGCGGCCGGAGTTGGCGTAACGGTTGGAATTTCGCTGTTCGAGGAAGTTACCGGCGGCAAAATCGCAGTCTGTGCAGAATCTATGCCGCGCAGGATCAGTAACCCTGCGACAAAAAGAAGCAAGAGAACGAGAAGCGCCGTAATCAGCAGAATGCGACTTTTTCGTTTGGGCGCGTCGTATTCCGGAGAGCTCTTGCTGGGATCGTTCCAATTTCTTTCCATGCCCAAAAGAATAGCACCTTTCTAACGGAAAGGGTAGTGAAAAACAGATCGAAAAATGTTTGAAGAGAGGATGATGTTTCCATTATATGGATTTTCCTGTCATTCTGTCGACGTATTTTGAACAAAATGCGAATTTGTATAGGAATATAGGATTTTCAACAACATTACTCTTGACAAAAAGAGCGGATCAGTTTAATATTCAAGTGTACTATAACAGATAGTACACTATCCTGAACGTATCATTCAGAGAGGGAGGTAGCGGGATGTTCCAAATAGACCGTTTTGGACGCGTGCCAATCTATGAGCAAATTATTTCTCAAACCCAGCGACTGATCGCATCCGGCGTGCTCAAAGAAGGCGACCAGCTGCCGTCCGTTCGCGCGCTATCCCAGGAACTCTCCGTAAACCCGAATACGCTGCAGAAAGCATACAGCGAGTTGGAGCGTCGCGGTATCTGCGTAAGCGCGCCGGGGAACGGACGTTTTGTCACGGTGGAAGCCGCGCGCATTGTCGGCAAAGGTTTTTTGGAGCGGTTGAGTGAAATTCAACAGATTTCAGAGGAACTGTACGCGGCGGGGGTGCCGTTTGAACGGGTGGTTCAAACGATTCATATTGCGTACGGAAAGGAAATGAAAGGCTGAACTTATGATTAAAGCTCGAAAACTTACCAAACGATTTGGCGAAGTGGAAGCGCTCGTCAACCTCAACTGCAATATTCCACAAGGCTGTATCTATGGCCTGGTCGGCGCAAATGGAGCCGGAAAAAGTACGTTCCTGAGGTTATGCAACGGAATTTATAAACCGGACGAAGGCAATATCTCCATAAACGGCGGAGAAGTATTCGACAATCCTGCCGTGAAACAGCACAGCGTCTTTGTTTCGGACGAACTCTATTTTTTACCGCAAAGCAATCTTGCCAGAATGGCGCTCCTTTATGAGTCGATGTATCCGTACTTTTCCAGAGAACGGTTTCAGGATCTCTGCGGAGCGTTCAAACTGGATGCGACGCGTCAGCTGAATACGTTTTCAAAAGGCATGCGCCGGCAAGCGGCAACGATCCTTGCGCTCTCCGCGATGACGGATTACGTTTTTTTCGATGAAACATTCGACGGTCTGGATCCCGTAATGCGAAACCTTGTGAAGGGGATGCTTTATGACGACGTGCTCGAGCGCGGCTCGACAACGGTCATTACGAGTCACAGCCTGCGCGAACTTGAGGATACGTGCGATCAGCTTGCGCTGCTCTACCAGGGCGGCATCGTTTTCGAAAGCGATGTGCAGAACCTGAAGACCACGCTTTTTAAAGTTCAGGTTGCTTTTGCACAGGAGTTCGATCGTTCGCTCTTTAAAGAACTGGATATCCTTGCGTTCAACAAGCAGGGGAGCGTTGCGAATCTCATCATTCGCGGCGACAGTTCCAAAAGCAAGGCGGTCATTGCCAAGATGAACCCGCTTCTTCTGGAAATTCTGCCGCTGACGCTGGAAGAAGTTTTCTTATATGAAATGGAGGCGCTCGGCTATTCGTTTGAGGAACCGGCGCTGAAAGGAGGAAACCGCGTATGAAACCCTATCTGGAATCGTTGCGCAGGCTCTCGCGGGTCGCGCTGATCCTTCTCGTTCTTTGCGTCGCTGCCAGCATGATCGTATCCTTGCAGTATTGCACGCAGGAAAATCTTTCGAGCATCCCGAGTTTCCGGCAGATGTTTTTCCCGGTCATTGTTTATATGTTTGTCGGCGGACTTGTACTCGCCATGGATGGATTTTCTTTTCTAAACAGGCGCTCGGAAAGCGATTTTTACCATAGTTTGCCGGTTTCGCGCAAACAGCTCTTCTGGGCGGTCATGTTAGCCGCGCTGACCTGGTTTGCGGCGACGGTACTGGCAAGCGTTCTTGTCAGCGTGATCGTGTATACGCTGTCGCATACGCCGTTCGTGCCGGATTACGCGCTGGTTGCCGTTCCGTTTTGCATTGCCGGCGGTATGCTGGTGTTCGCCGCGGCGAGTATCGCGATGAGCCTTACGGGTACCTGGCTGACCAATATCGCTCTGACGGCGATCATCCTCGGCCTTCCGCGGTTCGTGCAGTTCGTTGTTGCGCGTGGCGTCATTTCGCGTTTCAGCATGATCGACTGGCTGGATCTTCCCTGGTATCTTTCGCCGGTGACCAATGTGGCGACCGGACAGATTGTTGCATTTACACGCAAAATGCTTGGCACACAGCTGTACCATATTGGAAATGCTGCTTACTCGCTGGTAGTTGCCGCCGTGGAACTTGTGGTTGCGTGCCTGCTGTTTGTGCGCAGGCCTTCCGAGGTTGCCGAACATAGCGCAAAGAACTCAAAACTGCAAACGTTCTTTGCCTGCTTGCTGATCTTTCCGATTGGGATTTTGTTTGCTTCCGGCGCGATTAATATCTCCGTAACGAATTTGGCGATCGTGCTTGCCGCTGCGGTCGCGCTTTATCTGATCTATCAGATCATTGCAATTCGGAATCTGAAAAAGGCAATGTGCTCGCTGCTTTGGGCGTTGATTCCCACCGCGCTTGCCGTTGGAATGTACTTCGGAATCAAGATTCCCGTAAATGCGCTGAAATATGACCTTCCCGTTATTCAGAATGTATCCTATATCCAGTTCCCCGGCTCAAATCGGAATAATGGGTTGGTCCCTTATGACGAATTCTGCGTATCACAGGTTCATTTTACCGAACAGGAACTCAAAGAGTATGTGCTTACGTCGCTGCGGGAGAACGTCAATTCGATCGATGCGAAGGGCTATGCCGGCGGTTATACGGCGGACGGGCAATATACGTCCTATGAACCGGTAACGGTCGTTCTGAAAGACGGGCGCAAGATCAGCCGCGAGGTATGGTTTGCCAACAGCAACACGCTGAATATGCTGCGGGATGAAAACACCGAATATTCGCAAGCGATCCGCTCGGTTCCGACGCAGGATAGCATTTGTTACCTGCAGAACTTCGATGCATATAATCCAAAGTACCAGCAGTATGAGCCGATTCTGCAGGCATATTCCGACGATATCGGGAAATATGGAATCGTTCCTTCCTGGACATATAGTCAGCATTCCGATGCGGAAGACTATTCCCTCGAAGACAGACAGTCGTACGGGGCTCTGAATATAGAGGGGTATGTCGGCGATCAGCGGTACATTGAGTACTATGATATCAACCGCGGGACGCAGACCGCTGCCGCCGCATGGATGACGTGGCAGAACAGCCACAGTACAAATGAGTATTTTGATTTACTCAAGCAAATGTCCGACCGTTCGGATTCGTTCGTATCCTCCTCGGAATATCTGAGCTGTACGTTCAGTATCTACAACGTGCCGCTTGCCAACGGGACAAAGCAGTTCAAATCGTTCTACTTCAACCGTTCCATCGGGGAACAGTCGGAATATGATATCGCGATAAAACCGCTGGCGAATGAGCTGATCGATATCATCTCGCGCAGCCAGCCAACCACGGACCCGAATGCGCTCTGCGTATATATGAACTGGGGCGGGCGCGCTTACGATGAGAACGGGCAATACATCGGAAAAGAAGTCATTGCCGAGCAGGCAGCGTCCATGGGGAATGCTGTGGCCAGCGGATCTTCCATTCCGTTTTCGTCCTGGGGCAATGTCGTTTATTATGCAAGCGACGGCAGCCCAGTCTATTATGCGAGCGATGGAACGATTGCTTCGATGAATCCGAGCTATCGCACGTTCTCGTCGGAAGACGCGGTGCGTGTGGTCGAGATTCTGAAAGAATGGCAGGAGCTTCAAAAAAAGCAGAACATCTACGATGACGGTACGAGAGATATCGGGATCGATTCTACACCGAATGTCGCCATCTATGCAACGCCTACGCCGGCGCCGTAAAACGCACTCATTGCATCGGTTGGCCCGCGAATTCTGTACCGCCGCGTTTGCACGCGGCGGTACTTTTGATCGGGAAACATGTGTGTTATAATAAAAACCTGTCAAGTTTTTCAGGAGGATCTGTTGCTATGCACAGGCGATGTCTTTGGGTAAACGAGCAGAACGAACTCTACTGCGCATATCACGATAGCGAATGGGGAACACCGATTTACGACGATGGGCCGATGTATGAGCTGTTCCTGCTCGAGCTGTTTCAAGCCGGCTTGTCGTGGATCACCTTATTAAAGAAACGGGAAGCATTTCGTGCGGCGTTCGATGATTTCAACGTTCAGAAAATCGCTTTCTATGGCGAGGAAAAGGTTCAGTCTCTTTTGCAGGATGCGGGTATTATTCGCTGTCGCGGTAAAATAGAAGCGGCAATTGGTAACGCACGCGCCGTAATGGAGATTCAAAAGGAGTATGGTTCTTTCTGTACCTATTTATGGAGCTTCTCCGACGGAAAGATCCTATGCAGTACCGCAGAAACCCATCGTACGACAAGTCCGCTTTCCGACCGGATTGCTGCAGATATGAAGCGGCGGGGAATGCGCTATGCCGGGTCGGTAACGATCTATTCTTTTCTGCAGGCGGCAGGAATCGTAAACGATCATGACAAAGACTGCTTTCGCTATAAGGAATTAATCGAAAGCGCCGGGGCGGAAAAGATACGATTCGAGGGATGAACCTCGTCGGAATCGAGCGGGGGAATGACAGGAGACGAAAAAGTGGAAGGAACGATCTGGACAGACGAACGAATTCGCTGGATGAACGACGCATCGGGCAAGAGTAAATTCTATTATTGGATCGCGGAGCGTATTTCCGCGTATCTGCCGCCTTCTTCGCGCGTATTCAACGCGGGAGGAGGATTGGGCGATTTGGCGATCTGGTTGTCCTACCATGTTGAGCAGGTAACGGTTATGGAAAGCGACCCGAAGGCAGTCGCCGCTTTTCGCGCGCGCTGCCCGCAGAATGTTGTCGCCATGCTGGGCGACATTTCAACCTATTCCCCGGACAGACTGTTCGACGCGCTTGTGCTTTACGATATTGGTGGCGCGGAGATTGTGCTTCCGCTGGTGCGCGAACTTTCGCGCGCAAAAACGTTTCTGATTTTTCCGCGCGAGTCGGCGCAGGAGGAGGAGACCATTCATGAAGTTCTGGATCTCCTGCGCGACGCGGAAATTCCATTGACGTATGAAACGTTCGAGCAGGAGCATATTCAGCCCCTGCGATCTTTTGAGGATGCAAAAGCGTATTTTAACGATTGCGAAGGAAGAACAGCTTCGGATGATGAACTGAACGGGCTGCTGGTTCATGGGAACGATATCGATTTGCCGTTTTTATATGTGCAAAAGAAAAAGCTTGGAATGATCGTATTCAACGCGGCGAATCCTGCGCTCAAAAAGCCGCTTTTGTAAAATGACGCTGCAAATTGTGTAAGACATACTGCGAGCAAAAACGGGATAACGGTAGAAAGGGAGGAATCCTCTTATGAAACGGCAGATGGATGCGATCCTTCATGAACTTCATGAGTGCCGGCCCGCGATGCTCGCGACGATTGCTGCCCGTTCCGGCAGCGCGCCTCGGGGCGTGGGAACCGCTATGGCCGTCCTGCAAAACGGCGAAATGGTCGGTACGGTTGGCGGAGGGGTTGTGGAGTATCGCGCAAGGCAAGATGCGCTCGAACTGATACGGACCGGGGAATGCGGCTTGCGCTCCTATGAAATCCACGCAGATGAAAAAGACGGAAAATCCGGCAGCGTCCGGATCCTATTTCGTTTGTTTGCCGGGGAGGCTGGTATATCGCTGGCGTCGGAAATTCGGAATTCCATCGAATCCTGCGAGAATCGGTTTCTCATAAGCGATTTTGGCCATGGGGAATGGGAAACGTTTGTTGCCAGCGGTTATGACGTGTGCGCGAAATATGGATTCAGCAACGTTCCGGAAACGCCGATATTCGGTTGCAGCGCAACGGGACAAGAGGAGTATTTCATTGAACCGCTTCTGAACGAACCGCGCGTACTTCTTTTCGGAGGCGGTCATGTTGCGCAGGCTATGGCGAGACAACTCGACCTGATCGGTTTTCGTGTCTGGGTCGTTGAGGACCGCACGGAATTTGCGACTCAAGAGTTATTCCCAACAGCGGAGCGGGTGCTGCTGAGCGAATATACGGAGGCGGAATCGAATCTCCGAATCTCCGGGAACGATCATGTGATCGTTATGTCGCGCGGTCACGAACAGGATTATCAGATTCTGCGCTGGGTACTTCGTTCCGAAGCCGGCTATATCGGATGTATCGGCAGTCAAAAAAAGATCGCTCTGACGAAGGAACGGCTGCTCGGCGATGGGATAACGCAAGCGCAGTTTGCGCGTTTGCATGCACCCATCGGACTTGCGATCGGTGCGGAAACGCCTGCGGAGATCGCCGTCAGCGTGGCGGCGGAGCTGATTGCATACCGGGCAAAACGCGAGGATGCTCTTCGAGTAGAATATGGTTTTTAGACCGGTACGATTGTATCCGCCGGGCAGAAAGATGCTTCAATTCACACAAAAAGTCGTTAAAAATCGCTGAGAATCGCTGCGTATCGTTTCGCGTATTTTATAGAAACTAATCGGAGCTCCCTTGTTTACGGGAGAAGTTCATGGTATATTGTATAGGCGCAAAGCGCGTTTATACATTTTTTTGTTCTGTGCGCCGGGCCGGAAAAACCGCACGGCTTCCCCGGAACGCCGGATGGGATGGAAGAGCTACGACAGATCAAGTGGATTGAGAAACGGAGACCGAAATGCAACTGTACGACCTGCACACCCACACGAATATGTCCGACGCGGAGTTCCCGATTGAAGAATTGATCGAAGTGGAACAGGCACAGGGGCATATTCTGGGCGTTTCGGATCATCTGTTCTGCTGCGGAATTTATACGCTGAGCGACGTAAGCACCTATCTGGAGATACTTTCCCGTTATCCGGTTTATCGTGGTGCGGAAGTCAATATGGAGCATCGTTTCAACCTGCCGGACCAAATGGACGATCAAGTGGACTATATCATTGCAAGCGTACATAATATGCCGGACGGGCGCGGTGGGTTCGTTCCCCTTGGACCGTATTTTTCTCGGCGTTCCGGCCATACGCAGCAATATACGAAAAACTACTCTTCTGATATGAATCGCTACTATCTTGCATATATCATTCAAATGATCGAAAAGACATTTTCCACCCAACGCGTGGAAATCCTCGGTCATGCTACGGTTCTGCCGTCCTACGACGAACTTTACGGCACGCGTTTTCTTGAACAGTGGGAAGATGCCGTAATCGGGCTTTGCAAAAAGTACGGCGTTGCGCTTGAAATTTCCGGGCTCTGGCGCGCGCCTCGTATGGAAATGATTCTCAAAGCAAAGGGAGCGGGACTCCTGTTTTCGATGGGGAGCGATTGTCACAACCGGCTGCAAATTGGGAATATGGACTATGTGGAGCGCGCCATAGAAGAAGTCGGACTCACCGAAAGCGACTTTTTTACGCCACGGCGAATCCTCTAATAGTCCTTTGCTAGAAATTCGATATCACGTAATTGGTAACACTTTTCAAAAATTTCTTTTATGATCGGATCACTCTAGGAACAGACGCGAATCAGCATATCGTTACAATTGCATACGTTGGCGTAAAGCCGGGAGGGACTCATGCGGAAGATCAGGGTTGCAATCTGGGGGTTCGGCGCGATGGGCAGCGGAATAGCAAAGGTGCTGCTTCAGAAAACGGGCGTAGAAATTACGGGCGTTTGTGATTTGCATCCCGAACGGGTTGGGAAGAGCATTTATACCCTGCTTGAAACGGAACGCGGAGATCGGCCGGACGTTTTTGTTACCTCGAATATCGATACGGCTTTGCCGGAACATGGCGCGGATGTCTGCCTGATCGCTACGGATTCATTTACGAGAGATGTTTATCCAAAGATTCTTCAGGTTATCAAGCGCGGTGTGAATGTGATCAGTACGGCGGAAGAGATGAGTTTTCCCTCTGTGAAAGAGCCGGTTCTGGCAAAAGAGATCGATCATGCGGCAAAGGAACATCATGTGAGCGTGCTTGGCACTGGGATCAACCCGGGACTCATGATGGACCTGCTGGCGATCTGCTTAAGCGGCTGTATGACGGAAGTCGAAAAAGTAACCTGTAAGCGTGTAAATTCACTTTCCCCGTTTGGCCCGCTTGTGATGCGGGAGCAGGGCGTTGGGCTTAGCCTGCGCGCATTTGAAGAAGGTGTTCGGAAGGAAGAGATCGCGGGACATGTCGGGTTCGGGGAAAGCATTGGTATGATCGCTAAGGCTCTTGGCTGGAAGCTGGACTATTCCGCTCAGCAAATGGAACCGATCGTCACCAGCGTAGACCGGAAATCCCCTTATGGGTTCGCAAAGAAAGGGGATGTGGCGGGCGTGAACATGACCGGGCAGGGCTATGTGGACGGAAAAGTGAAGATCGATATGATACATCCGCAGCAGATTGAACCGGAAATTGAAGGAACACAGACGGGGGATTCGATTACGCTGGAAGGGACGCCGCCCGTCAACATGGCGATACGGCCGGAAGTCAACGGAGGGATCGGTACGATCGCCATGTGTGTTAACATGATTCCGCATATCGTCAATGCGCGGCCCGGTTTGAAGACCATGATCGACCTGCCGGTTCCGCACGCGATCATGGGGGACATGCGCGAACAGATTGAAGAAGGCATTCTGGAGTAATTCATACGATCGGGGAGGTGATTCCTGTGGCGAAAAAAGGAGATTGGGTGCGGATCCACAGCATCGTCCTGACGTCAAGCGAGCGTTCGGACGCGCTGCCGGAGGACACGAAAACGGTTCCGCTGGAGCTTTGGACAAAAGGGTATCTGTTGGCGGACGCCGTTGTCGGCGGCGAAGCGAGCGTGACCACGCGTACGGGACGAGTCGTTACCGGCGAACTTGTCGAGGAGTCGCCGCATTATTCGCATAGCTTCGGCGACTTCATACCGGAGTTGCAGAAAGCGGGAGACGATGCGTTTCATTTTCTCTTTGGAGGCGACACGAAATGACAAAGGATAATTGCTATTCTGCGGTCATGGCACGCAGGCCGGAGATTATCCGCGCGGCGGTCGGCGTAGACTACAAGAGATTCGAAAGCGGATCGATCGCGTTCGATTATGAAGCCATGATGGCTGCCACGGGGTATTCTCTTGAAGAAGTTATCGCGATTCAGCGCGGTTTTGCCATTGGTAATACGCCGCTTCTGGAATTAAAGAACATCACCGCGCTGGTGCGGAAACTAAGTAAAGACGGGTATGGCGCGCGGATCTTTGTCAAGGACGAGGCGGCGAATCCAAGCGGAAGCTTTAAAGTTCGAAGAGCTGCCACCAGCATTCATCACGCGAAACGGATGGGTTATCCCGGCGCTCTTTCGGCTACAAGCGGGAATTATGGCGCGGCGGTCGCGAGCTGCTGCGCAAAGAGCGGCTTACCCTGCATCGTCGTGCAGGAATGCTACGATTCCCGTGGAGTCGGTCAGCCGGAGATAATCGAAAAGGCGAGGAAATGCGAAGCACTCGGCGCGGAGGTCGTGCAGCTTACGGTCGGACCGGAACTGTTTTATACCGTGCTGCGTATGCTGGAGGAAACCGGCTTTTTCAACGCTTCTCTCTATACGCCTTTTGGTATTGCGGGAATCGAGACGCTGGGATGGGAAGTTGCGAAACAGTGCCGCGAACAATTGGGAAAAGACCCGGATATGGTCGTGTGCACAAATGCGGGCGGCGGGAATTTAACCGGTACCACACGGGGATTATGGAAAGCGAATTGCCATCCGCAGGTCGTTGCCGCGAGTGTAAACCTCAAGGGGCTTCATATGGCAAGCGATACGCAATTCAACAGGAAATCGTTTACGACCGGGCACACGGGATTTGGGATGCCGTTTTCCATCTGGCCGGATCGCAGCGATGTACCGAGAAGCGCGGCGCGGCCGTTACGCTATATGGATCGCTACGTTACGGTGAATCAGGGCGAAGTATTTTATACGACGGAACTGCTTGCACGTCTGGAAGGCATGGAGCGCGGGCCGGCGGGCAACACGAGCCTTGCCGCGGCGATCTCGCTTGCGCAGGAACTGCCGGAAAGCGCAGTCGTCGTTGTTCAGGAAACGGAGTATACCGGCGCCGGAAAACATGGAAACGCGCAGCTTTCGTTTGCACGGCAAAACGGGATACGAGTGTTTCTGGGCGATCCGAAGGATGAAGTACCGGGTGAGAATATTGTTCTTCCGTCCAGAGCGTCCTTACTGCGCGCTGTGGAAGTGGACCTTAACCATATGCGCCGTTCGCTGATTCGCCACGCGGCATCCCTGGTCGATCACGAACCGACAAAAGACGACATAACATTTCTTGCGGAAGAAACCAGAACGGAGGAATCGTTTGTTCTGGATACGCTGAAGTCAGAGTAGCATTTCTCTTGCAACAACATTTACCGCTAAACGATTGATTTAATAAAAAGATGCTTCATTAAAGATGCTTCATTTAGAAACGCAGGAGGCAATATGGTAAGACGCGAAGACGATTTTTTGAATAGACGCGCGCATCTTGCGCAATTGAGCGACGAGGAACTCAAGGATCGATTTTGGCAACTGACCGGCCGGCTTGTCGATCCTCTTCTGGATCTTGCTAAGAGGAATACTTCGCCTGCTATCGAGCGGAGCGTGCTTCTGCGTATGGGCTTTTCCTCGATTGAAGCGAAGGCGATTGTGGAAAACTGCATAGAGCATAATCTCCTTGGTCATGGCGCAGGTAATGTTGTCTATCGATATGCAAAGCAAACGGGGCTTGACGTTCGCGAGGCGGGCCTTGCGTTGCTGGATCCTGCGCGGATGGAGGAGGCGGATCGTCTCTTCGGAGGGAAACAATGAGCGATTATCGGTTACCGCCGGATCAAAATATCGACGTTTCCAAGATACTGGAGAACCTGGAGAACTATCGTCCCCGGCGCAGAGGATGGAGCTGGCGCGAACCGGCGCCAAACCTCGTTATGGGGCCGTTTACGTATCGCGACTGCAGTAAGCCGCTCAGGGACGGTGTTCCGTTACCGCCGGCGCACTACTTTGGCGATGTTGATCCGCAGCCGATGCCGGTCATCACGACGGAAATCGCGAGCGGGCGGTTTGAGGACGATATTCGGCGGATGCGTATGGCTGCGCACCATGGCGCGGATCATATCATGGTGATTCGAACTTCCGGGCAGAGCCATTTCGATGGACTGATCGAAGGGACCCCGCAGGGAAGCGGCGGCGTACCGATTTCCAGAAAACAGGTGCGCGCGCAGCGAAAGGCGCTCGATCTGATTGAGGACGAGGTGGGAAGGCCGATCAACTATCATAGTTACGTCAGCGGTGTAGCCGGGCCGGACATTGCCGTTATGTTTGCCGAGGAAGGCGTTAACGGCTGTCATCAGGATCCGCAGTATAACGTGATCTATCGTAATATCAATATGGTGCGCTCGTTTGTGGATGCGGCGGAAAGCAAGAAACTCATCGCCTGGGCGAACATGGCGCAGATCGACGGCGCGCACAATGCAAACGCGACTGCAAGGGACGCCTGGAAAGTTATGCCGGAACTCATGGTTCAGCACGCGATCAATGCGTTATTCAGCAGGAAAGCCGGCGTACCGAAAGAGAATATCTGTCTTTCCACCGTGCCGCCGACCGCAACGCCAGGACCTTGCGTTTATATGGACCTGCCCTATGCGGTCGCTCTGCGCCGACTCTTCACCGGTTACCGCATGCGGGCACAGATGAACACGAAGTATATCGAATCAAGCACGCGGGAAGCAACGGTAACGCATGTATTGAATATGCTTGTGAGTAAACTTACCAGTGCGGACATCCAATCCACCATCACACCGGATGAGGGACGAAACGTTCCCTGGCATATCTACAACATTGAAGCCTGCGATACCGCCAAACAGACGCTGGTCGGGTTGGATGGGCTGATGGACATGGTGCAACTGAAGAAGGAAGGATATCTGGAAGAAAAAGCGCGTGAGCTGACGGAGCGGGCGGTGCTGTTCCTGGAGGAAATGGTAGAAAAGGGCGGTTATTTTGCCGCCGTTGAAAGCGGAATGTTCGTGGACAGCGGGCTTTTCCCGGAGCGTAACGGGGACGGGATCGCGCGAAAGCCGGAAGGCGGTATTGGAGCCGGTACGGTTGTTCAGCGGGAACCGGACTATATGGCGCCTGTTACCGCGCACTTTGGATACAATAACGTTTTGCAGTATGGCGGCGATCCGGACGATCCTGCGGCGCTCATTGGCGGCTGCACGCTTGAAAGGCCTGAGAAGATTGTCTATATCGACGAGCTGGATGAAGACGACAATGTGTATCTTCGTATGGACGCGGTCAAAGAGTTCGCGCAGCCGAATGCAAAGAAAATGAAACCGGAGATGGAATGGCTTGCGGACGGAACGGTGTTGCTGACGCTCTGCTTTCCCGCAGAAAAGAGAATCGCCGAGGCGGCTGCAATCGAGTGTGCGCGGCGTATGGGGCTTAAGGAGATCGCGGTAATCTCGCGCGAGATTTTACATCGCGCGGAAGGTACGCGTATCGAGCTGAAAGGGAAAGTCGATTTCAATATCGATGTCGATTCGCTTGTGATTCCGCCCGATCCGGATGTTCTGGACGAGGACGAACTGCGCGCCGCGATCGAGAAAACGCCGCTGCGTGTTGTCTGCGGTACGATTGGTGAGGACGAGCACTCAGTAGGGCTTCGCGAGATCATCGATATCAAGCACGGCGGCATTGAAAAATATGGCGTCGAGGTGCATTATCTCGGCACATCCGTTCCGCCGGAAAAACTTGTTGGTGCGGCGATTGAACTCAATGCGGACGCAATGCTTGCTTCCATGATTATTTCGCACGATGACATCCATTATAAAAACATCGCTCGGATCGATCAGATTGCGCGGGAGATGGGCGTTCGGGACAAACTGATTTTCATAGCTGGCGGAACGCAGGTTGAGGCGGAAGCTGCGAGAGCGGCTGGCGCGGATGCGGGTTTCGGAAGAGGCACGCACGGTAATCACGTGGCGACTTTTCTGGTAAAAGAACGGGAACGTCGCAGAGGACGATAATATGAAAGCCGACGTTCTGATTGCGGAAATCGGATCGACGACAACGCTTGTCAACGCGTTTGACGATCTGGAGGGTGCACCGCGCTTTCTAGGGCAGGGGCAGGCGGCGACCACGGTTCTGGAAGGGGACGTTCGCGTCGGCCTGTGCAATGCGATCGCCGACCTGTCGGAGAAACTTGGCGCAGAAAAGTTGGAATATGGCGCAATGCTTGCCTCATCCAGCGCGGCAGGCGGTCTGAAGATGTGCGTTCACGGTCTGGTCTACGACATGACGGTTCATGCGGCTCGGGCGGCTGCGCTCGGCGCGGGAGCGATTGTACGGCAGACCACGGCAGGCAAACTCACAGGCGCGGACCTTGCCGAACAGCGGTTGATACAGCCAAACCTCATTCTCCTTGCAGGCGGGACGGACGGCGGCGAACGGGAAACCGCATGTTACAACGCGGAGCTTCTTGCAGCCGAAGGAACGGGAGCACCGGTTTTGTACGCCGGCAATGCACAGAATCAAAACGCAGTCCAGGCTATTTTTAAACGTGCGAACGTACCATGCTATATTACGGAAAACGTATATCCCAAGCTGGATGAACTGAATATCGAACCGGTGCGGAAGGTCATCCATGCAGCGTTCGAGAAGCATATCGTTCAGGCGCCGGGCATGGAACACATCCGGGAAATGGTAACGGGCGCAATTCTGCCTACCCCGGGAGCCGTTATGGAGGCAGCGCTGCTTCTTTACGAGGAACTGGGCGATCTGATCGTACTCGATATCGGCGGCGCTACCACAGACGTGCATTCGGTAACGAAAGGTTCGGAGGAGATCGCGCAGCTTATGACCGCGCCGGAACCGTTTAACAAACGTACGGTGGAAGGCGATCTTGGCCTTTTTATCAATGCGCGCAGACTGATTGATCTCATTGGTGAAGAAAAGCTCAACAGGGAGCTTTCGCTGAATGTTGCGAATGTAATGGCGGATTATCGTCCGATTCCGGAATCGCCGGAACAGCTTTGCTTAACGGCGCGGCTGTGCCTGGAAGCAGGGTTGACGGCGATTTCACGCCACGCGGGAAAGATCAGGCATTACTACACGCCGCAGGGCCGCGCCAGAGCCGCGCAAGGGAAAGACCTCTCGCAGGTGAAAACGTTGATTGCCACAGGAGGTGCGTTGACACACCTGCCGGAACGGGAAAAAATCCTGCGACAGCTTGCAGACAGCAATATAAGCGGTGCAATGCTCTACCCGAAACCGGGCGAAATGCGTCTGGCGTTTGACGAACAGTACGTGATGGCTTCCATCGGCGTTCTTTCCAAAACGAATCCGAAAGCGGCGAAAACGCTATTGAGCGATACGCTCCGCTTTCTATAATAAAGACGAATCGAAAGGCCGATTGTATGGCAATCTATCCGCAGATTTGCGCCGACTTGAAAAAAATCAAACACAATGCAGATATGCTCTGCTCGCTCTGCGCCGAAAATGGCATTTCCATTGCGGCGGTCACAAAGGTTGTCTGCGCGGACGAGAGGATTGCGGAGGTTTTAGAAAACAGCGCGGCAACGATGCTGGCCGATGCTCGAACGGAGAATCTGCTGCGTCTTCGCACAAAGAAACCAAAGCTGCTGCTTCGCGCCCCATCCCCGGATGAAGCGGAGGAAACGGTTAAAATTGCCGACATCAGTCTTGTTTCTGAAATCGATACGATTCATGCTTTGGGCAGCGCCGCAAGAACGGCCGGAAGAACGCATTCGATTATTCTGATGATCGATTTGGGCGATCTGCGCGAAGGATTGTTGTTTCTGAATCGGGAAGAGATCTTTCGGGCGGCGGATGCAGCAAAAAAGGAGGAAGGGATCGACCTCATTGGAGTTGGCACAAACCTTACCTGCTATGGCGCGATTATTCCGGACGAGAACAATCTTGGCGAACTTTGCCGCATTGCAAACGAGCTTCGCGCACATACCGGACTGCCACTCCCGATTGTTTCCGGAGGGAATTCCAGCTCGTTGGGATTGCTGAAACGGGGGATGGTTCCGGATGGGATCAATCATCTGCGGCTCGGGGAATCGATTTTGCTTGGCAGCGACACTGCCGCATGCCGCGTGATGAACGGGTTATATGGGGATGCGTTCACGCTTTCGACAAAGCTGATCGAAGTACAGCGAAAACCATCCGTACCGATTGGTGAAAGCGGCGCAAACGCATTCGGAGAGCATCCGACTTTTGAGAGCCTCGGCGAACAGGTCCGCGGTATTTGCAAAATAGGCCGGCAGGATACGGTCGCAGACGGGCTTACGCCTCGCGATCCCGAAGTAAAAATCATCGGCGCCAGTTCCGATCACTTAATTGTGGATTTGACACGTGCAAAACCGTATCGCGTAGGCGATATCCTGGATTTTACGCCGGATTACGGCGCCTTGCTTCGGGCGTATACCAGCGCGTATGTCCACAAGACCTATGTGGGATAATCCCTAGATTTCATGTCGAGAGAATAAAGCAAAAATAGGAAACAAAACGGACGGAGATTCTCCGCCTGATTTTTTATCCTCACATCCGGCTATCATTATGGTTCGGCTTGAATACAGATTACGCCGTTTGCCTTTGCTTCGGCGGCTACTTCCGGGGGCAGCGCGGTGTCGCAAATAATGGTATCGATATCGGCGAGCGTAGCGAACGTGAACGGAAGTGACCGGCCAATCTTCGAGGCGTCCATCAGCATTACGACCTTTGCGGCTTTCGCAATCACTGCGCGTTTCAGCATGCTCTCGCTCTGCGACCCGCTGGTAAAACCATTTCGCTGGGAAAAGCCGGATGGGGCCATAAGGGCAAGATCGATATTGATGCTGGATATGAACTGCTCCGCTTGCGTACCGGAGCAGGAGAGCGTATTCTCGCTGATTTGCCCTCCGGTGAGCAATACGTCGCAAGTATGCCGCTGGGACAGTTCAATGGCGATATTCGCTCCGCTTGTGATAATGGTGTAGCGGTCGTTATTCATGTGATTGGCGAGCGCCATCAGCGTACTGCCGGCGTCAAGGTAAACTGCATGTCCGGGATGGATATATTGCAAAGCGGCTTTGGCGATTGCGATCTTTTGACGGATGTTCTCCCGCGCGCGCTTACTGTATACGCCTTCGATCTGCAGCGAGGATGACTGCATCGAGATTACGCCGCCGTGCACGCGGCGGATAAAACCCTGCTCCTCAAGCTGCTTCAGATCGCGCCAGATCGTCATGGAGGAATAGCCGGCATAGAGGCTTTGCAGCTCGGAAACGCTGACTTCGCCGCGCGACTGAATATAATCGCGTATTCTGGAAATCCTTTCGTTCATCATATGTGGTCAACCCTCCTATATAACAATAATTATAACGCAAATGTTAAAAAACAACAAGTATTGTTTTCGATATATCAGTATTTAATGAGCGTTTTGTATGAATGCGGTGAAAATATAACAAAAGTTCCGCTGATTCACAGCGGAACTTTTGTATTTCAGTTGGTTTAATTCCCGATACGACGTTGAATCTCTGCCAGCTGAGGCATGGCGGGAATACCGCCGCGGCGCTCGACGCATAAAGAAGCGGTTGCATTGCCGAATCGGGCAAAATCCGCCGCGTCGTCAAGCTGAATCTCACGCAATGATTTTCCCGAGGAAAGGAACCGGTAGAGGAAACCGCCAAAGAACGCGTCGCCTGCGCCCGTGGTGTCGATTGCTTCGGAACAAAATCCTGGGACAAGCCGAAAATCCTGACCCACCCGGATAAAGGCGCCTTTCGCGCCAAGCGTAATGGCAATCAACTTGACGCCCTGTTCTACGAGACTGTCCGAAGCTTTATGGGGATCGGTTTCCCCGGTCAGGAGGGGAAGCTCTTCATCGGAAACTTTGATGATGTCCGCCGTACAGATCAGAGAACGCATCGAGCGGACTGCCTCCGCCTCGCTGTTCCAGAGCGACGCACGATAATTTGGATCATACGAAATGATCGCTCCGGCGTGCTTTGCAAGATCGATTGCTTCATACGTCGCCGAACGGGATGGCTCCTGCGTTAAAGAGAGCGATCCGGTGTGGAAGACACGCGTATCGGCCAAAAGATCGCGGTCCAGTTCATCCGCACGAAGCTGCGTGTCCGCGCCCGGTTTCCGGGCAAAAGAAAATTCACGTTCGCCGTTGGGTTTCAAGGCGACAAAAGCGAGCGTGGTGAACACGTCGTCCGCTTCGATCAGAGCGTGCATATCGACGCCGGCGTCGATCATGGACTGCTTCAGAAACGCGCCGTGCATATCTTTTCCAACTTTACCGATGAATGCGGTTTTCGCGCCGCACTTGGCCGCTGCGCAGACGAGATTGGTAACCGCGCCGCCCGGATTTTGCTCAAACAGGCGCATACCGGCAGGGGATATACCGTTCGCCGTAAAATCGACCAATAACTCGCCGAGAGAAACGATATCGTACATAAATACTCCTTTTCAGAGAATAAAATTGAATATAATTCTTTTCGACTACGTGTAATCCAGCGTCGGCGTATTTACAATCCGGATACAATGGGTAACGATCAGTACTCATCTGCGCAATAACAAATCTGCTCCGAAAACAAATTCGGAAACGGGAGATATCCGCAAAGAAACTGCATCAGCCGTCCGGTGGAAAGGGAATGCGCAGGTTTTGTGTATACACGGTTCCCTTTGCAATCGAATACACCGTTGTTCCATGGCAACGTTTCGTCAAAGACTTCTATTGTGGAAGGTGTGGGTTCGATGCAAAGTGCCCGAAGAAGAAGCGGTACGTCGATCGGAATGATTACCCCCCACGGAGTAAGCTGCCCCGGTAAAGGAATGTCCGGCGGAAGCTTTACGACCGTGTTTCGGGGCAGGCGCGATACGAGCCCTGTATAAGCGGAAGACGATGCGGCGAGCGTTTCCTCGCAATACAACGTGCCGTCCTTCTCCAGCGTAGCAAAAAGATAACCGTCCGGTAAGCCGCCCGTCGTATGGAGCAGAAAACGGGTTCCGTCGCTCGTAAGGTCCAGAATCCGATTTTCCATATCGGAAACGGATCGAATCACGCAACCGTTATAACGATTCGTCGCCTGCTCATAAACAGAAAGCAGGGCAGAGGCGGAAGGTACCGCATCCCAAGAAACCGGCGTCGGCGGATCGCACTCGCGCGTATGAAACAGGGCGTCGTAACAGGGGTATTCGCCGATTGCACGATAGATGGAGAAGTGCGAAGGATGGTGAAACGCCAGCGGGATGCCGCGTTTCCTGCATTCCAAAAACTGGGCATACAGAACTTGCTTCATGAGCCCGCGGCCCTCATAACCCGGCATTGTCGCAACACCGGAGACCATCAGCGAGGGGAGAATGACGCCGCGAATACGAAGTTGCATGAGAAAGCCGTGCGCGATGCTCACGATATGGCCGTCCTCCACCGCACAAAACGATGTTTCCGGGGAGAAACGATTCGTAAAAAACCAATCAATAAAGGAAAGGGAGTCGTGAAAACGCAACTCCCAAATCTTCTTCGCTTCGTCGAAATCGGTTGTTGAAAGGGGACGAATCGTAACCATACTCGCGACTAAATTATGAATTTTTCGTTCTTTTCCGGGATGGAGGCAAGCTCGGTACGCTTTTCATCATAGCCGGGCTTTCCGAGCAATGCATAGGTCGCTTTTTTCCCTTCCTCCACGCCTGGCTGATCAAACGCGTTGATATTAAGCAGCTCGCCGGCAAATGCCGTGGCCAGTTCAAAGAAGAAGAGCAGCTGTCCAACCGTAAACGCGTTGACTTCCGGCAGCCGGATCGTATGATTCAAATGCCCGCTCTTGCTGACGGCATATTCCGTTGCGCGGAATTCCGCCGCGATCAACTCGTTCTGCGTGTGTCCGCAAAGGAACGAGACATCCGGAACGTCGAAGTATCCGTCGCTGATCATGGTTTCGCTGCGGTAACGACCTACCGCCAAGAAAGTGATGATCTTATCGAACGGACCTTCCGTGTAGAGCTGCACTTGCGAATGCTGGTCGGTCACGCCGAGGCTCTTAACCGGAGTTTGTCCCGCGTTGACAATGCTTCCGTCCCAATCCGTCTTTTTACCGAGGGATTCGGCCCAAAGCTGGGCATACCAGTCCGCCATGTATCGAAGGGAGTCCGCGTAGGGCATCATAACGCTGATATTGCAGCCGCGCTTCATGCCAACGATCTGGAGCGCTGCGAGCATGAATGCGGGGTTTTTCCAAACGTCCCGCTGGCCGTCGCAGATTGCGTCCATATATGCCGCGCCTGCCAGAAGCTCGCGAATGTCAATTCCGCAAACGGCCGCTGCCAGAAGACCGACAGGACAGAGTTCGGAAAAACGTCCGCCGACGCCTTCCGGAATGAAATAAGTCTTCAGGTTCTCGGAGCGCGCGATCTTGATAAGGTTTCCTTTGCTCTCATCCGTTGTGGCGATTAAGTGTGTACTGATGTCGGCTCCGAGTTTTTCATGAAGCATGGAGGATACGATCAGCAGCTGGCTCATCGTTTCGGAGGTTCCGCCGGATTTACTGATCACGTTGAAACAGGTTTTTTCCACATCGATCACGTCAAGCAAGGCGGCCATACGTTCCGGATCGATATTGTCTTCCACAAAAAGGCGGGGACCTCCGCGCTTTTCATGCGGCAGATCGTTATAATGCAGATGGTTCAGCGCCTGCTGCACGGCGATGGGGCCAAGCGCGCTTCCGCCGATACCCAACACGACGAAATCATCGAATGTTTCTCGAATACGAGCTGCGTCCTCAAGAATGGATTTGACGATTTCATCCTGATTATAGGGCAGTTCCCGCCAGCGCATGATCGGGCGCTTTGCGCGCATACTTGCTACGGCCGCGTCGAGCTGCTGCTGCATGCCTTCCAGCTCGCGGCGGTAGATGCCACGGTTGCCCAGCTGGTCGGACATCATGTTGTTAAAATCCAGGCGAAGACGCATGGATTGGCGCCAGGATTCATCCGTATAACGTTCCATCATAAAAAAACCTCCAATCGGCCTTGAGATTCCTACAGAACGAAACATGAGAACGAAACAGATTAACGTTCGTTCATCTATTTCCAAACAGAATCGCTACTACTTATACTAACATATTATAAGTCGCCGGAAAAGCGTACTTCACAAAACCACAGTCAGATGATTGATCCGAGTTCGGAACGGAAGCAGATCGCCTGCATACGCGCGTAGCTTTCGTACAGCTCCGGAATCTCGCGATACATATCGCTGTAGACTTCGATAAACGCAGGTCCGCGATAACCGAAAGCAGAGAGTTCATTGAACATGGTGACGAAATCGTAGTGACCGAACCCCGGCATTTCGTATTTTGCAATACCGTTCGCTTGCGGCGTCGCGTCGCAGATATGGACGTTTGCAATGCGGCTGCCGACGGCGCGGATATACTCCACCGGGTCATGTCCACTGCGGACGGCCTGCTTTACGTCCAACGTAAACCGGAGCGGTCCGCCGCCCATGGCGTCCAGAAGACGCGGCCCGAATTCCGGTTCGTTGAATAAACACCAGCTTACGTTTTCCAGCGTCAATTGAATGCCATACTGCGCAGCCAGTGCGCAAAGCTCGATAAAAATTGGCGCAATGCGCGTGAGTCCGATATTTTTTACCCCGCCGAATAAACGGGCAGGACCGTGCATGACGTAGTGGCTTGCGCCAAGTCGCTTTCCGTCGGCAAGAACCTGCTCGAAAATACGGCAGGCGTCGTCTCTTTGACGGGGATGGGTGGAAAAGAGCTGCGGCTCGAACTGCATGCTCATTGGGTGAATACTAAATACGCTCAGGTTCGCGCTGCCAAGCCTTTCGGCTAGCAACTCGATAAACATGGGATCATATTCGGAAAACGAGTTGAGAAATACTTCGCAGAGACCGACGCCATGCGCGCCGATATCCAGAACCGCGTCCTCAATCTGCATCTTGCTGAAATAACTCGCTGTTGAAAGACCAATTTCCATAGTAAAACCTCTTTGCGTATTCTACCACGATGCATCGATTTTCGCCAGAGAAACCGGCGATACCGTGCGAACGTTTTCCAAGGTTTCGTGATATAATCTGCGCATGGATCAGAAGCTCAACTGCCGTTTCACTGCCAATAGGCCGGCTTGCATCCGAAAAACGATTGCAAAGCTCTCCATTTCAATTGCACTTGGCGCGCTTGGGTTAAGTTGGCCGAGCCTGCTTGCCAACCGATCAGACTGGATTGAGACCCACTACAGTGAAACGGTTTATCAAAGCATCCGGCGCGCAATTTCAGCCGTTACGTCGCTGGTGCCGATTTCCATAGCCGAGCTGTTGATCTATGCGCTGGCGCTGCTTATTCCTGCGCTGATCATTTGGCGGATTCTGCAGACGGCGTTACGAAGAATCACTTTTCCGCGACTGCTGCAAACGCTGACGTCCGTGCTTCTTGCGGCCGCGATTGTTCTGAACCTTTTTTATTTCACATGGGGATTCAATTACTTTCGGGAACCGCTTTCGAAAAGGATGGGGCTAAACATTACCTCGCGTTCCGTAGACGAGTTGGAAGATTTCGTGCTCAAGACAGCGGAGAAGGCGCGTGCTCTGCGTGCGTCGCTTCCGGAGGACCGGAACGGCGTTTTTTCTCCGGTTGAATCCAACCAACAGATTATGAATGCTTTGCCGGAAGCGTATGCCGCGCTTTCCGCCCGGTATCCTGTTTTTCAGGCGGACACGACGCGCGCGAAACGCGTGCTTTGGTCGCGTGGATTGTCCTGGCAGGGGATTGCGGGGATCTACATCGGCCTTACAGCGGAACCGAACGTCAATGCGGATCAGCATCCGCTTCTTCTTTTTCACGCCGCGGCCCATGAAATGGCGCATCAAACCGGCCTGGCAAGCGAAAATGAGGCGGAATTTACCGCCTATCTTGCGTGCCTTTCTTCGCAGGATCCAAACGTTCAGTATTCCGGTTTGATGAATGCGCTGATTCTTGCGGGAAACGCTCTTTACCACGCGGATAGCGAACGTTATCTTGCGGCGACTGCGCTTTACGGAGATGCGATCTGGCGGGATTTGAAAGATTACGACGCCTACTGGAGCGCGTTCAAAGGCGAAATCCGAGAGAGCGCGGATAAACGAAACGACGCTTACCTGAAGCATAACTCGCAGCAAAGCGGAACGAAAAGTTATGGGGAATCGGTCGATCTGATGCTGGCGTTTCAGGCGAAAAACATCGGTTGAAACGGCAACCAAACAAAAAGTTAGAATACATAATTATATTTCATATTTTTGTCTGTTTTGGGTTTACAAACGAATTGCGATGTTGTATGCTGTAAACGGAAAAGGTGTGTTATCTAAATAATATTATTTAGGAGAGAGATATATGATCGACCTGACCAAGAACCCGAAGGGACTCCAAAACAGCGTTAAAAGAGCACGCGAAAAGGGAATTATCATCCCGACGTTTGCGCAGATGCAAAACCCCGATCTGATTCCCGCCAAGATCAAGGAAAAGCTGAAGAACGTTGGACTTTGGGATATCAACCCGCTCAACCTGTTCCGCATTTCCTGGCACAATGAGCCGAAAGAATTCGGCGGTACGTTCGGCGACGTGAATTTTATTGAAGTTCCGTCCGTTCTGACCGGAGTAAAGGCGCGGATCGTCATCCTGACCGGAAAATGGTTCCCGACCGGATGCCATAAAGTTGGTGCATCGTTTGGCTGTCTCGTTCCGCGGCTCGTAACCGGACAGTTCGATCCGACGTATCACAAAGCCGTATGGCCGAGTACCGGTAACTATTGCCGCGGCGGCGCATACAATTCCGCTCTTCTTGCCTGTGATTCTATCGCGATCCTGCCGGCGGAAATGAGCAAAGAGCGTTTTGAATGGCTGAAAACCGTTGCCGGTGAAATCATTGCGACTCCCGGCTGCGAGAGCAACGTGAAAGAGATCTTCGACAAGACCTGGGAGCTGAGAAACACCCGCAAGGAAGTCGTTATCTTTAATCAATTTGAAGAAATGGGCAACTGCGTTTGGCATTATCAGGTAACCGGAAAAGCGATTGAGGAAGCATTCGAAGCGATTCGTCGCGAGGGCGATCGTTTTGCGGGCGCCGCGTTTACGAGCGGCAGCGCAGGAACCATGTCTGCCGGCGATTATCTGAAGGAAGTTTATCCGAATTCAAAGCTCGCCGTCGGCGAAGCGCTGCAGTGCCCGACACTGCTCAACAATGGCTTCGGCGGCCACCGCATCGAAGGTATTGGCGACAAGCACGTTCCGTGGATCCATAATGTGAAGAACACCGACATGGTGATCGATATTGACGACGAAGACAGTCAGAAGCTGCTGCGCCTGTTCAACGATCCGGTTGGACAGAAGCACCTGATCGATCAGGTGGGCGTACCGGCCGATTTCGTTGCGAAGTTGCCGCTGCTCGGTATTTCCGGTATTGCGAATCTGCTTTGCTGCATTAAGATGGCGAAGTATTATGAGCTGACCGAGCATGACGTGCTGGCCACCGTCGGTACCGATTCTTCCGTTATGTATACGAGCCGTATCAAGGAACTCGAAGAAGCGGATGGCGCTTATACGCCCGTCATGGCGTCCGCCGATTATGCCGAGCACCTGCATGGCATCCGCACGGATGTTATGGAGGAGCTTACATACGAAGCTCGTAAACGTGTACATAACCTCAAGTATTACACCTGGGTGGAACAGCAGGGTAAGACCTACGAAGAGATCAACCAGCAATGGTATGACGAACACTACTGGACGGATATGCATGCGCAGGCGAGCGAAATCGACGGACTCATCAACGAATTCAACGACGAAGTCGGTCTGCTCAAGAAGCTGTAAAATCAATTGTCTTATACGAAGACCCGCCTTTCAAGGGCGGGTCTTTTTGGCGTATTTGTTTTACGCTTCGTTCAGCGCATGGAGCAAAGTCTATGATAAAAAAGACTCTGTTTCTCTTAGCCTAACGCGTAAAACCGACGATTGACGGTGACTCAATCAAACGGTAAAGGGTATGCTCGCATGGCTCCTCGAATATTATGGAGCCGGTGTTTCCGAAACGGGAGCGAACGGTGTTTCAATCTCCAGATTGAAATCCATCTCCGTTACGTTGATATCCGTGCTGATTTCCGCATAGATGGAGTTGGTTCCGGTTTCCAGCAGCGTTCCGCCTGCAGCGTTATGGATCTTTCCGATTCCGCAGATTTTTCCGTCGGAGGTGCGATACACAATATTCAGCACGCCGTCCAGTGAAACAGGATATGCGTTTACGCATAATCCGTCCAGAAAGGTTCCGTCGCCATATTCATATATGCGCAGTTCGCCGAAAGAAAGATACTGCCAATAGTGATCGGTGGAGGAGATTTCGTTTCCCAGCAGATCGGTCGGCAGCGGCTGCGCGGTGATTTCCGCCGTAAACGCATCCGGAAGCGGGGTGGGCGTGGAAGCGGGCGTTGGAGTGCCGGAAAGCACCGGCTTGGCATCCTCGCATGCGGCAAAAAGAAAGAAGCACAGAGCCAATATGAGGGGCAGCAGACGCCTCATGAATGGTCTCCGGTCGTTTCACGAAGTAACTTTTGTTTGAGATCATACAGGCTGTCCGAAAGATCCACTTTATAGGTGTGAGGCATAAGCAGACGCTTATATTCATCCCACATCGAGGCGAGTTCCCGCTTTGCGTATGCCGCAATCTCGTGAATATCCGGACACACATAGACCTGCTTCCCTTTTATAAAGATGGGGACAAGCAGCTCGCGAGCGGTAAAGTTCGTTAATGTCATCCGTTTATAAGTTTGAACAGGATCAAATATGCGCAGCGGTTTGGTCGTATCAATTGTTTCGTGATCGAGAGCAATCAAATCGGCGATCGCCATGCCATCCTTATCGTACAGGCGGAACACCTTCTTGTAGCCGGGGTTCGTTACCTTCGCAGGATTATCGGATATTTTGATCTTTGGAACGAGTTTTCCGTTGATCACTTCGCCGCTCATTTTATAAACTCCACCCAAAGCGGGATTGTTCTCGCTCGTAATCAATCGGGTGCCGACGCCCCAGACACTGATGCAGGCGCCCTGTGTTTTCAGGTCGCGAATCAGAAATTCATCAAGGTCGCTGCTAGCGGCAATGATCGCCTTTGGATACCCGGCCGCGTCGAGCATGGCTCGCGCTTTTTTGCTCAAATAGGCAAGGTCGCCGCTGTCAAGCCGGATTCCAAGCGGTTCATGGCCGGCAGCGCGCATTTCGTCGAATACCTGAATGGCATTGGGAACGCCGCTGCGAAGCGTGTCGTACGTATCGACGAGCAGCAGAGTGCTATCTGGAAAAACTCTGGCGTAAGCTCGAAACGCGCTGATCTCATCCGGAAAACTCTGAACCCAGCTATGCGCGTGCGTGCCGGAAACAGGAATGTCGAACATCTGTCCCGTAAGTACGTTGCTCGTCGCGTTGCAGCCGCCGATAATGGCTGCCCGGGCGCCATAGATGGCGGCGTCGGGTCCCTGCGCGCGACGGAGGCCAAATTCCAGGACGGAATCGTTTTGCGCCGCATAACAGATGCGGCTTGCCTTTGTCGCAATCAGAGTCTGATGGTTAACAAACGTAAGCATCGCCGTTTCAATCAGCTGCGCTTCCATGATCGGTGCGCGCACCCGGACGAGAGGCTCGTATGGGAATACGACCGTTCCTTCCGGCATGGCATAAAGATCTCCGGTAAAGCGGAACGTCTTTAAATAGTCTAGAAACGACTCGTCAAAAAGTTTCAGGGAACGAAGGTATGCAATATCGTCCTCGGAAAAGTGAATGTCGTTGATGTAGTCGACCAGACTTTCCGTTCCAGCCATAACGGCGTAAACAATATCCTCCTTGGGACGGAAAAAAATGTCGAAGATGCCGATGTTGTTCTGAACGCCTTCTTTAAAGTAACCATACATCATGGTAAACTCGTAAAGATCGGTCAACATGGTGAGATTTCGCATGCTGGGTACCTCCAAAACACGGAGTCCGGTTCGGGAATCCTAAATTTATAAGGACATTATAGCGCGATTCCTAAGGATAAAAAAGGACGATTCGCCCTGTTTTGAAAACAAAATCGAAATCCTACGAGAATTTTCAACGATTTGGCCGTATTTTTCATCTCTGGAGAACCGCAAAAAATCGGTTTTTCATTTTACGAAAAAGAATTGACAATAAAGGAGCCGGCGGCTATAATTACAAAGTGCGCGGCAGTGCTGGAATTGGCAGACAGGCACGTTTGAGGGGCGTGTGCGCAAGCGTATGGGTTCAAGTCCCATCTGCCGCACCAAGATCGTTTCTATAGGAATTAATCATTCCGTAGAAACGATTTTTATTTTGCGTTAAAATTTATTGTAGATATCAGTCACGGGGGTATCAGATAGAGCAGGAGGCGATAGAGTGAAAGAACTGAAAGATATGAGTCTCGAAGAACTATGGGAACTTTTTCCTATCGTTCTCAAAGAGCATAATCCGGAGTACAAAGCATGGTATAGAGAAGAAAAAAACAATCTTTTAAAGGCGTTATGTGGTCAAAACATTTGCCGAATAAGCCATATTGGCAGCACATCGGTCGAAGGCCTTATTGCGAAACCAATTGTTGATATCCTGCTTGAATTGGACAATGATTACGATGTAAATGACATGGTTCGCCTGCTGCAAGGCATTGGTTGGATTTTAATGGCGCAAGACGAATCAGAAAAAACGATCGACCTTAATAAAGGGTATACCTCAAGTGGTTTTGCCGAGAAAGTATATCATCTTCACGTAAAGCCATCGGGAGATTGGGACGAACTGTATTTCAGAGACTATCTGCGAGCACATCACGATATTGCAAGGCAGTATGAAACATTAAAATTAGAACTTAAAAAGCGATTTGAGCATAATCGTGATGCTTATACAAATGCAAAGTCAGAGTTCGTTAGAAAGAACACGAAAAAAGCACGTAAAGAATTTGGTGGGCGGTATCTGCCGACACGAACGGAGCCATCTAAAATATAAGAAGGGCAAAACGTTGTCTTTATCCCAGGTGATTGTAGCTCAAAAAGGAACCATCCGATTCGGGTAGTTTCTTTTCTAATATGTACGACCTTTGCAATTGTGAAAATCGATCGATAGGAAAGCAGAAAGGACTCTTTTATGCGCTTTCTCGTACATATTGAAAATCGGTATTCCAATTATTTTCCTATATGATAATATGTAGATACAGAAAACGATAGCCAGATCTCGTATCGATTTATTCCGTTTCATAACTTACCAAGCCAAGCAATGTTGATTCATCAGCGCGAGGGACCGAGGTTCATTGGAAAACGAATCCGATCTTGTTTCACCGGATGGTGTAATTTCGTTTTACGAAAAGAAAGGAGCCGATATGAAAACACGGAGACGAATCATCCTGATAATGTTGGCTGTTCTGCTGGCCGTCGGGGCTTTCGGCTGCAGTTTCAGCGTTAGTACCGCAAAGATCAACGACGCAATCATGACCGACTCTGTCGATGCGGATGGCAAACCCGGGAACACCGTAACCAGTTACCCCGCAGACGCATCCGCTTTATACTCGTCCGCTATTCTAAACCATGCGCCGGATAACACACAGGTACGCATCGTATGGATCTATGCTTCGACCGGCGAAACGATCGACGAGGTCATCGTTGACAGCGGAAACATTTCGGATCGCTATATTTATTCGTCAATCGAGCCAGGCGGCTTGATGCCGGAAGGGGATTACGAAGTTCGGTATTTTGTGGACGAACGGGAGGATCCGGATGCGACGGTGAAATTTAAAATCATCCCCGTCGAGCAGGAAGCCGTTCCCCAAAGCGTGCAGCAGGCATATCTGGAAGACGCCCACATGACTTCGGAATTTGACTCGGAAGGCAAGCCTGTTGATACGATCGATACCGTCAAGCCGATAGGGATTTGGTATGTTTCCGCAATTTTACGCAACACACAACCGGATACCTATATTCGGTTCGTATGGTATGATACGCAAGGAAACGTTATAGACGACTACAATCTGGATCCACAGGGTCAAACGGATATTTATATCAGCGGAACAATGGAGCTGACGGCGGTCGCGCCGGAAGGCGTGTATTGGGTCGAGCTGTATATCAACGAAAACGAGACGCCCGCGGCGCAGGTTCAATTTACCGTCAGCGATGTTGACGCATCCACAGCGGCGAATCTTGGCGATTTTAAACAGTTTACCATGGACGAAGCGGGATTTACGCTGAAGTATCCGAACGGCTGGAAATCCATTGAGATGAGGGAGAGCAACTCGGCTGCGTTTTATCCGGAGGAATACCAAATCCAGAACGAGAACGATCTGAACGTTGTGGTCGTGGTTGCACTTAAGGATTATGCGCAGGGTTATACGGTCGAAGAATTCCAGCAGGGATGGATCCGGTCCACAGAAGAAAAAGGATATGAAAACTACACAAAACTCAGCGATGCCATCGATTCGGTCAATGGCAGAGAGATGGCGTCCTACGTATACAGCTGGACGCGCGATGGATATAACCTTTATACGATGGATTTTATTACGATGGAAAGCGCGGACGTCTTTGTAATCACCTTTACTGCAACGGAAGGAGATATCGACGCATTGTATCCGTATGTGGAAGCGATGGTTCTTTCGTTTGACATCAAGTAGAAAATCCGTAACCAGACTTTTGCGCGCCGAATGGAAAACGGCGCGCCTTTTTTTCATTTTGCCGGAATGGACAACCCGACAAAAAGTGTGCTATGATCCATAAGACAATCAAAACAAGGAAAGAAGACACACATTTTGACGGTAGAAGAAAAAGCGGTTTTAGCTAGGAGTTACTTTGAAAACGGATATAATTGCGCGCAGTCTGTGTTGCTTGCATTCTGTGAGGAGACGGGGCTCGACCAGCGGACGGCAGCAAAGCTGGCATCGCCTTTTGGCGGCGGAATGGGACGTTTACGTGAGGTTTGCGGCGCGGTAAGCGGAATGTTAATGGCGGAGGGGCTGCTCAGAGGCTATGACGATCCGAAGGCGCAGGATCAAAAAGCCGAGCTGTATCAGGAGGTTCGTGCCTTGGCGGAAGAGTTCAAGAAGAAAAATCATTCCATGATTTGCAGGGACTTGCTGATTGGTGTGGAGACCACGCCGGGAGGTGTTCCGGAAGCGCGTACGCAGGATTATTACGAACGTCGCCCGTGTTCCGCTTATGTGGAAGACGCGGCGAGGATTTTTGCAGGCGCAATCGGACTGCCTCGCGAATGAAAGATTAGGAACGGGGAGAAGAATGCCGATCTTTGCACAGGGAGTTACCAAGAATAAGCTTTCAATTCTATATTATGCTCGCGCGTCAAAAATGGAGATTACGCGAGAACAGCTTTATCGCGTCATGGTGGAGAACGACGTAATGAGCTATTTCGATTACCAGAGTTGCATGCATGAACTCGAAGAAGACGCGTTTATTGCCGCCGTTCCGCGTGCCTATGGGCAAGCTTACCGCGTTTCCGTTCGTGGGGCAGACGTACTGGATCAATTTGTGGAGAGTCTTCCGGTATCCCTGCGTGAGAAACTGGAGCATTACGCACGGGAACACCGGGAAGAAATGCTTTTGGAGACACAGATGATTTCCGACATGGAGGAACTGCCCTCCGGAGGGTATTTGGTTCGTATGCGTGCGCTGGAACAAAACGCCGTGATCATGGAACTTACGCTTCGGGTAGCAACGCGTGATATGGCGCAGCGCTTGCGTTCAAACTGGGAAAAGGAATCCGAACCGCTGTATACATACCTGCTCACTTCGCTTCTTAAGTCCGAGGAATGAAGGGAACCAGGAAGTTGGATATGAGATTCTTCTCAAGTGCGGTGTTGTTTGGTTTCTTCATAAAAGTTGAAAAACATGGGAAATAAAAAAGGCCGATGGCCTTTTTTATTTCCCGCAGCGCAGTTGCTGTATCATATAGGCGGGATCCTGAGCGTGAAAAACCGCACTTCCCGCGACCAGTATGGTTGCGCCGGCATCGATACAGCGCTTTGCGGTTTCCGGATTGATTCCTCCGTCCACTTCGATATCCGTATGCAGACCTTTCGCGTCGATCATCCAGCGCAGTTCGGAGATTTTTTCCAGCGATTCGGGTATGAATTGCTGCCCGCCGAAACCGGGGTTCACGGACATAACAAGAACAAGGTCGCAAAATGGCAGGACTTCTTTTACGGCAACGGCGGGTGTGCCGGGGTTGAGCACCACGCCGGCTTTACAGCCGCCCTCGTGGATCTGCTGAAGCGCGCGATGAAGGTGCCTCTCCGCTTCAACGTGAAGCGTTATGACGTTCGCTCCGGCCTGAAGAAACAACGGAACGAAACGCGTTGGGTCTTCGACCATCAGGTGAACGTCGATGGGGAGCTCGGTTTTCGGCCGGATGGCGGAGCATACGACCGGCCCGAACGACATATTCGGGACGAAGTGGCCGTCCATCACGTCGAAGTGAATCCAATCTGCGTTCCATTCTTTCAGCAGTTCAATATCGCGACCCAGATTTGTAAAGTCGGCGGACAGAATGGAAGGCGCAATCTTAATCATAACGGTGTTTTCTCCTTTGTTCGATCTCTTGTGAAAGTTCCACGTATCGTGCATAACGCGTTCGCGTTAATCTACCATCGTTCAGCAATTCTTTGACGGCGCAGTCAGGTTCCGAAATATGGCGGCAACCGGTAAACCGGCAGTTACGAAAGACTTCCGAAAATTCCGGCCAGCTTTCGTTCAGCTCGGCCTGCGAGAGTTCCTCCAACTCAAACAGAGAAAACCCGGGCGTATCAAGTACCGCGCCGCCTAAAAGAGGCCAAAGCTCCGCCTGCCTTGTGGTGTGGCGTCCGCGCGCGGTTTTCTTGGCAAGATCACCGGTTTCCAGCGAGAGTTCCGGGAAAAGCGCGTTGAGAAGAGACGATTTTCCAACGGCGGACTGTCCGGCGAAACAGGATACCTTTCCTTGAAGAGCATCCGTTAAACGATCCAGCCCTTCGCCCGTGTGGGAGGAAACAAGCAGCGTTCGAAACAGGGCGTAATCGCTTTGGAACATGGCGACGACCGAATCATCGCCGGAATCAATCTTGTTGAGCAGCAGGAGCGGTTCAATTCGGAGCGTATGCGCCTGCAAAAGAAGCTTGTCCGCTAGAATCCAATCGGGTTTGGGAACGCTTGCGGAAATGACAATAACAAGCTGGTCTATATTTGAAACGGGCGGGCGAAGAAGCGCGTTTTTTCGCGGGAGCAGTTCGTCCAAAGAAGCGAATCCGGTATCGGGCGTCGATATTTCAACAAGATCGCCAACCATGGGGGTGAGATTTTCGTTTCGAAAACGTCCGCGTGCTTTGCAGGTTACGATTGTGTTATCGGGGAGCAGTACACTGTAGAATCCGCCGATTCCTCTGATAATTCGACCTTGCATCTTGTATCAGGACTCCTTTGCGGTAAACGTGAAGTCCTGCTGTTTGACTTCCTTTCCATCGCAGAAAAGGATCACTTCGCGCGTTCCTTCCACATCGGAGTATGCGGTAAACGAAACGGGTACTTTTTCGCCTTTTTCAAGTGTGTCTTCGAAAAGGATCCGGTAATACGACAGTCCGTTATATGCTTCCTGCATCACGGCAACGACTTTGGTACCGCTGCTGTCAACGTCCACATTAAACGCAATGTCCGCTTCAAAGTCATAGGTCGGCTTACCGCAAACGGTTAGAGTTACGGGCGTTTCCGGAAGGACTTGGGTGCCGGGCAGAGGATCCTGCAGATAGACGACGCCGTCTTCAACGATATCCGAATCCGCATAACGAATAAAAAGATTGTTAAATGAAGCAAGCCTCAACTGATCGAGGATCAGATTGAGCGGCTGATCCATGGCATACGGCATTTCAAACGTGGTCTCGGAAGACGCGCTGATCACGATATCGACCGTCTGCCCGTTTGTTGTTTCCGTTTCCGGCGGCAGCGATTGCTCGCAGACATAACCGATGGCAACTTCTGAAATCCGGTATGTGACCGACCCGAGCATAAGTCCGCTTTCCTGCAGCGCATGTCGCGCTTCATCCGGAGAAAGGCCGATCAGATTCGGTACGGTGGGAGAAGCGGGCCCAAGACTGACGATGCCGTAGATTGTGGTACCGTGTTTGGCTTTGGTTCCGGCTTCCGGTGTCTGATAAATAATATTTCCGCTTACAACGGAATCGTTGTACTCATAGTCCTGAATATCAAAAGAAAAGCCGAAGTTCTCCACCTTCTGGCGCGCATCATCCAAAGAGCGGTCCACAATGGTGGGGACAACTTCAAACGACGCTTCGTCGCTTTGATATGCACCGCGTAAAACCAAAAAAATACCGATCAACATTAGAACGATTGCGGCAACGGCAACGCCGATCTTGAGCGTACCATGCGGGCGTTTTTTCACTGGTTTTTTTGGTGAGGCCGGTTTCGATGCTGTTGGGCCGAAACGAGCAAAATCGCCCGTTGGCTCCTTGAGCGCGCGTCGGAGATGATCGCTCATATCCGAGGCGGAAGCGTAGCGGCGATTGATGTCTTTATTCAGAGAACGGAGAATAATATCGTTCAGCGCCGGCGTAACCTTCGCGTTCAGCTCGATCGGTGGTTTTGGAATATCGCTGATGTGTTTCAGCGCAATGGCTACGGAGTTTTCTCCGTCAAACGGGACTTTTCCGGTGAGCATTTCATAGAGCATTATACCGGTGGAATAGATATCGCTTCCTTCGGCGACGGGGAGTCCCTTCGCCTGTTCGGGAGAAAGATAATGCACGGAACCAAGCACGGTGGATCCGGTAAAGGTAACCGTGTTGGCATTAACTTCGCGGGCGATGCCAAAGTCCATGAGCTTAACTTTGCCGCTTTGCATAACGATAACGTTCTGCGGCTTCACGTCCCGGTGTATGATGCCGGCCGCATGCGCGGCGCCTAACGCATCAAGCACCTGAACGACCAACGCAACCGCGATGCGCGGAGGCATCGGTCCGTTCTCGTCCAAAATTTCTTTCAGCGTTTTGCCATCGACGAACTCCAGAACTATATAAGGAAGGCCATCCGTTTCGCCTACGTCGTAAGCGCGGACGATGTTCTCGTGGGAAAGATGTAAAACAGCGCGTGCTTCGCGCTCGAATCGGCGAAGAAACTCCGCGTCGTTTCGAAATTCGTCCTTCAAAACTTTGATGGCGACCGCTTTACGGCTGGATAAGTTGATGGCGCGATAGACATGCGCCATACCGCCGGTTCCGATTAACTCGACAATGCGATAGCGATGACCAACAATGGTACCGGATGCGATCATGCGAGGTCACCTTCCTCGCAACGGACTAAAATGAGAGTGATGTTATCGGTTCCGCCATTGCTGAGCGCAGTTTGCACCAATACGTCGCACATTTCTTCCAGCGTGCGCTCCGATGATAGAACCTCGGAGATTTCGTTCTCTTCCAGCGCGCCGTGAAGCCCGTCCGAACAGAGCAGAAGGATATCGTCAACGTTCCACTCGCGTTCAAATACGTCGATATCGACAAGCGGCGAAAGGCCGACCGCTCGCGTGATAATATTGCGCCGCGGATGAAACCGCGCTTCTTCGCGTGTGATCAGACCCGAGAGTACGAGCTGCTCCACAAGGGAGTGGTCGATTGTGACGCGTTCGAGTGTTTTTCCATTAAAATAATAGATACGGCTGTCGCCGACATTCGCCGCGAGGTAGTTTTTCCCCAGGATCAATGCGGAAACGAGCGTTGTTCCCATGCCTCGCAGCGTATGATCCTTTTCGGCAGCCTCAAAAACGGATAAATTCGCGTGTTCTACGGCAGATTTCAACTGCTCCAACTCATGTTCTTTGGTAAAAACGACGTCCTGTGAGCCAAGAGTTTCTACCGCAATATTGCTTGCAACGGCGCCCGCCGCGTGGCCGCCCATTCCGTCGGCAACAGAAAAAAGCAGCGGGGGAGTCTCGCCTTTGGGAAGGAGAAAGCTATCCTCGTTGTGCGCACGCTTGCCGATGTCAGTTTTCGCCGCGTATTTCATGCAGTATCCTCCTGCGCAGTTGCCCGCAAGCGCCTTCGATGTCCGTTCCCATTTCTCGACGGACGGTTGCGGAAATATTTCTTTCGGTGAGCCGCTGGCAAAAGCGGTCCGCCTCGGAACGAGTCACGCCCGCAAGCCCACGTTCCGGTACGGGATTGAGCGGGATGAGATTCACGTGGCAAAGGATGCCGCGCAGCCTCCTGCTTAACGCATCCGCGTCCTCTAAGGACGAATTTACGCCGCCGATCAGCGCATATTCAAATACGATGCGCCGGCCGGTCGCTTCGGCATACCGCTTTGCCGCGGCGATTACTTCGCCGATCGGGTACGCCTTGTTGATTGGCATCAGGGAGGAACGCGTCTCGTCGTCGTGCGCATGCAGCGAGATCGAAAGCGTAACATGAGGCGCGTCCTGCAGGAAGGCGTCGATCTTCGGTACTATGCCGCAGGTGGAGATCGAGATATTGCGGGGGCTGATACGGAGGCCATCCTGCGCCGTGACTCGATTTAAAAATGAAACCACATTGTCGTAGTTATCCAGCGGTTCGCCGCTGCCCATGAGGACGAGGTTCGTAACCGTACGGTGGCCTGGTTCCGACGGCGGTTCATCGCGTTCCACCGCGAGAATCTGACCGAGCATTTCGCCGACGCGAAGGTTTCTTACGCAGCCTTCCAGTGTCGAAGCGCAGAACTTACAGCCCATATTGCATCCAACCTGTGTGGAAAGGCACAATGTATTACCATAATGATAGCGCATCAGCACGCCTTCCACAAGGTTTTCGTCTTCAAGACGGAAGAGGTACTTGACCGTACCGTCTTTTTCGGAAAGGAGTTTTCGCTCAATTTCGACTCCGCCGTAGGGAACGGATGCGAGTTTCTCACGCAGTGCAGCCGGAAGGTTTGTCATTTCGTTTGGACGCGCACCCTTATTAAGCCACTCGTACACCTGCTTTATCCGGTACTTTGGCTCGTTCCAATCGTGTAAGAGAGCTTCCAACTCCTGTTTGTTTAAATCGGCTAAATACATGATTTTACCTTGTTTCGTTCCTGTTTCCCGGCTGCGAGTTACTCGGAAGCCGCATACGGGCTATAAAGAATCCGTCGGTATCGTGAATCTGCGGGAGCAGTTGGATCTGGCCCTCGTTTTCGAGCGGAATCGGGATTTTCTCGAGAGAAAACTCCGAATGCGTTTGCAAAAAGGACTCGATCTGCGTCTCGTTTTCGCGGCACGAAATCGTACAGGTTGCGTAAATCAGGATTCCGCCAGGACGAACATAACGTGCGCAGGTATTCAGAATTTTCGCTTGAAGGCTGGCAAGCGCGGTTACGTCGGCATCCGATTTACTGTACCGGATATCCGGCTTATCATTCAGCAAACCGAGGCCGCTGCACGGCGCGTCGATCAGTACGCCGTCAAAAACACGTTCGAAACGAGAATCGTATTCGGATGCATCCTTCAGGAACGTGCTCGCTTCAACGTGCATACGGAAAAGCGTTTTTTCCAGCAACTCCTTCCGGTGGGGATGCAGTTCAAAACAAGTCAGATCGACCTTGCCTTCTGCCAGACTGGCGAGATATGCGCTTTTGCCTCCAGGGGCGGCGCAGGCGTCAAGCACACGCATACCGGTCGGATCCCCGAGCGCGCGGCAGGCCAGCATTGCGCTTTCCCCCATAACGGTGCACTTGCCTTCCACAAATGGAGGGAACGATGCAATATCGAATCCGCGTTCCAGCCGGATCGAGTTCGAATCCCAGCGGTTCACTTCGCTTTTTACGGGAAGCGTACGCATAAGTTCCTCTCGCGAAAAGGGAAATTGCGCGCGAATTTCCATTGGAGAATCCGTGTGGCGCAGCAACGATTCCGTCTGCGATTCTCCATAGGCTTCGACCCATTCCGAAACAATCCA
This sequence comes from Eubacteriales bacterium, assembly GCA_034933205.1. Classification (GTDB taxonomy): domain Bacteria; phylum Bacillota; class Clostridia; order Christensenellales; family CAG-138; genus UBA7703. The sequence goes on from JAYFNY010000044.1 coordinate 44,417, forward strand.
TTCCGGATAGCTGTATTGAATGGAAAGACGCTGAGTCGGTTCCGAGGGAAAGGCGGGGAGACGATCCCTGTCCCGGTCGATCGAACGAAGCACTGCGTTGACGAATCCGCTCAAGCCGGACTTTCCAATCTCTTTTGTGAGCGCAACGCTTTCGGAAACCGCCGCATGTGGCGGTGTGGAAAGGAAAAGCAGTTCGCATACGCCCATGCGAAGGATTCCGCGAATCGGCGGTTTCTGCGTGCCTTTCACATAATGCGAAAGATAATAATCGATTGTAAGCAAGTGATCCAGCGTATGATAAACAAGCGCGGCGGCAAGTCTTGCCTCGCGCTCCGGAAGATTTGCATGCAGCTGTTTCACGCTCAGATTCGCATAGGCACCGCGATCGGTAACATCGCAAAGCGCGACAAGCGCCTGTCTGCGTGTGCTCACAAAAGCACCTTTCCTTCCAGCGCTTTTCCGGCAAGAAATTCTTTCGCGGAGAGACGCTTTCCACTCACTGCCTGCAACTCCAAAATCTCCAGCCAGCCATCCGAGCACTGGACAAAAAGACCTACTTTTGAGTTTCCGCTCAGATAACCGTTTGCTTTTTTGCCATTCGGCTGCTCGGATTGTATGGTTCGATGGATTTTCAATGGTTCGCCATCCAATAGGGCATAAGCGCCGGGCCAGGGGTTCGTCCCGCGGACACGATTATGCACGGAAAGCGAGGAACCCGAAAAGTCAAGCTTGCCATGTTCTTTTTTCAGCATAGGGCACCGGGTTGCCTGCGATTCATCCTGCGGAATCCTTTGGAGCGTACCGGCTTCGAGTGCGGTAATGGTTCGACGAAGCGTTTCCGCCCCAAGCAGAGAAAGGCGATAGAATAATTCTCCCGCCGTTTCGTTTGTTTCGATTTTTACTCGATCCGTTAGCAGGATATCGCCGGTGTCCATACCGACGTCGGTCATCATGGTCGTGATGCCGGTTTCGGTTTCGCCGTTGATAATCGCCCACTGGATCGGTGCTGCGCCGCGATATTTCGGCAGGAGGGAGCCATGCACGTTGATACAGCCAAACTTAGGGATCGAAAGGTTTTCCGCCGAGAGGATCTGTCCGAAGGCGGCTGTCACCATCAGATCCGGCGCAAACTCCCGTAAAGCCTGAACGCCGTCCGGCAGGCGAATCTTCTCAAACTGAAAAACAGGAATGCCGCGTTCCTGCGCATAAGCTTTGGTTGGCGGTGGCGTTAAAACGGCATGCCGACCGACGGGACGATCCGGCTGCGTGAAAACAGCAAGCGAGTGCCCCTCGCAAAACAGCATGTCCAGCGAGGGGATCGCAAAATCCGGCGTTCCCAGGAAGGCAATTTTCATTCCATCTGCTCCTGTTCCTCGGAATAACCTTCCGGCGGGTCTGTTTTTTTCGTCAGGTAAACGACGCCGTCGAGATGATCCAGTTCATGCTGAACCGCGCGCGCGAAAAAATCTTTCGTATCGTATGTATGGAGCACGCCATGCCGGTCTTTGCCTTCCACAACAACATGGTCGGCACGCTCGACATAGCCGTGCTGGCCCGGAAAAGAAAGGCAGCCTTCGTATCCGCCCTGATTTCCTTCCTGCAATAAAATGCGAGGATTGATCAACTCCACTTTGCCTTCGCCGGCGTCGATTACGACAACGCGCCGTAGAATACCGACCTGCGGTGCGGCAAGGCCGGCGCCATCCGCCGCCTGCATGGTTTCGAACATATCGTCGATGAGATCGGCAAGGCGTCCATCAAATTTTTCGACGGGCCTGCAGATTTTATAAAGGCACGGATCATCGTCCGTGCGGATTGTACGTAATGCCATAGGAATAACCTCCTTTATTCAACCAATGGTATTGTACTAGAAATGTACGGTGCTGTAAAGAAAAGCAGCGGTTGAGTAAAAATCTACTATTGGTTGATTCGGTTTTCAAAACTCGAAAAACAGGCTATGTTCAAGGGTTTCTCTCTGTGCAATAATAAAACCATGAAAGAGAGGGAGTATGAAATGGAACAGCAATCAATGGGAAAGCGCATCGTACAGTTACGAAAAGAAAAAGGGTACACACAGGAACAGCTCGCGGAGCTTGTCGGGGTTTCCGCTCAGGCAGTGAGCAAATGGGAAAACGACGTTTCCTGCCCGGATATTTCAATTTTGCCGCAACTGGCGGACGTGCTTGGCGTTTCGACCGACGAACTGCTTGGTGTGAAACCAATTGAACCGAAAGTAGTCATCGTGGATTCGCAGAAGAATAATAAGGAAGACGACGGAAAATTCTCTGTTTCCTGGGACGGTGGGAAAACGGCAAAGAAGGACGGAATCTGGTTTGCCGTGCTTGTAATCGTGCTGGGCGCAGCGTTCTTGATTCAGCGCGTAGGGAATCTATCCTTTGGGATTTGGGGTATCGTATGGCCTGCCGTTATGATTGGACTCGGCATCAGTTGGATGGTCAAGCGGTTTTCCGTCTTCAGTCTGGCGGTAGCCGGGCTTGGATTATATTTTCTGCTTTTCAACCTTGGCGAAGTCACCTTCGTTCTTACCTGGAGCGTAATTTGGCCGAGCCTGCTTGTTCTTCTCGGACTGTCGATCCTTTATGAAGCGCTGGTTCCCCATAAGCACGGCCTTTGTGGTCTGAATGTCCATGGAAATCGCGAAAAACAGAACACCTATTCGGAAACGAACGATTTTATCCGGTATGAGTTAACGTTTGGTGAGGAGAACCGTCGTTTTGCGGCTGAACGGCTGATGGGAGGGGATGTCGACGTATCGTTTGGGAAGAGTGAGCTGGACCTCACCGGGATCAAACACGTGGATGCGAATGCGAAACTGAACGCAGACGTTTCGTTCGGCACACTCGAACTGATTATTCCCAGAACGATTCGTCTTCATATCGCATCCGACAAGTCGTTTGGTTCCATTCAGGTCAGCGGCGAGCCAAACGCGGATGCCTCCGAAACTCTGTTGCTCAACGGAGACGTTTCCTTTGGAACAATGAACGTACATTACCGCTAAACGGCAAGAATAAGCGCCGCATGGATTTCTTGTCCATGCGGCGCTTTTCAATTAGGCGACTACCAGATCGTAAATCAATCGGATCAGAAGTAACCCGAGAACGGTGAGAACGAACGGTTTTACGATCTTTCCGCCGTTTTTCAATAGGAGACCGGCGCCCAGGAAGTGGCCGCAAATTGCGAACAGCGCTGCGATGAGTCCAACAGGGACGATTGCCTGACCGTTTATCAGAAAAATGACAAGGCTGCCGATATTGCTGGAAAGATTTGCAATCTTAACATTGCCCGCTGCGAGACGCAGGGGAAGCTTTACCAGCTGCGTATATGCCAAAAGTAAAAGCGTACCGGTGCCAGGGCCATAAAACCCGTCGTACATCCCAATGACAATTGAAACGAAGCACACGATCAGAATTTGTTTGCGTCGGCTGATTGGAACGACCGACGGTTCATCCAGATTCCGTTTGCGAAGGACTACGACGGCAAGCAGCGGTATAAGCGCAAGCATGATGTATCGAATCACGTTATCGTCGATCGCGAGTACGAGGTTCGCTCCCGCGACGGAACCAAGGATCGCAAGCAGGGAGGAAGGAACGGCAGTTGCCCAGTCCACGCACTTATTCCGGATGAAACGGGCAGTCGAGGCGACGGTCCCGATGCTGCTGGAAAGCTTATTGGTTGCAATGGCGTTATGTGGCGGCAGTCCGGCAATCAGATAGGCCGGAAGTGAAATAAGCCCTCCGCCGCCCGCTACCGCGTCGAGTAAGCTTCCCGCGAAGACAAGAGGGCAAATAACCAATAGGGACCAATATGAAATCGTCACGCTTCAGCGTTTCCTTCCTGCGTTCCCCCAAGCGATTCCGCCGTTCGATCCTCACAGAATTGCTGGGTGTAGAGATCATAATAATATCCGTGCAATTTAAGAAGTTCTTCGTGAGTGCCGCGTTCCTGAATGCTTCCGTTGCGGATTACAAGAATTTGATCCGCCGTTCGGATGGTGGATAGGCGGTGGGCGACGATGAAACTGGTTCGATCCTTCAGAATATGTGTGATTGCGTTCTGAATCAGCTGTTCTGTTTCCGTGTCGATGGAGCTCGTCGCTTCGTCTAAAACAAAAATACGAGGATCTTTCAGCACCACACGCGCAAACGAAAGCAATTGTTTCTGGCCGGTGGAAAGGCGGGCACCGCTCTCGCCAATCTCGGTTTCATAGCCCTTTTCCTGTGCGAGAATGAAGGGTTCCGCATGGACAAGGCGAGCCGCCCGGCGGATTTCTTCCTCTGTCGCATCGGGTTTCCCAAAGCGAATATTGTCCCGAATTGTTCCGGAAAACAGATGCGGCGTTTGAAGTACGTAACCGAGATTGCTTTGCAGCCAGAGCTGCGTCCTCTCCCGGTAGTCCACTCCGTCGATACGAATGGAACCCTCCGTCGGTTCGTAGAAACGGCAAAGCAGGTTAACGATGGTGCTTTTTCCGGCACCGGTTTCGCCGACGAGCGCGATTGTTTCGCCCGCTTTGACGTCCATCGAAAAATCGTTGAGTACGCGCTCGCCGTTTTTATACTGGAACGTAACATGGTCAAACGTGACGTGGCCCGTAATCGGTTCCCAGTTTTCCGGATGGGGTGTTAAAATATCACCGTACTTTGCAAGGATCTCCGGACGATCCGTTATATCCGGCTCCGTATTCATCAGCGAAATGACTCGCTCGGCCGAGGCCTGCGCACCGAGCATTTCCGCAAGGATATTCGCAAGCTGCTGGATTGGATCGAATAACTGCGTACAGTAGGTGATGAAAGCAACGAGAGTACCTGCCGAAATCGCCCCGATGAACGCGGTTTCCGGGTTAAGAACGCCCGCTCCGCCAAGCGTCAGCGCGAGTGCGGTGCCAATTGCGCCAAGCGACATGATAATGGGAAAAAACGAGGCGGAGACAAGTGCGCTTTTAATGCTGGCTTGCTTCATTTTACCGGTCAGTTCGTTGAACTCACTCGCGTTCGCTTCTTCCCGAACAAGCGTTTTTGTGGTGACAGCACCCATGATTCCCTCGTTGAATGCGCCCGTGATCCTGGAGTTGAGCTTGCGCGCTTCACGCTGATGTTTCAGCATGCGCGCTTGCAAACGAATACTGATGTAGATCAAAAGCGGAAGAACCGCCAAAGAAATCAGCGCGAGTTTCCAGGAAAGCGTAAACATGGTAATTACGCAGCCAATGGAAAAAAACAGCGACCAGAGTACGTCGACAAGGCTCCACGCGATCATGTCCGAAAGTCTCGATATATCGGACATCATGCGTGCCATAATGTAACCCACCGCCGTTCGGTCGTAAAACGAGAACGAAAGCTCCTGCAAGCGCAAAAACGCATCCTGCCGAATCGCATAAGCAATCTTCATTTCCAGCTGCCCCGCGCAGGTGATAAATGTAATCACGCCGGAACCCTGAACGAGAATGAGAACAGCGTAGAGCACGGAAAAACGACCCAGTCCGTTCAGCGATCGCGGCACGACGAAATGATCGATGGCATAGCTGGTAAACAGCGGGTAGGCAATGTCGATCAGCGCAACAAAAATCAGCGCTGCGATCACGGTAAAAAACAATCCCTTATTTTTAAGCGCGTAGCGGTAGAGGCGCTTCCAAACGCCCCAGTCGATCCGCTTTGCGGCAAAATCCTGTTCTTCAATATACATAATTTACTCGCCTCCTTCCGAGAGAGCGTCCTGAATTTCGGCTATTCTCCGGTATAGGCCCTCTTGACGGACCAATTCCGCATGCGTTCCTTGCTGGGTGATGCGTCCGTTTTCCAGAACGAGAATCGTATCCGCTTCACGCAACGTTGTAATCCGGTGAGAAATCAGGAAGGTGATCCCACTGCGATTCAGGGAAAACAGCGATTTACGGATCGCCGCGTCCGTTTCCGAGTCCACGGCGCTCATGGAATCGTCAAAGATCAGAATCGGCGCATGTTGCATCAGCGTACGCGCAATGGCGACGCGCTGCTGCTGTCCGCCGGAGAGCGTTACGCCGCGCTCGCCGACCAGCGTTCCATAGCCTTTTTCAAACGATTCGATTACGTCGTGCACGCTGGCGATCCGTGCGGCGCGATAAACGTCCTCGTCGGTTGCGCAGGGTGCGCAGATACGGATATTCTCCAGAATCGTTCGGGAATAAAGGAACGGTTCCTGCAACACAATGCCGATGTTGCGGCGCAGATGATCGTGTGCAATGTCGTTTACATCCGTTCCGGCAATGGTCAGGTTTCCCTTCGTCCGCGGATAAAGACGCTGGAGTAGCTGCACAAGGCTGGTTTTTCCGGAACCGGTCGCGCCAAGGATAGCGATGGTTTGCCCCGGTTTCGCCGTAAAGCTTACCCCGTCGAGCACATCGTTGTAACGCTCGTATCCGAAACATACGTGGTCAAACACAATATCGCCCGTTAGGTCCGGTTCCAGCGCCTTGCCCGGTTCGGTCTCTACCGGTGCGGAAAGGATTTCGTCGAGTCGGCCAAACGATACGGCGGCTTTTCCCATATCCGCGAGAATACGTCCGAGTTGACGGACCGGCCAGGTAAGCATTGCAACATACGTTGTAAAAAGCGCGATGTTGCCAAGCGTAAATGTCCCCCGATAAACGGCGATTACCCCAACGCAGAGCGAAATCGCAATCTGAAGGTAACCTACGCTGTCCGACATGCCCCAGTAAAAACCGAGCAGGCGGATCAGCTTGTAGGTTTTATCGCGAAATTCGGCGTTAAGCTTCGTAAATTTGTCGATCTCGCTCTTTTGCTGGCCGAACGCACGGACTACACGCATGCCGGTCAGGTTTTCCTGCAGCATGGTCGAAAGCGCGCCTTCCGCTTCGTCGGACGCGGTAAAGTACTTTCGCACATACTGGAAGTAGATGAACGAGCTGAGCGTCAATATCGGCAGAAACGCCATGGAGATCAGCGTCATTTTCACATTGATGGAAAACATGACGACTGCGGCCAGCGCAAACATGACGACCGTACGGACGATCTCCATCAGCTGCAGCTGAATGAAACGGCGGACCGTATCCACATCCGACGTGCAGCGCTGCACTAAATCGCCCGTTCTCGCATGCTTATGATAGTCGTAGGGAACGTCCTCCAGATGACGATAGAGCCGGTCGCGCATGGATTTTGCCATACCTTCCGAGGCGACGGCGATATTCTGGCGCCTTGTATAGGTGAAAAGGCAGTTTAGTCCGGTAAAAACGAACAGCGCGATCCCGCAGAGATAGAGATTTTTTGCAAAAAAAGACCGGCCACCGAGCAAGTTAATCCAAGGAAGCAGGAACGCGGGCGTAGACCGATCCGTTCCCTGTATTACGTAATCAAGTGTGAAGCTGGTTACATAGGGCACCGCGTAAGAAAACGCGGTGGAGAGGAGTACGCTCAAAGTGGCAAGTACGATATTATGCCGGAAACCGTGAAGAATTTCTGACGCGAGTTTCCAGTTTACGGGTCTGCGTTCGGTTTCGGTTGATACTTTCTCTTTGATTTCACGTTTGGATTTCTTTTTATCTGCATTCTTCATAAATCATCCTGTAGGTTCGCGGGATTCATCGGTTGTTTGCGATCGCGCGAATGCATGGCCTTATAGCATATCCTGCGGATTCACTTCGATCATGGCAAACAGCTCGTTTCGATGGTCTCCGGCGAACGTATAAATCGTTTGGATCGCGCTGCTGAGTCGCGCCGTGCGAAGCAGTTTGATCAGTATTTGGTAACGGTATGCGCGCTGTTTCCGGCGGATTGGCGCTGGAGAAGCGCTGTAGAGTAAAAGATCGCGCTCGCCTGCTTTTCCAAGGCGTTCGTCGAGAACTGATTTCAACTCGTCGGAGTATTTGGATACGCCGTCGGAAAGCAAGGTCTCGTCGTCGCCGGAAAACAAGATGCGAACGAACAGCGAAAACGGCGGGAAAACAGCTTTTTTTCGCTGTTCAAGCTCGTAGGTGAAAAAGCTCTTGTAATCGTGATTTTTTGCAAATCGTATAGCAGGATGCGCGGGGGAATAGGTTTGAATCACAACCTTGCCGGGGATTTCATCCCTTCCGGCACGTCCGGCGACCTGCGTGAGTAACTGAAAGGTCCGTTCCGTGCTGCGGTAATCGGGAATCATCAGCGTTGCGTCGGCGGCAACCACGCCGACCAGCGTAACATTTGGAAAATCGTGTCCTTTGGCGATCATTTGCGTACCGACGAGGAATTGCGCCTCGCCTTTTGCAAAAGCGCCTAGCATTTGCTGCATCGAATCCTTTGTGCGGATCGTGTCCGTATCCATGCGAAGGGTAACGGCCTTCGGGAACAGGGTGTGCAGCTGTTCTTCCACCTGCTCCGTACCTACGCCGAAATACTTGATGAACGGTTTATGGCAAACGGGGCAGACATGGGGCAATGGCTTGACCGATCCGCAGAAGTGGCAGCGTAGCCGGTTTTCTCCCTTATGGTAGGTCATGGAGATATCGCAATCGTCGCACAATACGACGTGCCCGCAGTTGCGGCAGGAAACGAAGGTGGAGTAGCCGCGCCGGTTGATAAACAGCATGGCCTGACGACCGTTCTGGTAACACTCGTCGAGTAACGTGACGAGTCTGCCGCTGAAAATTTCGTTATTCCCCGCCTGAAACTCCTCCCGCATATCGACGATCTCAACATGGGGCAACGGGCGGTTCTGAACGCGTTCAGGAAGTTCCAGAAGCTGGTAACGGCCCGAAAGTGCGCGATAGTAGGAAAGAAGAGAGGGGGTCGCGCTGCCGAGTAGCAGCGGAGCGCAAAACTGCTTGGCGCGGTAGGCGGCGACTTCCAGCGCACCGTATCGCGGACTGGTTTCGCTCTGATAGCTTCCTTCGTGCTCTTCGTCTACGATAATGAGACCAACGTTCTGCATCGGCGCAAAAATCGCGCTGCGGGCGCCAACAGCGACGCGCGCCTTGCCCAGACGGATTCTGCGCCACTCGTCGAATCGTTCCCCTGCGGAAAGGCGGCTGTGGAGCACGGCGATTCCATCCGAAAACCGTTCTTGAAAAAGACCTACGGTCTGCGGTGTGAGCGAGATTTCCGGCACGAGCATGATCGCTTGCCTGCTTTCGGAAAGGCAGCGCTCAATGGCGTGCATATACACCTCGGTTTTTCCGCTTCCGGTCACACCATGCAGCAGCAGAGTGCCGCTTTTTTGATCCATGGCGGCGGATATGGCATCTACGGCATGCTGCTGCGCAGAGTTCAGTGTAACGTGTTTATCGTCTGTCAGCGCCGTAATATTCGGCCGGCGAAAGGTAACGTGTCCGTCCTCGACGACATAACCCTTTTTCACCAACGCACGAATTGCACCCAGCGAATCCGGCACGAATGCCAGCACGTCGCCAAGGGACATTTCCAAGCCGCATTCGATCAGCGTTTTCAGTACTTCAACCTGTTTGGGTGCGCGCGGATTGCCGTTTTTATCGAGGAGCGTCTGAAGCTGCGCAACCGCCGCGTCGGGCTCCGCAAGCCGAAGGGTGCGTTCCACCTTTTCTTTGACTTTGCCGCCGCGCAACTGGGAAGGGACCATGAGCCGAAGCGCGTCCACGAGCAGGCAGTAATAACTCTTTTGAATCCAGAATGCGAGGTCGATCTGCTCCGGCGTCAGGATCGGGTAGGGTTCGATAACGCGCAGAACTCGTTTGAGTACCGGGGCGTTTTCGGACTGGAGCAATTGACTGTCATCTGAAACGGGTTCCTGCATGCGGATGACGAACCCTTCTCGCTGACGATTGCCGCTGCCAAACGGCACAAGAACATGACTGCCGGGAAGGACGGGCATGCCTTCGGGCACAAGATAGCTATAGAGGCGATCCACATTTGCGTGCGCAATATCGACAATGACTTCGCAGATTTGTTCCATGCCGTTCACCTCCTAAGCCAGACTGCGCGTAATCGCGCTGTTCCGTGTATTTCAGATCGGTTTTCGAGTTGAGCCAAAACCGCAAATAGCCCGCAAGCGGGCCAGTGCAAGTCGAAAGCGCAACGGAATCAAACCGGGCGGATTCGGCAAGAATTCATATCATATCGTATGCGTACGGGAATGACGTTCCCGCAAAATAACGGGGGTCAGTCCTGATAGAATTCCTTCGGATATTCCAGATTCAGCTCGTCGTGATAGAGTTGATCGACCGCAACGGAAACAGGTTTGCGTCCGCCGAGCTTTTCGGGGTCCGACTGCAATTGGCGCGCTCTCTGCGCTACGGCGGTCACCAGCATATAGCGGCACCCCGCCTTCTCAATCAGTTCGTTCAAAGGAAGATTCATCATAATGCGCTCCTGCCTCCCTGTAGTAATTTTTCAATCAATTCGTCGTTTCGCGAAACCCGGCAGCGTTCAGCGGAAATGATATGCTCCGCTCTGGCGACGGCAAGATCGAGAATATCGTTTACGACGACATAATCGTATTTGGTTACAAAGTCCATTTCCTGATAAGCGGTTTCGAATCGGCGTTCAATCGACTCGGACGATTCGGTGCCGCGGTGGATCAGGCGCGATTTCAGTTCGCTCATGGAAGGCGGCGCGATAAAGATCAGAACTGCGTCCGGATAGGCCGCTTTGACGCGCATAGCGCCATTTACGTCGATTTCCAAAATGACGCTCCGGCCTTCGGCCAGCTCCTGCTCGACAAAGCTCTTTGGCGTTCCGTAGTAATGCATATTGAATACATGCATGTACTCCAAAAAAGCGCCTTCATCGATCATCTTTCTGAACTCGTCTTCCGTTTTGAAGAAGTAATGAACGCCGTCGATTTCGCCTGGCCGCGGAGAACGCGTCGTTGCCGAAACCGACATGCGAATATCGCTGTTTCGTTCGATCAGGGTATTGTTGATGGTACCTTTGCCAACGCCGGCGGGGCCGGACACAACAAGCAGCAGGCCCTTTCTGGATTGTTTCATAGGAGGTCTCCTCTTCTCGTCAGTCGTCCGCTTCGTCCGCTCTGGTATCAAGCCGGTTTGCGATGGTCTCCGGCTGAATAGCGGAAAGGATCACATGATCGCTGTCCGTAATAACGACTGCGCGTGTGCGCCGACCACATGTCGCGTCGATCAGACGGCCGCTTTCGCGCGCTTCCTGAACAATGCGTTTGATGGGCGCGGACTCGGGGCTGACAATCGCAATCAGACGGTCTGCAGAAACGATGTTGCCAAAGCCGATGTTCACAAGCCGCAGATTCATCATAACGTAGCGCTCCTTATCCATACTGGCAACGGCCAGGGTGCACGCTGTGAAAGAATCACAGCAAGTTTAAACCGAAAGTTTTAGGATCTACTCGATGTTCTGCACTTGCTCGCGGATCTTTTCGATCTCCGCTTTACCAGTGAGAACCAACTTTGTCAGTTCGCCGTCGTTTGCCTTGGAGCCGATGGTATTGAACTCACGGTTCATCTCCTGCACGACGAAGTCAAGCTTTCGTCCGCTCGGCTCACTATCGGCAAGAAGGACCCTCATTTGCGCAATGTGGCTGCGAAGGCGCGTAATTTCTTCGTCGATACTCGCTTTATCTGCGAAAATCGCAACTTCGGTTGCAAGCCGCGTGCGATCGACCTCAACGCTTCCGAGCAGAGATTGAATCCGTTCGTTCAGCTTCACGCGGTATTCTTCCACAACGAGCGGAGCACGCTTTGAAATCTGTTCCGTCAGCGAAAGCACGGTGTCCGTGCAGTCGGTAAGATAGCCGCAAAGTCGCTCGCCTTCCTGCCGGCGCATAACGACCAGCGCGTCGATCGCACTGTTCATTGCGCATTGGAGAAGGGATAGAACCGCTTCCGAATCCTCGTCCGCTTCGCGAACGTTGGAAACATCCGGCAGACGAAGCGCCGCCGTCAGGGAAAGATCGTCCCGCAGGCAAAGCGTTTCGTTCGCTTTCTGGGCGGCAGCGACAAATGCGGAAAGTAACGGCACGTCGATTTCGACGGATCTTGCGTCGCTGCGCAGGTTGCGATAGTTTACAAAAACGTCGATATGCCCGCGCGAGAGCCTGGCGGTTAACGCGGCTCGAATCGCGTCCTCTAAAAATGAAAGATGACGGGGAAGCCGCATGCCGACATCCAGGTAGCGGTGATTCACACTTTTGAGTTCTACCGTTATCTCGCGTCCGTCGCCGGAAGCGCTTCCTTTTCCGTAGCCGGTCATGCTGAACATAAAGCAGTTACCCCCAAGTCGCAATTACAAATTATAGCATGCTACGCGCGATCGTACAAGCGATAGATTTCATCCGCATGAGGTTCTTCCAGTAAAACGGTGCCTGTGAAACTGGTTTTTCCCTCAATTGCGCGGCCGATGATCCGGGAGGGAATGCCTTCGGAATGGAGCGCTGCGCAAAGGCGCGCGCCGTTTTCGCAGGCGATCAGGAGACTTCCGCTGCCAATCAGGCGCAGCGGATTGAGAGAAAGAGCGTCACATATGACACGGGTCTCCTCGCGAACAGGAACTTCCGTTGGATCGATATTGACCGCGCAGCTGTTTGCATATCCGAGTTCCCATGCCGCGCCGAGAACGCCGCCCTCCGTGACGTCGTGCATGGCTGTCGCGCCGGAGCGCATAGCGACTTTACTCTCGGCAACAATGCTCAACTGACTGGATAATGCGCGCGCGGAAGCGAGAATCGAACTTGAAACATTGGCAAGACGAGCCGAAAAATCTTCCGCGAGGATCGCGGTACCCTCGATAGCGGCCCATTTCGTCATTACGATCTCGTCGCCTGGCCGCATACCGCGAAGGACGTTTCCGCGCGGCTGCCGTGCGATAACCGTGGCGCTGGTAACCGGCCGGACAACCGAATCCGTTACTTCGGTATGTCCGCCGAGAATGTCCACATTGGCGAGCTGGGCCGCAAAGGCGAGATCGTCCGAAATACGTGAAATTTCCTCCATGCTTCCTGTCGGCGGCATAAGGAGCGTAACCAGGAGACCTACCGGCTCCGCACCCGCCGCCGCGGCGTCGTTGCAGCTTACATGAACGGTAAGCCTTCCGAGATGTGCAATGCCGGCGGACGTAATCGGGTCGCAGCTTAGAACAACAAGATCACCGCCAAGATCCAGCATGGCGCAGTCCTGGCCGATGGTGGGGGAGGATAATGATTCCGGACGTACGCGCTGGAATTTCTTCAGCACGAGCCGTTCGAGATCGTCGTTATCGAGTTTACCAAGTCGTAACATGTGTGATTCTATTCTCCAATTTCATTAAAACAGTGTTACCGGCGAAGACTCATCCGCAGTACCGCGGGGCATGCCGATGAGCCGGAAAAAATCTTGCTCCGTTAAAAGCGGGATGCCCAGTTCCCGCGCTTTGTCGAGCTTGCTGCCGGCGCTTTCTCCATAAAGAACGTAGTCGGTGTTTTTACTGACGCTGCCTGCCGCTTTCGCACCGTTTTGCTCAATCAGCGCTTCCGCTTCCCGCCGCCCGAGCGTTGGTAAAGTACCGGTGACCACGATCGTTTTTCCTGCGATGGGGGAAAGCGAATTTGCCGCTTGTTCGCTTTGAGGGGAGACGCCGTGTGCAAGAAGAGCGTCGATTTGCGCGGCGATGCTGGGGTCCCCGAAAAACGAGAGGATGCTCTGCGCCACGATCTCACCAATGTCCGGGATGGCGATCAGCTCTTCATGCGAAGCGTTTCTTACCGCATCCAGCGTGCCAAATCGCCGGGCAAGGTCCTTCGCTGTCTTGCTGCCGACGTTTGGAATACCGAGAGCGAAGAGAAATGCGCCGAGCGGACGTGTTTTGCTCTTTTCCAGCGCGTCGAGAAGATTTTGCGCTTTCTTTGCGCCGAAGCGGTCAAGCGCGACAAGCTGCTCATGCGTTAATGCGTAAAGTTCGGGGATCGAAACAATATGCAGTGCCTCAATCAACTGCGCAGCCGTTTTATCGCTGAAGGATTCGATGTCCATCGCGTCCCTTGAAGCATAATGCGCAAGACGGAGCGTAATCTGCGCTTTGCAGGAAAGCGAATTCGTGCAGAAGAGATGCGCACCAATTTCCTCTACATGCGCGCCGCAAACGGGGCAGTGATCGGGTTTATGAATGGTCATTGTCGCGGTATCGTCCGGAACGGCGCCTAGAATTTCCGGTATTACGTCGTTACTGCGCCGTATAAAGACCCTGGAGCCGATTTTCACACGCTTTCTTTGAATATCGTCGTAGTTATTCAATGTAGCACGTTGAATCGTTGCGCCTGCGAGCTCGACGGGGGAAAGGTGTGCCAGCGGGGTAAGCTTACCCGTGCGCCCAACCTCCCAGGTGACTTCTTCGACAACGGATGTCGTTTCTTCCGCGGCGAATTTATAGGCCATAGCCCAACGGGGAAATTTTTCCGTTTCCCCGAGCGCTTCCCGCAATGCAAAATCGGTGACTTTCATAACCATGCCGTCGATTAGAAAATCGAGCTTTCCGCGCGTTTGCTCCGCAAGATCGATTTCATGCTTGAGTTCCTCGGCAGTGCGGCAGTAGCGAATATACGGACTGACAGGAAATCCGTTCTTTGCAAGAAACGAAAGCATCTCTCGCTGATTTGTCAGTTCTCCGCCTTCGATATATCCAACGTTATAGCAGAAAAGATCGAGTTTACGGCTCGCCGTTACTTTGGGATCGGTGTTCCGCAGAGCGCCGGCGGCAGCATTGCGCGCGTTTTTCAGCGGCTCCTCGCTCGTCTTGTTCAGCTCTTCCAAAACGGAGAGGCGCATGATGCATTCGCCCTGAACCTCTATTTTCCCTTTGAACGGAATCGTCTTCGGAATGGACCGGATCGTCAGCAATTGGTCGTAGACGCCCTCGCCGGTCACGCCGTTGCCGCGCGTCGCCCCCTGGGTAAACAAACCGTTTTCATAGGTCAGGCAAACGGTGAGGCCGTCGAATTTATACTCGAGACCGAATTCCACGTTTCTTTCTCCCGCAGCCTTGATTGCACGGTTCGCCCAGTCGACGATTCCTTCTTCGGTACGGACCTTGTCGAGGCTGTAAAGCCGGCGGATATGCGTATGCGGTTTGAAAATTCCTGTTGAGGAACCGACATTGTGCGTTGGAGAGCCGGGCAGCACTTCGCCGCTTTCCTGCTCAAGTTGAGCAAGTTCGTCAAACAGCGAGTCGTACTCCGCATCCGAAATCAGCGGCGACGAATTATTGGCATATTCGTCATTATAACGAATCAGCAGTTTTGTTAATTCTTCCTGACGGGTCATGACGGCATGTGCCTCCTCAAAAATTAGACCACTTCAATCAACTAGATCACTTCAATTGGGGCAAACGCTGCGGCAAACTTTTTGTTTGCACCATTGTCAAAGGCAATTTCAACGATAGAGGATGCGCCGTTGCCGTTGACCGAAAGCACGGTGCCTTCTCCGAACGATTTGTGGCGAACGCGCTGACCCGGCGAATAGGAGACGTCCTTGGAAATCGGAATCGGTTTTTCAGCAGGAGTTCCCGTGTTTCGCCGGATCGAAGGCTGCGAAGCATTCTGTCCGCCGCCTTTCAGGGCGTGAACGGAGATACCGAACGCTTGCTGTGGCGCGGTTCCTTTGATCTGGGCGGGTTTCGGCGCGGGCTTGGCCTCGGCCGGAAGGGCTTCTTCCAATTCGGTTAAGAAACGGGAAGGGAGAGCGGGGGTAATTTTGCCATAAAGGAGCCTCTGCTTGGCAAAGGAAAGGTAGAGTTTTTCCCGTGCGCGCGTAATTCCGACGTAACAGAGCCGGCGCTCCTCTTCGAGCTTGTCCGGCTCATAGATGGATTGCATGGAGGGAAACAGACCATCTTCCAAACCGCAAAGGAATACATAGGGGAATTCGAGACCCTTGGCACTGTGCAGCGTCATCATGGAAACGCGGCCGTTCTGCTCGTCCACGTCGTCCGCGGCGGAGAACAGGGCTACATTCTCGAGAAAAGCCGAAAGGACGTCCACCTTGGTTTCGTCCAGCGACTCTGTAAATTCGCGGATATAACCGACGAACTCCTTCACGATATCCGCGCGGGCCTCGTAGTTTTCCTTTCGGTCGGCCTGCAGGTATGCGTCGTAACCGATCACCTCCAGCAGATATTCCACCACATCCGGAAACGAACGAACGCCGAACTGCTGGTAAACGTTTGAGAGCATTTCGGCAAATGCAAAAAGCTTTTCACGCGCCGCCTTGGAAACGTCTCCTTCCTGAAGTTGCAGGATCGCGTGCAGAAGCGGCTGCGTGCGTGCGGTGGCAAACGATTGAAGCGCTTCGACCGACGTGTCGCCGATCCCGCGGCGAGGCACATTGATTACGCGAAGAAACGCAATATCGTCCGCCGAGTTTTGCAAAAGGCGCAGGTAAGCAACGATGTCCTTGACTTCCGCTCGCTGGAAAAACGACGTGCCGCCGTAAACGCGATAGGGGATATCATAGCTTTGCAGATACATTTCAATAACGCGGCTCTGGGCGTGCGTTCGGTAGAGAATCGCGTAATCGTCGTATCTGCGTTCGCCGTAACGCGCACCTTCGAGGATACGGTTGCAGATGCGGTTCGCTTCGTCCCGCTCATCCATCGCTTCGTATACATCGATTGGTTCGCCGCCCTGTTTCTCGGTCCAAAGAGCCTTCTTTTTTCGGGAACGATTGTTGGAGATTACGATGTTTGCGGCATTGAGGATGATCTCCGTCGAGCGGTAATTCTGCTCGAGCCGGATAACCGCCGCTCCGGGGAAATCTTTTTCAAACTCCAGAATATTGCGGATGTCCGCGCCGCGCCAGCCGTAAATGCTCTGATCGTCGTCGCCTACCACACAGATATTGCGGTGCTCGGAAGCGAGCATTTGGACAATATGATACTGAACGAGGTTCGTATCCTGGTATTCGTCCACGAGAATATAGCGAAACTTCCGGCGGTATTTCTCCAGCACGTCCGGAAAGCGGACGAAAAGCTGAAGCGTAAGAAGAAGCAGGTCGTCGAAATCTAACGCGTTGCACTGCTTGAGCTGATTTTGATACGCAACGTACGCGCGGATAATCTCCTTATTCGCATAGGAATCGCGAAAGAACTCCAACGCGTCGAGCGAGTGGTTCTTCGCCTCGGAGATGCGGCTGGAAAGCTCGCGCGGCGTAAACATTTTTTCGTTGATATTCAGATCGCGAATAATCTTTTTCAGCAGAGACTGCTGATCTGCGTCGTCGTAGATGACGAATGTGCGCTCATACCCGAGCGCTTCGATCTCGCTTCTGAGAATGCGCGCACAGCAGGAGTGGAACGTCATGACCCACATGTCGTTGACCCCGGTGCCAACGAGCTTGCTGACGCGTTCGCGCATTTCTCCGGCTGCTTTATTGGTAAATGTCAGCGCCAGGATGCTCCACGGAGCGACGTTTTTTTCCTGGATCAGGTATGCGATGCGGTGCGTTAGTACGCGCGTTTTCCCGCTGCCCGCGCCGGCAAGGACCAGGAGCGGTCCTTCGGTCGTCTGCACTGCCTCGCGCTGCTTTTCGTTGAGTTTCGATAAATCCATTTCGTTCCCCCAATAATCGTTCACGATATTATAACATAGCGGGATGGTGTGTTTGAACCCGGAAAGTGACGAAAATGAAAAGAACAAATGTGTGCATCGTTTACGCTTCTTTACGCGCCTGTACAATTCTGTTATAATCTGCCCATGAAATTGATCTTAGCGACGAATAATGCGCATAAGGTGCGCGAAATCTCCGAAATACTGAGCTCCGACTTTCCGGATATGCAGACGCTGAAGCAAGCGGGACTTGATATTGACGTGGTGGAGGACGGGGACACATTTCAGGCCAACGCGATCAAGAAGGCGGAAACGGTGTTGAAAGAATCCGGCTTTCCCGCTGCGCTTGCGGACGACAGCGGGCTGATTGTGGACGCGTTGAATGGCGCGCCGGGTGTGTACAGCGCGCGGTATGCCGGCGAAGGGCATAACGACGCGGAAAACAATGCGAAACTGATGCGCGATATGGAAAACGTACCTTGGGGAAACCGCTCTTGCCGGTTTGCGTCCGCCGTTGCGCTTGCGCGGCAGGGTAAGGAAACGATCTGCGTGCTGGGAACCGTAGAGGGCGTTTTGCTAAACGAAGCGCATGGTAAAAACGGCTTCGGTTATGATCCTTACTTCTTCTATCCGCCGCTGAATCGATCGTTTGCCGAGCTTAGCGCCAAAGAAAAAAATTCGGTCAGCCACCGTAAACGTGCGCTGGAAGCGCTGAAAGTGGAATTGGAGAAGGAAACGGTATGACCCGCGTTGCGGTGGTTGCGGATACGCATCATTCGTTCCGCTGGCTCCCTCTTGCGGCGGAGCGGCTTGGAAAAGTCGATCTGCTGTTTCATCTTGGAGATTTTTGTGCGGATGCGGAAACGGTTTCCAGAGAACTTGGCGGCATTCCGTATGACGTCGTTCGAGGAAACAACGACGCGTTCAGCACGGAGCCAAAGGTGCGATTTGAGTATGTGGAAAACGCAAGGATCATGCTGACGCACGGCGATGAATTTTATAATACCTATCACCTGGCGATGCGTGCGGAAGAGAACCACTGTTCTGCGGTGCTGTTCGGACATACGCATATTCCGCTTTTACAGGCAAGCGGAAATATTCTGATTCTAAATCCGGGCAGTTTATCCCTGCCGCGACGGGGAAGCAAGCCTTCCTGTGCGTTGCTTGAAGTAGAGGGGAAGGATATCAATATTACCATGATCTCCCTGTAGAACCCGTCAAGAAACAGCCTTCCGAAACAGGGAGGGCGAAGATGTCAACTGAAAATAATATCCTTCTATGACACGAAAAAAGCAGCCTCCCGTTTTGTTTGGGAGGCTGTTGTGTGCTTCCTTGCTAAACGGAAGGGATTTCTTCGGCGGACTCTTCAAGAATATCGTGGGAGTAAAACGAAAAATCCGGCATTTCATCGACGCAGTGGACTCCGAACTGGCGAAGAAACTTATCCGTGGTTCCAAAGAGCGCGGGATGCCCGACCACATCTTTCCGACCGACTTCCACGATCAGACCGAGCCGAATCAGCTGCGTTACCGCGTAGTCACAGCGAACGCCGCGGACATGCTCTACGTCCGAGCGCGTAACCGGCTGTCGATATGCGACTACCGCGAGCGTTTCGAGCAGCGATTGGGAGACGCTTTTGGTTTCATCGGGGCTTAGTAATTGCTTTACCTCTTCGATGTACTCGCGGTTGCTGACGAGCTGTGCGGTATCCGACGTAACGAATAACTGAATCCCGCGCCCTTCGTTGCGATAGAGCTGCTCCATCTCGCTCAGCGCGCCTTTCGCGACAGCAAGCGAACAATCCAATACGCGCGCTAACTCAGTAATAGCCACCGGATCGCCCGCGACGAAAAGCATGCATTCGATTTTGTGAAAAAAAGTGTGATCTTCCATAATTTTCAAGCGTCGTCCGGCCGATTTGGCTGAAAGAACGGTACGATCGCGTTAGTCCTCCGATTCGTCCATATAGGCATAACTGTCGTCATCGAGAAGCAGCTTGTCCGCACTGATGCGGATCGGCGCAAACGGGGCCTTCTGCTTCAATAGGATTTCGCCGCGCGCAATCATCTCCAGTAGCGCCATAAACGTCACAATAATTTCCATTCGTTCCGCTTCCGGAGCGAAGAGTTCCTCAAACGTGACGGCGTCTTTTTCGGAAAGAATGAAACGGATACGGCTCGTCTGAGAACGAACCGTATAGCGATCGGGGCTCACGTGCTGGGACCGGATGATTTCGGGCGCGTCTTTCTTTCGGGCAAGCATCTCAAGAAACGCTGAAAAGAGACCATCCATTGTCGCGCCGTCAAGCGCGATCTCTTTCGGTGGCAGCGGGACATCCTCCGGCAGACGTGTGCAGCAGCCCTTTGCGCTTTCAAACAACAACTTCAGCTTCTCGCTCGCTTCCTTAAATGCCTTATAGTCGCGAAGCTGGCGGATCAGCAGCTCTTCCGGGTTTTCTTCCTCTTCGTCCTCCCTGGGCGGACGGGGCAGGAGCTGTCGGGATTTGATGTACAGCAACGTTGCGGCCATCGTTAAAAACTCGCTGGCCGTGTCCATATCCAGTTCGTCCAGCTGACCCATAAAGGAAAGATACTGCGCGGTAATTTCAGAAACGAAGATGTCTTTCACATCCACCTCGGCTTCTTCAATCAAGTGCAGCAGCAGATCAAGAGGGCCTTCAAATTGAGAAAGTTGTACGGTATACGGCATAATTTCCTAAAACGTGATTCTTAAAACAGGTTAACAAACCATGCGGCCGCGGCAAAATAGCCGCTCATAATCCCGCTGACGAGATAACTGAGCACGGTGGAAACAATACCCGTTAAAAGCAGTATGATCAGAATCCACTGCCCATACTGACGAAGAAACATAAAAAAGCGCGGAATTTTACGAACTAACAAGCTTTCGAGAACGTGCGAACCGTCCAGCGGATAAATCGGAATCAAATTAAAAACCGCCAGCGCAAGATTGATCGTAATGATCGATCCGAAAATGCTGATAAACGCGGTGTTCGCGCCAAGCCCCCATTTGAGCACGCCAGCAACGTAGATAAACGTAAAAAGAAACGCCGTGATGAGGTTCATAAATATGCCCGCCAGCGAAACGATGATATCGTCACGTTTGTAATTCTTAAAATTGCGCGGGTTGATGGGAACCGGTTTCGCCCAGCCGAAGCCGACGAGAAGCAGCATGATAAACCCGAACGGATCGATATGCGCAAGCGGGTTGAGCGTCATGCGGCCCAGATTGCGCGCGGTGGGATCGCCGAGACGATATGCGGCATAAGCGTGCGCCCACTCGTGTACGGTCAATCCGATGAGAATCGCCGGCAGAGCATAGAGCAACTGCAGCGGGTTTTGAAAGAGCTGTGCGATACGAGACAAAATCGCCGATCTCCTAACATCATAAGATGCTGTTATTATACGGGAAGAATGGGAGGAGCGCAAGAAAGCAAAAAGCGGAGGCTTGTTTCTCCACAGAGTGTTCACAATAGAGGCGGCATGGATACGGCATGAAAACGCCGTTCAGACGATCACCGGTCCGCGCGCAGAGAGGATACAAGAGCGGGATCCGGCGTTACATAGAGCGTACGGTTCGTGCTGTAAATCACCATACCGGGACGAGCGCCGGAAGGTTTTTTCACAAATTTCCTTGGCGTGTAATCCACAGGTACGTTGGCGGAGGCGCGCGATTGCGAGTAATAAGCGGCAAGTGACGCCGCTTCCCGCAAGGTCGTTTCCGGGGGTTCGCCGGAGTACTCGATAATAACGTGGGATCCGGGGACATTTTTCGCGTGCATCCAGATGTTTTCCGCACGCGCGAACTGAAGCGTCAGTTCATCGTTCTGACGGTTATTTTTTCCAACGTAAATCGGGACTCCATCGCTGGAAAGAAACCGCATGGGCGCGGAAGACTTATTTGCCGGTTTTGCCGACTGCGCTCTTTCAGGCCGTATATATTTTTCGCGGATCAATTCCTCACGGATTTCGTTTAGTTCGTAAAGCGTTTCGCACTTATCAATGTTTTCGAGCTGGCCTTCCAAATAAGCGATTTCTTCGCCGAGAAAGCCGATCTGACTTTCCGCATAAGCTTTCCCAAGCTTACCCTTGCGATACTGCTTGAAATACCTTCTCGCGTTCTCCTGCGCACTGAAGGCGGGGTTCAAAGGTACGGCTCGCTTCACCGGTGGTTCAGCAAAATAGTCGTCGAGAATCAATTCGCTTTGCCCCGGTTTGGCAAGGTGTAAATTAGCCAGAATCAATTCTCCGTTCAGTCGCAGTGTTTCATTCTGGTCGGATTGGTTAATGGTATCCCAGAATGCGGCGTACTTATTTTGCGTGCGTCCGAGCGCAGTTGAGATTGTGTGGCGCAGCGCGGCGCTGTGGCGGCGAATACGAATACTCAGATCACGCCCGGAATAGTAATGGTCCAGCGCCTCGCTCATGGATTCGTATGGTTCGATACGGGAATACATATCATGCGGAAGAAACGGCAGTACGGCAACAGGTTCACCTTCGCCATCGTAAACAAGACAGGGGGCATAGACGCCGGCTTTCATACTTTGAATCAGCGAGAAAAGTGCGTCGCCGGTCGGCGCGGCCGAGAGCAATGCCGTTGCGGTCCGCTTCGAAATTCCGTTGAACGCGGCAACCATACCGCGTATTGGTTCCGGCAACAAAAGAATTCGGGCGAATTCCTCCACCCCTGCGGTAAACGGATCGAGCTTATCCTGCGCGGGTATCGGTTCATAAGGGAACCCGGGTAGAAGGATTCTTGTTGTATCGTCATTTGCCGAAACACGATGCAGACAGTCCACGACCGCACCGCTTGGGTCCAGCAGAAGAAAATTCGCATGTTTTCCGGCTAGTTCAATAATGATGCGCAACGCAATTTCGTCAAAGAATTCGTTTCGCGACAGAACGATGATCTCGCAAACACGATCTGCGCCAAGTTGGCGGATCGAATAAATACGCCCTCCAGAAATTCTGCGGCGAAGAAGCATACAGAAAGAGGGAGCGTTAAGAGGATTATCAAAAGTGCGGTCGGTAAGTTGTATGCGCCCGGTTTCGGGATGTGTGGATATCAGCAACTTTCGATTTCCGGTGTTCGTTCTTACTGAAAAAAGCAGCAAGTCCTTTTCAGGTTGCTGCACCTTATCGATCTTGCCGCCAACAAGCAATTGACACTCCGATAGAACCGCGCTGAGCGCGAGACCGTCCATGGCCATAGGGAATTTTCGTTACTCCTTTTGATTGACTCGATCCAGAAGCAGGCGATATCCGCCCGCACCATATTCCAAACAACGGTTTACACGACTGATGGTTGCGGTGGATGCGTTGTATTTATGAGAGATCTCCTGATAGGTAACGCCCGCATCCAACTGACGCGCAACCTGCCAGCGCTGCGCCATCGCCTGCATTTCATTGATGGTGCACATGTCTTCAAAGAAACGATAGCACTCGGAGAGATCCTTCAGTTCGAGAATCGCATGAAACACATCGTCCAATTCGGGACTCTTTAGTCTGGATTCATAAGCGTCCATACGCGGTGCACCTTTCCTGCTGAATAATATTTTGAAAGCCGGTCAGGGAAAACGGATCGTTCCATTTTAATTAAGAACCGATAGAACCGATAGAATCAATCTGGAATACCTTAATTTTAGACGCTTTCACGCTGGAAAGCAAGAAAAAAGGACATACCGTTTCCGATATGCCCAAATGGAAAAACCGGCGGGGTTATTGCGCCGCGGCGCGCTTTTTCGCCATCTGCGCTTTTTTACGTGCGGCAGCATTCTTGTGGATCATGCCCTTAGCAGCGGCATGATCAACCGTGCTGACGGCCGTCAAATACGCTTTTTCAGTTGCGGCTGCGTCCCCGGACTGCATAGCTTCGTCAAAACGGCGAATGGTCGTCTTCATTTCGGAAGTGGCCATACGGTTGCGAAGAGCTTGCTTC
Source organism: Eubacteriales bacterium (assembly GCA_034933205.1). Classification (GTDB taxonomy): domain Bacteria; phylum Bacillota; class Clostridia; order Christensenellales; family CAG-138; genus UBA7703. Next base: position 67,883 of record JAYFNY010000044.1, read on the forward strand.
TCGGTGATCTTAACACGCTTGATAGCGGACTTAATATTTGCCAAATCGATTCACCCCCTGTACCAGTCTCAAATTTCACTCGAACAGAAGGTAGTTTAGCATACCGGTAAATAGAATGCAAGAAAAATCTTGCATCATACCGGTTTTTATGAAATATATAATGAAATAAGCCTTTGTATCATTCGTAAACAGGCGGCGGGAAATATCAAATGGAAGAGCCGGCTTTTCCGGCGACATTTTCACATTTTCGTTGCATTTTCAAAGTTGACTACGGCGACATACGTGATATAATAATTTTCGTGATTAGCACTCGACAAAATAGAGTGCTAACAAATTGTAAAAACGAAACATACAGGAGGCGTTGAACGTATGAAACTAAAACCTTTGGCCGACCGGGTTGTCGTTGTCAGCATTGAGAACGAAGAGGTTGTCAAGGGCGGCATCGTGTTGCCGACCGCCGCAAAGGAAAAACCGCAGATGGCGGAAGTCATCTCTGTTGGCCCAGGCGGTGTTGTGGATGGCAAGGAAGTCAAGATGTACGTCAAAGAAGGCGACAAGGTAATCTGCTCAAAGTATGCAGGAACCGAAGTCAAGCTGGATGACAAGGAGTACCTCATTGTGCGTCAAAGCGATATTCTCGCTGTTGTAGAATAATTTAGGAGGATTCATAAGAGTATGGCAAAGCAGTTAAAGTATGGCGAAGAGGCACGCAAAGCGCTTCAGACAGGCCTTGATAAACTCGCCAACACCGTAAAAATTACGCTGGGACCCAAAGGCCGCAACGTTGTTCTGGATAAGAAGTATGGCGCGCCGCTGATCACGAACGACGGCGTTACCATCGCCAAGGAAATTGAGCTGGAAGACGCGTTTGAGAATATGGGCGCGCAGCTCGTAAAGGAAGTTGCCACGAAGACCAACGACGTCGCGGGCGACGGGACCACAACGGCGACCCTGCTTGCGCAGGCGATTGTTCGCGAAGGTATGAAGAACGTTGCCGCTGGCGCAAACCCGATGGTTGTCCGCCGCGGAATCGAAGCCGCCGTCAATGAAGCGGTGGAGGGGCTGAAGGAGCTCAGCAAGCCTGTTGGCAGCAAGACCGCTATCGCGCAGGTTGCCGCCATTTCCGCTGGCGACGATTATGTCGGCCAGCTCATCTCCGATGCAATGGAGAAGGTTGGCAACGACGGTGTCATCACCGTTGAAGAGAGCAAGACCATGAAGACCGATCTGACCGTGGTCGAAGGTATGCAGTTTGACCGCGGCTACGCTTCCGCCTACATGGTGACCGATACCGAGAAGATGGAAGGAATCCTGGATAACCCCTATATCCTGATCACCGATAAAAAGATCAGTAACATCCAGGAGATTCTGCCGATTCTCCAGCAGATTGCCCAGCAGAGCCGTTCGTTGCTGATCATTGCCGAGGATGTCGAAGGCGAAGCGCTCACCACGCTCGTTCTCAACAAGCTTCGCGGCACGTTCAACTGCATTGCCGTCAAAGCGCCTGGCTTTGGCGATCGCAGGAAGGCCATGCTGCAGGATATCGCCGTTCTCACAGGCGGCGAAGTAATTTCTTCCGAAATCGGTCTTGACCTGAAAGAGACGCAGACCAGCCAGCTCGGTACCGCGCGCCAGGTTAAGGTGGACAAGGACAATACGATTATCGTCGAAGGCAACGGCAATCCGGACGAGATCAAGGCGCGCGTCGCGGCGATCAAGGTTCAGATCGGCGAAACCACCTCGGATTACGACAAGGAAAAGCTGCAGGAACGTCTTGCGAAGCTGGCCGGCGGCGTAGCCGTAATCGCGGTTGGCGCTGCAACCGAGATCGAGATGAAGGAATTCAAGCTTCGCATCGAGGATGCGCTCTCCGCAACCCGCGCGGCCGTGGAAGAGGGTATCGTTCCCGGCGGTGGCGTAGCGCTGTTGAACGTGCTGCCCCGTGTCAAGAAGCTTGCGGAAAATTCCACTGGCGATTTTAAGACCGGCGTCAACATCATTCTTCGCGCACTGGAAGAGCCGATTCGCCAGATCGCGGTTAACGCAGGCGTAGACGGTGCGGTCGTTGTGGAGAACATTCGCCGCGAGAATAAGCCCGGTTACGGCTATAATGCCGCGAAGGACACCTATGTCATGCTCGCCGACGAAGGAATTATCGATCCGACCAAGGTAACGCGCAGCGCGCTGCAGAACGCAGCATCCGTCGCGGCCATGGTGCTGACCACCGAGAGTCTGGTCACCGATATTCCGACGCCTCCGGCACCCGCTGCGGCACCAGGCCCGGATATGGGCGGCATGTATTAATCGAAAAAGCAGTATAGAAAAGGACGCGGAGCAATCCGCGTTCTTTTTTGCTGCGCTGAAAGCGTCGTGATAGAATAAGGAAATCGCATGAAAAGAACAATTCAGAATTCTTGATAGAAGATGAATGCAGGCAGCAGCGATATAGAAATACTTTTTTCATTATTTTTTGCTCTTATTTACAAAATATAAGTGATTCTTTCTTTTCGTACGTATTATAGAATGCCGGTCAATCAACATCAGGGGGGGCGATACAACCTTGACGGAAAAGCAGATAACTCTCGGCTTACGTTCGGGCAGCGAACGTGCGCTCGATGCGGCGGTCGAAACCTACTCACGACTTTTGTGGAGTATCGCAAGAGCGATATTACAAAATGTCGGAACGGCAGAAGATATGGAGGAGTGCGTTGCAGACGCATTTATACAGCTCTGGAACAATCGCGAATCTTTTCTTGAATCGCGCGGCAGCGTGAAAAGCTGGCTTTGCGTTGTTGTAAAAAGCAAAGCAATTGACTGCTACCGAAAGATCAGCCGAACCGGCGAAATCCACATAGACGAACAGCTCGATGCATTTGGCACTGGTATCTTCGACCAAACGTTGGACGCCGTATTGCAGCGCGAACTGCTCGCGGCCATTCAGGCGCTGGGCGAACCCGACCGCGAAATTGTACTCAGACGGTTTTATTATCGGCAAAAGCCGAAGGACATCGCGGTTGCACTTGATCTTTCGGCAAAGCAGGTGGAAAACCATATCTTTCGCGCAAAACGCAAACTCAGGGAACAATTGGAAGGAGGGCTGGCATGAATCCTTCAAGAGACGTGTTCAACCGAAAACATAGGAAGAATATTCGACAAAAAGTGGAGCGGGGAACAGGGACGACACTCAACCGGCACGCGCCGCGCAGCGCCACCGCCCGGGTTGGAATCGTGTTTGCGGTGTTTGCTGCGTGTGTGTTGTTTGGCACATCCGCGCTCGCCATGGGCGTTCCGGAGGTAAACACGCTGCTGTATTACGTTCTGCCGGAAGCAGCGCAGTTCTTTAAGCCCGTGCAGAAAAGTTCGGTCGATCAGGGGATTGAAGTCAAAGTGGAAAGCGCATATATCCACGGTGCGGAGGCGGAGGCCGTAGTGAGCGTGCGCGACTTAACCGGGGACCGACTGGACAAGTCCATCGATTTCGACGACAGTTACGATTTCCGAACGGGTTTCGACAGCTGTGGGACCTGCTCGCAGATCGGCTATGACGAAGCAACAAAAACCGCGACATTTCTGATTCAGACAAGCAGCATGGACGAACAGGACGTGATTGCCGGAGAAAAGATTACAATGACGTTTCAGACGCTGCTGACCGGAAAAACGGAAGCGCTGGATTTTCCGATTCCGCTGGACTGGAGCGCGATACCGGAAACGGTGGAAACGGAAACGGCGGATCCTTATGAGGAAACGGTCCTGATCCCAGGCGAAACGATGTTGATGCCATACGAAGGATTTTATGTAACTGGGATCGGCTATGTGGAGGGGAAACTGCACGTTCAGCTTTACACGCCTGGAAGATACAAATACGACGACCATGCCTTTCTATATCTACAGGACGAAAACGGCGAAAAAATCGAGGGAGGCCTGCTGTACCGCGGCGGATATAACGCGTCCGACGCAAACGACGAAAAACTTCGGGCGGATTATGTTGAGTACGCGTTCGATGTGCCGCAAAGCGAACTTACGCAATATAAGCTATACGGCGAATTCTACTCCTATAAAACGCGGATCGAAGGCAATTGGAGCATTACATTCCCGATTTTAAACAACGTGGAATAGAGTGTTGTTCTGCGAAAAAAGAGCGGCTTGTGCCGCTCCTTTTTGCTACTTCGATAACGTTAGTCGATGATAACCGTTCCATCTTCCTTGACCGTTACTTTCGCACCGGTTTTTACATAGGCAAGGAATTCGTCGCCGAGCGTATCGACGACCGGCATGGAAACGTCCGTCCAGACGTCCGCGAGGATGGCGCCCGCCGCGGCGAGCGAGTCGATGGGCTTGCTAAAGAGCAGGCATGCGGGCTGCTGCCCGAGCGCCGCCGCGCAGTAGAGGACCATGCCGCCCGTGGTGGAGCCTATGGTTTGCGGAAGACACAGCGCTGCGTTATGCATCGGTTTTTCAAAGATATCAGGATTATTCTGATCGGAACATTTTGCATCCTTATCCTTAAACATCAGTGCCTTTTGAAAGCTTGCGAGCGTATTAAATCCACCGTGGGATACGAGCGCATTTGCCGTTGCACAGCCGGGAACGACCGCACGACCCTTGAATGACTTCGACATGTCAGTTGCCCCCTTTCGAAAGAATATCCAGTATCTCCGCATCCGTGTGATAACGCGCGGACGTATAGGTACGCAGTTTATTGCTGTTCGTTACTACGGGCATCTTACCGCTGAGCGGATTGTTCATATACATCAGCGGGCAGATATAGGAGAGAACGACGCCCATATCGACGAGCTTTTGGTAGTCCGGCGTCTTTTTGAATTCCGCCTGAACGGCGACGGGTGAAGTGAATACGGTCGGTACCGCCACTTTCTTTCGACCGGCTTGATCGAGCGCTTCGGATAGCGCATTTGTCCAGTCGTGCAGCTGTTTCAGGGAGAGATGCGGGCAGCCGACGAAGCAGAGTTTGGGTTTCGCGTTCGGATCTTTCCAGATAACCGGGTAACTGTTTTTCACGCGTTCCAGTTCCGCGTCGTCAATAACATAGACTTTTGCATTTTCTGCGATCAAAGCCTTACCGGATTCGATTGCGTCCGGGGTAAGGCCTTCGATGTGATAAAGCCCGACCGCGCCGTTGCTTGCCGTTGCCGCACCGAAGTCCTTCAGATAAGCGGTCGTATCGTCGTTGAGCTGATTACCGATGAATTCGGTCAGTCCCCTGATATAGGGTACGTCTTCCATCACCTTCATGCCGATCGCACTGCCGAGAATTTGAGCTTCCGGCTTTTTTGACGTTCGTATCTCGACAATCCAGGTCGCTTTTCGGCCTTCGTCCGTCAACAGGCCGAAGTATGGAACGTAACCCGCTACGCTGCCGAAGAGTTCCAGGATGCCGCTGTTGCGGTTGCATCGCGCGCCAAGCACACTGTTTGCATAAACCACGGCACTGCTTTCCGCCCAGCTGAGTATGTCGCCTTTTTTCGGCTTATTGCCAACCTGGTCGAGATAGCAGGCGCAAGTGAAGGCATCCTTGTTTAATAAACCTAGCGTCTGTAACTGCTTTTCATAGTCTTCCTGCTTGGAATACATGAATTTAAACACAAGGTCCTGCAGAAGCGTTGTGGGTACGTTTTTATCCAGCGGACGCGGGTCCACGGAAAATTTCTGCCCGGAAAGCGCGCCGCTTTCAATAAGTTGGTCCATGAGCGAATAGACGGGTTTCATAACGGAAAGTCCGAAGCTGGTAACAAGATGACCGCAGCCGCTGGTTACGGGTACCATTTTTTCAGCGCCGAATGTTTCGCCGTATATGACCAGCGTTTTCATGACTTTCGCCAGGGTTTCGCCCTTTTCACCATTGAGCAGCGCTTGCTGCTCGGGCGTTAACGTCATTGCCATTTCGGTTGCCTCCTTATATGCGGGTTGCAAGCGCGTAGGCTGAGCGGCAGGCTTCCAGTACGCGTCCCGCTGCAAAACTATCGCCAATGTTATAGAGTTCCGGCGCGACATGCTCCTTCTGTCCTTCGAGGTAGGCCGCGTCGTCCGGCTTGCCGCCCATGGCAAGCACAACAAGGTCCGCGTCCAGTTCCACGCGCTTTGGGCAATTGCCGAGCTTCGGAGCGAGCGGGTTCTCGATATTTTCCGGCAGGATCGGCTGCCATGTGTTGTAAGGATTCGGCACGTTCTTATGCAGATTCTGCTCGATGACGACGTGTTTCTCGTCGAATTCCTTAACCATGGCGCAGTTCATCAGTTCCACACCCTGATCTTTGAGGTAGTGGATAATGTGCCCACGATTGGCGGTGCAGGTACCCTTCATGAAATAGGGCATCATTTCGACGACTTTGACCTTGCAGTTGTCTTTTTCATACGCGAGCCAGTAAGCCGTTTCGCATCCGACCACACCGCCGCCGACAATTACGATATTTTTCGCGTCGCCCAGCAGGGATTCGTCAACGAGCAAATCGGTCGCTTCCACATGTTTGATCTTGTCAAGACCGCTGAATTTCGGCGTGCCGCTCTTTGTTCCAATCGCGTAAACAACCGCGTCGTAATTTTTTGATTTCAGCGTTTGCGTCGTGACTTCGGTGTTCAGATGTACGTCGAGATCGTAAGCTTTCTGAGCGGCCTTCAGCTCGCTTTCGAGGTAGCCAAGGTAGTTTCGAATATCAAATTTAATTCGCGGCACGCTTCCGGCCACAATCCTGCCGCCGATTCGAGCTGCTTTTTCGTAAAGGTCGACCTTGTGTCCGCGGCGTGCGGCCATGATGGAGAATAACACGCCCGCAGGACCAGCGCCGACGACTGCGATCTTCTTTTTGATTTCCGTCGGATGGATCGCTTCCGGCAATACGTCCTCAAAGCCGGTACGGGGATTAACCGCGCATTGCGGATGACCGCCGTCGACGAACTCATTGATACAACCTTCCTGACAGCCGATGCAGGGACGGATTGCGGAAACTTTGCCCGCATACGCCTTGTTCGGCCATTCGGGGTCGGCCAAAAGCGGACGGCCAAGCATGATCATATCGCACATATCGTCACGAAGTGCTTTTTCAGCCAGATCCGGGTATCCTAGTTTGCCAACCGCGACCACAGGAACCGGAAGCCCGGCGTTGCTGACGACTTTTCGTTCTTCAAAGCGTTCCTTGACGAGTTTGCTCACATCGAGGAAACATCCGGCAGGCATGCCTGCCGGCGGATGCGGAAGCCACCAGTTATCGTAGCAGCCGAGATCGACGTCGAACATATCTACGCCGGCTTTTACAAGATTAACCATATAATCGAGCGTCTGCTCGATGGTGCGGCCGTTCTTAAACTTCCTCAGTGCCTTTTCGTTCATTCCCTCTTCACCGTAGGTTTCATTCAGGGCGAGGGAGAGGTCGATTCGGTACATGATGGGATATTTCGTTCCGCCACGGCGCCGAATTTCCTGAACGATGTCGATGCCGAAACGCTGCCAATCCGCATACTTTCCGAGCTTTCGGCGATTAAATGCGGGGTTGGTCAGCTGCTCCAGCAGGTAACCCTCATGACCGTGCAGATAAACGCCGTCAATGCCGGAGGCTTTGGCGTCCGCCGTGGCCTGCCCGGCATTCTTGATTATTTTTTTCAGTTTTCCGCCGGAAAGCGGCATGCAGGGGATTTCCGGAATGTAAAAATTCGGGTTCAGCGAAGCGGAAACGGGGAATTTCATTTGTGTAATCAGGCACTGCGGATTCCCCACGCGGCCCAGACCCGGAGTTAGCTGAACAAAGATGCGCGCGCCGTAATTATGGCAGCCCTGCGCCAAATCACGCCAGCCGGAAAGCACCGTACGGCTGCGGTCGATGCGCGGGAAATAGGAGAGTCCGCCAAGCTCGGTGATGGAATGGTCGATACCGTGACTGATCGGAATGAGCCCCGTCGTAATCAGCCCAACACCGCCTTTTGCGCGGGCAAAAAAGTACTGCTGCATTTTTACATTGGGGCGACCCGTTTCCTCGGCCATGTCGATATTGCCCATCGGTGCCATGACGAGGCGATTTTTAATCGTAACGGAGTTGACGCGAATCGGTGAAAAAAGTCGGTTGTAGGGATAGAGGTCGCTCGTCATACCGGCGGAACCGCCTGCGCGATTGCTATTGTCTGCCGCGCAAACCCAATTACCGTAGCCGTCGATGAGCTGCTGTACAAAGGGATCTTTTTTCAGCATAAAATCTCCTCGCTTTCAATGATGAATGGAAAAGTCAGAAATGTTATTTATCGATATTACTTTATCAAATAAAAGATACGGAATCAAGGAATTGCAGACGAAACATGGGAATATATATCAAGTTAAGCACAAACCGGAATATTGTCCGAAAGAGATGAAATCATCTGATTTCTCCCCCGTGAAAATAACACTCATAGATACAAGCTTGGCCGATAAGAATTTCTTCGTGTCCCTGAAACCACTCCGGCACGCCGGAAACGGCACAACGATACAGCGTCTCTCCTTCGCGATATTCCTGTGGCCCGCGATACGGACAGTCCGCAGGAACCTGCAGAAGGGCACGCTTCAGAAAATCACCGTCGAATCTACGGTCCAGCACGCGGCCGCAATAGTTCATAGACCAGATCGGGCTGCCTTCGAGCCAAACGGCCTCTTCGCCTGCAAACGACTCACCGCCTAAATAGGTGTCGATATAGAGCAGGTCATTTTCACAATTGTGGAAATCATGCGAACAAGGCCTCGATGGGGAAACCTGGGGGCCTTTTGCCGCATACGTATTTCGTTTCGCATTCTGCAAGAAACGAACAATGCGATCCTGCATGGGATTTTCCTCCATTCTTGTGAAATAATTGCAAATCCAAAAGTATTATAGCATTCCATTGATTGATTCCTCGCCGTTTTTCCTGTAGAATCAAACATTGCAGCCGCAATCGTCACGCAGAACCGGTTTCGTATGACATTTTAGAGGGCGGCTGGTATAATACTGGTATGGGAAATTTTGAAAATCGTCAGCAAATCGTCAGCGACGTGCTCCCCGGATCACCGGCGGAGCGGGCTGGAATACAGATTGGCGACGCACTGCTTTCCATCGACGGCGAACCGGTAATCGATCTTGTCGATTACGAACACCTGACGGTTAAGGACGAAATCACTCTGGAAGTTCGAAAAAAGTCCGGTGAAACAGACTGGATCGACCTGGAGAAAGACGAGTACGAACCGCTTGGTTTATCGTTTGCCACAAGTCTGATGGACGCGATGCGCACCTGCAAGAATCACTGCGTTTTCTGCTTTATCGACCAGATGCCGAAGGGCGGACGTTCCAGCCTGCACGTAAAGGACGACGACTGGCGGATGTCGTTTATTATGGGCAACTATGTTACCCTGACAAACCTTGACGAACAGGAATTGGAGCGCGTTATCCGGCGCAGGGTGAGCCCGCTGTATGTTTCGCTGCACGCGAGTGATCCGGACGTTCGGCGAACTATGATGAAGAATCCGCGCGCCGGGGAGATTCTGCAGCAGCTTAAAAAATTAGCCGATGCTGGGTTGAGCTTTCATCTTCAGATTGTGCTCTGCCCAGGGCTCAACGACGGGGATGTTTTGCGCCGGTCCATCGACGACGCGCTTTCGCTCTATCCGTACGCGCAATCGCTTGCGATCGTCCCGGTTGGACTGACACGACACCGCGAAGGGCTATATCCGCTGCGTTCATTTTCGAGGACGGAAGCGGAAGCGCTGATCGACGAGATCGAAGCGCGACAGCAAAAGATTCTTGCGCGCCATGGCACGCGATTTGTCTTCTTAGCGGATGAATGGTACGCCATGAGCGGCAGAACCTTGCCGGAATATGACGACTATGAAGGGTTCCCGCAGATCGAAAACGGGGTGGGTCTTCTGCGCTTGTTTGAAGGGGAGATGCTGGAGTCTCTCAGGGGCAGAGAACCAGTGCCTTCGCCAAAACGATTCCTAATGGCGGGGGGGATCTCCGCAGAGCCGTTTTTCCGGGATTCCTATCAGAAGCTGGAACCATATGGGATTACGATTGAAACGCGTTCCATTCGGAATTTTTTCTTTGGAGACAGCGTGACCGTAGGCGGTTTAGTAACCGGCGGCGATCTGATCACACAGCTGAAAGGAGCCGAGTTTGGTCGTGCGCTCTTAATCCCCCGTGTTATGCTCAAAGCGGATGAGGAAGTTTTTCTGGATGGCGTTACGCTCCTTGAAGCGGAAACGTCTTTGAATACAAGAATCATCCCGGTGACGAGCGGTGAGGACCTCGTTGAGATAGTATTTACAGAATAGGAATAGAATTACTTTTTTGAAACATGGTTGTGTTTCGGTATTCGCAATTGAATTTTGCTGGGAGAATTATATGAAGAAACCTTTAGTAGCGATCGTAGGCCGGCCGAATGTTGGCAAATCGACGCTGTTCAATCGATTGATCGGCCGTCGTGTTGCGATTGTCGAAGATACGCCCGGAGTAACGAGGGATCGTATCTATCAGGACGCGGACTGGCTGAACTATGCCTTTACATTGATCGATACCGGCGGGATCGAGCCAGCGAACGAGGACCTGATTGCACAGCAGATGCGCCGTCAGGCGGAGCTTGCCATTGAAACGGCGGATGTTATCATCTTTCTTGTGGACGGCAGGGAGGGAATGACGAGCGCGGATATGGACGTTGCAGATATGCTGCGACGTTCGAAAAAGCCCGTTGTACTGACGGTTAACAAGATTGATACGCAGAAGCTCAGCGACGCGATGTATGAGTTTTACACGCTGGGACTTGGCGATCCTTTTGTTATTTCGGCTTCCCAGGGGTTGGGCCTTGGCGACTTACTGGACGAAGTCGTACGCGATTTCCCGAAGGATATCGAGGAAGAGGGAGATGAACGCGTCAATATTGCCGTTGTCGGCAAACCGAATGTTGGGAAGTCCAGCCTGGTCAATGCGCTGCTGGGCGAGGAGCGAACGATCGTGAGTGATATACCCGGTACGACGCGGGATTCCATCGATACGCCGTTTGATCGGAACGGACGGAAATATACAATTGTGGACACGGCTGGGATTCGCAGAAAACGCAGCGTGGAAGACGAATCAATCGAGCGCTACAGCGTGATTCGATCTCTGGCGGCAATCCGCAGGGCGGATGTCGTGCTCATCGTATGCGACGCAAGCCAGGGTCTCAGCGAACAGGATGTACGAATCGCTGGATATGCGCACGAGGAAGGCAAACCAAGCGTTCTGATCGTGAACAAGTGGGACTTGATTGAAAAAGACACGCATACGATGAATCAGTTCAAAAAAGATCTCGGGACCGATCTTGCGTTCATGAGCTATGTTCCCATGCTGTTTATCTCCGCTAAGAACGGACAGCGCGTGAATAAAGTGCTGGAAAATGTGGATCTCGTGTTCGAGCAGAGCAGGCGCCGTGTTCCGACGGGACAGCTGAACGATACGATCAGCGAGGCCGTTATGATGAACGAACCGCCCTCGGACAAGGGACGAACCCTGAAAATTTATTATGCCACGCAGGCTTCCGTTCAGCCGCCGACATTCATCATTTTTGTCAACGATACGGAAATCGTGCATTTTTCGTATGAACGGTATCTTGAGAATTATTTCCGGAAGACGTTTGGATTTGAAGGAACTCCGATTCGGATCTTCTTCCGCAATAAAAAGAAGGAGTCTGAATCATGACATTTTTTACCGGAATCTGGTCGCTTCGTATCTGGACGGGTGTTCTTTGCGCACTGGGCGGTTACTTGCTCGGTAATATACAGACTGCGATCATTGTAAGCCGCGCGTATTTTCATGACGACGTTCGCAATCACGGCAGCGGGAACGCAGGCAGCACCAATATGGTGCGTGTCTTTGGTTATGGGCCGGGAACGATCACATTTGCCGGTGATTTCATCAAAGCGTTCCTTGGCGTTTTATTCGGCCAGCTCGTCTGCGGAACAGTCGGCGGGTACATTGCCGGGCTTTTTGTTGTCGTGGGGCATTGCTGGCCGATGTTTGCAGGTTTTCGCGGAGGGAAAGGCGTTGCTTCTTCCTATAGCATCGCTATCTTTGTCTTCCCGCTTGGCGCGCTTGGCGCAATAGCGGCTGGCGCAACCATTCTGCTGCTGAAGAAGAAAATGTCTCTTATGTCGCTGGCGGCGATTCTCCTTTTCTTTCTGGCGACATTGCTTTTTCGAATCAACGATATTCCCCTTGTCATCCTGTCCGGACTATTGCTCGTTATAGTGTATGTGCGGCATACCGATAATATCAAACGGTTGCTTCACGGTGAAGAACAGCGCCTGCGCAAAGAGGGTAAATAGCTTTAAAAAAGTTAAAGGTTGAATGATACAAAGTGAAAAGCGCTTCCGGCTGCTAACCGGAAACGCTTTTCTATAAATGTTTTTTCTACGTTTTAAGAGAAACGCGTGCGACAAGACCGGAACTATTCGATCGAAAACTGCCTTCGGATTTCTTCCGATGCGCGTATGGCGTCGACCGTATCGATGCAAAACTCGATCCTTGTTTCGCTGGTTGTAATCAGCCAAACGTGTACGCCGATTTTTCTTAATATGGAAAGCAGCTGTGCGGCTACGCCATGCTGAAGCGCCATTCCGGTTCCTTCCAAAGTGAGCTTTGTCAGATCGCAGCGTGTGCGAATTGTGCAGCCGTAGCCGTCTCGTGTAAGCTCGTTCAGCGCGTTGAGCGCTTCCGCAAGGTCGCCTTCATTCAGGGAAAATCCAATGCTCAAGCTTTGTTCGTCCGGCTCCGAACAGGCGATCATATCAACGAACACACCGTGTTCCGCAATCACATCGAACACGCGGGAAGCAAACGCGTCTTCTTTGGCGAACGAACGGATAATGATGGTCGCCTGCCTGTCGAGAGAAAACAGGCGGGACGCCGCGTCGTGTTCATTGACGACGTGTTTCATGTTGTAGAGCCCGTTTTGTTTACCGACAAGAAATTTTGCCGCGCGGAGCGCACCCTGCGCGAAGATCTGCTTGCTGAACGCACGGTGGTTGATTTCGATGATCTCGTCGTTGCCGATAAACTGCACCTGATGTTCGCCGACCACCGTTCCTCCGCGGACGGAGTGAATACCGATTTCGTGATCGGTACGCCGCTTGTTTTTCTCGTGACGGCCATAAACGAACTCCTCGTCTTCCGGAGATATCGAGGCGATCGCGTTGGCCAGCATGAGCGCCGTACCGCTTGGAGAGTCGACCTTCTTACGGTGATGCGTTTCAATTATCTCAACATCGAACGAGGAGCCGAGGGTGGAAGCGGCAAGCTGAATCAACTCCAGTTGCAGGTTGACACCGAGCGACATATTTCCCGTTTGAAAGACTGGGATTTGATCGGAAGCGGAGCGGATGAGTTTGAGTTCGCGTTCGCCAAGACCGGTTGTGCCGATGACCAATGGTATTTTTTGATCCAGGGCATAGCGCAGAATATCCGGTATGATGGCGGGAACGGAGAAGTCGATAATTACGTCCGCCCGTTCGTTGACGGCGGCAAGCGTCGGATAGATGGGGCAGGCGAAGGCGGCGGAACAGCCGGAAGGGTCAACGCCTGCAACTGCGGAAAAAGCGCCGTTCTGCGCTTGAATAGCGGCATATACGGCGCGTCCCATCTGACCGCAGATTCCGTTGATAATAACAGAAATCATGTAGTCCTCCCATGCGGTTGAAAATGGATTCAGATCAGTTCGTACCCCTTAAGGGTTTCTTCGATCAAGCGCATACTGGCGGCCGTTGGCGGAACGAGCGGCAGGCGGACATCCGGTTCGCAAAGCTGCATGAGGCCCATCATCGCTTTGAGCGGGATGGGGTTCACTTCGCAGAATGCGGCTTTCCAGAGCGGAATCAGTTGCAACTGCAGCTCTCTGGCACGTTTGAGGTCGCCTTTGAAGAACGCTTCACAGAGCGTATGCATCGCATCGGGCACGACGTTGGCGATGGTCGATATAACGCCTTTGCCGCCGATGCTGAGCACGGGCAGCACATGATCGTCGTTACCGGAGTAAATATCGCACTGCGGACAAAGCGCGGCGATATTCACGATTTGCTCGATATTCCCGCTGGCTTCTTTGGTTCCCACGATGTTTTTATGGGTGCAAAGCTCCGCCATTGTCTGGGGAAGAACATTCAAACCGGTGCGGGAAGGTACGTTGTAAACAATTATCGGGGTATCCACCGCGTCCGCAACCGTGAAGTAGTGGCGTACGAGGCCCTGCTGCGTCGTTTTGTTGTAGTATGGGGTGACAACGAGCAACCCGTCCACGCCGATTGCTTCCGCCGACTTGCTGTTTTCAATGACTTCCTCGGTATTGTTGCCGCCGGTGCTGGCAATCACGGGGATACGTCCGTTCACACGTTCCACAACAAACTGAATGATGCTCAAACGTTCATCGACCGTGAGCGTCGAGCTCTCGCCGGTGGTTGCGCAACATACGATCGCATCCGTATGATTGGCAATCTGCAGTTCAATCAGCCTTGTGAAAGCCGTAAAATCGACCGAGCCGTTCTGAAACGGCGTTACGATCGCTACGGCACTGCCACGAAAGATGGACATTTTTACGCCTCCCATTGACGAATAAGTTCCTGCGCAATCTGCACGGCGTTAGTCGCCGCGCCTTTGCGGATATTATCCGCAACGCACCAGAAGTTGATTCCGTTTTCAACGGAGAAGTCACGGCGGAGACGGCCGACATATACGGGGTCGGTGTCCGCAGCGTAAATCGGCATGGGGTAGAGTCCCTTTGACGTGTCGTCCTGAACAATCAGGCCTTCGGTATGCTCCCAGAGCGCACGGATGTCGGAGAGTTCATATGGTTTTTCCAGTTCAACATTGATGCTTTCGCTGTGACCGTGGAAAACCGGTACGCGTACAGTCGTTGCGGTGACGCGAAGATTCGGCAACCCGAGGATTTTCCTCGTTTCGTCGACCATTTTCTGCTCTTCCTTTGTGTAGCCGTTCTCGAGAAACACGTCGATCTGGGGCAGCACATTTCCGGCGATCGGATAAGGAAACTTCTTAGGCGCTTCACCCTTCAACCCGTTTTCCAAATCGGTGTAGCCGCCCATCCCTGCACCGGAGACGGCCTGATAGGTCGAGTAGATGACGCGCTTGAGACCGTATTGATCCGAAAGGGGTTTCAGCGGAACCATTGCCTGAATCGTAGAGCAATTCGGATTTGCGATGATTCCTTTCTTTTTATATTGCGGGATTGCCTGCGGATTGACTTCCGGAACAACCAACGGCACTTTCGGATCCATTCGCCAGCAACTGGAGTTATCAATGACCACCGCGCCGGAGGCGGCTACGATCGGCGCAAAGGTTTTCGACGTACCGGCGCCTGCGGAGAAGAGCGCAATATCAACGCCAAGATCTTTAAAAGCCCCTTCGGTCAACTCACGAACCGTGTATTTTTTGCCCATAAAGTCGACGGTAGTGCCCGCGCTGCGTGCGGAAGCGAAGAGGAAGTATTCCGAGACCGGAAGCTTACGCTCTTCAAGTACGCGGAGAAACATTCTGCCGACCATGCCCGTGGCGCCGACAACTGCGATCTTGTACTGTTTCATGGTAGTCGTGTTAGCGGACTCAAATGAGAACGCTACCTTTCTTATAGTTAGGTTGATTTTAATCAATCTCCATGGGTTTGTCAAATCGGATTGGTACGCTAAAGTATTTATTTGTCAGAAACCCGTTTCTGATGTAAAATAAAAAAATTAATGCAATGCGATAGGAAGCGGACGAAATGAATTCTGAGTACGGCAAATTTGCGGAGGTTTACGATCTGCTGATGCGGGACGTGCCGTACGACGCATGGACGCGATATCTTCTTAACCTTCTCTCCGCCGGAAAAATCAACGCGGGAGAATCGATTGTGGACTGTGCGTGCGGAACGGGAGAATTTGCGATTCGTTTCGCCAAAGCCGGGTTTGGAATAATCGGGGTGGACCGCTCGGAGCAGATGCTCGCCCGCGCGCAGGAAAAAGCGCGTAAAGCAGGACTGCGTATCCCGTTTGTTCATCAGGATATGCGTTCGCTTGTTCTGCATAAACCCGTATCTGCGATCAACTGTGCCTGCGACGGAGTCAACTATCTGCTTTCGAGCGAAGAAGCGAAGGCTTTTTTTCGAAGTGCAAACGGCGCGTTGAAAAGGGATGGCTTGCTGGTGTTCGATCTGTCGTCCGCATACAAGCTCGAAAAAATCTTAGGCGGACACACCTTCGGTGAAGACTTAAAGGAATGCACCTATCTTTGGCGAAACTGGTACGACCCGTATTCGCGGCTTTTGGAGATGCAACTTGCTTTTTTTCTGCCGGAAGCGAGCGGCTGTTACACGAGATTCGATGAAAGGCACGTGCAATATGCGCACAGAATCGACGATCTGATATCATCTCTGAACAAAACGGGGTTTCAGGTTGAGGGGGTTCTGGAGTGGCCTTCCATGCAGAACGCGCGGCCGGAGAGCGAGCGGATCCAGTTTGTTGCAAAGAAGATAAGAGAGCTTTGAAAAACAAGCAAGAGAATGAAAGTGACGATAGGGATGAAATGAAAGATAATCTTCTGACTTACCGGCAGAAACAGCACGATAGGCTGATTCGCTGCGTTGCGGCGAAAGGAACTGTGCGGCTTGCGTTTCTCGAAGGGACGGAACTGGTGCGCGAAGCGCGGAGAATCCATGATCTGTCGCGCGTAGCGACGGCGGCGATGGGGCGTCAGTTGATGATGACCGTAATCATGGCGGCCGATCTCAAAGGAGAGAAGGATCTGGTTTCCACAATAATTAAGGGGGACGGCCCTGCCGGCAGTATGATCTGCACCGGAAACAGCAGGCTTGAAGTGAAGGGTTCCGTTCTCAACGGGGATGTCGAACTTCCTCCGACGCCGGAAGGAAAACTGGATGTCGGCGGGTTTGTCGGACACAACGGCAAATTATCGGTTGTGAGCGACCTTGGGCTCAAAGAACCCTATGTCGGGTTATGCAACCTTGTTTCAGGCGAAATCGCGGTAGATTTTGCGAATTATTACGCGGCAAGCCTCCAGCGTCCGGCGCTGGTGTACCTGGGTGTGCGAGAGGATGCCAATACCGGCGAGGTGAGGTCGGCTGCGGGTGTATTTGCAGAACCGATGCCCGGCTGCCCGGAAGAGACAATAGACAAGCTGCAGGCGCTGAGCGGCGAAATCTCGTCCATTTCCGAGAGGCTGGATGCAGGCGAATCCCTTGAGAATCTGATCGACCGTATTTTTGGCGGTTTTGATGTTACAATTGCAGATATCAGCGAACCGGTCTACCATTGCGACTGTACGCGGGAACGTGTGGAAAAAGCGCTGATCTCAATCGGCACGGAAGAACTGAAACTCATGATCGCGGAAGACCATGGCGCTGAAGTGGCCTGTCGGTTTTGCGATAAAAAATATAAATTCAGCGAATACGATTTAGAACAACTATTGGAGTATGCGGCAAAGAGAGAAGATGAAGAATAAACAAACCGGAAAGGTAATTCCGTTTTCCCAGAACGCAACGTTTTATATGAAACGTGGCGCAAAGGAACTTGAAAAAAACGATTTGCTTGCGGCAATTCTTAAATACCGCGAGGCATATGAGCGCGCTCCGGAGGATCCGGAAATCTCGATTGCGCTGGCCGAGATTCTAAGCCAGATGCAGCGCTTTGAGGAAAGCAACCGGATTCTGAAACTGCTGATGGCAACGGCGGAAGAAACGCCTCCTGAATGTCACTTTGGGTTGGCTTGTAATTACTTTGGTCTGCAGGACTACGACAGCGCGGCAGATTCGTTGGACGAATACCTGGATGCAGAACCGGATGGGCCTTTTGCTGCGGATGCGGAAGATTTTTTGGATCTTATTGAGGACGATGACGCAATGTTTGAGGCGACGGGGCTTCGGACGGACGATGATTACGAGGACAATGCCGTCTGCCATTTTGCACGTTCCCTCTTGGCGGCGGGTGAAATGAACTATGCCGTAGAGGAACTGGAACATCGCGCGGAGCAATCACCGCAGTCTGTGAGAATTAAGGAACAGCTTGCGATTGCTTATCTTTGCGCGAGCCGACAGGAGGACGCAAAGGCAGCGGCCGAGGGGCTTCTGAAAGATAATCCGAAAAATGTGATTGGAAACAGCACGTTCGCGCTGATCCATCTGGAAAAAGGGGACCGATCCGAAGCGGAGCGATGGCTGGACGCTATTTCGGACATCACATTTCTGGAGCCGGAGGAACTGCATAGCGTGGCTGTCTTGCAGCTGGATCTCGGTAGGTTTGATGACGCGGAGAAGACGCTTGCCATATTATTGCAGCTCATGCCGTACGATGAGAATGTGCTGCACAAGCTCGGATACGCCCGCTACTTGAGCGGCGATGTCGACGGTGCGAAGGCGTGCTATCAGAAATTGGTTCGCATCGACCCGCACGATACCGTTGCGAGATATTACCTGAATCAATGCAAACATGTTGAAAGCGGGCAGAAGAGTGTTTCCGCACGTTGGATTATTCCCTATCAGGTGCCGTTTGGCGAAGCGTTCCGGCGGTTGAACCATATTAACCGAATGCTGGCTTTGCCGCATGAGGAACTCTACAAAAACTGGAGAGAAGACGCCTCGTTTCGGGATATGCTGATCTGGGCGACAACGCTCGCGGATTTGCGCGTCAAGAAGAGCATGCTCTCGCTGATTTTTACTTTTGGAGATCATTTTGCGGAGCGGATTCTCAGAGATTTCCTTCTGCGAACCGATCAGCCGGATGAGCTGAAGCGAGCGGTCTTCGGGATGCTGAAGCATCTTGGCGCAAAGGAACCGTTCCAGGCATATTTGAATGGGCGCTGGATCAGCGGCAGGGTCAGTCTGCTCGAACTGGAAGGGAAGGTTCCGCCTTCCTATGAAGGGGTGATGCAGCTTCTTATGCAGTACATGCTTGGGAACTGTCGGGAAGAGTGTGCCTCAGCCGCGGCGGGGATTTTTCGCCGCTACGTAAAGAGCCTGAATGGAAAGTTCCCGCGCATTTCTGCCGCTCAGGAGATTTCGTTTGCCGCAGCGCTGGAATACTTAGGCAGGTTATCCTGCGGTGAAACGGTTGCCGAGGATGAAATCAGCGAAGTGTATCGCGTGACAAAATCGCGGCTTCGGAACGCGTTGTCCAAATTGGAACCGTTTGTTAATTTGCCGGAGGAAACAAAATGAAACTGATGGCGACCTGTAAACTCGGTCTGGAATCGCTGGTAACCCGGCAATTACACGATCTTGGAATCGAAGTGCTGAAAACGGAGGATGCACGCGTAACCTTTTCCGGAGGTTTGGAGACGATGGCGCGCGCGCTTATCTGGCTGCGAACGGCGGAGCGTGTACTACTAGTTGTTGGGGAATTCGATGCCGAGACGTTTGAAGAACTGTTTGAGCAGACAAAATCAGTGGACTGGAAGCGGTATCTCAAGCCGGAAACCAATATTCACGTAACGGGTAAATCCGCAAAGAGTACGCTGTTCTCCGTCAGCGACTGTCAAAGTATCGTAAAAAAGGCGATAATCGAAAGCCTGAAGACTGGCTATCACAGAAACACAATTCCGGAAGGCGGAGAGGAAATCATCGTAGAAGTCGGAATTCTGAGAAATCATGTTTCGCTCTGCCTTGACTGCTGCGGGGCCGGGCTATCCCGAAGGGGGTACCGGACTTATAACGTAGCGGCTCCGCTTTCGGAGACACTGGGAGCCGCAATTGTATTGCTATCCCGTTTTCGCGCCGGGATACCATTGGTCGATCCTATGTGCGGTTCGGGAACCATGCCGATTGAAGCAGCAATGATTGCGCAGAACATAGCGCCTGGGTTACTTCGATCGTTTTCTGCCGAAAATTGGTGGTTTTTGGATCGCGGCGTTTGGAAGCTGGAGCGGGAACGCGCAGCGGACGAACGAAAAAATGAAAAAGTATCGATTCATGGTTACGATACTGATGCCCGCAGCATCGATCTTTGCAAACAGCACGCAAAAAAAGCGGGCGTATTCTGCGACTGGCAGGTTCGAGACGTAAGGGATTTTTCCGCTTCGGAAGTAAGCGGGATTATCGTAGCAAATCCTCCCTATGGAGAGCGTATGCTGGAAAAAGAGGAGGTAAAGTCGCTCTATCGCGAGATGCACCGGGCTTTTTCCGTCTACCCTGGGTGGAGCGTCAACGTGTTCTCCGGAATGAGAGAATTCGAAAGCGTCTACGGACGTCGAGCGGATAAACGCAGGAAACTGACCAACGGCGGTATGCCCTGCACACTTTATCAATACTTTGGAGTAAGAGACGTATGAAATATGTAGTCGTCCTCGGGGACGGTATGGCCGACTGGCCGGTAGAGGAGCTGAACGGAAAAACACCGCTTGATGTTGCAAAACATCCTTATATGGATCAACTTGCGCAATCCGGTATGTTCGGATTAGTCAGAACCGTACCGGAGGGAATGAAACCCGGCAGTGACACGGCGAATCTAGCCGTGTTCGGATACGACCCGAAACGATACTATTCCGGTCGGTCGCCTTTGGAAGCCGCAAGTCTCGGTATTTCGCTGGCGGACACGGATGTTACCTACCGCTGCAACCTGGTGACGCTTTCCGATACGGACCGTCTTGAAGATGCGACCATGATCGATTACAGCGCGGGAGAAATTTCCACGCAGGAAGCGCATGAACTCGTTACGCTGCTGGATCACGCGCTGTCCGGCGACGGCGCTCGGTTGTACCCGGGATTTTCCTATCGTCACTGCTTTGTGCTCAATCATGCGCAGGAGGGCGCCGAGCTGACTCCGCCGCATGATTTTACGGGGAAGCCTGTTACAGGAAAGCTTCCTGAAGGCACGAACGCTGCGTTGCTGCGGGACTGGATGGAGAAGTCTCGTGTTCTGTTAAGGGACCATCCAATCAATATCAAAAGGAGAGCGTCAGGGAAAAATCCGGCAAATGCGATCTGGTTCTGGGGAGAAGGCAGGAAGCCGGCCCTTACGCCGTTTTTTGAAAAAACCGGATTACATGGAGCAGTGATCTCCGCAGTCGATTTAATCCAGGGAATCGGGCGGTGCGCCGAGATGGATGTTGTTAAGGTCAATGGCGCTACCGGGACATATGAAACGAATTTTGCCGGAAAAGCAGAAGCAGCGATTCATTCACTCGCCGGCGGAACGGATTACGTATATATTCATATTGAAGCGCCGGACGAGTGCGGACATCACGGCCAGATCCGAGAAAAGATCTACTCAATAGAACAGATTGACGGTAAAATCCTTGGACCCGTATGGGAGTATCTGAAAGAAAGCGGGGAAGAGTACGCGATTCTTGTGTTACCGGATCATCCGACGCCAATTCAGATTCGTACGCATTCCTCCGATCCCGTACCGTTCGCGCTGTATCGAAACGGCGATCAAGGAGCGAAATCCCTGAGGTATAACGAACGGGACGCGGGCTCCACGGGCTTGCTGATTCCGGATGGATACACGTTGATCGATCGGATGAAAAGGTAAAGAAAAGGGCTTGCAAAATTGTATGCATTCGTGTATGATACACAATGCGTCCGATAAAACAAGCCGTGGAGAGATGGCTGAGCTGGTCGAAGGCGCACGACTGGAAATCGTGTTTACCCCTTAAAGGTAACGTGGGTTCGAATCCCACTCTCTCCGCCAAAAAACGAAGGGTACCATATGGTGCCCTTCGTTTGAGACCGTCAAAAAACTCGTTTTTTGACGGGATAACCGCTCTCTTCCTTTCGGCCTTCTGCCTTACGAGCGGAAAAGAGCACAAGGAAACCGCCCTAACGGGCGATCCGTTGCGCCGGATGAACCGGCACAGCCGGGAAAA
>JAYFNY010000045.1:0-34638 GCA_034933205.1 Eubacteriales bacterium
CTCAAGCTCAAGGAGTTTCGACGCGTTGCTACCCGTTACGATAAGCACGCTTGTAGGTATTTGGGCTTTGTGCATTTAGCCTGTATCCGTATACTTCTTGCATGATACTCGGAAATATGAATTTAGAAACACATTCTAGAACTATATGAAAAACGACCGTTTGTTTCAGCTTCTCTATCTCCTGCTCGAAAAAGGCACGATGACCGCGCCGGAACTGAGCCGTGCGCTCGAAGTTTCCGTACGTACCGTTTATCGGGACGTGGAAGCGCTTTCGATGGCGGGCGTTCCTATTTTTGCGACACAGGGAAAAAACGGCGGCGTTTCGCTGCTCGCAAACTATGCCTTTGACAAAGCGCTGCTTTCGGACGACGAACAGAATCAGATTCTTTTCGCAATTCAAAGCCTGCGCGCCACCGACCAGCCCGTGGACGCACTGCTGAATAAACTCGGCGGTTTGTTTCAAAAACAAAACACCAGCTGGATCGAGGTTCACTTTTCCCGCTGGGGGTTGGGTAACACGGATAACCGAAAATTCGAGCAGCTCAAAGCCGCTTTAATTGGAAGACAGGTATTGGAAATTTTGTACTGCTCTTCCAGCGGCGAAACGAGCCGCCGCGCGGTCTTGCCCCTCAAGCTTATCTTTAAGGACAAAAGTTGGTATTTGCAGGCGTATTGCCGCAAAGCGGAAGATTACCGGCTTTTTAAAATCAACCGAATTCTGGAAATCACCGTGCAGGAGGAACGGTTTGTCATCCCGCCGGACGCCCCTCCGCCCATCGAGCCGGATTATCCGATCTCCTATCCCTATACGCAGATGCTGCTTCGTTTTTCACCGTCCATCGCGTTTCGTATCTATGACGAATTCGACCGCTCTTCCATCGAGCAGCAACCGGACGGCAGCCTGCTGGTCCACGCTTGTTTCCCGCAGGACGGCTGGGTGGTCGGTTACCTTCACTCCTTTGGCGCCGACGTAACCATTCTGGAACCCGAAGAAATGCGGCGGATCGTCGCGGATTATGCCAAAGCAATTTGGGAACATCACTCCGCCATGAAGAAATAGTTCTTTTCTGATAAACCTGACAGGTTTCTGTCAGGTTCTGTTCGTTACAATGACGTCAGGATAACAAATCAGGAGGGTGTTGATTATGGAAGAACGTTATTGCCAGAGTTGCGGCATGCCGATGGGGCAGACGGATGAACTGTATGGAACGGAAGCAGACGGAACAAAGAGCCGGGATTACTGTCATTACTGCTATGAAAACGGCGCTTTTACCGTTGATTGTACCATGAAGGAAATGATCGACTATTGTGTAAAGCCTATGGTGGAAAACGTCCCCGGCATGACGGAGGAGCAGGCGCGTGCCATCATGAACGAGCATTTCCCGGAGTTGAAGCGCTGGCAAGCGTAACCGCTGCGCCTGCGGCGAGCCGTATTACTTTGGAAGGGGGATTCCGCTCTTTGAACTGGAACCAAACCTATTCGAAATCGGTTGAGCCCACGCTGGAAGACATCGATAGCTTCGTAAAGAGTTCGTTATGGCACGAATTATGCAACTATTTAGAACAAAGCTACCATGTCCTGCCGATTGTGGAACACAGCATTTGCAGCGGTGCGCCCGGCTGGAACGTAAAGTATAGAAAGAACGGCCGGGCGCTCTGCACGCTTTATCCGGACGAGGGTTCTTTTACCGCGCTCGTTACGATCGGAACAAGGGAAGCCGCCGAAGCGGAGCTTCTTCAGAATACCTTCTCCGATTATTTGCGTAATCTTTACGCCCATACAATGGAACACAATGGCACAAAGTGGCTCATGATCCGTGTGGACGATGAAACGATCCTTTCCGACGCAAAGACTCTGATCGCCCTGCGCGTTCCAATTCAAAAATAGAGCGTGCATCCCGCAAATATCTGCTCCAAAAAAGAACGAGAAGCCGGTCACAATACCGACTTCTCGTTCTTGCTTGTATGCTTTTATTTGGACGCAGCCTGTTTCAGCGCATCCACGCGATCGAGCTTTTCCCACGGCAAATCCAGATCCAGCCTGCCAAAGTGACCGTAGGCCGCGGTCTGACGATAAATCGGGCGCCTTAAATTCAGCGTTTCGATTATCGCGGCTGGTCGGAAATCGAACACGCTCAGTACGGCATGTTCGATGGCCCCGTCATCCACCACGCCCGTTCCGAACGTATCGACGAGCACGGAGACCGGACGCGCCACGCCAATGGCATAGGCCAACTGGATTTCACACTTTTTCGCAAGACCTGCCGCGACGACATGTTTCGCTGCATACCGCGCAATATACGCCGCGCTGCGGTCTACCTTCGTGGGATCCTTGCCGCTGAAGCATCCGCCGCCATGCCGTGCATACCCGCCATACGTGTCCACAATGATTTTTCTGCCGGTCAAGCCGGAGTCGCCCGTTGGTCCGCCAATCACAAACCGACCCGTCGGGTTGACAAAAATCCGAGTTTTATCATCGACCAGCGCCTTTGGCAGGACGGGTCGGATCACCGTTTCCTCGATCTCGCGGCGCAACTTCGCCATATCCACGTCGTCATGCTGCGCGCTGATTACGACCGTGTCCACCCGTTTCGGACGGTCGCCGTCGTATTCGATCGTTACCTGACTCTTTCCGTCCGGGCGCAAATAGGTCAGTTCCTTATTTTTGCGAACGGCAGTAAGCTTCCTTGCAAGCGCATGACTCAGTGAAATCGGCAGGGGCATCAGTTCCGGCGTTTCGTTGCAGGCAAAACCGAACATCATACCCTGATCGCCCGCGCCCGTGCCAAGATTGTGGTCCGCTTCGCCGCTCTTCTCCTCCAGTGCGTGATCCACGCCAAGTGCAATATCCGGGCTCTGCCCATTGATCGCCGTAATAACGGCGAGGGTATTTGCGTCAAACCCATACTCCGCCTTGTTATATCCGATCTCGTTCACCACGTTACGAACCAGGTTCGGAATGTCGATATAGCAATTCGTCGTTACTTCACCCATTACGAGCACCATGCCCGTCGTTGCGGCGCACTCGCAAGCTACGCGCGAAAGCGGATCCCGCGCGATCATTGCATCCAGCACCGAATCCGAAATGCAGTCGCAGAGTTTATCCGGGTGTCCTTCCGTTACCGATTCGGATGTAAAGAGTTTCTTTGCCATGATTCAATCCTCCGATTGCAAGATATAAAAAACCTCATCCGCAGATGAGGTTGATCTTGAATCGTTCGATGGTGCAACGCTCATCTCTCAGCTTTCGCTGTCGGAATTGGCACCTTATTCGATCGCTTGTCGAACAGGTTGCCGGGCTTCACAGGGCCGGTCCCTCAGCCACTCTTGATAAGGCGGTATGTAGTTTTTTATTCAGCCATTATTCTAGCACGGTGCGTTTTTCGCGTCAAGTATCCGAAAGAAGGCCGCATTGGATCGCTTCACACCCGGCTTAATCCAAAACGCCGCCATCCGCGCGAATCAGTTTTTATTTCCGTTGTTGTTGATCGGGTCGGTTTCGTCCGGAACCAAATTGGAATAACCGAACATCAATCCGTCCGGTACGGCGCGCTGGTACGAGATATCGTTGTTCGCGCCGATGCGGTTCCCGGAATGCGAATTCAGCTGTTCACCCATGAAAATGATTCCCGCGGATAATCCGCCGTCGAGATTATACGCCTGCGTGCAGCCGTACTGGTCAAACAGATCGGCAAACTCCCAGATCGTCATACCGACACTGTATTCCTTCTGACGGCCGTCGACCACTATGGCAATATAATGCCCCGGTTCCAGATATCCGATCCCGGCCCGCGGATTGATTCGCCGCACGCGATGGTACTTTGCGTCCTCGTTGATCACACCATCACGAATCAGCGTCGGCCCGAAAGAATAGGAATTTTCAACGCCATCTTCCAGCAGCGTATCCGCGCGGGTTTCCCACTTGCCATAGATCCGCATGGACATATCCGGATAGATCGCAAGCGTATCCTCCACGTTCGCGTCGGCATACAGCCGCCCGTCCCGAATTAGAATTCCCTTTTCGTCCCTCTCGCTGTTGATCAGGTTATCCCCCGTAATCCAAAGCACGGCTTTGGCTCGCCGCGCCATGATCCAGGGATAGATCGCCCCCCGGCCCGTATGCCCCTCCGCACCGAATCCCGGACGGAATTGGCTGATATCCTTCATGTGGATATCCGCAACAAAGTAAGTAACCGGCTTGCCTGCGTCGTTAACAGTGCTCACGCGCTCAATATCGACACCCAGATTGTCCGATCGGTAAGCCCAGTGTCCATGTTCGCTGTCCACCACGACCACTTCGGCCGGATCGCTCTGCCGTCGGTAATAATTCGCTTCGAACGCAGCGACGGGATCGGCCGTCGGCTCGGAAACCGGTTCCGCAGAAGGCTCCGGCGTTATGACCGCCGGTTTTGCTGTTTTTTCCGGAGACGCAATCACTGCAGACGGCTCCATGACGGACGACGTGTTTTCCGTTTTTGTCTGCACCCCAGCAAGAACCGCGCTTGCAACAAGGCCAAGTGCGGCCGGAATAAGGCAGAAGCAAACCGCGTCACCCTTGCCGCGCCGTGTCCGAATCGGCCGGTATCCGAACGCAAACAGTAAAACCGTCAGCACGGCGCCTGTCGCCAGGCTGAGCAGGGCCGGCCCGACTCCCAAATTCAGGTTCGTCAGCATGCCCGGCTCGTTTAGAATACGGCCTCCGCCCAGAGACTCTTCCGGAGCGGACTCTTTCGCATTCTGCTTTTGCGGTTCCGGCGCCGCTTCCGGTTGCGGCGTGGCGGCCGGCTCCTGCGTCGGCACCGGAGAAGCAACGACCGGAGAATATGCCAGAAAGGCCCCGGTGTCGATGTGTTCAAACAGATCGTTTTTTGCCGTATCGTCGCCAACGGTGGAATATGCCAGCGTATAAGCGCTCGCCGTGTCGATTTCCAGGCCGAACACCCTTTGGGAAACGTGAAGATTATATGCGCTCTGCGCAACTTGCGCCGCGGTTTTTCCGGCGTAGCTATTCAGCGGCGTTTCCATATCGATGACGGTCGGTTTCGCATCCCCGCTCTTGCCGCAGAAATAGAGTTTCTGTACGCTTTCACTTTCGCCCACCGCGCGCAGCACACATTCCGCGGTAAAGCGATGCGAACCGGATGCGTCGTCGGACGAATGCGTAACGATCACCTTTGGCTCAAGCAAGGCGATCTGCTGCTTGAGATACTTGATTAAGGTGGTCTTGTTGAATCCTTCCGCCGCCATATCGTAGGAGTCGTAATTGTTGCAGGTGAAATTCCCAAGAATCGGATATTCAAGATATCCGGCAGAAATCAATCCCGAAAACGCCTCATCGAGACGCGCGCGCTTTCCATAATCCGACAGGTACAGAACCGCAGTCTGGATACCGCGCTCCCGCGCATACGTCGGAAGAACCGCGCCAAACTGGCGAAATTCCGCGCCCGGTTCCGCGGTGATTATCAGCAGATCGACCTGGGACGGCGTCGGTAAAAATCCCTGCGCCGCAGAACCGTTCGAAGCGCTTGCCGCATAAGCGATTACATCCCCGATCGCGCCTTCCGCACCGAGCGACACCGTGACGTCGGCGCACGACGGTTCCACGGAAACCGTTTCCTTCAGATACCCGTCCGTGACGGTTTCTTCCTTCAGCACGCCGCCGCTCGTGTCCTTTTGCGTCACAGTGTAAATATTCGGCGCCGCATACCAGTCAAGTACTAAGGCGTTGCATTCCGCCTCAGGCGTAACGGTGAACGCTTCCTCCGCCTTGAGGACGATCCGCGAGCCGACAACTCCGTCGCTCAGGCGGTAAGCATACTGCGCGGTTTCCTCCGGCAGCATAAACGAGCAGCCGACCGGTACATCCGCTATATCCGTATTATTCCGTTCTTCCGCATGCGCGGCGGTGGGAACGATTGCCAGCACCATGCCGCAAACAAGCAGCGCAATCCATTTTTTCATGTTCGTTCTGTTCCTGTTATCCCTGCTGAAACCCGACCGTACGAAGCACGGCAAGGTTCGCTTTTTATTCTTTCGTTCGGCTTTTTGACCCAAGGGCTATATTCTGTTGTTTGTATCACGTTTGTCCGTTTGAACGGTGCTTTTTGCGCCCAGCTTTCGCAAACATTGTTCCGCCTGTTTTCTGCGTTCCTTCGAACGAAACAGGTAAATCGCACAGATTACAATCGCTCCGACGGTTATTCCAACGATACTCCAAATCCAGCCGTTGAGATACCAGTCGCCTTTCTCCCGCGCTTCTTCCGGTTCGGACGATTCAACCGCACGAACCGGCATCGGGGTCGGCGTCGCCGTGGATTCCGGCGTGGATTCCGGCTCAGGCGCACGGTAGTTCGTCAGCAGGGAAGGCTCGATATGCTCAAAAAAGTCATTCTTCGCTTCGTCCGTTCCGACCACAGACTCCGCTAATCCGTACTTCGCCGAGTTATAATCCCCGGAGTCGTAAACGTTTTGGTGAAACTGCTGTTGGGAAGTATGCATGGCGTATGCTTCGTTTGCCAGCTCCAGCGCGGTCTTTCCGCCGAATGCGGCAAGCGGAACGCGCCAGTCCATCGTGATGGAATTTTCCACGTAGAGATGCAGGTAAAGTTTCTGCACCTGCCATGCTCCGTAATCCTTTGCGGAATCCGGATCCTGCGCCGCGTCCGCTGCAAGCGAGACCGCTTTCTGCACGCAATAGGCGGTCGCCATATGCGCGCCGTGGCCATACTCGCCGCCAAGGTCGTGGGTAACAATCACCTCCGGCCGGAAGCGTCGAATCAGCGTAACCAGCGCTCGCGTGGTTTCGTCCTCACCCCAACGCCGGAGCGCGTCCTTCAGCGACTCGGTATACGCATCGCGAAACGATAAAAACACGGGAGCGTTCCTTACGCCAAGATGCCACAGTCCGGCAAGCGCTTCCTCCACGCGCACGCGCTCACCATTGGCCATGTAGGCGACCTGCACCGTCAGCCCGCGTTCTCCTGCATAGGTAGGGATCGTTCCGCCGAAATACAGCAGCTCGTCGTCGCAATGCGCCGATACGACCAGTAGGTCGGCCTTCTTCGCAGGCAGTTGCCAGTCGTACACCCCTTCCGGCAGGGCGCCCGACGAATAAAGCGTCAATTCCGAAAGCAGAATCGTTTCCTCTTCGGAAACAAGCGTCAACCCCCGCGCCTGCGGTAGAAGCGGGTAATACGCGTCGTAGAGCGCATCATCCAGCGCTTCACGTCCGATGGGCTCTCCCTGCGCGTCTATCTGCACCAGTATAGCAGAAACCGGCGGCGTATACCACTTGATATACACGCCGGAAACCTCTTCTTCCTCCGTCCACGAACAGGAGTATCCTTCGCCCGGGACGAGCCTGGCATAGGTATCCACATTTCGATCCCGCGTAAGCTTGATCTTGCGGGAATCCTGCGGCGCCAGAACACTAACCTCGCCGGTAACATCCCGCGCGGTGACATCCTCCGCATGCGAAATCGCCGGCGCGCCCGCAAAAAGCGTGACCGCGCCGACGATAAGAAGCAATCGTTTCATCATGGATTCCAGCATGCTTGAGGCAATATCCTCCAAATTCTTATGAATCGCCCGATATCGCGCCGTTATTCCGGCGCATTTCGATTTCGGTTTTCGCCAGTTCCTTCCGGCCCAGAATGAGCAGCAATCCGCCACCGCCGAAGAGGATCAGCAGACTTAGGATACCCACCGAGGCACGATCCGTCAACATATAGAACATGGCGTAAAGCAAAGGCCCGATTACGGTCGCAAATTTACCGAATACGTCATAGAACCCGAAGTATTCCGCGCTGCGCGCCTGCGGTACAAGCTTGCCGAAGTACGATCGGGAGAGCGCCTGGATTCCGCCCTGTACGGTTCCAACAAGGCCGGCGAGAACCCAGAACAGAATCGTTGCCGCTTTTCGCGCGGATGTATAACCGGTTATCTTAACCGCATCCTTTGCATAGGCGTCCAGATCCACGCCAATATTCGCAAGCGCGTTCGACGCGCTCTGGCGGCTTTGATCGCTCGTAAACGCATAAACAACGCCGGAAGGATCCTCCGCTTTGCGCGTCAGATCGGCAACAACCTCGTCGAAAGCAGCCGTACGATCCTCGGCGGAAAGAGAATCCCGCGCATTCTCCACAAGATCTCCCGTAAGGGATTCCCAGGCGCGCTGGTCTTCCTTGTCTGCAAACGCAACCTTTTCCTCGGCAATGCTTACGCGCGTCGCCGATACGAGATCGAGCTGATAGGGTTCGACCAGCCTGCCCATGAAGAATCCGACCCCGCAGATGACAAAGTACATCGCAATGGCTGCAATGATCATTTTTATTGCACCGAACTTGCCGGAAAACTTACTGAAGAGAATTGAAAACGGCACGGCGACCAGCTGCGTCAGCAGCAGCGCAAAGATCATGCCGGTGGTGCCAAGGCCGAGCGTCGCGCCATAGTTCGTCGCAAGCGAAATGACCGCGCCGACGCCGTCGATATACAGAAAATACGCGATCAGATAGATGAACAGACCTTTGTTGCTCACACAGCGCTTCATCGTATCCAGCAAATTGGAAAACGCATGTTTTGCCAGTTCGCTCGGCGGTGTTTCCACGTAATGCTTCTGCTCGACGTTTTTCAGAATCGGGATCGAGAAAAGCAGCCACCAGACCGTAACGATCAGAATGGCGAATTTCATGGCGAATGGATCATAGTTCCGCAGCAGCATAACGGCGATGGAGATCACGAAAGGAATTGTGCTGCCGCCGATATAACCTGCCGCATAACCCCACGAGGATACGCGGTCCATCCGTTCGTCGGTCGTCACGTCCGTCAGGAACGAATCGTAGAATACGCAGGAGCCCGAGAATCCGATATGCGAAATCACGTAACCGATCAGCATCCACTTCCAGTCGCTCACAAAAGCGAGAACCGCGGTGGAAAGCGCGCCAATCAGGATAAACGCAAACAGCAGTTTCTTTTTGTTCCCTTTAAAATCGGCAACCGCGCCGAGCGTCGGCGCAAGAATCGCACCGATCAAGGACGCAAGGGAAACGCCGATCCCCCACCATTTTGTACCCAGATCACCTGCGACACTGGCATAGTAAATCGGGAAGATGACCGCCATAATGTTTGTGGCATAAACGGAGTTCGCCCAATCATAAAAGATCCAGCTCTTCTCCTGCTTGGTGAAGCGATTGCTTTCATCGCGCTGTCGCATGAAATGATTCACCCTCTCCCAATCTTGATTTGCTTTGCGAAATGCATGGAAATTACTGATTGCAGTATACCATTCTTCCAAACAGCGGACAAGAAAGTGTCCCAAGAATCTACACTTTCAAACAGTTTTATACCGGATTTTACAAAATTACAATCCAGAATTAACGTTCCCATAATAAGAATACGGCCTCCGGTGGATTTGCCGAAGGCCAATTTCAAACTATTCTTCCCGCTGCTGTCTTGCAAGCTCTTCTTTTCCCTGCTTGTTTGTGAACATATGGTTCCGGTAAACGACGAACCGGTAATAGGAAAACTCCGTAACAAGGTTGATCACCATGGTGCCAAACAGGACGATATATTCGTTCCATCCGGCCTGCGTAAGCGCTTCGCCCCACCAGGTGGACAGCGGCGTAAAAACAAGGTAGTAAGCGATCACCTGCATCATTGCCAGCGGTACATTTTTTGCCGATTTAAACGTAAATTTGCGGTTGACCGTAAAATTATAGAGTACCGAAAGTGTCAAGGCGATCAGGTAGCTCGGCCAGTAGTCCCAGTGAATCGTCTCGTTGAGCAGCGTAAAAGACGCCGCCTGTATGACGCCGGCCGAGCAAGAAAAAAGCAGGAATTTCAACCCCTGGAGAAAATTCTGTTTTTTGGTAAGCTTGACCGCCGCCGTCGGCTCCGGGGAAACCGGTTTTTGATTCTGTTCCGTTGTTCTGCCCTCCTGTTACTCGAGCTCGTCTCCGTCTTCCTCCTCCGAATCCACCGTGTCCCGATCGAAAACCATCGGCGGCGGGACCAATACCGAATAGAGGCTGACGGAGTTCTTGCCGTTATTTTTTACTTGATAGAGCGCTTCGTCCGCCGCCTTATACAGCTGTTCAAAGCTCTTTCCATCCCGGTTATAAATCGCAATACCCACGCTGATGGACACCGGCACACCGATTTTTCTGCTGAGACTTGCCATTTCCGTACGCAGTACTTCGGCTTTTTCCAGCGCGATCCCATCCTCATAGGTATCCTTGATAAAGATCATATACTCGTCGCCGCCTATCCGCGAGGCATAGTCCCCCGAACGAAACAGCCTCTTGATTCCCGCGGCAAACGAAATCAGCAGGTCGTCCCCTTTCGCATGGCCCAGCGTGTCGTTAACGGCCTTAAAATTGTCAAAATCCATCATCAGAAGCGCGTGTTTCCTGTTTTGCCCTTCCCCCAACAGGAATCCGGTTATATTACGCTCCATCGCGGCCCGGTTGAGCAGCCCCGTAAGCGGTTCGCTGTCCGCCTGCCGCGCCAGCCGCTGTAAGGATTGCTTCTGGCGATGAATATCCGCAATCTTGCCAATGAGCTGCACCGCCTGCCCGTTCTGATCGAACACCGTATAGATCTCGATCCTCTTCCAGCGGACGACGCCGCGCACGTTGACCATCCGCAGTTCCTCGCGCGCCGCCGAATCCCCGGCGCGCAAACGGTTCATCATGCTTAAAAACGGTTGTTGGTCTTCGTCGACAAACATTTGGGTGCACTGATCCAGATGATCGATCGAGCAATTCGGCGGAGCGCACCCGAACATCGCTTCGTAACTGTCGTTAAACGAAATAACGCCCGTCTCCAGATCGGCAGTAAACAGCACTTCGTTCGAAAGCTGTGTGATCAGCAGGTACCGCCGTGCGCTCTGGCGCAAAAGCTCCTTGTCCTTTTCCAGCTTGCCGACCGCCATTCGCTCATGCAAAAACGCCTGCACGGAAACGGAACCGCCCACCATCAAAACAAGAAAGAGCATTCCCAGTAAATACATGCTCACATGCCTTTGAATGTTATCCGCCGTTTCGCTGGAAATAAACGTAATCACACGCCAATCCAAAAAACCGACCGGCGCAGCCACGGCGTAATGCTTCACGCCGTTATACTGATAGCTGATTCCCGCCGTGATCCCCTTTTTCAAAGCCGCCGCAAGGCCCAGCGCATCAACGTCTTCCTGAATGGAAATATGCTTGGCATAATCGAATATATTTCCCCCGCTGTACATGGTGCCAAGCCTCGGTTCGGAAAACAGCACTTTCCCTTTTGCGTCGCACACAACACTCATCGCTTTTCCATCGTAGGCAAGCGTATTGATCAGACCCGCAATCTCAAATCCGTCTACCGTAACAAAAAGGACGCCGCTGATCCCCGACACTGTATGGACGGGAGAAGAAACCACGATATCTTCCTGGCCATCGTTTCGATTTTGCGACATCATGGAGATGCATGTCGTTCCCGCCAAACCGTCTTGAAACCAGCTTTCCTTTGCAACGCTGGAGATCTTCTGGTCGCTGTACAAAAGGAGCCCGTCCGGATTTGCAAAGCCGATCTCCATGGAAAGCACATTGTCCTTCAGCTCCGTCCTCAGCGATTCAACCAGCGCTTTTGGCCCGGTCTCCGCGTCATACTCCGCAATCAGCTTGGTATGCGCTTTCAGTAAGCCGAAATACTTCTGGAACGCCACGCTCTGCTGATGCGCAGAATCCTCCAGCGCCTGGTAAGTCGCCTTTTGAATCTCTTTATAGATGCTGCGGCTGATGAACAGGAATGCTACGGAAAGAACGATCACCGAAACGATCGAAAATCCAAAGTATTTAATTAATTCCTGAAAGGTTGGTCGGGGGGATCCATCGCTTTTCATGCCGGTGCATCCTCTCTGATAAGCGGTATATCGGCGCTGATCGCGCATCTGTTGAGAGCATTATATCCAGTTTGCGGCCGTTTGTCATCCTCTCCGGCACAGATGGTATATCCTAACGCAATATCACAATCCATGTGAAAAACAGACGGCGACCGAACGTTTCCGTTTCAGCCGCCGTCTGTTGAACGAACCCTTTTGCTAGATGCGCGCCACTCCGCTCTTTCTCGCCGCTTCGGCAACCGCCGCGGCAACCGTTTTCCCTACGCGCGGGTCAAACGCCTTCGGAATAATGTACTCAGGCGAAAGCTCGTTTTCCGGAATCAGCCCTGCCAGCGCGTACGCGGCGGCAAGCTTCATCGCATCGTTGATATCGCTTGCGCGAACGTCGAACGTCCCGCGGAAGATACCGGGAAACGCCAGTACATTGTTAATCTGGTTCGGATAATCGCTTCTGCCGGTCGCGATCACTTTCGCGCCGCCCTGCTTTGCCTCGTCCGGGAAGATTTCCGGCGTAGGATTGGCGCAGGCAAAGATAATGGCGTCCTTCGCCATGGTTTTTACCATGTCGATGGTAACCATTTTGGGAGCGGAAACGCCAATGAACACATCCGCGCCAACCAGTGCGTCGGCAAGCGACCCCTTCTTCTTCGCGCGGTTCGTGATCTGCGCCATTTCTTCCTTGATCCAGTTCATGCCTTCCTGCCGGCCTTCATAGATGATTCCTTTGCGGTCGCAAAGGGTAACATCCCGAATTCCATCCGAAAGCAAAAGCTTCGTTACGCTGATCGCCGCGGCACCGGCGCCGTTGATCACGACCTTCACATCCTGCTTCTTTTTCCCGACCACACGCAGAGCATTGGTCAGACCCGCGAGCGTGACCACGGCGGTTCCGTGCTGGTCGTCGTGAAAGATAGGGATGTCGCACTTCTCCTTCAATTTCCGCTCGATCTCAAAGCAACGCGGCGCGGCAATATCCTCGAGGTTGATGCCGCCGAAGCTGCCGCTGATGAGATAGACCGTATTGACGATATCGTCCACTTCTTTGCTCTTGACGCAAAGAGGGAACGCGTCCACATCGCCAAAGGATTTGAAGAGCACGCACTTGCCCTCCATCACCGGCATTCCCGCTTCGGGACCGATATCACCAAGGCCCAGCACCGCCGTGCCGTCCGTGACGACAGCGCAAAGATTCCAGCGACGGGTCAGTTCATAGCTGAGGTTCACGTCCTTCTGAATCTCGAGGCATGGCTGCGCAACGCCGGGCGTGTACGCAAGCGAGAGATCTTCCTTTGTCGCGACGGGTACGGTCGCTTTTACTTCGATTTTACCCTTCCACTCCGCATGCAAACGAAGCGATTCCTTTGCGTAATCCATGATTCGTTCTCTCCTTACTTATTTTTCAAACGGGAACCGATAGGGCAGGTTTTTCTTATCGCGGATCGCGATAAACTCTTTCTGAACCGCCTCGCCAACCGGAACGCCCTTGTCCTTACGATCCTGCCAGACGAGATACTCTTTTTCGCCGGCGGTGTAGATCCGATCCTGACCGGGCGCTTTCTCGGATGCGCGCAGTTCGCGCAGGATTTCCCCTGCGATCTTTTTGAACGTTTCCAAACCGCAAAATGCTTCGGGATCGATCACGATAAAGAAGTGGCCGAGATGATACGGTTTTTTATTTCCGTTTTCGTCCCTGTCCACAAGCATTTTCAGGAAGTTGCCCGCCTGGAACGCCGCGGAGAAAATTTCGACCACCGTCGCGTAACCATACCCTTTGTAGCCGGCCAGTTCGTCGCCGATTCCGCCGAGCGGCGCCAGCGCCGCGGTGCCGTCCGTCAGCCCCTTGAGAATAGCAGGGCTGTCCGTCATGGCGCTGCCGTCCCGGCCGATCACCATGCCCGCAGGGGTATCCTTGCCGGATCTGGCATAGTATTCGATCTTTCCACGCTGGCTGATGCTGGTTGCGCAGTCCAGCGTAAAGGGGAACGGTTCGTCCGTTGGCAATCCGAAGGTGAGGGGGTTCGTCCCCAGCATGTTTTCCACGCCAAACGTCGGGGCGATGCTCGGGCGCGCGTTCGTGCCGGAAATACCGATCAGACCCTCCTTGACCGCCATGCTGGTCCAGTAACCGGCGATTCCGTAATGTGAGCTGTTCCTAATCGCCGCCATTGCAAGACCGTTTTTCTTAGCCTTCTGAATGATGGTCTCCATCGCCTTGTGGCTCGCTACCATACCCATGCCGTCGTGCGCGTCCACAACGAGCGTGGTAGGCGTTTCCTTAACGACTTCGTAATGCGTCACCGGGTTGAGGATTCCCGCGTCGATACGATCGAGATAGATGGGTTTGAACCGGTTGCAGCCGTGACTCTCAATGCCGCGCCGGTCGCTTTCCAGCAGGACGTCCGTACAGATTTTCGCGTCTTCGAGCGGTATACCATACGCAACGAACGTATCGGTCATAAAGTGCTGAATCATATCCCACGGGATATACGGTCTGGTTTCTGCCATAAGTCATTCTCCTCCTGTCTGTCTTAACAAAAAGATGCGCTGTTTTCGCCTTCGCGCCGCAGGGAAATCTCGCGCGGCGCGGACAAAAAAAGGAGCATACGCAAACAAACCTGTGCGCCGCTCCAAACTCCAAATCTCAGTGGAACCTTTGTACGCAATTATCATATCGCCGCCGCATACAATTGTCAAACACGTTTTCAGCAAAACGCCGCTTTTCCCGCCACTCCTGGCGACGGACGCTCAAGCCGCCTTCTTTCTTGGAGCCGGCGCGTTTCTTTCCGTTTGCTTTTGCTGTATGATAATAGAAACGCTTGCAAGGAGGTATCTCTGTGAGAAACGCCGCGCAGCAGCTATTGGAGCAATTGCAGATCAACCCGGTCATCGCAGCCGTCGGAAACGAGGAAGAGCTTGCGCTGGCGCTCACGTCCGATTGCCGCGCCGTCTTTTTACTGATGGGCGACGTTCTCAACATCGGCAAGCTGACCCGCCGCGTACAGGAAAGCGGCAAACTCTGCGTGATCCATCTGGATCTGATCGAGGGGTATTCCGGCAAAGAGATCGCCGTCGATGCGATTCATCAGGAAACGGAAGCGGAAGGAATCATCTCCACGCGCGGAGCACTCATCAAGCGTGCCAAACAGCTTGGCATGGCCGCTATTCAGCGCGGGTTCATGCTGGATTCGCGTTCGCTCAATAGCTTTGAACAGCAGATTCAGCAAAGCAAGCCGGATTTCGTTGAAATCCTCCCCGGTCTGCTGCCGAAAGTCATCGCGACGCTGAAAAAACAAGTGGACGTCCCAATTATCGCGGGCGGGTTTATTCACGAGAAGGAAGACGTGTTTGCCGCCATCTCGGCCGGCGCGCTGGCCGTCTCTGCCTCCAGCCCGATGATCTGGACTTTATAGAATCGCGTTTCTCCTGTAAGCTCACCGGCCCCGCGGCAGTCCGCCGGGGCTTTTTTTTCGATTCGCCGAACTTGGATCGAATTTACGGGTACAGGACCAGAAATACCTCCATCGTTTCCTTTTCATGTGCTGCGAAAAATTCTGTAATCTCCGAAACGGCGACCGAATACGCTCTTTCCTTTGGGTAGCCGAAAATCCCGCTGGATATCAGCGGAAACGCAATGGATACAATTTTCAGCGAACGCGCCAGAATCAGGCAATTTCGGTAACAGGCCCGCAGAAGTTCTTCCTCTCCCGCCCCGCCGCCTTTCCAAACAGGACCGACCGTATGAAGAATGTAGGTTGCCGGCAGACGGAACCCGCCGGTCACAACCGCTTTTCCGGTGTCGCAATGGCCGATGGCAGAACAAGCCTCCGCAAGATCCCTTTCACCCGCCGCAGAAAAGATTGCGCCGCACACGCCACCCCCGCGCAGAAGAGCGTTATTCGCGGCGTTCACCACAACGTCCGTATGCTGTGTCGTAAGATCTCCATGTATTGTTGTAAGCGGCATGACGTTCTCCTTCTTTCCCAGACGGTGTTTCACCCGCGTTCTCGCAGAGATTTTAATCCGGCCCTCCCGACCGACCTGTTCAGACGGTTCGTTCTATGTAAAGTATCGCACCTTTTTTGCAGAAAGAAAACGAAAAGCATTCTGTTTGAACGGTGAAAGCAAGAAAAACAATTCTCCTTTTCATCGAATAGTAGACGCAAAGCATCCCGTTTGAACGATGAAAGCAAGAAAAACAATCCTCCTTTTCATCGAATAGTAGACGCAAAGCATCCCGTTTGAACGATGAAAGCAAAAAACAATCCTCTTTTTCATCGGGAAGAAAACGAAAACACTCTGCCCATTTCACTGGAAAGAAGTATAATGAAAGAAAACCACCAAGTACCGGCCAGCTATGGTACAATACTATATTATCAGACGAGAGGAACCTCCCGCCCTATGCCAAGCCTCAGCGCGCATATGCTTAAACTTCAGCTTCGACTCACAAAACCGCTTGTCCGGTTCACGGGCATTACCGCCGCGCGCACTGCGCAGGACCAGCTCGGGCGTATTACGGCACGGCTTTTGCAGGATAAGGTCAATTTCCGACCCGTCGATTTCCCCGAGTTTTCGGCCTGTTTCGCGCAGTCCAATCGCTGCAAGGAACCCTGCGACAACGTTATCCTGTATCTGCATGGCGGAGGTTATACGGCCGGCGGTCTGGACTATGCCAAAGGGTTTGGCGCTCTGCTTGCGGCGCAGACCAGCATCAGCGTGTTTTGCGTGGCCTACCGGCTCGCTCCCGAGCATCGCTTTCCCGCAGCTCTGGACGACGCTTACACCGCTTATCGGTATCTGCTTCACGAGGGGTATTCGCCCGACCATATCGTCCTCGCAGGCGAAAGCGCCGGCGGCGGTCTTGCGTTGAGTCTTACCCTGCGGCTTCGGGACGAGGGCTGTTCGATGCCTGCGTGCCTTACCGTAATCTCTCCCTGGGCGGATCTGACGCTTTCCGGCGCGTCCTACCGCAACAATATCTTGCGGGATCCTTCCCTGATCCGCGAGTCCCTGGCGTATTATGTGCTTGCTTATGCGGCAGGTCACGAATACGAACCTTATGTTTCGCCCGTGTTCGGCGATTTTACCGGGTTCCCGCCGAGTCTTCTCTTTGCGGGCAGCGACGAGATCCTGCTTTCCGACTCCAAAACCGTGTACCAGCGTATGCTTCGCGTTTGCGTAAAAAGCGAACTGGTTGTCGAGGACGGCATGTGGCATGTGTACCCGCTTTATGGAACACCCGAAGGGAAACGCGCCATTGAAAAGATGGCGACCTTCATCCGGGTAAACCTCGGGCTCAACGATTAGCCTGTCCATATCGCTGCCAAAAGATTGCTTCTCCGCGGCGCGGAGAAAGGAACAAACATGTTAAATTCTAGAAAATCAACCAAGTGGATGAAGCTCGACAATGCGGCGCTGATCTATCCCGCCACCATGAACCGGAACTGGACGGCTCTTTTTCGCCTTTCCGCAACCCTGACGGAGCCGATTGATGAGGATATTCTTGAAGTTGCCCAAAAACGCACGCTTCGGCGCCTTCCCTGGTTTGCGTATAAACTGAAGAGGGGCCTGTTTTGGTTCTATCTGGAGCACAGTGACGAATTGCCAAAAATCGAGAAGGATGTCGCCAACCCCTGCGTTCGCATGCGTATCAACGAAAACGACGGTTTCTGTATGCGTGTGCGGTATTATCGCAACCGGATCGCGGTTGAATTCTTCCATGTGCTGACGGACGGTACGGGCGGCCTCGTCTTTCTGCAAACTCTGGTCGCCGAGTATCTGCGGTTGAAATACGGCGCGGATATCCCGCGCGGAGACCGCATCCTGGATTGTTCCGATGCTCCGAAGCCGGAGGAGGCGGAAGATAGTTTTGCCGTTCATTCCGGCAAAATCACGCAATCCCGTAAGGAATTCAAAGCCTACCATATCAGCGGGACGGACGAACGCAGCGGTTTCGTACACATCATTACCGGATCGATGAATTCGGACGACGTGCTTGCCAAAGCGCGGGAAAAACAGGTTTCCGTCACCGAGTATCTCACGGCGGTGATGATCCTTTCCGTCGACGCGATTCAGCGCAGGCGCGTACCGCAGGAACGCCGTTATAAACCGGTCAAAATATCCGTGCCAATCAATCTGCGTAACCTATTTGGGAGTAAAACCCTTCGTAATTTTGCCAATTACGTCAATCCCGGCATCGACCCGCGGCTTGGCGAGTATACGTTTGACGAAACGCTGAATATCGTTCATCATTTTATGGCGATGGAAGCAACCAAAAAACTCCTGAACGTAAAAATAACGACGAATGTCCGTTCGGAACGGAACGCCGTTTTGCGATTAACCCCGTTGTTCCTTAAGAATATGGCCCTGAAATACGTGTATTCCCAGGTGGGCGACGCCATTTCCTCCACAACGATCAGCAATCTCGGAGTAACGAAGCTGCCGGGTGAAATGGCGCAATATGTCCGCCGTATGGATTTTATTTTAGGACCGCTCGCCGATAACCGAGTATGCTCGGCTTCTCTGACCTATAACGGGCGATTGCGCCTCAACTTTACCAGAACGATTCAGGAACCCGTCCTGGAGCGCGAGTTTTTCACGCGGCTTGTTAAGCTTGGAATCCCAGTAAAAGTGGAAAGCAACCA
The DNA here is from genome assembly GCA_034933205.1 of Eubacteriales bacterium. GTDB lineage: Bacteria > Bacillota > Clostridia > Christensenellales > CAG-138 > UBA7703. The sequence goes on from JAYFNY010000045.1 coordinate 18,517, forward strand.
ACAGGAATAGGATCGTTCCCACCAAGCATCCTGTTCCCTTCACAAATCCGGAGGAGAAAAATCATATGAGTTACTGCGTCAACTGTGGCGTTGAGCTGCAAAAGAGCGAGCCGAGATGCCCGCTCTGCGGAACGGAAGTACTAAACCCAAACGATATTACCGAGGAGAAGCCGGCGCGGCCGTATCCCAGTCATGTGGAGAATCTGGACCGCAACGTGGATCGCCGGTATATCGCTTCCTTCATTTCCCTGTTGCTGTTAATTCCGCTCTTCACGGTTATGCTCGCAAACATCCTTGTCAGCGGAAAGCTGACCTGGAGTTATTATGTGCTTGGCGGTGAGCTCGTTCTGTTTTCGGTATTCCTGTTGCCAATGATTGCACGGATGCCTAAGATCCTTTATGCCGTGGTCGACGCGGCGGCGATCAGCGTTCTGCTGCTGCTGATCCAGGTCATTTCCCAGGGCAACTGGGGTTGGTTCCTTCTGCTGGGACTTCCCATCACCGTGCTGACCTCTGTTATGTGCTGGTTCTTTTCCGTTATGGCTGCGCCGGGGTTCAAGCTGCCGGTCCTCGTTCGTTTTTCGCTCGCGCTGACATGCGTTGGATTGCTCGTCGTCCTAATCGAGTTTTTACTCGGCCTCTACCGACAAATCGTCGCGTGGCCGACATGGTCCCTCTATGTGTTGTTCCCCTGTCTCGTACTTGCGTCTTCCCTGCTTCTGCTCAACCGCAGAGCACGCGTCAAGGAAGAGATTCGAAAAAGGTTCTATTTCTGATTTTGAATGGATAGACAGTAAAAATGCAGAACCGCCAACGGATATCGGCGGTTCTGTTTTTTTCTCGTGTTATTCCTTTGTTTCATCCTTTGTCTCCGCCGGGACCTCTTCCGGTTCTGGCTCGTTTGGCTTCTGTGTTTGTCCGTCCGTTTCGGAAGCGTCCGCTTCCGTTTCGTCGCCCTTCTTCCGTTTCTTCTTCGGTTCTTCCTCCACCGGTTCCGGTAAATCGAGTATCGTCTTCTTCAGAATACCCGTTCCAACGAGAACCAGCAGAACAATCCCGCCTACGAAAATGAAGATACTGATAAACTGGGACGTCGACAACGCGCCGATAAACCCGCGCTCGTCCCTGCGAAAAAATTCGATCACGAAGCGCCATGCGCCATAGAGCACCATGTACCAGCCGATAACCGTGCCAAAGGGCTTTTTCTTCTTCAGCAGGATAACCAGAAAAACGGTCAGTAGAAACAGGAATGCGCTTTCCATCAACTGCGTCGGCAAAAGCGGCACGCCGGCCGGCGCAACGCCTCCCGCCGGAAATACAATGGAAATCGGCGTTTCACATTCCATCCCGTAGCAGCACCCTGCAAAGAAGCAGCCGATTCGACCAAAGGCCTGCCCGAGAACAAGACCCGGAATCGCATAGTCCGTAAACGCAAAGAAAGGAAGCTTCTTTTTCAGCGCATATAAACCAACGCCCGCCAGCCCGCCGATCAGCGAACCGTAAAAAACGAACCCTTCCCGCAAAGTGTGCAGCATATAGCTCGGATCCGCGATAATTCTCTTGATCTCAACCAGCCAGTAAAGAATCTTTGCGCCGAGAAAGCCTGCGATAATGGCCCAGATGACCATGGACAGCGCCTGGTCCTCGTTGAAACGCGTATACTTACGCGTCGCGGTAAGTAAAATGAATGCCGCCAGCATACCGCATGCGGACATTACGCCATACATGGGAAGCGTCAGCCCAAAGACAGTGAACGAAGGTAACATAGTGCTCCTTTTCGCATCAAACGAAGATTACATAATTTCCGGCAATACGATATACTGCCAGATACCCGCCGCAGCCGCAATGCCAAACACAACGATGAGGACGGTCACAAGGATGGAGATAATCCCTGCGACAAGACCGACGATACTCGTAACATAGCCCGCCGTATTCATGCTGTTTTCCTTGAATCCGTGCGCTTCGGCAAATCTGCGGTTCGAACGGCTCATCGTAAGGCCTACGATGGCAAGCACAAGCCCGACGACCGGGAACCATGTCACAACCAGGCTGACGATACCAAGTACCATAGCCGTCACCGCGTTTTTATTGTGTACCTGCTCTTCCGGAGAAACCGGTGTTGTATACTGTTCCATAATACGCCTCCTTCGGTGTCCGAATTGTTCGCTGGAGAATCAAGACAAGCTTTTTTCGCCTCCTGCTACGAGTACGATTGTAACACGCTTTCCTGCTTGCGTAAAGCAACCGCCGCTTATATCCGTACGACCCGGCGATTCATCCTTTCCGTTTTACGCCGCCCCGTTGCCGCGAGCCTTTCTGACGAATACGAAGGACTTCCTTCGCGGAATCCGGCAGGATGCGTTTTCTGCGCGGCCACTTTGCTGTTTGTTCCCGTTTGTTCAGCTTGTCTGCCGTTTGGATTCATGTTAAGATGGCCGTGTCAATCCGAATTATGGTCTTTCGAGCCAGGAAACGAGGTAAGAATGGAAACTGCCGAGCGAAAGCGTGTCGATAGCGAATCCGTATTGAAACGCTGGTTTCGCAATATACCAAAGCACTCGAGATTTGCTTTCCTTTCCTCTTTTTTTGTTGGTCTGCTGGTGCATCTCTACATGCTCACCAACAAATTCCCCAATCACGACGATATTGCGGGAATGTTCACCAGCATCGATTTCACCCGATATGGCCGGTGGCTGAGCAAGTTTTTTACCCAGATCAATACAAACCTCAGCATGCCATGGGTCAACGGCGTCATTGCGCTTCTGTTTGCCGCGGTCATTGCCGCGCTGATCGTCTCCATCCTGAAAATACGCCGTCCGCTCTTTGCGGCATTAACCGGCGCCGTCGTCGCCTGCACTCCGTTTATGGCGAATACCTTCACCTATATGAGCGGCGCGGACGTATTTCTAATCGCTGTGTTTTTCAGTGTCCTGGGGGTATTTTTTCTGGATCGGAACAAGTACGGATTTATCGTTGCAGCCGTTCTTTTTACCGTTACGCTTGCGATTTACCAGGGAATGGTTCTGTTCGCAATCGCCCTGATGGCGATCCGTCTGCTGCAGAAGGCGTTGGATCCGAATCAAAGCGACCGGGAGATTCTCCTTTCAACCCTGCGTTATGTTCTTACCATTGCAATCGCTGCACTGCTCTATGTCGGGTTGACCAAGCTCATTCTGTTCCTCTCTTCCGCGGATCTGAATTATCAGAACACGGCTGAAATCCTTTCTCCAAAACTCAGCGAGCTGCCGCAGCGTCTCTTGCAGTGCTATATTCAGTTTGCCCGGTATGCATTCGGGCGGACGCCCTACTTCAACACGCGCTGGATGCTCGGTCTGTTTCTGCTTATTGTGTTCGCATTCTGCCTGCTTGTCGTATTGCTCCTCCTTCAAAACAAGCGGCTCAAAAAGTGGCGGATGGCATTTGCGGCGTTGCTTCTTCTCCTGCTCCCCGTTGCGTTTAACAGCGCTTACCTCACGGCGGGATATGCGCATATTTTAATGCTGCATCCGCTCACCATGCTGTTTATCGGGCTGATCGCCCTCTTCTGCCAATATGCCGATACCATAACGCCCGAAAGCGGCAGAACACTTCGTTTCCTGTCCGTTTTTGGCAGTTGGTTCGTGGTTGTAGCTATGGTGGCCTGCTGCTATAGTTGGGCCCTCTATAGCAATCAGGTTTACTTTACGTTACAGCGTAAATTCGACGCCTGTTACTCGCTTTCCACGCGCATTGTCGATCGGGTGGAGCAGCTGCCCGAATATACGTCCGATACCCCGATCCTGATTGTCGGCGATTTCTCCGAGGGCAACTACCCTCTCGCCGTGCCGGAAGCAATCGACGGGCTTCCCTATTCCGTCGGAATCGGAGAATCCAGCGAATTCTACTACATGAAAGGTTACTGGGGAACGGTGCACAACTTCATAGCTGCGTATCTCGGCGTGCACTGGAATATGCCGGATAGCGAAACGGTTCAGAAGATTGTCGACGAAACCAACGATTTTTCGGGCTTTCCAGCCTTTCCAAGCGAAGGGAGCGTACGCTATCTTGATGGCGTTATTATTGTCATCGGCTCCGCAAGCTGACCGGAAGATTTCGTTCCGGCGGTTCGCTTTTCCCCCGACGGCACGAATGAACGCGGAGACTTCCGCCATTCCCGCTTTCATTGACAAACCGGGATAAAGAGGATATTCTACATATTTAAGACAGTTTCGGAGGACAATGTTTTCATGCAGGAACGCTACGATCCACAGGCCGTTGAAGCCAAGTGGCAAAAGATTTGGGCAGACACCCATTGCTTCGAGGCGAAGACCGATCCTTCGCAGAAAAAGTTTTTCCCCTTGATTGAGTTTCCTTATCCTTCCGGGCAGGGATTGCACGTAGGTCATCCGCGCCCGTTTACGGCAATGGACGTCATAGCGCGTAAACGGCGTATGGAAGGTTATAACGTGCTTTATCCAATCGGATACGATGCGTTCGGTCTGCCAACGGAAAATTATGCGATAAAAACCGGAATTCATCCGGCGAAAGTAACGCACGATAACATCATTCGTTTTCGCAATCAATTGCAGCGGCTCGGATACTCCTTCGATTACTCGCGCGAGGTAAACACTTCCGATCCGGAGTATTATAAATGGACGCAGTGGATCTTTCTCAAGTTCTACGAAAAGGGGCTTGCTTACAAAGCGGAGATCCCGATCAACTTCTGCACCTCCTGCAAGGTCGGCCTTGCAAATGAAGAGGTTGTGGACGGCGTTTGCGAGCGCTGCGGCGGAGAAGTGGTCCGCATTGTACGCTCCCAGTGGATGCTGAAGATCACCGCCTATGCCCAGCGGCTTATCGACGATCTGGATACCGTAGACTATCTTGAAAAAATCAAAGCCCAGCAGATCAACTGGATCGGGCGAAGCGAAGGCGCGCTGGTCAACTTTAAAATAGATGGAACCGACGAAGCGCTCACCGTTTATACCACGCGCCCGGATACGTTGTTCGGCGCCACCTATATGGTCGTCTCTCCGGAACATCCGATGATCGAGCAGTATGCCGATCGGATCACCAACCTTTCGGACGTCCACGCCTATCAGAAAGCCGCCGCGATCAAAAGCGATTTTGAACGCAGCGAGCTTGTAAAGGATAAAACCGGCGTTCCGCTCGGCGGACTTTCCGCGATCAATCCCGTCAACGGCGAAAAAATACCGATCTGGACGTCCGACTATGTCCTCATGGGTTACGGCACGGGCGCGATCATGGCCGTTCCCGCGCACGACGAACGCGACTACGCATTTGCAAAAACGTTTGACCTGCCAATCATCGAAGTCGTTGCCGGCGGCGATATCGCCACGGAAGCGTATACCGAATGCGAACACGGCAAAATGGTCAACTCCGGATTCCTCAACGGCATGGAGGTTTCCGAAGCGATCCCTGCGATCATCGATTTCCTCTCGCAAAAGGGGATCGGCGAGCGTAAAGTCAATTACAAACTGCGCGATTGGGTCTTTTCCCGCCAGCGTTACTGGGGCGAACCCATTCCGCTCGTTTACTGCGAGAAGTGCGGCTGGGTACCGATCCCTTACGATCAGCTGCCGCTGGAACTTCCTATGCTGGACGATTTTTCGCCGACGGACGACGGAAGCAGTTGCCTGGCACGCGCAAAGGACTGGCTGCATACCACCTGTCCGAAATGCGGCGGCCCCGCGACCCGCGAGGCGGATACCATGCCCAATTGGGCGGGATCCAGCTGGTATTTCCTTCGCTACGCGGACGCTCATAACGACAAGGAATTTGCCAGCCGCGAAGCGCTGGATTACTGGACGCCCGTCGACTGGTACAACGGCGGCATGGAGCACACAACGCTGCACCTTTTGTACTCGCGCTTCTGGCATAAGTTTCTCTTCGACCTCGGTCTCGTTCCCACAAGCGAGCCATACAGGAAACGTACCAGCCACGGGATGGTTCTCGGCGCAAACGGCGAGAAGATGAGCAAGTCCCGCGGCAACGTCGTCAATCCGGACGATTACATCCCGGTTTACGGCGCGGATAGTTTCCGCACCTATATCATGTTCATGGGCGCATTTGACCAGCCGATTCCCTGGAATGAACAAGGGACGCGCGGCTGCCGCCGTTTCCTCGATCGCGTATGGACATTGCAGGATATGGTCCGGGGAACAGGCGATACCGATGCGGAGATGAAGAAAAAAGTCCATGCGACGATCAAAAAGGTCGGCGAGGACTATGAGCGCATGAAGTTCAACACCGCCATCGCCGCTATGATGTCGCTGACAAACGATTTCTACGCAAAAGGCAGTCTCACAAAGGACGAGCTCCACACCTTGATTTTGCTGCTCGCGCCCGTAGCGCCGCATATCTGTGAAGAAATCAACCAGAATCTCGGCTATGGTCCGCTGCACCATGCGTCCTGGCCGGTCTACGACGAAAGCGCGCTGGTGGACGACGAGATCGAGTTCGGCGTTCAAGTTAACGGTAAGGTTCGCGGGCGCATCACGCTCTCCGCTTCGCTGGATCCCAAAGCGATTGAAACCGCCGCGCTCGCCTGCGACGAAGTCAAACCGTTCCTCGAAGGCAAGACCGTAAGGAAAGTCATTGTGGTTCGCAACATCGTCAATATCGTAGTCGCATAAGAACCGGTCAAACAAAATGCGGCGCGGATTTTCTCCGCGCCGCTTCTATTCCTCGAAAATCCAGACAACCGTTCATGGAACGCTGCACTCAGGGAGACGACGCATGGAGAAAATTGTTATCCGCCGTGCATTCGACGAAGATACCGGAACCATCGCGCATATCATCAACGAGGCATGGAGGCACGCCTACGCCGGAATCGTACCGAGAGAATATCTGGATACTTTATCCGACGACGGGAGAGCAAGCCAGCTGCGCGAGGGGCTCGCCCGTTTTTCAAGCATGCGCTACTATCTTCTGGAAGCGAACGATGTCCCGGTTGGCGCAGCAAGTCTCCACCCCACACGGGATGCGGATTTGCGTAATACAGCGGAGTTCAGCTTTTTCTATTTCCTTCCCTCCGCCTGGCGCCGCGGATACGGAAAGCGACTGCTCGCTCACCTGAAAAGCGAGGCCGCCGCGCTTGGCTATGAGCAGATCTGCTGCTGGGTACTGAAAGAAAACACTCGCGCTCTTACGTTCTACGAATCGCAGGACATGCTGCCCGACGGCGCTCGGCAAACAGTAACGATCGGCGAACCACTGGAAGCAATCCGCTGCGTCGCGCGGTTATGAGCGACGAAAAGCAAAAACCGGCACGGATCCTTTCCGCGCCGGTTTCTGGCATTCTTCTGCTTAAAAGAAGAAATGTGTGACAAACTGGTCGACAATCACAAGAATTCCAAGGATCGCGGTATAAACCGCAAACCCCCAGAGCTTCTTCTTTTTCACGGCGCTCAGCATCAGTTTGATGGCAAAGTATCCCGTCATCCCCGCTACCAGCATGCCGGCGGCAAGACTCGTCCAGTGCAACCCTGCCATACCCGTTTCAATCGCATCGGGAATTTCAAAGACCGCGCCGCCGATAATTGCCGGAATCGACAATAAAAACGAAAAATCCGCGGCAGTCTTGCGGTTCAGCCCCGCAAACAGCGCACCGGAGATCGTGCTGCCCGAACGGGAAACGCCGGGAAGAACACCGACGCCCTGCATACAACCGATCACAAGCGCGTCCCCTACGCCCATGTTCTTCATCTTCTTTCCCTTCAGCGGAACTTTGTTTCCGGACTCATCCTGCCGTGTACGGTGGAGGTTATCGCTGATCAACAGCAGAAGCGAGGTCAGGAGAAAACAATAACCAAGGTACTGACCCGCGTCCGCCGCGGCGGAGAATTGCGCCAGTACGGATACCTTTTTGAATAACACCGCGACGATTACCGCCGGAATCGTAGCGACGATCAATAAACCCACGGTTTTCTGGATCGGTTTTTTTATCAGTTCGACAATCGTCTCCCAGTATACGACGAAAACGGCAACCAGCGTTGCAAGATGCAGCATAACGGTAAAGAACATCGCCCCTTCGGTTACGCCAAACATCTTCTGCAGCAAGAGCAGATGCCCGCTGCTGCTGACCGGCAGAAATTCGCACAATCCCTGGACGAGCCCAAGCAGCATAGCAATCCAAACGTTCATAACCACACCTCGATCAAAAACAATAGAACTCGTTTCAAAAAAGTCCTGTTCCATCATACAGTCAAACGGTTCGTATGGCAAGCCGGCGTCCGTTCCTGAAATTCGACGAAAACCGGAGTCCTTCAGATATCCCCGCGAAGCGCGTAGACGCAGATTCCAACGCATTCGCGTAAAAAGTTATTCAACCGCAGATACCAGACGTCCTCCGCCGGAATCCCTGTGACGCTGAGGCCCTGCGCTTTGGCCACCTGTCCCGCACGATAGACGTGAAAATTTGTGGTGACAAACGCAATACGAGCGTTCTTGCCCAGTACAGAATCAATAATCGTTTTTGAATAGGAGAAATTCTCCTTCGTGTTTTTTGCGCGCTCTTCCGTATAAACACGATTCCCGTCAATCCCTCGCTCCACCATGTATTTTTTCATCGCAGAAGCTTCGGTCACGGTTTCGCCGGCGCCCTGACCGCCGGAAACCACGCAGACAGCGTTCGGGTGCTCGTTCAGATAGTCGATCGCGGTGTTGAGGCGGTTTTCCAAAACCCACGTCACCTTGTCCCCGTGCACCGCCGCTCCCAAGACGATCACCGCGTCCGCTTCGGCGCTTTTCCCTTCGCTTGCCGCACGCACCATAAGAAATCCGCAAACGAGAAAGATGAGAAAAGCCAGCGCATAGCACGCAGCAATCAGCCATTTCAGGAACGCAAGAAATCCATGCCCCATGGCGGGGAAAACAATCGCAACGAATACAAGCGGAACGCCAAAGAACGCAGGCAGGATTACACCAAGGTTAAAATTGGAAAGCGTTGAAATGATCAGCGTTTCCACGATTAACACTACGCCGAGAAGGAGCAGGCCCTCGCGGAACGCGCCAAACTCGTGCCCGCGTTTACGCCAAAAATGACAGCCTAGCATCAATATGGCGATCACCAGTGCAAATACGGCTAAAATATAAAGTCTCCATCTAGTATACATAACGTAGCGGATTCCTTTCGGCCGACGTCCGTTCGGCTGCGCCAAACGGAATCTTCGGTTCGGTAGACCGACCCGCAAGATACGCGTCGTGCAATGGCATTATATAATACACGCGGGGACGCGCCTACACGCGTCCCCGTTTCGTCACAGGTTTTTTACAAAACACCCTTCAAAAATTGACCGGTATAACTTCCATCCACCGCGGCAACCTCCTCCGGCGTGCCGGTCGCCACCACGGTACCGCCTGCATCCCCGCCTTCGGGACCCAGATCGATCACGTAATCCGCACACTTGATCACATCCAGATTGTGCTCGATAACCAGAACGGTGCTGCCGGTTTCACAAAGCCGCTGAAGAATTTCCAACAGACGCTTTACGTCGTCCACATGAAGCCCCGTCGTCGGTTCGTCAAGGATATACAGCGTTTTTCCCGTATCGCGACGGCTCAGTTCGGTGGCAAGTTTCACTCGCTGCGCCTCGCCGCCGGAAAGTTGCGTGCTCGGTTGTCCAATCTTGACATACCCCAGCCCCACGTCGTAAAGCGTTTGCAGTTTTCGCGCAATCTTCGGCAGCGGTTTAAAAAAGCGCAGCGCTTCCTCGACCGTCATCTCCAGTACGTCGTAGATGCTCTTGCCTTTGTAGTGTACCTCCAGCGTTTCACGGTTATAGCGTTTTCCACCGCAAACCTCGCAAGGCACATAAATATCCGGCAAGAAATGCATCTCAATCTTGATGATGCCATCCCCGTTGCAAGCCTCGCAACGGCCGCCTTTTACATTAAAACTGAATCGTCCGTTCCCATAACCGCGCATACGCGAATCCGGCGTATTGGCAAATACGGCGCGGATCAGGTCGAACAGTCCGCAATACGTCGCCGGGTTGCTTCGCGGCGTCCGCCCGATGGGGCTTTGGTCGATATCGATAATCTTGTCCAGCGCGGCGATTCCGTCGATCCGGTCATGATCCCCCGGCCGGGTATGCGCCCGGTTGAGATCCCGCAAAAGCGATTTTTTAATAATCTCGTTGACAAGACTCGACTTTCCGCTGCCGGATACGCCGGTAACGCAAACAAATTTTCCGAGCGGTATTTCCACGTCGATGTTCTTTAGATTATGCGCGCGCGCGCCGTGTACCACCAGGGATTGCCCGTTGCCCGGACGCCTGTGTTCCGGAACCGGAATCGTCATTCGTCCGCTTAAGTACGCGCCCGTAATGGATTCCTCATTCGCGGCGATTTCCTCCGGTGTTCCAACGGCAACCACTTCTCCGCCGTGTTCACCCGCCCCAGGGCCAATATCCACCACATAATCCGCTGTTCGAATCGTTTCCTCATCATGTTCCACCACAATGAGTGTGTTCCCGAGATCGCGCATCGTCTTGAGCGTTTTCAGCAGCCGCGCATTGTCCCGCTGGTGTAACCCGATGCTTGGCTCGTCAAGGATGTACAGTACGCCCATCAGTCCGCTGCCAATCTGCGTCGCAAGCCGAATCCGCTGCGCTTCGCCGCCGGAAAGCGACACGGCCGAGCGCGAAAGCGTCAGATAATCAAGGCCCACATTGACCAAAAATCCCAGTCGCGCGTCGATTTCTTTCAAAATCTGCTCGGCAATCATCGTCTGAGTTTTGCCAAGTTTCAGATTCTTGAGAAAATCGCGGGCTACGCGAACGGGCATCTCTGAAAGATCCGCAATGTTGATGCCGCCGACCGTTACGGCCAGACTTTCGCGTTTGAGGCGTTTCCCCTTACAGTCCGGACACGGCGTCTGCGTCATAAACCGTTCGATTTCCTGCTTGCTGTATTCGGAAGTACTCTCGCGGTAGCGGCGCTCCATGTTGTTTGCAATTCCTTCGAATGGCGCGTCGAACGTTCCGCTGCCAAACTCCTTCTTGTAAGCAATATGCAGCTTTTCCTTGCCAGTGCCATAGAGGATGGCATTTTGTACTTCGGGGGGCAGCTCTTCATAAGGTGTTTTCATAGAAGCGCCGTAGTGCTTTGTCAGCGCGTCGAAATACATGCTCGCTATGGTGCCCTTGGATCCGCTATTCCAACCCATAACGTTGACGCAGCCCTGTGCAAGCGAAAGCTTCTGGTCGGGAATCACCAGGTCGGGATCGATCTTCAGCAGCGTGCCAAGTCCCGAGCAAGTCGGGCAAGCGCCGTAAGGATTATTAAAGGAAAACATCCGCGGCGTCAAATCCTCAATGCTGATCCCGCAATCCGGGCAGGCGTAGTTCTGCGAAAAAAGCATCTCTTCGCCATCCGCCACCGCAACGATCGCAAGCCCGTTACCCAGGCGAAACGCGGTTTCCAGAGAATCGGTTAACCGCCCCTCCATACCGGGTTTTATCACGACGCGGTCAATAACCGCCTCGATGGTATGTTTGAATTTTTTGTCGAGTGCCGGTACATCCGCAATATCATAGACGGCGCCGTCCACGCGAACACGAACATATCCTTCCCGCTTGAGTTCGTCAAGCAGCTTCTGATGTTCGCCTTTTCTGCCCCGCACGCATGGCGCTATGATCTGCGCTTTGGTATCCTCCGGCAACGACCGGACGCGATCTACAACCTGATCGATGGTCTGCCGCTCAATGGGCTGACCACAATCCGGACAATGCGGAACGCCGCAGCGCGCATAGAGCAGCCGCAGGTAATCGTGGATCTCCGTTACGGTGCCGACCGTACTGCGCGGATTATGACTCGTGCTCTTCTGATCGATGGAAATCGCGGGAGAAAGCCCATCGATACTATCGATATCCGGCTTTTCCATCTGGCCAAGGAACTGGCGGGCATAGGAGGAAAGGCTTTCCACGTATCGGCGCTGGCCTTCGGCATAGATCGTGTCAAACGCAAGACTCGATTTTCCGCTGCCGGAAAGACCGGTAAAAACGACAAGTTTATCCCGCGGGATTACAAGATCGATATTTTTCAGATTATGTTCCCGCGCGCCTTTAATAATTATGTCCTTCATGAGAAATCCTCTCTCCAAAATCATGCTCCCGGATCTTTTGCCGTCCAGCCCGATTCGTTACCCAATCGTTTCGTAACTGCAATTCCTTAAGATGAATACGTATTCACAAACACTTGTTCGCAACGAATCTCTAGGATTATAACAGATTATGGCGCTGGTTGCGCGGCTTTTTTTTGAAATTACCGAATGTTCACAATTTGCCGGTCTAGCCCATTCTCTTGCTTCTTTTATAGAAAAAAGAAAAATGTTGGTCGTTTGGTTATCCACATCTTTATCCACATATGTGGATAACTATTGTGGATATTCGGTTCGAATGCGAACGCCCTTCCAAACGAGTTGCTTTCTCTTGTCCGTTTCCAGCTTCTATCTATTCTGTTTATACTTTCTTGCGGAGACCGATCCTCAATTATCTTTCATATTTCGTCTTTTTAGCATAAGAAAAACCCACAGCGCATTCGATATCGCTATGGGTTTCTTTTTCGAAAGAATTCCGAAAGCGAAATTATTCTTCGCTATCCTCATCATCCTCGTCGTCCTCGTCGTCTTCCAAGGAATCAAAGCGTTCTTCAACAATTTTCTCAAGAGCGCTCATCTTGTCCTCGTCCGCCGGAACGAACTCTTCATATTCGCCGTTGACAACTACTTTCATGATATAGACTTCCGTGTTATGTTCTTCCTCGCAGGCTTCGTCCCCGCACTCGCACTCGCAGCCGCAACCGCATTCCGGATCAACCAGGACTGCATACTCCTGACCTTCATAATCAAAATAGTCTACGATTTCAAGTTCAAACTCGTTGCCTTCGTCATCGGAAAAAACAACCAGATCACGCTCTTCTTCCATTCCGTTCACCGCCTTTAAGTTTCTGCCTGTTTTCAAGCAAGAATATTGTACCGTATTTTTTACCGAAGCACAAGAAAGGAAACGTGAGTTTGTTACAGCGGGTTCGTCCCCTTACAAACCAGGAAAAACAGTTTTTATTTTTAAGCAAAAAACACTTTAGTAAATTTCTTTGGCAACTGCATTCTATTTATGCTAGAATAAAATTAATATTTAGAGCATGAGATCAAAAAATATTTGAGGCTCGATAAAATATATTTGTTATTGTACTTGTTTTTTCGTTTTTCACTGTATATTATTTATGAGGAAGAGGGTTCGCGACATGGATCTGGAATTCTTGCAGCGGCTTGCCAAGGCAATTACAACGCAGTTTGGCGAGAGCAGTGAGGTCGTCGTCCACGATATTTCAAAGGACGATACCGAGCACACGATCGCGGTAATCGAGAACGGGCATGTGTCGCACCGCCAGGCGGGTGGCAGCGCTTCCCGCGTCGTTCTGGAAGCGATTCAGCGCAAACACGACCCAACTTTAACCGATGAGCTCGGGTACTTGACCAAGACCCGCGACGGGCGGGTTCTCAAATCCAGCACTGTTTATCTGCGTGATCCAAGCGGCGTGATCGAAGGCGTACTTTCCATTAATTATGACATTACGGAGTTGTTGATGGCCGAACGCGCGATCGCAAGCGTTCTTCACCATAACAGCGAACCGACTGTGCCGGACCGCATCCCGCAGAATGTAAATGACCTGCTGGACGATCTCATTGAGCAAAGCGTCGCCATTGTCGGAAAACCGGTAGCCATGATGACAAAGGAAGATAAAATTGCAGCAATTCAGTTCCTTTATCAGGCGGGCGCGTTCCTTGTAACCAAGAGCGGCGACAAAGTGTCGAAGTACTTCGGCATCAGTAAATATACCCTGTATTCCTATATTGACGCAAAAAAAGATTGACCGAAACGCGTGCTGCGGCTTCGGTCAAGGCATGCAGAAAGGACGATCAACGAGATGGAAGAAACGAGAGTAAAGCAAGCGGCGCAGGCATATGAAAAGCAGATGACGAAATTTCTGCGGGACCTGATCGCGATCCCGAGCGAAAGCTGCGAGGAAGAGGGCGTCATTAAACGGACGATCCGCGAGATGGAAGCGCTGGGATTCGACAAGGCGGAGATCGACCCGCAGGGCAACGCGCTGGGCTGGATGGGCACCGGCGATAAGATCATCGCGTTCGACGGACATATCGACACCGTCGGCATCGGCAACATCGCCAACTGGGAAAAGGACCCGTACGAAGGGTACGAAACGGACGACGTCATCTACGGACGCGGCGGCTCGGACCAGGAGGGCGGCGTGGTATCCGCGGTCTACGGCGCGAAGATCATGAAGGACCTCGGCCTGATTCCCGAAGGTTACAAGATTCTGGTGGCGGCCACCGTGCAGGAAGAGGATTGCGACGGGCTCTGCTGGCAGTACATCCATAACGAAGACGGCATCAAGCCGGAATTCGTCGTTTCCACCGAACCGACGGACGGCGGCATCTATCGCGGACATCGCGGCCGCATGGAGATCCGCGTGGACGTGAAGGGCGTTTCCTGCCACGGCAGCGCGCCGGAACGCGGCGACAACGCCATCTACAAGATGGCGGATATCCTCAAGGACGTGGAAGCGCTCAACGCCAGCGGCTGCGAGGACAAGGATCCGATCAAGGGTCTTGTCAAGATGCTCGACCCGAAGTTCAACCCGGAGCACTATGAGGACGCACGCTTTCTAGGGCGCGGAACCTGCACCGTTTCGCAGATTTTCTTTACCAGCCCCTCGCGCTGCGCGGTTGCGGACAGCTGCTCGATCTCGATCGACCGCCGCATGACCGCGGGCGAGACCTGGGAAAGCTGCATCAAGGAGATCGAAAACCTGCCCGCCTGCAAGAAACACAACGCCAAGGTGAGCATGTACATGTATGACCGTCCCGCCTGGACGAAGCTCGTTTACGAGACGGAATGCTACTTCCCCACATGGATCAACAAGGAAACCGCGCCGCACGTGCAGGCGCTTGCCGACGCGCATAAGGCGCTCTACGGCGACAAGCGCATCGGGAACGAAGGTTCCATGCATCTGCGCAACCGTCCGCTGATCGACAAGTGGACGTTCTCGACCAACGGCGTCGCCATCCAGGGCCGTTACGGGATTCCGTGCGTCGGCTTCGGCCCCGGTGCGGAGAGCCAGGCGCACGCGCCGAACGAGATCACCTGGAAGCAGGACCTCGTGACCTGCGCCGCGGTTTACGCGCTGGTTCCCTCGATGTACAAGGGCAAAGGGAGCGAGGACGTCTGCCAGTTCCGCGCCGGCGGTACGGACACGGCCTCAAGCAAATCCGCCTGCTAGTTGCAAGCATTGTGCAGGACGGGCAACCCCCGTTCTGCACTTGTTTTTCACATTTAAACGAAGAAAGAACGAACAGGAGTGAATTTTATGGGTAAAGACGACATCAAGCAGTTCACCAAGGTACTCGAAGGGCTGAAATGTGCCGACATGTACGAAGGCGACTTCTTCCTCACCTGGGAAAAATCGCGCGACGAGCTCGACGCGGTGTTTACGGTTGCCAACGCGCTAAGGAATCTGCGCGAGCGCAACATCTCGGCAAAGATTTTCGATTCCGGTCTCGGCGTTTCGCTGTTCCGGGACAACAGCACGCGCACGCGGTTCTCGTTTGCTTCCGCCTGCAACCTGCTGGGTCTGGAAGTTCAGGACCTCGACGAAGGCAAGAGCCAGATCGCGCACGGCGAAACCGTCCGGGAAACCGCCAACATGATCAGCTTCATGGCGGACGTCATCGGCATCCGGGACGACATGTACATCGGCAAGGGCAACTCCTACATGCGCGAAGTCGTCAACGCGGTCAAGCAGGGCAACATCGACGGCGTGCTCGAGCAGAAACCGACGCTCGTCAACCTCCAGTGCGACATCGACCACCCGACGCAGTGCATGGCGGACATGGCGCACTGCATCCGCGAGTTCGGCGGCGTGGAGAACCTCAAGGGGAAAAAGATCGCCATGACATGGGCGTACAGCCCCAGCTACGGCAAGCCGCTCTCCGTTCCGCAGGGCGTGATCGGTCTGTTCTCGCGCTTCGGCATGGACGTTACACTTGCGTATCCCGAAGGATACGAAGTCATGGGCGACGTAGTCAACGTGGCCCGG
>JAYFNY010000046.1:0-84476 GCA_034933205.1 Eubacteriales bacterium
CCCGTTCGCTCACTTACTTTGTACGCTCACTCAAATTCGTTGCGTTTCTTTATTCCTTAACATTCGCGCCTTTCGACGCTCTTGCCTCGGAATTACTGGCTTGTTTTTTGTTTCCTGCACTATATAGTTTTCAAGGTGCTCCTGCTGTTTTCGCTTGCTTTTGTTCGGCGGGACAGCTTGTTTAGTATAGCAACTCGAGTCTGAAATGTCAACTACTTTTTTGTCTTTTTTTCGAAGTTCGGACGGTTCTCAATCTCGTTTTGCTGTGCACTTTTGCGGTGCTCGATTATTCTACTGCTTGAGCCTATGAAAAGCAAGCCCTTTTTTCACTATTTCATACTGTTTAATCCGGTATTGTTGCCTGCAGAATCCCATACCACAATAGGTAGACCGAACGCTCCGTTCAGCGTCATCCTCAAGGCCTCATAATTTGTGTTGCGTTGACAAGAAGCTTGATCTTGCTGTATTCTATATAGGAAATTTTGACCGCAAGGAGCAGCTTTATCATATGAAATCGATGACCAGCAAAGAACTCCGTCAGCTTTATCTTGATTTTTTTGTGTCTAAAGGACACGCGGTTATCCCTTCCGCTTCCCTGATCCCGGAAAACGATCCGACCGTCCTGTTTACGACCGCCGGAATGCATCCGCTTGTCCCTTATCTTATGGGAGAAAAGCATCCCGAAGGAACGCGTCTTGTCGACGTTCAGAAATGTGTTCGCACCGGCGATATCGACGAGGTTGGTGACGCGTCCCATTGCACGTTTTTTGAGATGCTCGGCAACTGGTCGCTGGGCGACTATTTTAAAAACGAATCCATCGCTTATTCCTGGGAGTTTCTTACCAGCAAGAACTGGCTGGGAATCGACCCGGATCTTCTTTACTTCACCTGCTTCGAAGGCAACGAAAACGCCCCCCGTGATACGATTGCACACGACTGCTGGGTTAACCAGGGCGTAAGCCCGAGCCATATCGTGTATTTACCAAAAAAGCACAACTGGTGGGGTCCGGCGGGACAGACCGGTCCTTGCGGTCCCGATACGGAGATTTTCTACGATACCGGCAAAGCGCCCTGCGGACCGGACTGCAAAGCCGGCTGTGACTGCGGCAAGTACCTGGAAATCTGGAACAACGTGTTCATGGAGTACAATAAAACGGCAGAGGGAACCTTCGAACCGCTTTCGCAGAAAAATGTCGATACGGGTATGGGTCTCGATCGTACGGTCGCAACGCTGCAGGGCGTTAAAAGCGTCTACGATACGGACGCATTCGCCGGTATTATTGCGAAAATTTCGCAGCTTTCCGGTCATACGTACGGTGAAAACGACGAGACCACTCGAATGTTCCGCATCATTGCGGACCACATCCGCTGCGCAACGTTCATGCTGGGCGATCAGAGGGGAATTACGCCAAGTAATGTTGACCAGGGGTATATCCTTCGCCGGCTGATCCGGCGCGCCATCCGCTTTTCCACACAACTCGGTATTCCGGAAGGAAGCCTCACCGATGTCGCAGGCGCAGTAATTGACCAGTACGGAGATTTCTATCGCGAACTGACCGATAACCGCGAAAAGATCATGGACGAGCTGACGAAGGAAGAACAGCGCTTTGAGCATGCTTTGAAGAAAGGGATCCGCGAATTTGAACGGCTGACCTCCGCCCTTGAGGGCAGCACCATCGACGGCGTCAGCGCTTTCCATCTTTACGATACGTTCGGTTTTCCCATTGAACTCACACAGGAACTGGCATCCGAACGAGGTTTGAAGGTGGATGAGCAAGGCTTCACCGAAGCATATAAAGCCCATCAGGAGCTCTCGCACGCCGGCGCGGAACAGCGTTTTCAAGGCGGGCTCGCCGACCATACGGAGGAGACCGCGCGCCTCCACACCGCAACCCACCTTCTGCAGGCAGCTCTGCGCCATGTTCTTCAAAGTGACGAAGTCGCGCAGAAAGGCAGCAATATCACAACCGAACGGCTGCGCTTCGACTTCAGTTTCCCACGCAAAGTAACGCCGGAAGAGCTCTCCGCCGTAGAAGCGTTCGTAAACGACGCCATTGCGAAGGATATTGCTGTGACCTGCGAAGAAATGACCGTGGATGAAGCGAAAGCCAGCGGCGCAATTGGGCTTTTTGAAAACAAATACGGTTCGAAAGTCAAGGTTTATACCGTTCCCGGTTTCAGCCGCGAGATCTGCGGCGGCCCGCACGCCGTACATACCGGCGAACTCGGGCGGTTCGAAATTAAAAAGGAGGAGGCGTCGAGCTCCGGCGTTCGGCGCATCAAAGCGGTATTGATCCATGAGTGATTGGTACGTTTACGATTGGGATTTACAGGGTCTTCCGGCGTGTTTCCACGTGGATCTGCAATACGTGGAGCAGTTTGATACGCTCGGTGATTTCACGACCCTGCTCTATGTTTCCTGTTATCCCAAGAAACCCGAAACGAAAGCGTTTTCTCCTCGTGACCTTCGTGCTTTGGACAGTATCGGCAAAGAGTGCGCAAAAATTCTCGGCGCGCAATGCGCCTTTGTCGGCTGGATCGATATCGAGGCACAGCGTCGTTATTACTATTACACTTCGGATGCTCGCCTGCTCGTTCCGCTGATGGCTTACTGTTCCGAAGAAGCCGACTTTCGCCTCGAATGTTTTAAAGTGGAAGAACCGAACCGGCAGACGTATTATCGTCTTCTCGTGCCGGATGCGGCGAAACGCCAGTCTGTCGATAACGAGTCGTACATCGCATCGCTTCGTTCCCGCGGGGACGATTGCAGCGCCTATCGCCGCGTGAATCTGCATTTCTATTTTCCGAGTGCGAACGGGCGCTCCCTTTTCGGTGAAAACGCAAAAGCGATGGGATTTGCCATTGGCGAAACAGACTATATCCCCGAGCGCGAACCTTCCTACTCCATCGTTCTTCACGCGATCAGTCCGCTCGATCCGGCGGCGGTTACCGAGCTGACCACCAAAGCGATCTACGCTGCCGAAACCTATGGCGGTATACTGGAACACGTGGATTCCGCTTTTATTCCGAAGCGAAGCATCTTCGGTTAAAATTTGTACTATCGGTTATTCTTCAGCAGGGGACCCGGTTAATCGGATCCCCTGCTTCTTCTCTTTTATTTCCCGACGCAGAACCGTTCGAAAATGCGGTCGATCACCTTTGCGTCCACATCCGTACCCGTGATCGACCCCAGTGCATGCAGCGCGTTCTTGATATCCGTAGCGACGCAATCCAGCTCGCTCGCATTCATCGCATCGCGGATGGCGGCGAGGGCGCGCTCAAGTGCATGGATATGCCGTTCATTCGTAATGTACGCGCCATCCGAGCGTTCCGGAGCGGCCAGCAAAAGCAGCATCCTTTTCAGTTCATCGAGGCCCTGCCCCGTCTTGGCGCTCACTTTCAGCGTCTTCCCTTTATATAGACACCTTTGCGAAAGATCGCCTTTATTTTGGATCACGATTCGCAGGAACCCATCCGTTTCATGAAGCAGCACTTCATCCTCTTTTGTGACCGGAGCGGAGCCGTCCAGAACCAGACAAACGATATCCGCCCCTTTCAAAGCCTCCCGCGCACGCGATACGCCGATGCGCTCCGCTTCGTCGTTCGCCTCGCGAATTCCCGCCGTATCGATCAGGCGCACCGGAACTCCATCAATACTTGTCTTTTCATCAAGGATGTCCCTCGTCGTGCCCGCGCTCGCGGTTACGATCGCACGATCGCTTCCAAGCAACGCGTTCATCAGGGACGATTTCCCAACGTTCGGACGCCCGACAATCGCAACACGTAGCCCATCGCGAAGGACTCTGCCCCGGCGCGATTCGGCAACAAGCGTTTCGACCCGCGTCAATGCTTCCTGCAGAGACCCCGGCAGCATGCGCGTCGCATCCTCTTCGGCCTCTTCCGGGTAATCGATCGCCGCATCGATCCCGGAAAGAGCATCCAGCAACAAGGATTCCATGTGCTGAATTTCACACTTAACACTGCCGTGCAGCTGTAAAAGTGCAGCTTTCAGGCTTTGCTCCGCATCCGCGTTGATTACGTCCATAACCGCTTCCGCAGCAGACAAGTCCATCTTTCCATTCAAAAAAGCCCGCTTCGTGAATTCACCCGCATCTGCCGGACGAAAACCCAGCGTCGCGAGCGCTCCCAATACGCGCTGCACGGTCTGCATCCCGCCGTGAACGTAGAACTCCGCCATGTCCTCACCGGTATAACTTTGAGGCGACGAAAAAAAGACCGCCATCGCATCGTCAATCAAATCTCCGTCTAGACGGATATTCACATGCATCATTTCACGCGGGTGGACCGATACATCACGGTCCAGCAACCGCATGCAGCGCTTTGTTTTCTCCCCTGAAATGCGGATCACCGCAATCGCACCGCCAATCGCCGAGGATGGGGCATATATCGTGTCTTCCATCGTGTCTTCCATCGTGTTCTCCATAAAACAACCCAGCCGGTCACCAAATCGCAGTCAACGCGCCAAAATAGAATGTGAGCCGCCGTTTTGAGCGGCGGCCCGAACTTGCGTTATTTCGTTGGCGTTATGACAACATGACGATTCGGTTCTTCCCCTTCACTATGCGTTGTAACGCCGGTGAATCCCTGCAACGCGCTATGAAGAATACGCCGCTCATAAGGGTTCATGGGTTCCATCGCAACCGGACGCCCTGTCTGGCGAACATGCGTCGCATTCTTTCTGGCAAGACGCTTCAGCGTCTCTTCACGGCGGAATCGATATCCTTCCGTGTCGAGCGTAACGCGGAGAAATCCTTCCTCCTTGCGATTCTTATTGGCAACCAACGAAACTAAATACTGCATCGCATCGAGCGTTTCGCCGCGTCGTCCAATCAGAAGCCCCATTGTCTCCGCGTTGATGCAGAGGCGAAGGCCGTTATCCGTATTCGCAGCAAGAACCGGCGCAGGGGTGTTCATCTTAGCAAGCAACTCGCCAAGGAATACCGCGCAGGGCGTTTCCTTTGCCAACTCTTCGCTGTAATCGTAATGCTCTTCAACGGTGGTTTCCATCGCGTAATCGCGCGATGCGTCACGCTGGCCGCCGCGCGGAGCATTCCCGCTTCTTTGCGCTGGCGAACGCAAGGTATCCTGCCGCTGCGGGCGATCCATTCTTTCGCCGCCACGTTCCGCTCTCGCGTCACGTACCGGGCGCTGTTGTTCGCGGCGCTGATATCCGGCTTCCTTTTCCTTGCGATAGACCTGTTCCATCTCCATGACCAGCGGAACTTCACGTTCCGTCAGCCGGACGACCGCCATCTTTGCGCCAATACCAAATAATCCCTTGCTTTCGGACTGGATCGTTTCAATCTCGACTTCGTCGATCGTTACGCCCATTTCGTTGAGACCGTTAAAGATCGCTTCGTCCACGCTATGGCCCGAAAACTCCATGCTCCTCATTGATCGTTCGCCTCCTCCAAAGCAACGCTTTGCTTGGCAAACGAACGGTTAATCAATAGGTTGGTGCCGAGCGAGAAAACGTTGCTAAACGTCCAATAAACGGCGAAGCTCGCGTTATACTGCAAGCAGAATACAAACGACATAACGGGCATGAGCCACATCATGACTTTATTTGTGCTTCCGGTCGCGGTATTCGCACTTTGTGGTTGCTGACGCTGCATGATCCACGTAGAAAGATACGTGGTGACACCTGCGAGCACCGGGAAAATGAACCAGCCGTTATTATAACCGTTGTACAGATCGATGCAGGGTTTCATCAGCGCATCATAACGGGCGGCAACTTCGTCGGTGATTGTGGCAAGCGTATAAGTGTCCCCGCTTTTCACAAAGAACCCCAGATTGACAAATTGCTGCAGCGCTTCCGGATGTTCCTTAAAGTAGAGTAGCTTCGGTAGGGTTTGATTCGCCTTGCTGAAAAACTCTTTCGCCGTTGCAATAACCGGAGAAAAGCCGTTATCCGGCATCCAGAGGTTGTTCACCCAGAAGAACCTGAAGCCGCGGAACATCTCGATTCCTTTATCCGAGTTGTCCTGCATCGTCAGGATCAGCCGGACCATCATTTCATTACCCCACTGACGGAACGCCGCAATAAAAATGAAGAACAGTGGCATGGTAATCAGCATCGGCAGACAACCGCCAAACATGCTCACGCCATTTTCACGCATGAACTTCTGTTGTTCCGTATTGAGCCGTTGCGGGTCCTTTTCGTACTTTTTGCGGAGTTTGTCCAGCTGTGGCTGAACCGCCTGCATCTTCATAGAAGATTTTCTGGACCGAATGTCGCCGAACACCGTCAGCGCGCGAATAACCAGAGTGGAAAGGATAATGGTAAGAACGATGTTTTCAGCCGTTAAGGATTCGTAGAGCCACCGCATTCCGAGGAATGCCCATTGGGTTAAAAAGAAATCGCCTTGCAAGGGGGGAGCCCTCCTCTCGTATGTAGAAACGCATCTCTGCGCTCTGTTCTCAATCGCTAATCTGGAATTTTAAAATCGCTCTCGTATCGTAATTCTATCGTTATCGTTTGATGAATATTCGGACCGGCAGGTTCTTACGGGTATGGCTTTATCGCTGTTTCTATGATTCTAAAGAATGCTATTTTACCGGATCGTATCCGCCTTTGCAAAACGGATTACAGCGCAAAACACGCCACACAGCCATTGCACCGCCTTTGAATGCACCATATTTCCGAATCGCTTCCATCGCATATTGCGAACAGGTCGGCTGAAACCGGCAACTCGGCGGCAGCATGGGAGAAATGTATTTCTGGTAACCTCGGATAAGAGCAAGAAAGAATCGCTTCATGCGTCCTCGTTTGCGGTCCTAATCAGTCCCGCGCGCACCAATTGCGCGCGCATTCCATCGCGGATATTGAAAAAAGGTTCGTCAATCAGCGCGTCCCGCGCAATAAAAATCAAATTCATTCCGCCTCGGATTTCAGGGATCAGCGGCGTTACCGCCTCGCGCATACGCCGTTTCACACGGTTTCGCACAACAGCGTTGCCGATTTTTTTACTCACGGAGAATCCGATCTTCGGCGGACCTCCGCGATTCTTTGCATAAACCAGAGAAAGCAGCCTTCCTCCGCAGGATTTTCCGGCGCGGTAGGTATACCGAAACTCTTTCTTCCTGCGTAAGGAGTCACTGTGCTTCACAACGCCGCTTCCTTTTCAAATACAAACATGCGGCAAGCAAATGCTTGCCGCAAGCGCTTGTGCGTTCGTTTCCGGTCCGAATCAAGGGAATACCGTTACGCGCTGAGAACTTTGCGGCCTTTTGCGCGCCTACGCTTAATTACGTTGCGGCCGTCCGCCGTCTTCATGCGTTTACGAAAGCCATGTACTTTGCTCCGCTGACGCTTCTTGGGCTGAAAGGTACGTACCACCCGAATACACCTCACTTCGTATATTGTCCGCGGGATCACCCGCTAAAATCCAACACATGGGCAGTCGCCCGCATGTTATGAACCTTATGTATTATAGTGGACGCCGGAAAGCCATGTCAAGGAGTTTCTTTTGAATGTTTCCCCGACCAATCGAAAAAGAGTCGGTACCACAGCTGTTTGCGAGCGGAACTTTACTTTAGTTTTGCGAAAACGAGTCGCCCTGCAGATGTCTGCAGCGAACTGGTAACGGCCAGTTCCACCGTTTCGCCAATATGCTTTTTTCCGTTTTCCACAATTACCATCGTCCCATCCGGCAAGTAACCAAGGCCCTGCCCCGCTTCTTTCCCTTCTTTTACAATGGCAAGCGGAAGTTCCTCGCCAGGAAGAAGAACGGAACGAACGGCATTCGCTAATTCGTTGATGTTCAGTACCGGCGTATTCTGCACCGCGGCAACCTTATTGAGGTTGTAGTCGTTGGTAACGAGGATCCCTCCCATATCGTTCGCCAACCGCAGCAACTTCAGGTCGACCTCGTCAACATCCTCATAATCCCGGTCAACCACACAGACGCGCTGCTCCATCTCGCGCTGAAGCAGATGCAGAATGTCCAGACCTCTTCTTCCGCGCGTGCGCTTAATTGCGTCCGAGCTGTCCGCAATATGCCGCAGCTCCTTCAGCACGAACGATGGAATGATAATCCGCCCCTCAATAATTCCTGTTTTGCAGATATCGTAGATGCGTCCGTCGATAATGACGCTCGTATCCAGAACTTTGGGGCGCGCTCCGTCCGGCGCAATCGCTTTTCCGAGATGCCCGCGGCGCGACGTTCCATCCATCAGTTCCATACGACGCGTAATTCCGATATAGCCGCCGTAATACCCAAAAACAATATACAGCAGCAGTGTAATGATCTCCGGTAAAACCGGAATATTGATCGTACGTACGATCAGGCTTACAAGGAACGCGAACAGCAGACCAAGCATAATACCAAGCGCACCGAATAAAATATCCAGTGCGGGCATGTCGGTCAGCCGTTTTTCCAGTTTACGAAAGCAGCCATGAACGCCGTCTATGATCTTTGGAGATAAAATAAAAAAAATAATTCCGAATAAGGCACCAACGATCACATAAACGGCCGCCATCACGGCTGGAATGGTGGTATAGCGCATCACATAGTCAAACCCCGGATATTTGAAGGAATACAGAATCCAGGCGACCATTCCGCAACCGATTCCTATACCGACCAAAGCAAGCAAACCTCTAAACACTTTTCGCATGCATTGATTGGCGTTTTCCCGTTTTTTTCAACCCCCGACCAGGGGAAGGAATTCGCTCTCCTCCTTTCCGCTCGAAGCGGCAAGCTCTGCAACAAGAACCTGTCTGGCAGTCAGAAACATTTTGCGCTCTCCCGCGGAAAGTCCCTTTTCACGGTCCCGATGGATCAGGCACTTCACCACATCCGCAACATCGAAAATGTCCCCGCTGCGCAGCTTGCCTAAATTGTCCCGATAGCGCTGATTCCAGTTTTCGCTTTCGTTGGAGCAACCGTCCTCCGCCAAAAAGGCGATTACCTTCCGGCATTCCTCCACGCAAACCAAATTCCGCAGCCCCACCGATTCCGCCGTTGCGACAGGAACCATCGCCGTCATCTTTCCCATGACAAACCGCAGCATATAATACTGCGACGTTTCGCCAAGGACGGTCTGTTCCTGAACGGATTCCACTTCGCCCACACCATGCATCGGGTAGCAAACCATATCACCAATCTGAAACACCGGCGATCCTCCTTTCGCAAATACATCGCTACTAATATATCATTTTATATCATGAAATGTCAACAAAAATATGTATAATATCACACTGTTTGCTCCATGTCAACAAAAATATTGAGAATCAATTTCGTTTGTGAAATCGATAAAAACAACGTTTCTTCAGCCGTAGGCAAGCTTGCCGGATACATACGGATCGGTTGTCGTTTACCGCCACGCGCCCAGCCAGTCTTTGAGCGCCGCATCCTGATCCGACCGCCGGAACAATCCTGCTGAAACCTTTTTTTCAGAAAGGGCGAAAGCTCAATCGCCTTCGCCCCATAGATGTATTCCTGAAATTCCACTCCGCCCAACAACGCCATTATGGCGCATTACAGCAGGGTCTGCTGCTCCGCAAAGCTCATGTCGAGAAGACGTTTGCTGACTCTTTGTTCAAACATCGTGCTCATCGGTGCACGGTCATGGATGATTTTGACCGCCTGCGCAAACATCGGCGCGGCGGAGATAAAACGGATCTTCGGCGAAAGGTATGCAAACGGGCATTCAAGCGTATCCGTTGAAACGAGGAACTCGATCGGGCTTTCGTCGATCCGCTTAATCCCCTCTTCGCCAAGCACGTTATGCGACAGCGCCGCATACACTTTCTTCGCGCCCTTATCCATGAGCGCATAGCTGACGTCCACCAGCGTTCCGCCGGAAATGGAGAAGTCGTCGATCACGAGGCAGTTCTTGTCCTTCACCTCGCCGATAATCTCCAGAACCTTCGCTTTTTCGTCATGCCCGTAGCGCATCTTGTCGCCAATGGCGACGGGGCAGTTCAGTTCGGTCGCATACTCGCGCGCACGCTTGGCAGAACCCGCGTCCGGTGAAACGACCACAAGATTATCGTCCACGATTCCCTGACGGCGGATATATTCGCAAAGCAGTGCCTTTGCGTAAAGGTGATCCACCGGTTTTTTAAAGAAGCCCTGCACCTGCGGCGCATGAAGATCCATGGTAATAATGCGGTCTACGCCGGCTACTTCAATGCAGTCCGCGCAGACGCGGGCGCGGATCGAAACCCTGGGCTCATCTTTCTTATCGCCTTTTGCATAGGAGAAATAAGGAATGATGGCCGTTACGGAATTCGCGCTCGCACGTTTGAAGGCGTCAATCCAGAAGAGCAGTTCCACAAATTCGTCGTTTGGCTGGCGGCCGATTGGCTGCACGATGTATACGTCTTTATCGCGAATCGACTCGTTCACGCGAACAAAGATATTTCCCTCACTGAATTTAATCGTTTCCGCATCGCCTAACTGCGTTCCCAGATAGGCGCACATCTTTTTGGCAAACGGTTTGCCCGTGCTCCCGGCAAATATCTTGATAATCCCCGATCCGGTATACATCTGGTTTCTCCTTTTTCCCTCTGCGTTATAATACGTTTCGTATCCCCTCGACCACATTATATCAGAGACGGCGGCACTTCTCAACACAATATGGCTGATACAAATCAACATTTCCGCCTTTGACTTTACTGTTGTGCCGCGTTGCTCTGTGCTTTCTTAGTCCTACGCTCATCCTCTTTTGATTCGATGCGAACCGGTCTTTCTTCAAAAAAGGCCCGGCACTGCGACAGGACTGCGTTGTTTCTCCAGGTTTGCCCTGGCGACACTTCCGGGCGATTCGCTCCGTGATAATCGCTTCCACACGTTACGATCAGTCCGTTCTGACGCGCAATGCTCACAAGGATCTCCGCATCCCCCTCCGTCATGGAAGGATGATATGCTTCAAGCCCCATCAGCCCGTATTCCTGAAGCTGCAGCGCAAGTTTATGCGGGTCCGGGTGGCCATGCATCGGATGCGCCCAGACCGGAACGCCGCCTGCGCCGCGGATCAAGGCGATCACTTCTTCGGGCGTGAACCGTTCGGCGGTATAGTATCCCGGACATCCCTTGCGCAGGAACCGCAGAAAAGCGTCCTTCGTGCCGGACGCAAACCCTCCCGCCACAAGCGCAAGAGCGATGTTCAGCCGCGTACAGGTCTCGGTTCCACCGGCCAGATAAGGCCGGATATCGTATCCCGCGCGTTTCAGCCGCGAAACGATTTCCGCATTTCGAACGGAGCGGCGCGCCCGAGCCTGATTCAGCGCCTGTGTGAGCCTTGGTTCGTAAATATCGATATCCAGTCCTAGAATATGGAGTTCATGCTGCCACTCGGTATCCATCTCGATTGCGGGAATTACGCGCGCGCCGAGCGCCTCACCGGCTCGAACCGCTTCCGGGACGCCTCCGACGCCGTCGTGATCCGTGAGCGCAAGCAGCGTGATTCCCCGCCGCACCGCATTCGCGATTACGTCCGCGGGCGCGTCGGAACCATCCGACCGGCTGCTGTGAAGATGCAGGTCGAACGGTTCGTTCCCTTCGCTTAAATATTGTTTCTGTTCCATTCGTTTTGTATTGTCTCCGCTGCTTCATCCATAAAGATGGGGCGGTTGCGCCGCCCCATGCTCTCTTATCTGGTTTGGAATGTCGTCTGTCGTCTGTTCCTTGTTATGCTCTTACGCCGGTTCGCCAATCGGCGAAATCGGTGTAACGGGCTCGGAAGGTGTTTTATTCTCCCCCTTCGGCCCGCCTTTCTTCAGTACCGACGCCGGGTCGGCTCCGGAATACACGGCGGCAAACTCCTCGCCGGTCACGCGCTCATATTCGATGAGCATATCTGCAACGCGGTCAAGTGCCGCCATATTCGCGCTGATAACCTCTTTTGCGTGAGTATACTGTTCATCGAGAATCCGGCGGACCTCATCGTCCACGGTAGCCGCGAGCGATTCGGAGTAGTTGCGCTGGTGACCCCAGTCTTTGGCAATAAACACTTCTTCCTGACCGCCAAGGAACATGGGGCCTACCGAATCGCTCATGCCATACTCGGTCACCATTTTTTTCGCGACTTCACTCGAACGCTGCAGGTCGCTGTATGCGCCTGTGGAAACATCCTGGAATTTCAGCAGTTCGGCAACGCGTCCGCCAAGCATCATGGCGATATTGTCCAGCAGCTTCTTTTTGGTTACGTGCGTGGAATCTTCCTTCGGCAGCGACATCGTATACCCGGCCGCCATCCCGCGCGGAACGATGGATACTTCGTGAACGGGATCGCATCCGGGCAGCTTCATCGCAACAATCGCGTGGCCGGATTCATGGTAAGCCGTAATCCGCTTGTCCGCCTCCGTGATTACGCGGCTGCGTTTTTCCGGGCCCATCTGGACGCGTGTGATCGCTTCTTCCAGCTCGGCCATGGAGATCGTCTTCTTGTTCTGCCGCGCAGCAAGGATCGCCGCCTCGTTCAGCACGTTCTCAAGATCCGCGCCGGTAAAGCCAGGCGTACGCTTGGCAAGCACCGCCAGGGAAACTTCCTTCGCGAGCGGCTTATTCCGCGCATGCACCTTTAGAATCTCCTCGCGGCCCTTCACGTCCGGATAACTTACCGTGATCTGCCGATCAAACCGGCCCGGGCGCAGCAATGCGGGATCTAGGATATCCGGCCGGTTCGTCGCCGCAATCACGATAATCCCTTCGTTCGGCGAAAAACCGTCCATTTCGACCAGCAACTGGTTCAGCGTCTGCTCACGCTCATCGTGTCCGCCGCCCATACCGGCACCGCGGTGACGGCCGACCGCGTCAATTTCGTCGATAAAAACGACCGCCGGGGTCGCACGCTTCGCGGTCTGGAACAAGTCGCGCACACGAGACGCGCCAACACCAACAAACATCTCCACGAAATCCGAACCGGAAATCGAGAAGAACGGAACCTTCGCCTCACCGGCGACGGCCTTCGCCAGCAACGTTTTGCCCGTACCTGGAGGGCCGACGAGCAGAACGCCCTTGGGGATGCGCGCGCCGATCGCATTGAACCGCTCCGGATTGCGCATGAAGTCCACAATCTCTTTCAGCTCGTCCTTTTCCTCATCCGCGCCTGCCACATCCGCAAATGTCACGTTCATCTTGTCGCCAACGGTCATGCGGGCGCGTGACTTGCCGAAATTCTGCATCTGCTTTCCGCCGCTCTGCGCGCGGATCATAAAATAGTAAAATACGCCGAATGCGCCGAATATGAGAATATACGGCAGGATAATCGACCAGATTGATTCCTCGACAATGCGCGATTCATACGCAAAATGGTAATCGGCGCTCGATACTTCGTCCACACTCGTATAATCGTCCGGATGCGCAGCATAAACAATCGCCGCCATATCCGCGCGGAAAGTGCTCTCGGACGGAACCACCACGTAAAACTCTGCGCGCTTCGGCAAGTCTTTCGCTTCATATTTAC
The DNA here is from genome assembly GCA_034933205.1 of Eubacteriales bacterium. Taxonomy (GTDB): domain Bacteria; phylum Bacillota; class Clostridia; order Christensenellales; family CAG-138; genus UBA7703. The sequence goes on from JAYFNY010000046.1 coordinate 13,435, forward strand.
TGTCACCGTAAAGGCCGTATACTTCGCGCTGCGTCACCTGGATCGCCTTAATGGTCTTGCCACCGGCTATGTCGCCTTCCGTGTTTCGCACGAGCTGCAGAAACTCCGTGTTGTAGTCGAGTTCGTCCATTTTGGTATCCGTTGGATTCAGACCCGAAACCATATAGATAATGGCCGCAAACAATACGATCCAAATAACGGCTGTTATGACTTTCTTATTCAAATATCGTTCCTCCATCCGCGGCCTGCGCGTTTTTTTATCAAAGCCGCACTTTACAAACTATTCCGTAATTTATCTCCGGCAAATTCGATAGCCGGTGTCTTTATTCCCCGCAGTATACGGAAGGTTTTAGAACACCCACGTACGGCAGGTTCCGATAAAAGCCCAGATAATCCAGCCCGTATCCTACGACAAATTCGTTTGGTATGATAAAGCCGCAATAATCGGGCGTAATGTCACATTCCCGGCGGGAAGGTTTGTCCAGCAGACAGCAGACCTTCAGCGAAGCGGGACTGCGGCTCGACAGCAATTTAAGAAGATGCGAAAGCGTTAGACCGCTGTCCATGATATCCTCGGCAATAATCACATGCTTGTCGGTAATGGACGTATCGATATCCTTTGTGATTCGCACGATGCCGGAGGTCTTTTGCTCGTTACCGTAGCTGGAAATACCCATGAACTCCATCTGCATGTGCATGTTCATCGCCCGTGCCAGATCGGAATAGAACATGACCGCGCCTTTCAGGATGCAAATGAGAATGACTTCGCCGTCGCAATCCGCATAATCCTTCGTCAGCTGTTCGCCAAGTTCCTTCACCCGCTTTTGAATCTGTTCCTCGGTCAGGAGTACCTTCGCGATATCTTCCCGCACAATCTGCCCTCTCAACCCTCGTTACCCCCTGTTGAATGTAATATGCAGTATCTCCCGCGTCTTGGCCGTAACCCTCGCTTTTTCCGAGATGGTTAGGCCAGCCGCGTAAAAAACTTCGTTTCCCGCGCAGAGCAGCGGCAAATCGCGCTGTTCCAGCGGTATCTTCCGGTCGGTAAACACGTCACTCAGTTTTCTCGAACCCGGCGCCCCCAGCGGGAAAAACCGATCGCCTTCTCGCCGGGACCGGACAACCAGGTCCTTCGGCAACGCGTCGATCGAAAGGAACGCTTCCTCCCCGCTTTTGGGTTTTCTCCATTCCTGCACGCGCTCGCTGATCAGTACGCCGCGCGGCGTACGCGTTTCGCCGTCGAACACAAACGGGGTTTCGTAGTTCGCAACCTGCGGATACGTTCCGATCATCAGCGTTTCCGCATTGACCCACGCGCAGTATCTTCCCGCAAGCTCGATCTTCGTTCCGGTTTGCGCCGTCAGAAGCGCAGTCACACGCGCAATATCGGCCTCGCTCACATTCCCGTCCAGCGCAAGAATTCTCTTGCGTACCACACGGGATTTCAGCGGTTCGGGCAAATCGCCCAGTTTCGTTCGATCGAGGCCTGCCGAAAGAGTGATCTTCTTTTCCGCCTCGTCGGCCAGCTCCGTCAGCAGCGCGTCGTCCGCGGCGCAGAGCGCAGCGGTCCGGCAAAGCGCCTCCGTAATATTCGGATTATACGTTCGCAGAAGCGGAACAAGCTCGTTGCGTATCCTGTTTCGCGTCGCGTCGTTTTCCGCATTCGTTTTGTCTTCGCAATACGAAGCGCCCCGTTCCGCCAGATACGCAAGGATTTCCTCTCGTCCAATCGGTAGCAGCGGACGTACGATCCTGCCGTTTCTCGGCTTCATCCCGCCAAGCCCGCCGACCCCGGCGCCGCGCAACAGATGCAGCAGCACGGTTTCCGCCTGATCGTCCTTATGATGCGCGGTCGCGATGACGTCCGCGCCGAACGACTGCCTTGCGCGTTCCAGAAAATTGTACCTCAACTCCCGCGCCGCCAGCTCGATGGAGATCCCTTTTTCTTTTGCAAACGCTGGCACACTGCAGGATTCCACGGCGAGCGGAACGCCGAGTTCGCCGCAGAGCCGCTCGCAGAAGCGCTGATCGCGCATGGCGTCTTCTGCACGGATACCATGGTTGAGATGTGCGGCAAACAGCCCGCCGATTCCGCCCGACGCAAGCCATTCCTTCATCGAGAGCAGAAGCGCGGTGGAATCCGCTCCGCCGGACAGAGCGACGAGCACCCGATCCGACGCGGTAATCCCGCAGGCGGCAAGCGACGCTTCTTCCATCAGCTGCCGAAAGCCAATCTTCACCGCATATATCTCCATATTGAAATATAGTGCTATTCTACCCGCAACCATCGTTTTTTACAAGTATCCGCGGCAAAATACAGAAGCACGTTTCAAACAATTCACGATGCGGTATCTTTTGACATGATTTCGCGGATCCACTATACTGTAGGGGCAATCGACAGGAGTAAGCCTATGCCGGATTCCATCCACAGCGGACATCGCGAACGAATTCGCGAGCAATACAGAAAAAGCGGTGCGGAAACATTTCTGGACCATCAGTTTCTTGAACTTCTTCTGACATACGCCATCCCGCGAAAGGATACCAACGAGCTTGCACACGCGCTGCTCGAGCGGTTCGGTTCGCTGGAAGGCGTCGTTACCGCGGAAATCGGCCAGCTTCAGCTTGTGGAGGGCGTGGGCGAAAGCACAGCCGTCTTTTTACGGATGCAGGGCGATCTGTTCCGTCGTCTTCTTCTTCGCAGGCAGGAGGACTCACGCGGGAATATCCGCCTGAATTCTCCCGTCGCCGCGGCGCGGTACGCCGTTTCCCTTCTTTCGCTCAATACGTATGAGTCCGTCCTCGTCGTCTGCCTCAACGCCAAAAAAGTCGTCCAATCCTGTGAAACCGTCCAAAGCGGAACGCTGACCGAGGCGCAGATCTACCCGCGAACCATCGCGGAGATCGCGCTTTTGCGGCGCGCGCATGGAATTCTTCTTCTGCATAACCATCCTTCCGGTGATCCGACCCCTTCCAAAGAAGATACGGATGCGACCGAATCCGTCCGCGCCGCGCTCGAAAGCATTGGCGTGCAACTCTTCGACCACCTGATCGTCGGCGGCGAACACGCCTATAGCTTCACCACGCGCGCAATCATCTGCGCATCCGGAGCCGAGCCGGAAGTCTACACACTGCAGGATTTTCAGGCGCACCGGGCCGACCAGCCCCGAACGCTGATGCGCGTTATGGAACCGTATTGATCGGCGCTCTCCTTTCCTATTATCATTCTTTTTCAATATCATTAAAAAAAGAGCGGCGGAACAGATCCGTCGCTCTCGCGTTTGCCTCTGAAATCGTTACGGTTTTTTTACGCCGGTCGAAATCTGGAACGTCACGGTCAGATTTGCGTTGACCGCAATCGCGCTGCTCTTGAACGCAACGCCGACCAACTGATCCTCAATCGGCGCTTCTACGACGGACAGAACCGATCCTAGCGTTACCCCACCCGCCGCCGCAATCGCGGACGCTTTCTCCTGCGCATCCTGCATGGCGGCTTCAAGCGCGCCGCTATAGGCGGCCGACGCGTCCAGCAGGCTATATGTCGCTTCATAGGACTCCGTAATACCCGCGTCTATAATAGGAGAAAGTACCGTGTTGACCTGGCTGACGTCGCTCAGCGTTATGGTTATCGTATCCCGGGCAACATAACCGGTTATCGCACCGTCGCTTTCACGCGTGTTGGAGCTCAACGTAACGCCGGCGAGCGCAAGGTCCTTTTCCAGCACGCCCTGCGCGGTAGCAATCTCTTTCACCTTTTGAGTCAGGGTCTCGCACTTGCTTGCGGCTTCCTCCGCCGTTTCGCTGGAACCGACCACAACGATGGTAATGGTCGAAAAATCCGGTGCGGCGATCATCTCGCCGAAACCATTTACGATAATGGTGTTCTCGGCGGAACCGATCTCGTTATTCACCACAACGGAAGGCTCCTTCGGTACCGCTGTCGGCGCCGGAGTAATATCGCCCTCTTCCTTGCAGGCGGCGAATGCTCCGGTCAGCAAAAGCGCAAGGAGCACCGCGAAAATCTTTTTCATCCAGCCGGAACGGAATTTTCGTTTTTCTTTCAATGCAACCCCTCCCGTTATCATCACATTTCTTTGTTTGCTTCGTTTGATTTCTTCGCTGCGCGCCATTTTCCACGGATCCCCGCAACAGTTTTTCCGTCGGATACCATCGCCGAATACGCCGAATCATATATTCGTCTAGTCCACGCGATTGAGACGCCCGCCGTTTAGAAACACTTCCAGATTGTCCGCGGCAATCTTCATAAGCCGCGTCCGCGTTTCCCTTGGAATCCAAGCGACATGCGGCGTAATCAGACAGTTTTTTGCATTTAGCAGCGGCGAATCCCCCGGAATCGGTTCCACCTGGCTCACGTCGATCCCGGCGGCATATAATCTTCCCTCATTCAACGCCGCGGCAAGTTCTTTTTCTTCAATCAGCGCCCCGCGCGCCGTATTGATCAGAATCGCGGTCGGTTTCATCCGGGAAAGCGCCTGCTCGCCGATAATCCCGCGCGTCTCGTCATTCGCCGCGCAATGGAGCGACAGCACATCCGCCTGCTTCAGGAGTTCTTCCTTGGAAACATATTCCCCGCAGAATCCGCTTCGTTTGCTTCGGCTGTATCCGAGGATTCGCATTTCCAGAGCGCTCGCGATACGCGCCGCCCTGCAGCCGATTTCGCCCGTACCAAGTACGCCGAACGTTTTCCCGCAGAGCTCCAGAACGGGCGCGTCCCAGGAACAATCCCCGATTGTCTGCGTCCATCGTCCTTTATGCACCTCCGCGTCGAACTGCGCAGCGCGGTTCGTAATTGCAAGCATGAGCGCAATCGCATGCTGGGCGACCGATTCCGTGGAATACCCCGGCGCGTTGCACACGGCAATGTTGTGCTTTCTCGCCGCCGCAAGGTCGATTTTATCGTAACCCGTAGCAAACAGTCCGAGGAAACGAAGGTTCGGCGCGGCGGCAAACTCCCGCTCACCGATCCGCGCTCGATTTGTGAACGCAATGTCCGCGCAAGCCAGCCGCTGTGAAATCATCTCCGGCGGTGTATTCATATATACCGTCGTATGGCCGAAACGCTCGATCGGAGCCCAGTCGATATCTCCGGGATTAAACGAAAAAGCGTCCAGGACCACGATTTCCATGTATCTCTCCTCGTAAAAGACTTACATACAGGAGTATAGCGCATCGCCGAATGGATGACAAGCTTCCTAAAAAGGCACTTTCCCAGGAAATGCCTTGCGTTTCTCGTGCCCCGCATTGCGAAAGACCGCAAGATGTAGTATACTGTATCAATAAGTTGGAAAAGTATACACATCGGCTCGGTAAGGTATTCTTTACTCGGAGCGACCGCATCCTGGCAGGTTTTCCCGTCCGTTCGGGGTCTGCATTGTCGTCGAGATTGTGAAAATACGGATGGAGACTTGCTCTCGCCGAAATTTTATATCGTACAAAATCTACAGAATGAAAGAGAAAGGATTGAAGCACAGCCTTGGCATCCAAAGCGGTTAAAGAAAAATCCGGTACACGAAAAAACGGCAGCAAAAGCGGAGGCGCACCGGCCAGCGAACGCAGCGCCGCAGAAGCGAGCGGCGTTCTGATGATCGCCGGCGGTATCCTGGCGACAGCTTACCTGTTTTTCTCTGCAGCCGGCTATCTTGGTGAAGTCATGGGAAAGGCGCTGTTCGGCCTGATCGGGATCATTGCCTACGCGCTGCCCGTCATTCTTATCGTTGTCGGCGTGCTCTATATCCGCGGCGGCGCAACCGGTCGGCTCGCCGGGTCGGGCTGGTATCTCCTGCTCGGCATTCTCGCGCTTGTTACCTTGTTTCAAACCTTCCGGGATACGCCTTACGAAGGCGTGGATTATATGACCTATCTCAACAGCGCGTACAGCGTTGGCCAGACAGCCCGTGTCGGCGGCGGCTTTATCGGCGCCGTGCTGAGCTATCCGCTTTTGTTGCTCGGCGGAAAAACGCTCGCCTACATTCTGAGCATCGCGCTCGTCATCGTTTGCGTCATTGCAATTACGGGGTTTTCCCTTCGCGAGTTTTCTGAGCACATGAGCGACCGGATCGTCAATGCGGTCGAGCGCACGCAGGAAGTTCAGGCTGAACGCACCGAACCGGAGCGGCCGATGTTCTCGCTGAAACTGGACGAAGAAAATGAGTCCGTTGCCAAGCCCGGTAAGAAAAAATCCCGTCCGGAAAACGAATTGGAAGACGACGACCTATTCGACGACCGAAAAAAGAAAAACAAAACGAAGAAGGCCGATCTCTTACCGGATATCCTGTTTGATGAACCCAAACCGAAAAAAGGCGCAAGGAAAACGAAACAAACGCAATCCGAATTACAGGAATTCAATGTGCAGACGGGCGGCTTTCGAACAAAATCCGGCGAGCAGGCGAAGGCCAAAGCACCGGAGGTCGTTACGAGCGATATCTGGAACGACATCGATTTTGAGCCGTCGGACGACGTTCCTCTCGTTGGCAAGCCCGGAAAAACCGTCGATCTGCCCAATGTGATGACGCAGCTTCCGGATCCCGTTCCGCTTTTTGGCGCGCAGACGTCGAAAACGTCAAAGTCTGGAAAGAAGCTGGATTTCCCGAATTCCGCAGGGCGCGAAGGTCAGCCGGCAAGACAGCCCGGCGTGAAAACGCAGCCTCAGCCGAAGTCGAAATCGCAGCCGGAGGTGACCTTCGGGCAGGGCGCTTATGCGCCGCCCTCCATCGAGCTGCTCAATAAGCCCGGTATCGTCCGTGAGGATGAATCCGATTCGCCGGAAGAAAAGGCGCGTATTCTGGTTCAAACGCTGCAAAGCTTTCGAATCAGCGCGCAGGTCACCAATATCGCCGTCGGTCCCGCTCTGACCCGAATTGAAATTCAGCCCGCTCCCGGTACGCGCATTTCGCGCATCACAGCGCTGCAAAACGATATCACCATGGCGCTCGCCGCGCCGCGGCTTCGCATGGAAGCGCCGATTCCCGGCAAGAACGCGATCGGGATCGAGATTCCCAACAAAAGTTCCGCGCTGGTGCTGCTGCGCGAGATTTTGGAAAGCAAAGAGTTCAAAGCGAGCAGTTCACCCATCACGATGGCGCTCGGCCGCGAAGCCAGCGGAAAAATCATTGTGGCGGATCTGACCCGCATGCCGCATATGCTCATCGCGGGCGCCACCGGGTCCGGCAAAAGCGTCTGCATCAACGATATCATCGTAAGTATGGTGTATAAGTCCTCGCCGGACGACGTGCGATTCATTCTCGTCGATCCGAAGCGCGTGGAGATGTCCATCTATGGTTCGCTTCCGCACCTGCTGATTCCGGTTGTCACCGAGCCGAAAAAAGCCGCCGGCGCTCTGCGCTGGGCGGTCAACGAGATGACCCGGCGCTACAAGATTTTTGCCGATCTTGGAGCGCGTAACCTTGAAAAGTATAACGAACGCATCGATTCATCCGGCGAACATCTGCCGCGTGTCGTGGTCATCATCGACGAGCTGGCGGATCTCATGTCCGTCGCGCCGGAAGACGTTGAGGACAGCATCCAGCGCATCGCGCAGCTGGGACGTGCGGCGGGTATCCATCTGATCCTTGCCACGCAGCGGCCGGACGCCACGGTAATCACCGGCCTGATCAAGGCAAATATCAACTCACGCGCCGCTTTCGCGGTCAGTTCCGCAACGAACAGCCGCATCATTCTCGATATGAGCGGCGCGGAAAAACTGCTTGGTCACGGCGATATGCTCTTCCACCCGGACGGTTCCGCCAAACCAACCCGGCTGCAGTGCGCGTTCATCTCGGACGAAGAAGTCGAACGAATTGTGCAGCATTTCAAGGAGAGTAGCCACCCTTCGTTCGACAACCAGATACTCAGCGACGTTTCCACGCTGGAGAAATCCGGCGCGACCGGCGGCGCGTTCGGCGAAGGTAAGCAGGAGGACGAGTTGCTCGGCGACGCGGTTCGCGTGGTTTTCGAGCACGGTCAGGCCAGCACCAGTATGATCCAGCGCAGGCTTCGCGTGGGCTATTCCCGCGCGTCTCGCCTGATCGATATGATGGAACAGAAGGGCTATATCTCCGGGTTCAACGGCAGCAAAGCACGCGAAGTGCTCATTAAGCGCCACGAAATCGAAGAATTATTCGGTGACGAAACCCCAATCGTGGAGCCTCCCGAACACGAGCCGAATCCCATGTCCCAATTCTACCGCGATAACGATTAATAGCGGCGATTATCGACCAAGTAAGGAGCAATACGGAAAAATGGCAACCATCGGCGTGATCTCGCTCGGCTGTGCAAAAAACCAGGTGGATACGGAGCGGATGCTCGGAATCCTGGTACGCGCCGGACACACGATCACCAATGACCCGGCGAAGGCGGAGATCCTGATCGTGAACACCTGCGGGTTCATTGAATCCGCCAAGCAGGAATCCATCAACGCTATTCTGGAAATGGCGCAATATAAATCAGGCGGCAAATGTCAAAAGCTGATCGTTACGGGGTGTCTTTCCGAACGTTACCGGAGCGAATTGCAGGAAGCTCTGCCGGAGATCGATCTGCTGCTTGGCGTACGCGAATACGAAACGCTTCCAAGGCTGCTTGGCGCAAAAGAAAACGCGCCGCACTGTGGGCCGGGTTCCCCGCGCATCCTTACGACGCCGCATTACAGCGCTTACCTTCGCATCGCGGACGGCTGCGACAACCGCTGCGCCTATTGCGCAATCCCGCTGATCCGCGGCAATCTCGTCAGCGAACCTCTGGAGGAGCTGGAAAGCGAAGCACGTCGCCTTGCCGAAAGCGGCGTGACCGAGTTAACGCTGATCGCGCAGGATACCTCCGGCTATGGCCGGGACCTTTATGGCGCGCCTTCCCTCTCGAAGCTGCTCGATCGCCTCGAAAAAATCGACAAAATTCACTGGCTCCGGGTCTTGTACACCTATCCGGATACCGTTACGCCGGAGCTGATCGAACGCTTTCGGCAAAGTAAGAAGATCGTTCCATACCTCGATATGCCGCTGCAGCATACCGAAAACGAGGTTCTCAAACGCATGCGGCGGCGCGGGGACCAAAATCACATTCTTCGCGTACTGGACTATATCGCCGGACATGCGCCGGAGTTTATGCTTCGCACCACGCTTATGGTCGGTTTTCCCGGCGAGACGGAGGAACAATTCGAGCGCATGCTCCGCTTTCTTCAGCAGCACCCCTTCGACCGCGTCGGCGCATTCGCCTTTTCGCCGGAGGATGGAACGGCGGCGGCGGATATGCCGGATCAGATTCCCGAGGAAATCCGTCAGGAGCGCCTTTTCCGCCTGATGGAAACGCAGCAGGCGATCTCCCGGGCACGAAACGAACGGCGCATCGGCCAGCAGGTGGAAGTCCTTGTGGAAGGATCTCTGGACGGGCGGACCTATGGGCGCAGTTATGCGGAAGCGCCGGACGTGGATGGAAAGATCTGGCTTGAGCGCACAACCGATATTCCGGCAGGCACCTATGTTTCCGCACGCCTGACCCACGCGGAAGAATACGATATGACAGGCGAACCAATCAACGGATAAAATAAACATCATCAGAATCGATCGTGAACCTACGGATGATCGGAATCGATAGACGGGAACATATTATGGAACAATCTGCGCCTCAAGCTCCACGTATTAAAAGCAAGATGAATCTGCCCAATCGGCTGACCCTCTTCCGTATGCTGCTTGTTCCTCTTATGGTCGCCGTGTTCTCGTTCGACGCATGGCTTCCGGGTTGGAACTATATTGCGGCGGCAATTTTCTTTCTTGCGGACATGACGGACATTGTGGACGGATACATTGCGCGAAAACGCAATCTCGTGACGAACTTCGGAAAATTCATGGACCCGATCGCGGATAAGCTGCTCTTCTGTTCGGCGTTTATCATGATGACTTACAACGGCATGCTGAACCCGGTTCTGTGCATCATTTTCGTAGGTCGTGAAATCATTGTTTCCGGATTTCGGCTCGTAACGGCAAACAGCGGGACCGTCATTGCCGCCAATTGGCTGGGCAAGCTGAAAAGCGGCCTGCAGGTCGTCGCGATCCTCGCAACGCTGCTCGGCAACCCCATCTTCTCAATCTGGAATTTTCCCTTTGATTTCGGAGTAATGTGCACCGCGGCAGTCTTTACCATCTGGTCTGCGGTGGATTACATCGTTGCCAACAGGAATGCGATTAAATGGGATTGACCGCGCACCTGCCTATTCTCCGTCTTGATAAATACATTCGCAGAACAAGCGGCTGAACGCCGTGTTTTAATAAGGAAGTGGAATCGGTATGATCGCGGAAATCGTCTCCGTCGGCACGGAGTTACTCATGGGACAGGTCGTCAATACGGACGCACAGTATATTGCCCAGCGGCTCGCCCCGCTCGGTTTTCAGGTTTACTATCATACGACCGTGGGCGACAACGTCAAGCGTCTGACCGCGGTCGTTCACCAGGCGGTGGAGCGCTCGGACGTCGTCGTTTTTACAGGTGGTCTGGGACCAACGGACGACGACCTGACGAAAGAGACCGTAGCGGCCGCTCTTGGACTTACCGTGGAACCCATTCCCGAGGAAGTTGAGCGCCTCAAAGCGTACTTTTCCGCACGGGGATATGAATTCACGCCCAACAATCTCAAACAGGCGAGCTTTCCCAGAAACGCCGTTATCCTGCCCAACGCGTTTGGTACGGCGCCCGGCTGCATCATGTCCGCGGAGGATAAAACCGCCGTTCTTCTGCCTGGCCCGCCGCGGGAACTCTTTCCGATGTTTGACAACCATGTTATGCCCTACCTGGAACGGCTCAGCGGAAACAAACTGTATTCCCGCGAGCTTCGCATCTTTGGAATGGGCGAATCCAGCGTGACCTATCACCTGCGGGACATCATTGAAAACCAAACGAACCCGACCGTTGCGCCTTACGTTAAAACGGGAGAGGTTACGCTTCGCGTGACGGCGCTCTGTCAAACCATGGAGGAAGGCGCAGCGCTCGCCGAACCGATGATTGACGAAATCATCGCGCGGCTCGGGGATATCGTTTACTCCACGATCGGCTCGTCGCTGCCGGAGACATGCGCGCGGATGCTCACGGACGACAGGCTCACGCTCGCGGTTGCGGAAAGCTGTACCGGCGGGCTTGTCGCAAGCGAGCTTGTCGCGATTCCGGGCTGCTCGAACTATTTTCTGGAAGGCTGCGTCGCCTATTCCAATGAGGCGAAAATGCGCCGCCTTGGAGTGCGCAAGGAAACGCTGGAACGGTTCGGCGCCGTCAGCGAGCAATGCGCGCAGGAGATGGCGGAAGGGATGCGCGCCTCGTCCGGAGCGGATCTCGCCCTTGCCACGACGGGATACGCCGGGCCGGATGGCGGCACGACGGAAAATCCAGTCGGAACCGTTTATCTGGCGCTTGCTTCCCGCGCGGGAACCGAAGTCAAACGTGTTTCACTGCATGGAGAACGCGCCAGAATTCGGGAGATTTCCTGTTTGCACGCCTTTGATTTGCTTCGGAGAAAGCTCTGTACGATCTGATCCGCCCATGATATAATAGCTTCATCGGGATGCGATCATTTGTTTTCATTCGCAATACTCGGTGTTTGCGATTTCTTCTATAGCGGGATAACTGCAAAAACGATACGAAAGTGTAAAGGATCGAAAGGATTACGACGATGGTAGAAAAAGAAAAAGCACTGGAAATCGCCCTTGGTCAAATCGAGAAACAATTCGGCAAGGGCGCAATTATGAAACTTGGCGACGCGGCCGCGCGAACGCCCGTCGCGACCATCTCGACCGGATGCCTTCCGTTGGATTACGCTCTCGGCGTAGGCGGTATTCCTCGCGGCAGGATCGTTGAAATATTCGGGCCGGAGTCCTCCGGTAAAACCACCATTGCACTGCATATTATTGCGGAAGGTCAGCGGGCGGGCGGCACAGCGGCGTTTATCGACGCGGAGCACGCGCTCGACCCCACCTACGCGGAAGCGCTCGGCGTAAAGGTGGACGATCTCTATGTTTCGCAGCCGGATACCGGCGAACAGGCGCTCGAAATCACCGAGGCGCTCGTTCGCAGCGGTGCGATCGACGTGATCGTTGTAGACTCCGTTGCCGCGTTGGTTCCCAAAGCCGAGATTGAGGGCGACATGGGCGACGCGCACGTAGGCCTTCAGGCCAGGCTTATGAGCCAGGCGCTGCGCAAGCTCACGGGTGCTATCAACAAGTCGAATACCGTCGTCATCTTCATCAATCAGTTGCGCGAGAAGGTCGGCGTTATGTTTGGGAACCCGGAGACCACACCCGGCGGCAAAGCGCTGAAATTCTACGCAAGTGTCCGGCTGGACGTTCGCCGTATCGACGCGCTGAAAAACGGTACGGACATCATCGGTAACCGCACGCGTGTCAAGGTTGTGAAAAACAAGGTAGCGCCGCCGTTTAAATCGGCCGAGTTCGATATGCTTTATGGCGAGGGCATTTCCAAGGAAGGATCCCTTCTCGATTTGGCAGTTGATAAGAAGATCATCATCAAGAGCGGCGCATGGTATGCTTATGGCGATATGCGCATGGCCCAGGGCCGTGATAATACGCGCCTGTTCCTCAAGGACAACCCCGAGCTTTCCCAGAAGCTGGAAAAGCAGCTTCGCGCCTTGTTTGAAGAGGAACGCAAGCAGGCCGCCGCCGAGCAGGAAGCGAAACGAAAAATCGCGCAAAGCGCGTTTGCCGCAGCGGAAGACGCCTCGAAAGCCGCCGCAGCGAAACAGTCCTGATCTTAGAAAGCAGCGAAGCAGCCGTCGTTTTTACGAGCGGCTGCTTTTTTATGTCGATGCAAGGTCTGTTTCGTGCAGATCCGCGTTTTGTTATCTGGAATACAGCGTCATACCCGTTCCTGTATCAAGAATCAGAATCCCCCGATGCAACCGGCCGATTTGATACCCGACATAGATATCCCCCGCCGCGCCGGAAATATTGACAATCTGAATAATATAGAAAAACCAGAAATACGTTTCATAAAACGAAACGTTCAATGCGGCAAGGATCGAACCCAGAATAACGACCGGCGCAAACGCGATAACCAGATATTGCCGCCGTCCGAACAGCGCCTCGCTGGAAGCGTATGCGTATAGTCCCGTAAATCCATAACGTGGCTTGACGCCGGAAAAGCTTTTCATCAAAACGCCGTGAATCAGTTCGTGCAGCAGCGTATACAGCAAAACCGAGACCAGAAACAGGAGCGTGTTGAGGATGGTATGGATCCCCAACGAACCGCTGAAAGGCGGGCAAAGCACAAATCCGAGCGCTCCCATCACGATTGCGATCGCAAAAGCAAGCGCGTTGACCATGATCGCTTCTTTTCGGTTTTTCATCAGATCGATCCGCTTGATTTCCCGGTACCCTTCCGGCAGACGTCTCATGGTTACTCCTCTCGTTTTTCCGGATCCCGCCAATAACGGCTGCCGTCCTTCATTCGGCAAAGCCATCCGCTTTCAATCAGTCCGCGCCGGAGAACGAAATAATCCTGAAACGTATGCCAACTCGAAAGAATCGCGTTCACTTCGTGCTCCGTATAGTCTCTTCCACATTCAAACTTCCCCGCAAGATACGCATAAACCTGTTCGCGCGGTATCTGTTTGGATGGAAGCATCTTTAGCTTTCCCTCTTCGTCCAAAAAACGTTCAATTCCCTGTTGCACAGTAAAATCCCCCTCTATCGTTCCCGCGTACCTGCCATGTCACTCGCGATCCCGGGCGGCACGCCTTCTTCTCATGGCAATATTCTCATAATTCAACCGAAAAAACAACCGTATCGATGTGAATTTTGCATAAAAATCACTCTACGTTGCATGGAGTCCGCTTGCCGTCCTGCCGTTGTCTGGTAAATTCCGAACCGCTGTGGTATGATGACGTATCAAGCAATCGGGAGATCATATGAAATATCCAGTGTGCCCGCAATGCCGGAATCTGACATCCCCTTCGTCCGCCTTCTGCCTCTTCTGCGGTAAGGCGCTCCGTCGCGGCGCACGAAGCGTCACGCGGGAGTCCCCCGCCTCGCCGCGCTCAGTCAAAACCGGTTCTGCCATTGCACAGCGCGCTTTCAGTCTTCTGGCGGTTCTTCTGTTCCTCATTGTCAGCGTCTATCCAGTTGTTGGCGCATATGCCGCGAAGCAAAGCGGAAATCCTTTGGAATCCCCCTATCGCCGCAGCGGCAACGCGTTTCTGGAAAGCAGCGGACAATATTCGGTCATTCTCTTTATCTCCGAGGTAAAAAGCGAAGATCCCGAGGCAAAAGCGGCCGCAGATATGCTCAGAAGCAAACAATTTGGCGGAACGCTGACCGTCTCGGTGAATGAAACCGGCTCCGGTACCGTTTCAATTGGGCAGGAGTTTTTCTCACCGGAGGGAATCCTCGTCTCCGCTTTCCAAGACGACGGCGGCAATCTCTCCGATAACACGCTCTATGGCGTCGTTGAACGGGACGGAATGAAAATCTCCATTGTCTGTGTTTGCGCCGACGACGGCGTTTCCGGTTTCATCTGGGTGGACAATGCCATTACACATATTGAGTTTCTATATTTCAGCTGATGTTTTTGTTCTCTCTTTTGCTCCGGCTTTTCTCCGGAGCTCTTTTTATGGTATACTAAACAGAGGATCGATTTGCCTGGCTGTTCCGCCGGGCGGAAGCGGAGGCTGCCAATGATGAAGCTGCTGTTTGCCATAGTTCAGAACGACGATCAAAAAGCATTAACCTACGCGCTGATCGAGCGGAATATCAGTGTGACGCGCATTGCAAGCACGGGCGGATTTCTGCGCGGCGGCAACTCCACGCTGATGATCGGCGTAGAGTCAGAGCGTTTGTCCGAGGCGCTCGACATTATTCGGGAGCATTCGAGACGCCGGCAGGTCGTAACGGTCCCGGCAACCGGTATTCCGCATAATATCGACAGCGTCGCTATGCCTATGACGGTTACCGTCGGCGGTGCTACCGTGTTTGTTCTGGATGTGCAGGAAACATATAAGTACTGATGATTTCGGCCATCCTGCCGTCTCGTTTGCTACATGAATTCACGGATTCGAAGTCGCAGACCGTCTTTATGCGTCAATTTGCGATCGTTTCCGTGTTTTCGATTCTTTCTAAACACTATTTCGGAGAATAGAACCGTCTAACGGTTATACTCTGGGTCTGGAAACGCTTTTATGGAACAGTGCGCGGTCGCTCAGCGGCCGATGTTCACCCCCGTCGCATTAAGACGGTTGATCATACCGCTCATTCTGGAACAGTTTCTTGCAATGACGGTCGGCCTCGCCGCCACCATTATGATTACGCATGTCAGCGAAGCCGCCGTTTCCGGCGTATCGCTGGTGGACGCAATCAACAACCTGTTTATCAATATTCTTGCCGCGCTCTGCACGGGCGGAGCGATTGTATGCGCGCAGTATCTTGGCCGGCGCGACTCGGAGCACGCGCGTCTCTCCGCGCGGCAGCTCTTTTATATCGCTCTTATTTTCTCCGTAACGATCGGAGCGGTCTTTCTTGCCGCTCCCCGTTTTTTTGTACGGATCATCTTCGGAGCGGTAGACGCGGACGTAATGAAAAGCGCAACCACCTATCTGACTTTTTCCGCTCTCTCCTATCCGTTTCTTGCCGTTTATAATGCGTGCGCCGCCCTGTTTCGCTCCATGGGAAACTCGCGCGTCTCACTTTTGGCATCACTGGTTATGAACGTGGTGAACGTGGCCATAAACGCGATCTTGATCTACGTGTTCCAGTTTGGAGTCGTCGGCGCGGGTATCGCCACACTTGTCTCCCGGGCTGTCGCTGCCGTGATTACCCTGTTTCTCATCCGAAATCAACACAATCCCGTTTACCTGAAGGGACTGCACCGGGTTTCATTCGACGGCCGCCTGATTCGCAGCATCCTGTCCGTTGGGATCCCAACCGGGTTTGAAAACGGTTTGTTCAACTTCGGAAGGCTTGTCGTGCAGACGCTCATTGTCTCCCTCGGCACCGCGGCGCTCGCCGCCAACGCAATTATCGGCAGTATTTCCAATATGGCGATCGTCCCCGGCCTTGGCATGGGGCTCGCAATCGTTACGGTGTTCGGGCAGTGCGTCGGAGCGGGCGATTATGAGCAGGCCGTCTCTTACTTGAAAAAAATGATGCTCTACACGGTCGTCTCCATGGCTAGCGTGAACATTCCACTTTTTCTTTTCTCCCGTCAGATCGTGGGCCTTTTCCCTCTGGATCCAAGCGTGATGGAAGAATCCGCACAGGTACTTCGCTTCCTCGGAATTTCCGGCGTACTTTTCTGGCCGCTGTCGTTTGCCTTCCCCAATGCGCTGCGCGCAGCCGGGGACGCGCGTTTTACCATGGTCGTTTCCGCGTCGTCCATGTGGTTCGTCCGTTTCGGACTCAGCTATCTCTTCATTAAAGTACTCGGTATGGGATTTGCCGGCGTATGGTACGGCATGATGATCGACTGGATCTTTCGCTGTTTCTTCTTCATTTTTCGTTACCGGAGCGGAAAATGGAAGACAAAGTGTGTCATCCGCTAACTTGCGGCAGGTTCCTTCATTTCAGACAAACGGGAGTATCGCTTTTGATAGAACTCTATGCAGCCGATATCCGACAAATAGCCCCCAAAGCGGAATCGCTCGTGCGCCTGCTGGATGACGAACGGCAGGAACGTGTCCGTTCGCTTGGCAACTCAAACGGCGCGCTTCGTTGCCTTGCCGCCGGTCTGTTGCTTTACCACGTGTTTGGCCCGCGCATTCGGGACGCGCATTTCTCCCGGGGAACGCTAGGAAAACCCGCTTTGTCCGGCGAAACGCCGTTTAATCTTTCGCATGCGGGTGATTATGCCGTTTTAGCACGCTCCGGCGAACCTGTCGGCGTCGATCTGGAACGTATTCGTCCCATCGACTGGCGCAGAATTTCCGCGCGTTACTTCCATCCGGAAGAACAGTCGTTTCTCCAGTCGTCCTCCTACCCGTTGGAATCCTTTTTCTGGATCTGGACACTGAAGGAAAGTTACATAAAGGCCGAAGGCGGCGGCCTTTCCATTCCGCTTGGAACATTCTGTATTCTTCCGCAGGGAAAAAATGCTGCCTGCCTCAACCGGAAATCACCCTATGAATTCCGGCGGTATTTCGATTTTCCCGGTTATTGTCTAAGTCTTTGCGGCATTGAACGAGAGGTTTCGTCCCAGATTATGCGGATTGACTTCTAGCCGGACATACCGGACAATGCACTGCGCAGAATGAGCGAATTGCGCTGTATCGGTTGACAAGCGAAACACTTCTTTTATTCGAAAAACCGCCCGTAAAAAACGAGCGGTTTCTGATTTTTTCAATACACCCGAAATGGAGAGTTCGCCCCGAAGTCCAATGGCGCTGCCTTTTTCGTCTGCTCACAGATCGAAACGGAAGATGCAGGTATCCTCGTGTACGCCGCTTTGGTACAGGCCGCTGTAGCTCGGGGGTATCCGCGTTTCCAACAGTGTTCCGCCAAGTTTTTCCAGCGTTTTTCTGGATGCTTCGTTTTTCTGTGCGCAGGTAATGATCAGGCATGGCATATTGTGTTTTCGCGCGACTTCAAAAATCTGTCGTACCGCTTTTTGCGCATAAGCATGCCCGCGGTATTCCTCCAGAACGGTATACCCGATGTTTCCGCCGTAATAGAGGTTGCGTACATACCCCATCCGCAAATCCGCTTCCCCAACCTTCACGCCGTCGCCGACACGCACAATGTCGAAATGGTACATCGGCACGTAACCTGTTTTTTCATCGGCGTACGCTATGGACGCAACGCGAAGCGCAACCTCTCCGTCGTCCGATATTTGAAGATCCGCACATGGCGTGTCGTTGATCGGCGCGTCATACGTGTCGTCCCAGTCCTTGCAAACGTCCACCCAGTCCTTTGCGTGACTGTATCGAAAAAGCTCGTCGCAGGTAAGCTCCATGGCGCTATTCGTACTGCCGCAGGCGGGAAAGACGGTCCGAAAGCGTTTCAGCGAGCAATCCAGGTATACCGGCGTGTGCTCCGGCAGAGCGAACGGACAAACGCCCCCGACCTCGCTGCCGGTCAGCCGTTCTACCTCTTCCAGCGCAAGCATCCTCGCTTTTGTTTCATATCGTTCTTTAAACTTTTTATTATCGATTCTGGCATCCCCTGCCGTTACGATTAAAATACATCCGTCACCCATCGCGAAGGAAAGTGTTTTTGCAATTCGCGCAGGACGTACGCCAAGCGTCTCGGCAGCCAGATCCACCGTTGCCGAACTTGTTTCAAATTCCCAAACGCGCTGCTCCATTCCCATTTCCCGAAAAAATGCTCTGACCCGATCGACCGACATTTCAACTCTTTGCCTCATAATTTCATGATAATACAAACAAAATAAAAATCGACGCTCCGTCTATCATAAAGACTTTTGCGCCGATTTGCAATGGCATACGCCAACTTAAACTGCAGGCAACTGGAATTTTTCGGAATATTCCTGAACGTGTTTGGAAAACTCCTTGCTGCCATCCGCCGCCTTGACCGAGTGCAGATAGTTGTGCATATCGAACGTTTCGTTCTTTGTCTGAATCAGCGTAGCCGCAATATTGGAACAATGGTCGGAAACGCGTTCCATATTTGTCAGCAGGTCGGAGAGAACGAAGCCAAGCTCGATCGTGCAGATGCCTTCCTGCAAGCGAGAAATATGGCGCGCACGGATCTCAACCTGCAATGCGTCGATCACTTCTTCCAGCGGCTCGATCATTTTTGCCGCTTCCAGATCCTCATCGAGAAACACCTGAATCGAGCTGTCTAGGATTTCCCTGAGCGCAGCGGAAAATACCTTGATCTCCGCCTTTGCACCTTCAGAAAACTGGATGTTTTTATCGTGCATCTCCTGAGAAACCTCCGTCAGGTTGACGGCATGGTCGCTGATCCGCTCAAAGTCGCCGATCATATGGAGGAAGAGGCCAATCTCGTTACTGTCCTCCGGCAGCAGTTTCCTGGTGCTGAGTTTGACCAGATAGGTGCCAAGCCGGTCTTCGAACTGGTCGACGACGTCCTCGTTCTCAATCACCTTTTCAATCACTTTCGCATCGTAATTTTCAATCGTACCCAGTGCCAGCAAAAAAGTGTCCCTGGAGATTTGCGCCATGCGGTCGATCACGTTCTTGCACTGCTCCAACGCAAATGCAGGCATATCGAGGAAACGTTCGTCCAGTGGCCACTCTTCCTCTTTGACCTGCTTTTCCCGAACGGAAATCTTTGCCAGCTTGACCAGAAAATTGGACATCGGCAACAGAAGCGCCGTTGTAAACACGTTGAACGACGTGTGGATAATTGCGATATGCGCGGGATCCAGCACATTATCCAGGAATGAAAAATGCACGAAAGCATTCAACGTATAAAACAGCGCTAGAAATACAATCGTGCCGATAATGTTGAAATACAGGTGCACCATCGCCGTACGTTTGGCATTTTTCGTGGCTCCGATGCAGGAGAGCAGCGCGGTGACGCACGTGCCGATATTCTGGCCCATGATGATGGGAATCGCAATTCGGTACGTCACGCCTCCCGTCATGGAAAGGGCCTGTAAAATACCGACCGAAGCAGACGAACTCTGAATGATCCCCGTGATCACGGCGCCGGTCAGAACACCAAGCACCGGATTGCTGAACGCCGTCATGATATGCACAAATTGCGGCATGTCCGCAAGCGGCGTAACGGCGGTGGACATCATGTTCATGCCAAACATCAAAACAGCGAATCCGCACAAAACGGCGCCGATGGTTCTGCGTTTCTCCTTCTTGGAGAACATCACCAAAATCACGCCGATTACGGCGAGTATCGGCGTAAAGGACGTAGGCTTAAGCAGCTGCACCAAGAGCGAACTGCCCTTGATTCCAGTCAGGCTGAGGATCCATGCGGTCGCGGTCGTGCCGATGTTCGCGCCCATGATGATGCCGACCGCCTGATTCAGCGTCATAATACCGCCGTTGACAAAACCAACGGTCATAACCGTCGTAGCGGAAGAACTCTGGATAATCGCGGTTGCAACCGCGCCGAGTAAAACGGCCTTCGTCTTGCTGCTCGTCGATCGCTCCAGTGTTCTTTCCAGCACGCCGCCTGACATCGTTTCCAGCGATGTGCTCAAAAGGTGCATGCCGTATAGAAACAGCGCCAGACCACCAAAGAGCGAAAGAAAATTAAAAATGGTCATCTCTTTACCCCATTCCAAAATATCTACATTTAACATTCTAGCAGAAAACATGCCGCAGGTTAAGCATTTTATCGAACATACGATCTCTAAATCCGCCTTACGCGTCTCTACCCCTGACGCGCCAGCCATTGTCGACAGAAACGGTGTTTTCGCAAAGAAAAAGGGCGGTGCAAAAGCACCGCCGAAATCCGCTACTCCGAATCGAAGAACCTTTTGGTACTATTTTCGTTTCGGCTTAACCTTTGTGATAAACAGTACAAGCGCGAGCCAGTAAACGGCCACGGTCGCGCAGGTAACGAACAGCATGGTATCGTTCTTCGCGGCCATCCCGATAAAAATCAGCATGGGAACGCCAAAGATAATTCCCGTACTGCTGCCGGTTATCAGGTTGTTGGCCGCGGGGGTTTCAAACTGTGGATCGATCTCCCGCAGAAGAAGAATTCCTGAACTAATGGTCCCCGTCAGCATGCCATACATCGACGTTAACCCTTCATAGTAATAACCCGGGTAAACCTTTTTGCACAGCCACCGTAAATAGACCAGCGTCACAGCGCCACCCGCCACAGCCATTAGCAGGAACGGCACCCAGAGTCCCGTCAGGTCGCCAATATCGATGGATGCAATACCCGCAACAATCATCAGGTCGAACGCAAGGCCGGAAATCCGATTCAGAAGATAGTTATTCTGATACTGACGCGTCATGATATTACGATTTTTCAGCTTTTTCAGTACAACGCGAAGTAACATGGCCAACGCCGAACCAATGATGAAGTTAAATCCCCAGAGGATGGGCGAAAGCGAAGCGGAAGCTCCTGGACTCACGGCCGCAAGTCCGGACGTGATCCCCCACGTAACCAGATACGTCGCGAGATAAACAATCACAACCAGCGCAACCTGCATGGAGAACCGGTCGATCGATTCCGCAACGGGAATCTCCCCTTGATCCTCAAACGCATCCACGTTGACGGAACCCGAAATCTCATCGTGAGTGATTTTCTTCAGTTTATTTTTCTTGGAAAGAATGTTCAGATATACGACGCCCACGATGCAGGCGCAGAGGTAGCCGGCCGCCGCAAGCGCCAGCGCAAACGAACGCCCGCCCGTGAATCCGAGTGCCTCATAGGTCGTCCCAACGTTGTTTGCCTGACCAGGTCCTTGCCCATACCCCATGGGCAGCAGGATCCCGGCTGCTTTGAACAGCCCCGGCATCACGGTATACGCCAGCGGAATGACGATTGCAAATCCAAGCAGCGCCTGCATCAGGTATGTGCTGACGATCAGCGCACCGGATTTCGCAGCGATCAGGTTCCCTTTATCCTCGCCGGTTTTCGACGGAATCCGAAGTGATAGCGCAATGAATCCGATCGCGATGCCATGGTACGTCATGATCTCCAGCAATTTCGTATCGAATGTCAGAATGCCGACGCTACGAAGGATCAACATTATGAATCCGGCGAGTACCGCGGTTGGCATCAGGCTTTTTCGAATAAGCGGTACTTTCCTGCGCAGAAATGTGGAGATCAGAATCGCCGAAGCAATGAGACCGAATTGGATTACGATATTCCATAGTTCCTGGTTCGCTGCCGAGAAATCCATGCGCTTTCACCTCTTTTTTCATTTCTATGTGATCGGGATCATCGAACCCCTGTTTTTGTATAAAACGGAGCCGTACCCCAAACCGGAATTACGATAAAACTTACACCTGCCGTTTCCGATATTCATAAAACGTGAAGTATTTTCTCCCGCAGTAAGGCTTCTTCGCCGCACGCAGTTCAAAGGACTCGCCGGCTACGGAGAACATAATCTTGTACGTTCCCATCAGCCCCATGCTGCTGATGTCCCCGAGCGCAAACGAACGGTTCCCTACACGGATCGTATTCCTTGTCATCGAAAGTCTGCCGACTTCCAGAACCCGGCTTTGATGACGCATTCCAACCCCAATCAGCTGAACGTTTTCATCCGAATATGCGACTTCGTCTTCCGCAAGTCCGTCGGCATACTCGGCAACACGTTTATCCTGCCAGTAATCCCAATCCCGGACGGTTTTGAACGGCACCTCGTCGTCCTCCGGCGAAACTTTCTCAAAGAATCCCTTTTCCGAGAACCGTACCCTCAGCCCGCAATCGCAGCAGAAGAGATCCTTTTCACTTTTCAGCGTACCGGGTCTGCCGCATTTCGGGCAGAAGTAGATTGCGTTTTCCAGCCCTTTGGCAAGATCTTTGCCTTTGTAAAGATAGGGTTTGATCAGCTGACGCTCAAACGCGTCCTCCATGATATCTTCGCGGATGTGCTCATTGACTTCTTCCGGAGTCATCTGCCGGAGCTGTTCGGGCGTATACACGTGCACGAGACGCCCCTGAATGCGCCCCTTCCGGATGGAATGCGACCATCGCGGCGTCGTCAGGTAGCCGCCTTCAAAGCGGTAGGTCACCAGCGACGCGCCCGTTGCCTTGGCAAGCTTTCCCGTAGCGGGAAATATCGGTCCGGTCACACCGTTATAGGATCGATTTCCTTCCGCAAACAGGCATACGTTCGCTTTTTTTCGGATTGCGCGGATCACATGGAGAGCGGCCGTTGCGTCCGTCGTCCCCTTAACGCGCGCGATCGGGCTGAAGAGGTAAGTCAGCAGCCAGGAAGCGAATCCCTTTCGGAAGATATGTTCGCTGGCCACAAAATACATGTGCGTATTCAAGCCCAGCGCGATCAGCGCAGGATCGAGATCGCCGTTGTGGTTCGCGGTAATCAGGTAAGGCCCTTCACCCAGCTTCACCGGCTCGGACGTAAAACCGAAGATGTTTCGGATGATACCGCCAAGCGTCGTCTGCAGAAACGAAAATATTCTCCTGTGTCTTTTCAGTTCCTGATCCATTGCAACCACCCCTTTGAGCCGACTTCTTTTTCATTATAACGCACACGGCAGTCGCTCTCAAGTCAAGTTACCCTGATGCCGATTTGTAGAAATACGAACATTTTCCGTTATTCTTCCGTTTTTTCATCCTCCGGCAACTCCGCCTCAGCGTTCTTTCCGCCGGTCAGCTTCTCGTTGACAGCACGAACGCGCGCTTCGTCGAATTTCAAAATTTCCCGATCATAGGTGACAAACCCGTTCGTTTCCTGCTCCACATCCGAAAGCTGCGTGTATACGGCGGCGGAAAGCCCCTTCTCCTTCGCCGGGATTACCTCCCGCTCATACAGCAATTCGAATTCCCGCATCAGCGACTCCGTCGATTTGCAACGTTTATATCCAAATTCCCGGTCGCTGAAGTTATGCCCTTCCACACGATGCGAATATCCGCCGAATTCCGACAGCACAACCGCGCGATCCTTCGTATCTCTAGCAAAGCGATATGGTTTGAAATACACGTGAAGACTCATCACGTCGCCGCCGCCCTGGTCATGCCAGCCGCTCGCATGATCGATGGTTCGCGTCTGATCCAGCGCGCGGATCTCCTCGACGGCCCGATTGGCGTCAAACTGTCCCCAACCTTCGTTAAACGGCACCCACATTGCAATACAGGGGCAGTTATAGAGCAGATCCACCGTCTGCCGGAGCTCGCGCAGATACGCTTCGCGCCCGCGCACCTCTTCGCGCGCAAAATAGGCATAGTCGCTATCCGGATGCGAGTTCCCGAAAACGAGCGGAAGAGTGATCGCCCCTTTTCGATAGATTCCCCCTCCGTTCACCATGTCCTGCCAGACCAGCATGCCAAGCCGGTCGCAGTGATAGTACCATCGGAGCGGCTCAATCTTGATATGTTTCCGGAGCATATTGAACCCCAGGGACTTCATCATCGAAATATCATAGATCATCGCTTCGTCGTTCGGAGCGGTATAAAGCCCATCCGGCCAATATCCCTGGTCGAGTACGCCGCTTTGAAAATATGGCTCGTTGTTTAAGAAGAGACGCGGAACGCCATTTTCATCCTTCGAGACGGAGAATTTTCGCATGGCAAAGTAGCTCATAACGCGATCGCGTTCCATCGAAACAGCAAAATCATAGAGTTTTGGGTTTTCCGGACTCCACGGGGTAAACCCCTGCATATCGATACAAACAGGCAACCCGTCGATAAACGGCAATTCCTGTCCCGCAAACCGGATCGTACCGGAACCGCAGCAGTTAGTGGAAACCAGGATCTCCACCTCGGCGCGGTCGTAGAGCGGAGTAATTCTGAGACTTTCGATCCGCCGCTTTGGTACGCGTTCGATCCACACGGTTTGCCAGATGCCGCTCTGCGGTGTATACCAGATTCCACCCGGATTCGAGCTTTGTTTCCCGCGGGACCAGCAGCAGGTGTCGGTTTCGTCGCGAACACGGACGATCAGCTCGTTCCCGCTTCCGGGGATCATCATTTCCGTCAGCGTTGCGGTAAACGGGAGATATCCGCCCGCGTGCGTCACCAGTGTCATACCGTTCAGGCGAACCTCTGCGAACTGATCCACCGCTCCAAAGTGCAGCAGCAGGTCCTCCGCGTTCGCCTCAAATCCCGGCGGCGCCTCGATATACTTCCGGTACCAGAGGCACTCCGTCGGCTTGAGCGTATACAAAACGCCGGAAAGTTCGCTTTCCGGCGAAAACGGTACCAGAATCGTTCCGTCAAAACGCTCCGGCGGAACCTGGGCGCTTACGTTCGTAATCGCATATTCCCAGTTACCGTTCAGGCTGATGAAGCTCTCCCTGCTGAACTGCGGGCGCGGATATTCCGGCAGCACCGCCTTCGAACCGATATCGCTTCCCCATTTTGTCTTCATCGTAAATCCTCCTGTATCCAGCGCGAAAGAAACGCCATACTTCGTTATTCGGTAGGTATGCTCGTTTTGTCAATTTCAATCACCGCGTAGCACTCCCCTTCCAGGGTGTGAACGCGTTCGCCGATCGCTTGTTTCAACGCTTCATCCGTCATGGTAAAACCAAATGGTACGGCAAGGTCGAAAACGAGATTCGTATGCGTCGGCCCGGGTACCACGCGAAAATCGTGCAGCGAGAGATTTTCGTCCATCGATTTGACAAGCGCTTCCACTTCGGAGCGAAGACGGTTCGTTTCCGCGTCGTTTACCGCTACGGGGTCCATATGGATCACGGCTTCGCAGCCGCATTCACGCTTGAGTTCCCGTTCGATGTTGTCCACCGCGTCATGCAGATGAATCATATCGCCGTCCGCCGGCACTTCCGCATGAAGGGACACCATCACGCGGCCGGGTCCATAATCGTGTACCACAAGATCGTGCACGCCAATGATACCCTTCCCGGAAAGGACGATCTGCTCGATCTTCTCCACAAACGCCTTTTCCGGCGGCTGACCAAGCAGCGGGCTGATGGTCTCTTTCGCGGCCTGAATGCCCGTATAAAGAATAAACAGCGCCACCGCAAGGCCCGCCCAGCCATCGACGTTCCAGCTTGTCCATTTTGAGATCAGCATGGAAAGTAAAACGACGCTTGTTGCCGTAACGTCGGAAAAGCTGTCCATCGCCGTAGCACGCATCGTTGGGGAATCGATTTTTTTGCCGATCCCGCGATTATAAAGGAACATATACAGCTTGACCAGGATAGATCCGAAAAGCACGCCTACGGCAAGAAACGAAAACGTAACCGGTTCCGGCGTAATAATCTTTTGAATCGAGGTCTTTACCAGCTCAGCGCCCATGAGCAGAATCGCCATGGAGACGATCAGACCGGCAATATACTCGAACCTGCCGTGTCCGAACGGGTGCTCTTTATCCGCTTTCTGCTCGGAAAGACGAAATCCAACCAGCGATATCACCGAGCTGCCCGCATCGGAAAGGTTGTTAAACGCGTCTGCGGTAATACCGATGCTTCCCGTGAGCGTGCCGGCGAGAATTTTCCCGATAAACAGTAATATGTTAAAACCGATGCCAACCGCACCGCAAAGTATGCCATAGCGCAAGCGCACTTTTGGCGAGGCAAAATTGCGATAGTCCCGGATGAGCCATTTCGAGAGGAAAGAAATCATAAGCAGATTCTCACTTTGCAATAAACTTACTGAAAAATAGAATCCCGAATTTGCGGCGGAGTTCAGAAATGCGACGGCATACGATTATCCATATGCCGCCGCATTGATCGTTTTTTTGTGCGTTGTTTCAGGCTTGCTCTTGTAAAAATTCTTACTCGGCTATCGTATCCGAATCCGCGTTTTTCTTCACGCTTTCAATACCGCCGATGCAGGAAGCCTTCGCCGAGTAACCTTCGGAAGCAAGAATCGGTTCGCCATTCTTGGCGCGCAGACGGAAGCGGAACTCGCCGCCCTTGTCCTTATACAATTCGAACACGGGATTGGGCAGGTTTTTCCAGCCATCCACCGTTTGATCTTCAATACCCGCAACCGGCGCGTTCTTTCGGACGCTTTCAATGCCGTTCTTGCATGCGGTTTCCGAGGAGTATGCTTCCGACGTGCCGATGGGTTCGCCATTGGCCGCTTTCAGTACGAAATAAGGTCCGGATTTGCCCTGTTTGATCACGTATTTACCCATCATCATTTCGCCTCCGTTTTTTGTTACAATACCATTTCTATCATCAAATTGCAAGAGAACGCGGATTTCGCGAATACGGATTGCAAATTGTTCACATTCGCCGAAAAACTTTGTACATGATACGAGATCGTTTTTTATGTTTACGTTGCGTGGTAGATTTCTCTTGCAATTTGCGGACAGATTCGCTATTATGGCAACAGGCGCACAGTTTTTGGTCGTAGGCGCCCGTTTCGAAGAATCCGACGCGGGGTGGTCCCATGACGATGACCGAAAAGCTCGATGTTCTCATGTCCGAACGGGGTGTCAATAAGTCGCAGCTTTCGCGGCTTTCCGGCATTCCTTATATGACTATTGTCAATTTTTATGAAAAAGGCACGGAAAACATAAAGCGCTCGACGCTGATCAAGCTCTCGCGTTTTTTTGAAGTAACGGTGGATTATCTCATTGTGGACGAGGAAACGCGCCGCTCCTACCCGAGCATTTCACCGAAGTCCGGTCAGATCACCGCATTGCCCACCTCCGTGGTAAAACCGAGAATTTATCGCGCGGTCAAAGGCTTGCCGCTGCTGGACGAACAAAACATTGCGTGTTACGACGAGGTACCGCAAAGCATCCGCTGCGATTTTACACTGCGTTTCGCCGGAAACAGCATGGAAAAACTCAATATCAACGACGGAGACATTGTGTACGCCCGTATGATGGAGGACGTCCGAAGCCACGAGGTCGCCGTTGTCATTGTCGATAACGCGCTTACGCTGCGCCGCGTCTATAAAAACGAGAATCAGATCGTGTTGATGGCGGAGAACCCTTCGTATGCGCCAGTCGTGCTGCGTGCCGGTTCCAACGTTCGCATTCTCGGAAAGGCCGTGGCGTTCCTCAACCCCAACGCGATGGAAAGCTGACCTGTCGAAATCACGCAGGATTTCGTTTCCTCCTGCTTGAACAAGAACCGATGAAAGAATCGCTGCTTCCTCCGCCCGCAGAACGGGCGTTTTTTTATGCCGCTTACTTCTGCTCAGCCCCAGCTAATGAAGGAGAGCCTTTCGAATCAGAAGGGCACCGCGCAAGCGATGCCTTCCGAGTATTGATCTCGTTATTGATCTCGTCGATCCAAGTCCACTCAGCTGATTTTCAGGCATACGATCTGCGGACCTTTGCCGGAGCCGCCCTTTCCGCGGGTCCCGACCACAAGAAGATTGTTAAATACCGCGGGCGTGGAGTCGATGCGGCTGCCAAGGTCGATGGTGTTGAGCTGTATCCCGCTGGAAGCATCGTAAAGCGTCACGATTCCGCCGCGGTCACACTGGATCAAATAGGCCTTGCCTTGCGCGTCGTATACAACAACGGGACTCGCCCAGTAAT
Source organism: Eubacteriales bacterium (assembly GCA_034933205.1). Taxonomy (GTDB): domain Bacteria; phylum Bacillota; class Clostridia; order Christensenellales; family CAG-138; genus UBA7703. The sequence goes on from JAYFNY010000046.1 coordinate 41,485, forward strand.
CGTTCGTCTGCTCGACGGACCAAGCCAGGTTTCCGGTGCTTTTGTCGTAGGCGGCGATCCGTCCGCCAAGAGAATACGCGCCATTCGCATCCGGCACGGCCTGCTGCTCCGTCTGGGCAGCGGAATCCTCTTGTGCCGCATCCGTCGCCGCGGGATCCGGCGTATCCGTAGAAACGCTGGAAGAAGCGCCCGATTTGGCTGCAAGGCTGAAGCTGTAAATCACGAGATTGGAGATCTGTCCTTTCCCAACATGCGGGGTCGCGACGACTCCTCCGCTCGCGGCCGAATCCCCGGTGGAGCAGATCCATTTTTTCTCCCAAACGATCTCTCCGGTCAGTCCGTTGATCTTTCGCTGGTAGCTGTATCCGTATCCCTTGCCGAGTTCACTGTTGCTTTCGCGCGTCTGCGAACCGGTATAAAGATAGATCGTATTATCCGAATAGCTCTCCTCGACCACAACGGAGGAATCCGTCTCATCCGTCACATCCACCACATATTTAATCGCCATGGTGTTGAGATCGACGCACTGCAGCCTGCCGCCGTTATCGGTAAAGAATGCATAGTTGCGAAACGCCGCAACGGAACTTTCCACGCCATACCAGCGGGCGCCCGCGGTATCGCTCTTAGAATACCCCGTGCCTTCATACCGCATTTTGATCATTCCTTCCGGATCGATCGAAACCGTACCCGCCGCAGCGTCGAAAGCTGCGTTTAGCTTGACCGTATAGAGAATCCCGTTTTCGCCTGCATAAACAAGCGTATCGTTTGAGATCATCGGGCTGCCGTCGTAAGCCTGCCAGGTTCGCCGCGCAAACCAGTCGAACCCGCCGAACTGGCCGATCTGTTCGCCCGATATGAGCGAATAAACCCGGATGTAGGCCGCGGCATTCCCCTGATCGTTATCCACTGGGATCCCCTGTCCGACATAGAGCAGCGGGTAACCGCGCGGATCAACGCAGGATGTCCCCTTCTGCACGATTCCGGTGTTGATGGGATCTCGCGTTGCCGTTCCGGTTTCCAGATCGTAGAAATAGATATTTCCATCCATCGTAGGATAGATGACCTCGGTCAGCGGCGTTCCTGCGTCCTTGAAGCTTTGCTTCACATTCATTACGGCGACGGTTTCCACAGGCCACTGAACGATCAGCGGCTGTCCCGTCCAGCCTGTGCCACTCCAGTTGCCCAGCGCGCCGATGGTCTTGCTCCAGCTTTGGCGCAACCGCTTTTCCGAAACGGTGGCAAGGCCGTACGCAAACGAATCGCGATAGTTATTTCCGCCGAAGGTCGTTACGCCGGGAAGTGCGCTGTACTCCAGGTTTCGCCCGAAGCTGATCGCATCGCTTCTGCTGTAGCTCGAGGTGTCCTTACCGTTTACTTTTATCGAACCGGAGAATCCGAATTTGTTCGGGTTCGCGCTGTCCGCGCGGGTCACGGCAATGTCCTCGGGCAAGGCCGGGTTCGGCGTTGCGGTCGGCGCAAGCGTGGCGGTCGGCACCGGCGTTGCTTCCAGTTGCTCTTTACTGTCGTTCTGAACCTTCTTGATCAGCAGCAGCCCAATGATAACCGTACCGAGCACGGCAACCATGATGAGAAAGAATCGCGGCTGCATGCGAACCCGCCTTCTGCGTCTTTTTGCCATCGTTCTCCCTCCTTCGTACGTTTCGTTCCAGCCCAAACGCGAATCCGGGCGTAAATTGATCCTTAACTGATCCGGATTCCCCAGATCTTCATGCCGCGCGTTCCAAATACAACCATATTGCCAAACGCAGCGGGCGAAGCCTCGATATTCTTTTCCGCATCGAAGGTGCTCAGCAGCGTGCCGGTTTTTCCGTCGAGCAGAAATACCTTGCCGCCCGTATCGCTGCCTTCGCAAACAACGATATACGCATTCCCGCTTTCATCGTATACGGCTATCGGAGAGGACCAGGTATACTTCTCCATATTATACGTCCAGCGCACATCACCCGTTGCCTTGTCGAGCGCAAGCAGAATTCCGCCGTCCTCGGTTGGCGTCCTGGCAAACGGAATGATCACAAGATCGGAGATACTCTCTTTGCCCAGCAGCGCCGTCGCCTGGATTCCGCCGGAAACGCCGCTCTTGGTGCTGACGTGTTCGGTATGCTGCCAGAGGATTTCCCCCGTGATCGCGTTTACTTTATAAAAGGAAACATCCCCCATTTTTTCGGAATCCGCTGTAAAGTGAAGCGACGAACCGATATAAATTGACGCGGTACGGTTCGCAAAGTCCGTTTCCAGAACAGGCGAGCCGTTCGTATCATCCCGGATGTCCTGCGCCCAAACCATGGACATCGTGTTGAGGTTGATGCACTGCAAAAACCCGTCGTTCGTGCCGAGATATCCATATTCGCCAAGCGTGGCAATGCTTGTTTCATACCCCAGCCAGAACAGGTTTGTCCCGCTGTCCGGATAGGTAGAACGCGTGCCGGCGTACCGCATTTTAACGGGGGTGTCCGGGTTCATGGAAAGCTCGCCGGATGTTTCGTCAAACTTGGTATTGAGCTTGACCGTATAGAGAATCCCGTTTTCGCCCGGGTAAATCAGCGTATCCGTTTCGGCGTCCACCAGCGGCGAACTGTCATACGCATGCCAGTCGCGCAAGGCGAACTCATCGTTCTGTTTGCCGAACTCATAAAGTCTTGTAAAGTCAATCAGCGAGTACGCCATAGCGCGTGTCTTTTGTTCATCCGCCTCATACATATCGCCGGAACCGAGATACAGGATCGGATACCCGCGCGGATCAAGCGCTCCCGCGCCCTTGAACGGCATACCGATCTGTAACTTATCGCGCGTCTGTTCGCCCGTGTCCAGATCGAGGAAATACACGTTTCCGTCCATCGTCGCCAGAATGACCTCGACCAAGCCTTCCTTTTGCTTGGCCCAGTCGTACATGTTCATGATCTGCTTGATATTATCCGGCCAGCGAACGATCAGAGGCTGTCCGACCCAGCCGCTGCCGGTCCACATTTTCCCCTCTTCGTAGCCCATTCCGCGCTGCAGTTCTCCCGTTTCCACGGACCAGACGCTGGAAAGCTTGCGGCTCGAAATCGTCGCCGTGCCGTACGCCGCGTTGTCCCGATAGTTATCGCCGCGGAATGTGATAATTCCCTCCGCATTGGTATACGGCTCTTCCGGTAAAAACTCAATCTTGTCTTCCCGCTCGTAGGAGTCCACCTTTTCGCCGTTCACTTCAACCGCCGTCGTCAAGCCATAAACGCTTGGCTGCGTGCTGTCCACCGCGTGAGGAATTTCATACGGCGGGGTCGGCGTCGGTGTTGGCGTCGGCGTTGGGGACGGAGTTGGAGACGGGGTTGGCGTCTTAAACAGTTCCTCAAAGAAACCGGCCGACTTTTGTGTGCTTTCGACCGTCTGCGTCTCGTCCGTATAGGTCAGTGCCTTGACGACAACCGCCAGCAGAACCAGAACGATCACAACTACGGCGAGCATAAAAAAGAACCGCGGCTGAATATGGACACGATACCGTCTTTTCTTTTTCTTCTTCTGCGTGCTGCGATAACCGCCTGAATTGCCGCTTCCGCCGCCGTATGTACCCGAAGAGCGCGAAGATGCTGCTCCACCTGCGGGCCTGCTTGTCCCCGTGCCCGAACGGTATCCGTCCGACGAGCGGCTGCTTCCGCTTGCGCTCGAACGATATCCGTCCGACGAACGGCTGCTTCCGCTTGCGCTCGAACGATACCCATCCGAAGAGCGGCTGCTTCCGCTTGTGCTCGAACGATACCCATCCGACGAACGGCCGCTTCCGCCTGCGCTCGAACGGTATCCATCCGAAGAATGGCTGCTTCCGCTTGCGCTCGAACGGTATCCGTCCGAAGAATACCTGTACCCTTCCTGGCTCCTGCGTTCGTCTCCCGGACTTTGACGATATTCGCCCGCTCCGCGGTTTGCGCCACTGCTTCTTCCGGATCCGGTTTTGTTCCTTCCGTCGCCCGAACCGCCGCGGTACGTATTGTTGTCCATGTCTTTCGCCTCCTGAGAAGGGGTACATCCCGACCAGCGGGTAATCCAATTTCTGAATTATTATAGCATCCCGTATGGCATATATTGTTGTTATATTGTAAACAGTTCACCGTTTTGACACAAAATATGGTGATATTTAACCACAACAAAGAAGGAAACCGGACGAAAAACGAATCTTTTCATCCACATTTGCTCCTGTATCCAGCCCTTTACACTTGCATTTTTGCCCGATAAAGAAGAGGGCGCCGTATTCTGCGGCACCCCCTCTGTTCATCTCCGGCACGGAAAAACCGCTCAATTGGTTTGCGTGCCAAACACGTTGCTGAAAAAACCACCGACGGCGGAAAAGAACCCTTTTACATCGTCATACACCTTACTGGCGACTTCGTTTGCGGTATTCGCCGTCTGCGCGGCTTTTGCAATGCCGACAAGCTGCTTTTGCAATTCATCCGCATCCAGTCCTTCCAATTTCCGAACCAGGGACAATACCTGCTCGATCTGCGCGTTCGTCAGCGAAACGTTGTACATTTCCGCAAGCTTTTTAATCTCCGAACGCACTTCGTCGTCCGTCATATCCTGCGTTTTGTCGAGCATGCTCTTGAGCTCGTTGATCATCTGCGTGGCGTCTTCGCTGCCGATGTATTCGGCCAGCTCACCGGTCACAACCAGCTCTTCCGCTCCCGCAGATTTCGCTAGATCGGAAAGCGAGATACCGGTAATGTCCTCATACGCTTTATATGCGCCGGTCAGTGCGCCCGTGCCGGAAACCGGGTACGGCGCGCTTACGATGACGGCCGCATCGGAAATGCCGGCCGTAGTCAGCGCGTTGATATACATGTCCTCGGTGCAATAGTTGATATTATGCAGCTCAATGCTCAGCCCGGATCCTTCGTCCAGTGTTTTGATATAGATGCAGGAGAGGGCTACGCTGCCGATTTTTCCGTCCGGTACGAGATCTTCCAGATAGCTCCGCTCTTCGGCGTTGGTTACGGTCAGTTCCTTAACGGTGCCTTCCTCGATGCCAAAGTCTTCATAAACCGCTTCGCGCTGACGATCGGTCAGGTCAGCGCCCATCGTAACGCGCTCTTCCCCTGCGTCAACGGCCAGGGCAACCGGCAGGAAGAGCGAAAAACTGCAGGCAACCGCAAGAACAGCGGCTATAGTTCGTTTCATGATATCCCTCCTTGGTAACGCGCAAAGTATAGCACAAGCATTTCTCTGCGTCGATAAGCTTTCTCGAAACTTTGCGCAATTGACATGTTTTGTTTTTATTCTTCACAAACGCCTGAAAAGCGACTGTTTTGGCATGTTTTTCAAAAAGTCCGTTCCATATTTCCACCGGTTTGCCATGTTCTGGAAAAATATATTCTTGAGAATTCAGAAAAATCTCTTGCGCTTTACTATGCTAAAGTGGTATAGTGCTAAACATCAAATATAGCAATCAATTCGGGTGTAACCACACCTGCAGGAGGAAAAAATGAAGAAAGTACTCGCCCTGATCCTTTCCGCGCTGATGCTCGTACTGGCCGTTGCCTGCACGGCGAAAGCCACCCCCGCCGCCGAAGCGACCGAAGCTCCCGCGGAAGCCACCGCCACCGAAGCGGCCGCAACGGAAGCACCCGCCGCGGACGACGACTGGAGTTACATCCAATCGAAAGGAACGCTTGTCATCGGCATTACCGAATACGCTCCCATGAACTATTACGACGAAGCCGGAACGCTGATTGGCTTCGACACCGAATTCGCGCAGGCGGCTTGTGAAATGCTCGGCATTACGCCGGAATTTCAGGTTATTGACTGGGACACCAAGGAACTGGAGCTTTCCAGCAAGAAGATCGACTGCATCTGGAACGGCCTCACCGTTTCGGAAGAGCGGAAAGCCAACATGGACTTCACGACTTCTTATCTGAAGAATCAGCAGGTTGTCGTAGTTCTTGCCGCAAACGCCGCGCAGTATCCCGACGCCGCGAGTTTTGCCGGCCAGACCGTAGTTGCCGAAGCGGGCAGCGCGGGCGCCGCCGCTATCGCCGCCAACATGTCGGATGCGGACTTCGTAGAAGTTCAGGCGCAGAGCGACGCGCTGCTTGAAGTAAAGACGGGCAAAGCGGCAGCGGCCGTTATCGACATGACCATGGCCAACGCCATGACCGGCGAAGGCACGGACTACAGCGACCTGACCATCCTGCCCATCGAAATGCCGGGTGAAGAGTACGCTATCGGCTTCCGCGTCGGAAGCACCGCGGTCGCCAAGCTCAACGAGGTGATCGCGGCGTTCGCCGCGGACGGCACGTTCGCAACGCTCGCGGAGAAATACGAGCTGACCGATCTGCTCATTAAGTAACAAACAAAAAAACGGAACCGGCGAAATTTTACTTTCGCACTTCCAAACCCATGTACATTTCGGATACAATGATTGCGGGAGAGTTCACTCTCCCGCAATTCAAGTATCGACCTAATAGGATTTTCGAATCCACCATTTTCAAGCCAATTTATCGATTCATTCGCTGAATCTGCAAGAATGCCGTGTTAGGCGGTATTTTATCCCAAAGGAAAACCCATCGATATCGCCATAAGGTCCTTTTCGATGGGCTGGGTTACGAAAGAGCCCGCTCTCTCGCAATTATTTAACCGACGGCGTTTCCGAACGGGGGCGTTGCCGAGATTGATCAATCATCTGTAAGGAAATGACCGCATGACGACATTTGTAACGGTCTCGCTCAAGCTCCTCGAGGGCTTCGGCACCACATTTCTCATTTTTCTGATCACGCTGGTCCTCGCAATCCCTCTCGGATTGCCGATTGCGCTTTGTTCCATGAGCCGCTTCAAACCCCTGCGGTGGTTATCCCGCGCATTTGTATGGGTTATTCGCGGAACACCGCTGATGCTGCAGGTGATCATCGTTTTTTACGGCCCGGACCTGATTGGCATGCCGACTTCTCTGCCGCGTCTTAGCGCGGTCGTCGTCGCATTCGTCATCAACTACGCCGCATATTTTTCTGAAATCTACCGCGGCGGTATCGAGAGCGTTCCGAAAGGACAATCCGAAGCCGGACAGGTGCTCGGTCTAAGGAAAGGCCAGATCTTTTTCCGGATCATTCTGCCGCAGGTAATCAAGCGAATCATCCCGCCCATGAGCAACGAAATCATAACGCTTGTTAAGGATACGTCGCTCGCGCGCGTCATCGCCGTCCGCGAACTGATTATGGAAGCTTCCGCGTTCATTAAAACGCAGGCCCTTCTCTGGCCGCTGTTTTATTCCGGCGCGTTTTATCTGCTCTTCTGCGGACTGTTGACAATACTCTTCAACCGTCTTGAGAAGAAACTCGATTATATAAAGGTATAACGGCATGCAGGATATTTTAGAGGTACAAAATCTGGCAAAGCGGTTCGGTTCCGCTGAAGTGCTCAACGATATCAGTTTCTCTTTGACGCAGGGCGAAGTGGTTTCCATTATCGGTTCGTCCGGCAGCGGGAAAACGACGTTGCTGCGCTGCCTGAACTTTCTGGAGCAGCCGGATGCCGGGCGCATCGTCGTAAACGGTGAAACGCTCTTCGACGCGCTTGACCCGGCAACCAAACTGGAAGCAAACCTCCGGCATAAGCGCCTTCATTTCGGGCTGGTGTTTCAGTCGTTCCATCTCTTTCCGCAATACACGGCGAAGCGCAATATTACGCTCGCAATGGAATTGCACGCCAAGGAACGGCCGGAATACCGCGCGGAAAAGAAAAGCATCCTGGCGGAAATTGACGCGCTTGCGGAATCGCTTCTGACCGAAGTGGGGCTAAGCGAGAAATCGAACCTTTATCCTTACCAGCTCTCCGGCGGTCAGCAGCAGCGTGTGGCAATTGCCCGCGCTCTGGCGCTCAACCCGGAAATTCTCTGTTTCGACGAACCGACCAGCGCGCTCGATCCGGAACTTTCCGCAGAAGTGCTCGGCACGATCCGCCGGCTTGCGGAGATCGGGCGTACTATGATTCTCGTGACTCATGAAATGAGTTTTGCGCGTCAGGTATCCAGCCGCGTTCTTTTTATGGCGGAAGGACGCATCCACGAGCAGGGTACGCCGGAGGAAATCTTCGGATCGCCGCGATCGCCGCGCCTTCAGAGCTTTCTTTCCAACGCGTAATCTCCCGTTCGCAGTACGGTAAAACAATAAGGCGCTTACGGATCTTTCCGAAGCGCCTTTTCTTATCCCTTGTAACGGCCGATCAGTCCTGCCCGGATTCCTCCGGCTTTTGCACCGGCCGCTTGCGGTAGAACCGCACGTCCAGCGGTTCAAACCCGTAACGGGAGTAGAATCCCTGCGCGTCGCGCGTTGCCAGCAATCCGGTCAATCCCTGTAGCCGCTCATGGCCCAGGATCGTTTCAATTAACATCTTACCGATCCCCTGCCCACGAAAACGTTCGTCCATCACAACATCCGCCAGCCAGAACATGGTTGCATAATCCGTTACACAGCGAGCAAAGCCGATTTGTTCTTCTCCTTCGTATACTCCAAAGCAGAGGGAATTCTCAATGGAGCGCAGAACCGTATCCATGTCTCGCTCGCCTGCCCAGTATGTTTTTTTCAGTAATTCCCAAATACGGTCCGGTTGCAGTTTTGCTTTTTCATCGCTAACAAGTATGTCTTCCCTGAATTTGCGTTCCATTTTCTTTCCCCGGAAATTCATAATAATCGAAGCCGAAAATACGATCTTACAATCAATTTTACCGAATAAGATTGATCCTGCAATTTTTGCCGCTGGATTCAGTCGCAAAGCGTTGCGATCTGTTCGATAATCTCCTGGTTCCGCTCCTCGTCCGATTCCTCTTTCAAGCTATGACCTACCCCATCGATCAGGCAATACCGGTAATTTCCTTTCGTGCAGAACGCGGTAAGCGCCTCCCCCGTTAAAAACCGGTCCTGCGTGCCAAGAACGAACGCAATCACCCGCGTTTCCGGCCCGACAAGACCGAGCGTTTCCGGCAGAGGCGTTAAAAACAGATGCTTTGGGTTTAATTTTCTTTCGCTTTCAAATCGTGGGGCGAGTATCGTGCCAAGACTTTTCGAAATCCATACAACGTCTTCATACGCAGAAAAATCCACATGCAGAAGCTGGCGCCGCACCGCACTCTGCGCAACCATGACCGCCTCCTGCATCGTCTCGATTTCGCGAAACGGAATATGCGAAAATTCCAGGCGGAGCACTTCGTATCCACGCGCGGCATAACGTTCGGCAAGACGTTCGAATAATGCTTCTTTACAGGTAAAACCTGTCCCCGGAAAGCATACGACAATGCCCGTTTTCATGGTCAGGCAGCTCCTTTTCCCCTATTTCTCGAACCTTTCTTTCCTTTGTTCCCTTTCTCTTGCTTTTTTTGAGTGTAACACGCTATTTTCCACAGCGCAAGCACCCATAAATACTGGAGATCGCGATTCTTCACTACAATTTTTATTATCCGAATCCGGCCTCCACCGAATCTGCTTTCTCGTTATGGCGAATCCTTTGCCCTCGTCGTGTTTTGTTGAAAAATCGATAGGCTTAACGCTTTGTTTACGTATATAAATATTACGAAATCCATTGACTTTTCGCATGCAATTTGGTTTAATTCCGTTTAGTGACTGTAAACCCAAAGTTTAGAGGTGATAGACCAAAATGGAGATCGGCGTCAAGATCAAGCAGCTGCGCCAACAGCGCGGGTTGACGCAGGAAGAGCTCGCCGCCCGCACAGAGCTGACCAAGGGATTCATCTCTCAGCTCGAGCGGGACCTGACCTCGCCCTCCATCGCCACGCTGATGGATATTCTCGAAGCGCTCGGCACGAACGTTGCCTCGTTCTTCCAGGAAACCGCCGAAGAACCGGTTTCCTACAGCGCGGACGATATGTTCGTGAAAGTGGAACCGGACGGCTACACGATTCAGTGGCTTGTGACGAACGCGCAAAAAAACGCGCTGGAACCGATCCTCGTCACGATTCCCGCCGGAGTCGACGGCGCGCCGGACGATCCGCACGAAGGAGAAGAATTCGGTTATGTGCTCAGCGGCAGCGTTACGCTTGTGCTGGGCGATAAAAAGTACCGTGTCAAAAAAGGCGGAAGCTTCTATTTTCGCTCGACCCGAATGCACTACCTTTGCAATTCGGGGAAGTCCGAGGCGCGCGTCCTCTGGGTCAGTACGCCACCAAGTTTTTAGCGAAATTACAGCTTCAGCGTATCAAACCTGCGCCTGCATCAAAGGCATATGCCACGGATAAGGAGAAAGCATGAAGGACAAACATATCATCGAGTTGATCGATGTTTCCAAGGCCTACGGCGGCGACGTGGCGCTCTCGCACGTGGACCTCTATATCAAGGACGGCGAATTCTTAACGCTGCTTGGACCGTCGGGATGCGGCAAAACGACCATGCTGCGGCTGATCGCCGGCTTCATTCTGCCGGACGACGGACGGATCGAAATGGACGGTGTGGATATCGCCAATACCCCGCCTTACCTTCGCAAGGTCAACACGGTTTTTCAGAAGTACGCGTTGTTTCCGCACCTGAACGTTTTCGATAACATTGCGTTCGGTCTCAAGATCCGCGGGATCGATAAGAACACCATTCATGAGAAAGTCGAGTCCATGCTGGAGCTCGTGAACCTCAAGGGCTACGGTGCTCGCTATGTCGAGCAGTTATCCGGCGGGCAGCAGCAGCGCGTCGCCATCGCGCGCGCACTGGTCAACGAACCGCAGGTTCTGTTGCTGGACGAACCGCTCGGCGCGCTCGACCTCAAGCTCCGCAAGGAAATGCAGGTCGAACTGAAGAACATGCAGCAGCGCCTCGGCATTACGTTTATCTACGTAACCCACGACCAGGAGGAAGCGCTTACCATGAGCGATACCATCGTGGTGCTCAAGGACGGCGTCATCCAGCAGATCGGCACCCCGACGGACGTTTACAATGAACCGAAGAATCCGTTCGTCGCCGATTTTATCGGAGAAAGCAACATCATACCCGGCATCATGCTGCAGGATTATAAAGTTCGTATGAACGGCGTCGTATACGATTGCGTGGATCAGGGGTTCGGCCGAAATACCGAGGTGGATGTCGTCGTGCGCCCCGAGGACATTGATCTTGTCCCGGTAAAGGATGCTCGCGTCGTTGGCAAAGCCGTGTCGGTCGTGTTCATGGGCGTGCATTACGAGGTGGACGTGGACTGCGGCGGATACGAATGGGTCATCCAGACCACCGATTTTGTTGAACGCGGCCAGGTGGTCGGCATTTCGATCCCGCCGGACGCGATTCATATAATGAAGAAAACGAAACAGACGAACCTGTTTGACGCGATCGCCTACCCGGACGACGAAGAGGTGGAGATTTGCGGGCATCGCTTTGCCTGCAAGGGACTGGAATCGTTTGAAACAAAGGACGATGTGCTTGTGGCCATCGTTCCTTCGGACGTTCGGCTCATTCCGCCGGAGGACACGGAAGCGACCGGCGTGGTGAAAGCCTGCATGTTCCTTGGCACGCACTATGAGGTCACCGTGACCTGCGAGGAAGAGGACTGGATCGCTTATTCGGACGATTACATGGAGTCCGGCGAAGAAATCGGGCTTATGGTGCCCGCGGACCGGATCGCGGTGAGCGCAAATGAAGCGAACTGAAGCGGCAAAACAGAAACGGTCGATCGGCATGCGGATTCGCAGGAGCGTGTTTGCGTACCCCTATGTTCTCTGGATGGCGGTGTTCATCCTTTCACCGATGCTGCTGATCCTCTATTATGCGTTTACGGGTGACGGCGGATTCACGCTGGAAAATATCGTTCTCGCGGCGAACTGGGACAATATGCGCGTATTGCTCGACTCCGTGCGCTTTGCGCTGTATACCACAGTGCTCTGCCTTCTTTTGGGGTATCCGGTCGCCTACCTTCTCTCCCAGATGAAAAAAACGACCGCCGCGTTGCTCTCCGTATTCTTCATCGTGCCGATGTGGATGAACTTTCTGCTTCGCACGTACGCCTGGAAGGTGCTTCTCGGCGCGTTCACCAAAATGCTCTATACCGAAAGCGCAGTGCTGTTGGGCATGGTCTATAACTTTCTGCCGTTCATGATCCTGCCGATCTATACGACGCTCATCAAACTGGATAAGAGCTACATCGAAGCGGCGGCGGACCTCGGCGCTAACCCGGCAAAAACATTTCTCAAGGTCGTGCTTCCGCTCTCCATGCCCGGCATCATCTCCGGGGTTACGATGGTATTCATTCCGAGCACGACCACGTTCGCCATTTCCCAGTTGCTCGGCGGCGGCAAAACCATGCTCTACGGCGATTTGATCTATATGAAATTCATCACGGAGCAGTCGTGGAACGCGGGCAGCGCCCTCTCCATTATCCTGCTTGTTTTCGTCCTTCTCTCCATGACGTTTATGAAGAAAGCCGAACGAAAGACGAGCGACGAAGGAGGCGGAAGGCTATGGTAACCCGCCTGAAAAAGTTCTTCTCCGGCACGTACCTCGGGCTGATGCTCGTCTTTCTGTACGCACCGATCGTGATTTTAATCGTTTTCTCGTTCAATCAGAGCAAAACGCTCGGCAACTGGACGGGATTCACCTTCGACTGGTACCGCCAGCTGTTCGACACGCCGGAGATTACGGACGCGCTCATCGTGACCCTGTCCGTCGCGGCGATTTCGTCCATCGTCGCCACCGTGCTCGGCACGCTCGCCGCCATCGGTCTGCACGCCATGAAGCGCCGGGACCGGCTTCTGCTGGAGAACGTTTCGCAGCTTCCCATGGTCAATCCCGACCTTGTGACCGGCATTTCGCTGATGCTGCTGTTCCTTTTTGTCGGACTTCGGGACGGGTATGTTCGTTTATTGATCGCGCATATCACGTTCAACTTGCCGTATGTGATCTTCTCCGTCCTGCCAAAGCTGCGCCAGAGTTCGGATATGCTCTACGAAGCGGCGCTCGATCTCGGCTGCACGCCCATGAAGGCCATCCAGAAGGTCGTTATTCCGGATATCATGCCCGGCATCATCTCCGGCCTGATCATGGCATTTACGCTCTCGCTAGACGACTTTGTGATCAGCTTCTTTGCCGGCAACGGCGTGGATAATCTTTCCATGTATATTTACGCTTCCGCCCGTCGCGGCGTAAACCCAGCGCTTTCGACCATTATTTTTGTTCCGGTTGTCACGCTGCTGCTCATTGTGAACCTGCGCAGCATCCGTGAGGAGCGAAACGCGGAGATTCAGAACCGCAAGGTCGATATGAAACTTAAATAACCCGTAACGGTCCTAACTCAGCTTTACCATATACCACAGGAGGAAATCAGCCCATGAAACTCATTCGGAAAATCATCTGCATCGCGTTTGCTCTCCTGCTCACGCTCCCACTCTTTGCATGCGGCGGCGGCAGCAAGGTTACGCTCAACGTACTCAACTGGGGCGATTATATCGACCCCGCCCTGCTTCGCCAGTTTGAGGACGAAACCGGCATTTCCGTGAAGTACACGACTATGACAAGCAACGAAGAGATGCTCGTTAAGCTCGCCTCGCCGGACAACATTTACGACGTGTGTTTCCCTTCCGATTATATTATTGAAAAACTGGTCGCGGACGACCTGCTTTATGCGATCGACAAGGATCAAATCCCGAATCTGAAAAACATCGATTCGCGCTTTCTCGACCTTTCGTTCGATCCGGGCAACACCTATAGCGTCCCTTATATGTGGGGTACGGTCGGCATCCTCTATAACACCACGATGGTCAGCGATCCCGTAGACAGCTGGAACATCCTCTGGGACGAGAAGTACTCGGGCGAAATCCTGATGTACGACAGTATGCGCGATACCATCGGTATTACGCTCAAAAAGCTTGGCTACGATATCAACACCCGTAACGAAGCGGATATCCTGGCCGCCGAGGAAGCGCTGATTGCGCAAAAACCGCTTGTCCGCGCGTATCTGACGGACGATATCAAGATGGAACTCATCAACGGCAGCGCGGCCATGGGCGTTGTTTATTCCGGCGACGCGGTTTACTGCATTTCGGAAAACCCCGATCTTGCGTACGCCGTCCCCAAGGAAGGCAGCAACGTCTGGTTTGACAATATCATCATCCCCAAAACCTCGAAGCACACCGCGGAAGCGGAAGCGTTTATCAACTTCCTCTGCGACGCAAAAGTTGCCGCGCAGAATTCGGATTATATCGGTTATTCAACGCCGAACGCTGCGGGGCTCGCGCTCATGGGATCCGATTATATCGACGACCCGACCTACAATCCGCCGCAGGATGTGCTTGACCGCTGCCAGATTTATCACGATCTCGGCGACTTTGTCAAGGTCTTCTCGGATGCCTGGACAAAGGTGAAGGCCGCGTAACAGGAATTCAATAGTTCGCGCAGAACAGCAAAAGAGCGGATCGGTTGATCCGCTCTTTTGCCGTCATATCATCTACGGAGGCGGGGCTGGTAGGGCCCCTGGAAAAGGTCTATTGAACGTCCTTTGCGAGCTCTTCCGCCGCGATGGCTTCCAACTCGTCGTTGCTCATAACGGTGGTCCGGCAGGCTTCATAGAGCGTGTCGATCCGCTCCTTGATATTCGAAATCACCGGGCTCTTCTTATCGATATCGACGCCCATATGGGTATTGAGCCAGTAGGCGATCCCGGCCGCGCCGCTGTGTGCGTCCACCATGACCTCGGCGGGACGGTTGAGTATTTTGCCCGTATCGAAGATGCTGTAGATCCGCTCGTCCTTGAGCAGGCCATCCGCATGGATTCCCGCCCGGGTGGAATTGAAGTTATGCCCGACAAACGGCGTCTGCGGCGGGATTTCGTAGCCGATTTCTTTTTCGAAGTATTCGGCAATCTGCGTAATGACCTCAAGGTTCATTCCATCCGTCGTACCACGCAGCTGGCAGTATTCCATCACCATACCTTCCAGCGGGCAGTTGCCGGTGCGCTCACCAATGCCCAGCAGAGAGCAGTTGACGGCGGACGCACCGTAAAGCCAAGCGGCGGCGGCATTGGAAACGGCCTTGTAGAAGTCGTTATGGCCATGCCACTCGATTAGCGAGCTTGGTACGTTGCCGTAATGCCGCAGACCGTAAATAATGCCGGGTACGCTGCGCGGCATGCTCGCGCCCGGATACGCCACGCCAAGACCAAGCGTATCGCAGCAGCGAATCTTGATCGGAATGCCGGCCTCTTCGGATAACTGCGCAAGCGCATGCGCAAACGGCACGACAAAACCGTAGAAGTCCGCCCGTGTGATGTCCTCAAAATGGCAGCGGGGAACGATCCCGCGCTCCAGCGCCATCTTGACCACGCCGAGGTACTTATTCATGGCCTGCTTACGGGTCAGATTCATTTTTTTGAAGATATGGTAATCCGAGCAGGAAACAAGAATACCCGTTTCCCGTACGCCCAGTTCCTTAACGAGGTTGAAGTCCCCCTCCGTTGCGCGAATCCAGGTCGTGATTTCCGGGAAACGATATCCGCGGTCGCGGCAAAGCTCCAGCGCCTGCCGGTCCTGCTGGCTGTATACGAAAAATTCGCACTGGCGGATCAACCCCTTCGGCCCGCCGAGATCGTGCATCAGGTCGTAGAGCGTTACGATCTGCTCGCTCGTAAACGGCGCGCGGGACTGCTGTCCGTCCCGAAACGTGGTATCCGTAATCCAGATATCCTTTGGCATGCGCATCGGAACAAGCCGCTGGTTGAACGCGATCTTCGGGATTTCGTCAAAGCTGAAAATCTCCGGGAACAGATTTGCTTCCGGCACATCCTGTACTTCATATTCGTAATAATTCTCGCGAAGCAGGTTTGTGTGGTCATCGAAAACGATCTTGCTCATTGTTCCCTCCCGTCGCATGCTTGCATGCTTGTATACAATAATTTAGGCACTATTATATCAACGCGCAAAGTCGGCTGTCAAGCCCAAAAAACAGCTTTTTCCTTTAATAATACTAAAGTATCCAACCCTGCCTTCGGGTAAGTGCAAATCATGTCCGCAGTGGAAACGTACTGTGCAATTGTCCTTCCCTTCGTTGACACGCCGCAGGAAGATTTCTATACTAAACATAGAAACCATCGTATGCATCCGATCGTACATACCAAAAAAACGCTCTGCAAGGGAGGGTCCAGACATGACCGAGACCGACCGCCCGAACCCGGAACAGATCCGTGACGAAGCCCGTTCCGCCGCTCTTTACGAAGAAGCAAAGCGAAACAGCCGGATACGGAATCCGAAAGACGCCGCCCCCCCGCTGCCGCACAGGCATTTTCGTTTCCGCCGGCTTAAGTGGATACTGCGCGGCGTATTGTTCCTTGCCGCCGTACTCCTGGTTCTCTTTCTGCTGCCCCGAATCAAAGCGCTGTTTTCACCGCAGATCGATCTCTCCGTTCCGGATTCGCTTTCCGGCATGCTGCCGGATGAAACGATGGGATACAACAAAATTGATTTCTCCAACGCAATTTTGGGCGAATCCCGGGCAAAGAGCGATTTTGTCGTGCTTGAGCAGGATGTAACCGTCACTTCGCGCGTTTCGCAGGCTTTGGCCAACCTTGCGCTGTTTGAAAAATCGCAGTTGATCCGCTCCTACGGCACCGGCGTATATACCGTAGACCTTTCGCAGTTGACCGAAACGGACGTAACCGTGGACGATACGCTTACAACGGTTACGATCTTTATTCCGCACGCGACACTCGCCTATGTCACTGTCGATCTGGAAAAGACGGAATATGAGGAAACGAAAAAATCGCTCTTCGCATTCGGCGAGATCAAACTTACCAGCGAACAGACAAACGTCCTGGAGCAGAGTATTGACGATGCCATGCGCGTTCAGCTCGACTCGGAAGAGATGCTGCAAAAGGCGGATGTACACGCGCTTTCACAGACGCAGAAGCTCTTTGAACCCGTCGTACAGGCCGTCGCGCAGGATTACATCGTCGTAATTCTCTTTCGCTCCTAGCGAACGAATTCTCCTGCTTCGCCATCCGCGAATTCCCGTATGCACAGGAAACCCGGAAATGCCTCCGGGTTTCCTCATTTTATCGGCTGTTTTTTCGGGCGAGCGCTGCGAGTGCGGAACTCTTGCTCCGCACCTGCTCCGCATTAACAACTTTTCTGTTAATACGCGATCCCCTGCTCATACATGGCCTGCGCCACCTTGTGGAAACCGGCAACATTGGCGCCGAACTCGTAGTCGCCCTCCCTGCCATAGCTTGCGGCCGCGTCGCTGATCTGCTGGAAAATGCCCGCCATGATACCCTGCAGTTTGTTATCCACCTTGTCAAAGGTCCAGGAATACCGCTGGCTGTTCTGCGTCATTTCCAGCCCCGAGGTAGCAACTCCGCCCGCATTCGCCGCTTTTCCCGGCAGATAAACCAGTCCGTGGGTTAGAAACTCGCGTACCGCCTGCGGCGTGGAGGGCATATTCGCTCCCTCGCCGACTGCAAAGCAACCGTTTTTCACCAACGTCTTTGCGGATTCCAGATCGATTTCGTTCTGTGTGGCGCAAGGCAGCGCAATATCGCACTTTACGTTCCAAACGCCGCTGCAGCCGCCGAAATACTTCGCGTTCTTTCTGAAATTGGTATACTCCGAAATTCTGCCTTTTCTCTTCTCCTTGATCTCCTTCACAACGTCAAGATCGACGCCGTCTTCGTCCAGAATGAATCCGTCCGAATCACTCATCGTGACCACCTTCGCGCCCAACTGGCTCGCCTTCTCGGCCGCATAGGTCGAAACGTTGCCGGAACCGGATACGCATACGGTCGCCTTCTCAAAGGACCGTCCCTTTTGCTTGAGCGCTTCCTCCATAATATAGCAGAGCCCGTATCCCGTCGCTTCCGTTCTGGCAAGACTTCCTCCCCACGAATTGCCCTTCCCCGTCAAAACGCCGGAAAAGTCGTTTTCCAACCTTTTGTACTGGCCAAACAGATAACCGATTTCGCGTCCGCCAACGCCGATGTCGCCCGCCGGAATATCGGTAAACTGGCCGATATGCCGATAGAGCTCCGTCATGAAACTCTGGCAGAACCGCATAATCTCGTTGTCGGACTTCCCTTTCGGATCAAAATCACTGCCGCCCTTTGCGCCGCCCATCGGCAGACCGGTCAGAGAATTCTTGAGCACCTGCTCAAACCCGAGAAATTTCATAATGCTGACGTTCACAGAAGGATGGAACCGTAACCCGCCTTTATACGGCCCGATCGCACTGTTGAACTGCACCCGGTATCCCCGGTTGACCCGAATCTTACCAGCATCGTCCATCCAGGAAACCCGAAACATGATCTGCCGTTCCGGCTCGACGAACCGCTCGAAGATTCCCGCTTTTACCCATTCCGGACGATCCCCAGCAACGACCTCCAAGGATTCCAGAACTTCCGATACCGCCTGATGAAACTCCTTTTCATTCGGGTTTCGTTCGACCACCCGATCCATTACGCCTGATAAAATTTGCATTCCCCAATACCCCTTTTTGTATTTTTCTGCATATTATATCAACGTGGGTTTGGCTTTACAATACTTATTCGGCATGTTTATATATTATATATCACTAAATTTAACTTTGCCATTCTGTCAAATTTTCTGAATTCACTCGAAAATACTTGCATTTTTCTAGTTATTTTAAGAGAAAATCGCCTTTATTTGTCTGATTTTTCCAAATGATAGGAACCGTTTCATTTCAATAGAAATTGAAAATACTCGCACACTTATTATGCACGTATGCTTGTATTCAAGCATTCATGCATATAATCTGCATTTTTATGTATTGTATTCGAGCTTCCGGATGGTCTTTGCTCCGTCGGAGCAATTTGCGATGCGGACAATACGAATGTCACGTCCTTCGCCGTTTTCTGTGATATGATGATTCCGATCAAATGAAAAGGAAATGAAATCAAAATGAGAGCCGCATTTGCGCAAACGGATATTACCCCGGATTTTCCGGTCGAACTGATCGGGTGCTACCGGGAGGACGCGCATTCGAAAGGCGTGCGGGATCCCCTCTTAGCGCAGATACTGCTTTTGCAGGAGGGCGATATCAACTATTGTTTGGCCGCGATCGACAGCCTCGGATTGACGGTCGGCCTTTCCCTTACGCTGAGAACGCTTCTGGCCGATCTGCTCCATACGGATGTTTCCCGTGTTATGCTCTGCTTTTCGCATACGCATTCCGCGCCTGCCCCGCTTTCGCCCGTGAACGGCGAACGTTATTTTCGCCTGCTGAAAAACCGTATCGAACAATGTGCGGCGGACGCTTACCGGACGCTTTCCCCAAGCCGGGCCTCTTGGGCGATGACGAGCACACCGATTGCGGAAAATCGCAGGGACGGCTGCAACGAAGTCGATCGCCGGCTTGGAATTTTGCGAATTGAAAACAAAGAAACCGATCGTCCCATTGTAACGCTCCTTCGCGTATCCGCGCATGCGAACATCCTGATGGATTCAAACGATCGGATATCGAGCGACTATTTCGGTCTGGCGAGAAATCAACTGCAGGAACGTTATTCCCACCCATTTATGCTGATTCAGGGCGCGTCGGGCAACCTGAAGCCATCCGGCGTGGATAAGATTCATGGCGGAAGCGAAAGCGATCTGGAACGCATCGCCGGCTTGCTGGCCGCGTCTTACGAACGCACGCAACCGGGCGGCGATTCGGAACCTGCATCAGAACATGCATCAGAAGCCACATCAGAACCTACATTTGAAAACGGCATTTCGATGTATTCAAAACCGTTTCTTTATGAGTCCGCCGTCCCATCGGAAGAAGAGGCGAACCGGATAGCAAGCGAGGCGAAAACGCTCTGCGGAATAGACGGCTCAAATTGGTTGAACGAATGCGCTTCCTTACGGAAGTCGGGCATATCCCGTCAGGTGCAGGAAGGGGAAATTCAGTTTCTCTTTCTTGGCGGGGCCTGTCTTTGCGGCATGCCGGATGAACTCTTTTGCGAAATCTCGATGGAGGCTTCCAAGCGTTCCCACGCGCCGTATCTTTTTCTGAACGGTTATACCAACGGCTGCACGGGATATCTTCCTCATGCAACCGAGTGGGTGAAAGGCGGTTACGAAACGCTTTACAGCTACCTGACCTTCTATCCTTATCATGGGCATGTTATGCCGTTTCTGCCGGATACCGCCGAGCGGATCGTTTCGCTCGTCTGTGCGGAGTGGGCGCGGCAAGAGGGCAGGCGTTTCTAAGTCTGCGCCGACCGCTGACCGTCGGCCGCGGCCTAGTTTCAATCCCGAACCGACCATTTTGAAAGGCAGGAAAATGGATAACGGAATCTCCTCCCGAAGGCTGACCCAAACGGCATACCATCAATTCGACTCCTGCTATCGGATGCTGGAAACGCTCGTGGACGTCACTCCCGGCACGCTATGGCTCGAAACGTTCCATGCGGTACCATTTTGGTATCAGGTCTATCACGT
This sequence comes from Eubacteriales bacterium, assembly GCA_034933205.1. Classification (GTDB taxonomy): domain Bacteria; phylum Bacillota; class Clostridia; order Christensenellales; family CAG-138; genus UBA7703. The sequence goes on from JAYFNY010000046.1 coordinate 61,877, forward strand.
TGTGTATTTTGTTGATTATTGGTTTCGCGAGGACTTTGCCGCCACGGACTTTCTCTGCATGACGTTCAACAAACGGATCCCTCCGGAATTTGAACACGATGTTCCCGAAGGCGTGTTCATCCCGCAGGACGAGATGCGCGAATACCTCCGGCACGTACGCGAAAAGTTCGAAACCATCTTTCGCATGCTTGACGACGAAACGCTTGCGCAGGGAATCGGTTATAGGGAGGCGCAGATCACCTGGCTTGACGTCATTCTGACGCAAACGCGGCACGTCATGTATAACGTAGGTTACTGCAACGGTATTCTGCGCGGACAAAATCTCGCGGAATCGGATTGGTATGCATATAACGAGACAGAGGATTCTTCCTCCGTCAATTGATTCCGTTTGTAAGACGTTCCCAGAGCGAAAGAATCTGCCGGCAGGTTTCACGATCTTCCGGACGAAGCCAACCCAGCGGCGCTTCCCGCGATTTTCGTTTCCCGCTAAAAAAAGGATCTTCCTTTCGCAATCCATCGGCGATTGCGGTAATGTCCGGCAGAATCGGTACTTCCGCTAGAACCGACTCTCCATTGAACAAACGAAGCGTCCAGCCGAGCGCACCTTTCCCGCCAAATCCAAACATTCCGCCGAACCCCTCTTCCTTACGCGCATACGCTTCGGTTGAAAGTTTCGGGCGTTCCACCGTCGATATCTGATAGCCGCTGTTTCTCCATTCAATCAAGATGGCTCCATTTCCTTTTTCCAAAAGTCCGAACGCCAGCGTTCCGCCGTCGTCCAAACGGACATAGAGCGTACGCAGCGGCATGTGGCCGTCCTGCGCCAGATCTGCAGCAAGGCGATCCCGGTTCTTCCATGCGATTCGGATTTCTTCGGACGAAATCGACATAGCTTTCACACTCCCGATCATTTCAATACCGGTATTCTGAGTAGGCCTTTGTTTGGCAGAAGAAGGAACCGGTACGGATTTCTTTGAAACAAAATAGACCAGTAATTCATCTCCCAATCATTTCAATACCCATAATTTGAGTATACTTCTGTTCGGTGGGAAAAGAAACCGGCGTGGATATACAATTTTCGCAAAATCCTTTCTATCTGCTCGCTCCTGTTCAAACCGCGTGTATTACGATATAATCGAAAGAGATTCTCTTTCTTGTCCGTATATCCTTACTGCGACAACCCGTTTTTTCAGAGGGGGGAAACAAAATGAACGCAAAACAAAAATCCGCATTGTCTAAGATTTTCGCTATCGCAGGTACCGCAGCGCTTTGGGTACCGATCCTGTTCATGCTTGTAACCGCCGTTATCGGCAGCATCGCCAGCCACGAGGTTCTTTTGGATTACCTGATACTGGCGGAACTCTTTCCCGTCGTTGCGCTCGGCATCGTTCTGCTGTTCTTCGCAAGTCTGCTTGCGCACACCTATGCCAAGTGGTTCGGCTGGGGTTCGGCAGCGGCTCTTGCCGCGCTCGCCGCCGGACTGATCCTTGCAACCGCTTCGGGGCTTGCTTCCGGCGCACACGCCGCCACCGGAGCCATCTATACGATCGTAATTGTGTGCATCGCGGCGTTCAATCTCATCGTCATTGGCCTCGCTGTCCTCGGTATTCGTCTGATTGTTCGTCTGTTCCCGAAAAGCGACGATCGGGACGTTTCCACGGCCGAACACACGTGAGACGGCGCCCATGCAATTCGGACGGCCGGCAGATCGATACGGAAGCCAGGCCCGGCCGTCCCTCCTCCAGCATCGAAACACCGCAGCCCCGGGACGCTCGGTCTCCATTGAGTCGGGCGCGCGCGCAAGGCTACGCCCTTTCCCTTCTTGGGACTGCGCTCGTCTGGGCGCCGGTGATCGGCTTGGCCGTCTTCGCGGTTCACGGTGCGGCGACGCATCACCCGCTCCCTCTCCCGGCATGCGCCTATCTTCTCTTTGCATTTCGTCTCGTTGCCTGTCTTGGCGGGCTGTTCCTTTCTCTCGGAGCAAAACGCGTGAACCTGCTGTCTCGGATTATCGGCTGGACGACGCTTGCCGTGTTCTGTTTTTCGATCGTTTTTGTCGTCTTAAGCGGACAATATATCGTCGCAATCGAGCCAGCGAAGGAATCCCGCATCATCACATACTCGCTTTCCGGTTCGTTCGTTCTGACGCTGAGCGGCATGTTCGCTCTGAACGCGCTTTCGGTGCTGTTCCTGATTCGCCTCTATGGTCAAAAAGACCCAATAAAAACGAATTCTGCTGTGTGACCGCGTCTCTCGACAATCCGCCGCTCCAGTGTTACGATGAAATATAACAGCTTCTATCTTTGAAAGGAGACGGACCGGAATGGAGAATAGATACAGCAAAACCATCTACCTTGCGGGAGGTTGTTTCTGGGGCATGGAAAAGCTCATGCAATCCATCCCCGGTGTAATCGACGTAGTCAGCGGGTATGCCAACGGGACCAATGAATCGGACGCCAACTATACGACCGTTTGCACCGGCAGAACCGGCTTTCGCGAAACCGTCCGCGTTACCTACGATCCGAACCGCGTCAGCCTCGACCAGCTATTGTTTGCTTATTTCGAAGTGGTCGATCCCACCGCCGTCAACCGTCAGGGACACGACGTCGGAACGCAGTACCAGGCGGGCGTTTATTATTCGGACACCGAGTCCCAGGCGACGGTGGAACGAATTTTTGCAATCGAACGTGCGCGTACCCTCGGTTTTTCCGTAGAGGCCGGACCTCTGCTCAATTTCTTCCCTGCTGAAGAATATCACCAGGATTATCTTGATAAAAATCCCGACGGTTACTGCCATATTCCGTTTGCCAAGATCGCGAGGCTCTCCCAGGAGACCATCGACGCGGGCCGGTACGCACGCCCGCGCGAGGAACAGATCCGATCGCGGCTCACGTCGGAGCAATACGCCGTCACGCAGCAGAGCGCAACCGAACGCCCGTTCACCAGTGAGTATTTTAAAAACGACGAAAAGGGACTCTACGTGGACGTGGTCACCGGCGAACCGCTCTTCACCTCCGAGGACAAGTACCGTTCCTCCTGCGGCTGGCCTGCGTTCACGAAACCGGTGGAGCCTTCGGTCATCGTTGCGCGAAACGATCGCTCTAACGGCATGGCGCGTGTGGAGGTCCGTTCCCGCACGGGAAATTCACACCTCGGACATGTGTTTGAAGACGATCCGGAATCGCCGAACGGCACCCGGTACTGCATCAACGGCGCGGCGCTGCGTTTTGTTCCATACGACGCGATGGACGCGCAGGGTTACGGATACCTGAAGGAGAAATTTCACTCTTAACCGGTTTTTCATGTGAGGGGAAGAAGAAAACGAGCAAAGCGCGCGGAATTGTGCTATACTGCCAACGTGCGCTTTTTTATGCGCGAATGCAACATCCCTTGGAGATTGCCAGCATGATTTATCTTGACAACAGCGCAACCACGCGTGTTTTTCCGGAAGCCGCAAACGCCGCTTTTCGCGCGATGACGGAACAGTTTTTTAATCCGGCCAGCGCATATTCGCCAGCTGTCGCAACCGAAAAAGAGGTTGGGCAGGCTCGTGCGCGACTGGCCGAAGCGCTCTTTGCGGATGCGGACGAGGTGCTCTATACCTCCGGCGGAACAGAATCCAATAATATGGCCGTTTTCGGCTCGCTCAAGCCAATCCGCGGAAAGCGGCGTATCGTTACGACCGCAGGTGAACATCCTTCCATTTACGAAGTGTTCCGCTCGCTGGAAAATGCGCCGGACACCGAAGTCGTATTCCTCGGCTTGCGTCACGATGGCTCCGTGAATCTGGAAGAGCTGGAAAACGCGCTCACACCGGAAACCGTTTTCGTCTCCGTGATGCATGTAAACAACGAGGTCGGCGCAGTCAACGATCTCTCCGCGGTATCCGCGCTGATCCGAAAGCACGCCCCCGGCGCCCTGTTGCATTCGGACGGTGTGCAGGCGTTCTGTAAGCTTCCGTTTTCCCGCTTACCGGTCGATCTTTACAGCATCAGTGCGCATAAATTTCATGCGCCGAAAGGCGTCGGCGCGCTGCTCGTGAAAAGCAACGTGAAGTTCGCCGGCGGGCAGCTCGGCGGCGGGCAGGAGCGAAACCTGCGTTCCGGCACCACAAACGTCCCCGGCATTCTGGCGCTCGACACGGCTCTTTCCCTCTACCGGGATCATCAGGCGGAGTGGCTCCTTCGCATGCGCGCCTGCAAGACGCGGCTTGCCGAACAGCTTCTCTCCATTCCGGACGCCGTCATCAACGGTCCGTCCCCGGAAGGCGGCGCTCCGCATATCCTGAACGTTTCGTTTCCGGGCGTACGCGGAGAGGTGCTGGTCAACGCGCTTTCCGAGCGCGGAATCTGCGTTTCCACCGGCAGCGCCTGCTCTACGCATAAAAAGGGTCAAAACCGAATTCTCGCCGCAATGGGCGTTTCCGGCGCACGCGCCGAAGGAGCGCTCCGTTTCAGTCTCTGCCCCTCGAACACGCCGGAAGAAATGGACGCCGCGGCATGTGCGCTTTCCGAGCAGGTTGCGTTTTTACGCCGCTTTCAGCGCAGATAACCAGTTCGCGCACATGCCATGCGAAGACGACTCAAATACTACGATTTTCAGGGAGAATCCTATGGAACCGGTATTGCTTGTCCGCTATGCGGAAATCCATCTTAAGGGACTGAACCGTCCCTATTTTGAACGCGGCCTGATGAAGCGCATTGAGCTCGCCCTGCGCCCGCTTACCGTAAATGTTGTTCGCGAACAGGGGCGTGTTTTCGTGTTCGGCGTGCCGGAGGAAAAGATCGGCGACGCGGCGGACAAACTTACGCGCGTATTCGGGATCCACTCCGTCAGCCCCGCCGTCGCCGTAGAAAAGGACTGGGATTCCATTGTTGCCGCGGCAAAATCAATCGTTGCCAAACGGATCGAAGGGATGCCGCAGGCAAGCTTCAAGGTGATCGCCCGCCGCGCAGACAAGCGCTTTTCCATGCGTTCTATGGATATCTGCCGTACGCTTGGCGGCGTGCTGCTCGACGCATTTGATGTCCTGCGGGTAGACGTACACGAACCTGATTTCTATGTCGGCGTCGAAATCCGTCAGGAGCAGGCGTTCCTGTTTGCGGAGGAACTGCCCGGCGCGGGCGGAATGCCGGTCGGTACCAACGGCCACGCGATGCTCCTCATTTCCGGCGGAATCGACAGCCCCGTCGCAGGGTATATGATCGCAAAACGCGGCGTGCGCATCTCCGCCGTGCATTTCTTCAGCTACCCGTATACGAGTGAACGAGCGCGTGAAAAAGTGGTTGAACTGACGCGCATCCTCTGCGGCTATATCGGCGAAATCACCCTCTATCTCGTTCCATTTACGGAGATACAGCTTACGATCTATGAAAAGTGCCCGCAAAGCGAAACTACCGTGCTGATGCGCCGGCTCATGATGCAGATCTCCGAACGCATCGCGCTCTCCTGTGGCGCGCAGGCGCTTGTGACCGGCGAATCGATCGGGCAGGTTGCAAGCCAAACCATCGAGAGCCTGACCGTTACGAACGACGCGGTACAGTTGCCCGTGTTCCGTCCGCTCATCGGGTTCGACAAAGAAGAGATTATCGACCGTGCCAAAGCCATCGGTTCGTTCGACACCTCCATCCTGCCGTATGAGGACTGCTGCACGGTCTTCGTTCCCCAGCACCCTGTGACGAAACCGAAGCTGGAAGAGATCCGCGCCAGCGAGGCGCTCGTTGATTTTGCACCAATGATTGAGCGCGCCATCGCGCAGACCGAAGTCCGCATCGTAGACTGAGTCCATAATTTACACAAGGTTCACAGCGGGCTACTACGCTTCATGGTATACTAATTGAATCGAGCGAGAAGCCCGCTTTTGTTTTCCGCAGTATTGGAGGGAATCGATATGAAATTCATTTTTCGTCTGATCGGCGTGATTGTCGTTCTGATCGTATTACTGATGGCGGTACTGACGTACCTGGACACCAAAGACCTGCTCAGCGGTAAGCTGGAGCGGCTGATTGGTTCTCTTCGTGTGCTTGGCAAGGAAGCCTGGGCGGAAATCCGTCTCTTTATGGAAGATTCCGGCATTGCGGAGGATGCGGCGGGTCTGCTGGATCAGGGAGCAGACTACTTGCGAGAGAATGTGGAACCGCATGTAACAAGTCAGCCAGGTGCAGATGCGTTTGAAACGGCCTCGCCTGTTCCAACAGCATCGCCTGTGCCGACGGCGACCCCGGAAGCTTCACCCGCGGGCTGATCAAGTATTCGGTTTTTCATTTTCAGAAGAACTTAAACGAAGCTGTAACCTCCCCGATTTGGGGGAGGTTTTTTCCTTGTTTCAGACGAAAATAGTCACACGTAAACCGGAAAACTGCCCTGTCCTTACGCGTCTTTCGAAAACGTCGACAGAATCGCAAAAATAACGACAGGAATCGATCGCCCAGCGATATCTCACGGAAAATTTGTACAAAGGGTTCTTTTCTACGCTCGTTCCAACATGGTATAATTCTCGCGAAACAGGAGGTGGCGGTAAATGGATTATCAAGCACAGGCAAAAGAACTGGTTTCCGAAATGACGCTCCGGGAAAAAACGAGCCTTCTCAGCGGTGCGGACAACTGGCGCACAAAGAGCATTCCGCGGCTCAATCTTCCCTCCATCGCGGTTTCCGACGGTCCGCACGGGCTGCGGAAAGAAGTCGTCGATTCCAGAAAGAGCAAGCACACCGAACCGGCTACGTGTTTCCCCACCGCTGCCGCGCTGGCCTGCTCCTTTGACCGTGCGCTCATCCGACGCGTCGGCGCCGCCATCGCAACGGAATGCCGCGCAGCCGGCGTCTCCGTTTTGCTTGGGCCGGGGCTGAATATCAAGCGAAGCCCTCTCTGCGGTCGCAACTTCGAATATTTCAGCGAAGACCCCGTCGTAGCGGGCGAACTCGCGGGTGCATATATTTCCGGCGTACAGAGCGAACACGTCGGAACCAGCATGAAGCATTTTGCGCTTAACAATCAGGAACTGCGGCGGCTGACCGTCGACTCGGTTGTGGACGAACGCGCTATGTTCGAAATCTATCTTTCCGGCTTCGAGCGCGCCATCGGTATCGAACAGCCCTGGACGGTCATGTGTTCCTACAATCGAATCAAGGGTGTGAACGCCAGCGACAATAAGTGGCTTCTCAGCGACGTTTTACGAACGAAGTTCGGATACAAAGGCCTCGTCGTTTCGGACTGGGGCGCGGTATTCAACCGTACGGAAGGCGTGCGCGCGGGACTCGACCTGGAGATGCCGTTCGTCGGACCGTATCACGACCGGCAGGTGGAAAGGGCGGTAAAAAACGGCGCACTAACCGAGCAAGCCGTGGATAGCTGCGCCGCGCGCGTAGTCGAACTCGCACTCAAAGGAAGCGAGATTCCCCCCGCAACATTTGATCCGAAAGCACACCATATGCTCGCGCGCGAGGCAGCCGCCGCCTCCGCGGTCCTCCTGAAAAACGAGCGGAACCTTCTCCCGCTGAAAAAGAATGCGCAGGTCGCCGTGATCGGCGGATTTGCCAAGTTCCCCCGTTATCAGGGCGCGGGCAGCAGTAAAGTCGTTCCGCTGGAAATGGACTGTCCGCTGGACGAGCTGGTGCGAAGCGGCCTGGACACGGAGTATTCACAGGGGTATTCCCTGGAGAACGATGTTCCCGACGAAGCGCTGCTGGACGAAGCCTCTGAGATTGCGCGCGGAAAGGATGCGGTGCTGCTTTTCATCGGTCTGCCGGACCGATATGAGTCCGAGGGATTCGATCGCAGCGGCATCGAGATGCCGCCAAGCCACATTGAACTTGTCCGCCGTATTCACGAGGTCAATCCGAACGTTGTCGTGGTGCTCGCGGGCGGTTCGGTCATCGATATGGATTGGGAAGCAAACGCCCGATCGATCCTAATGATGTACCTCGGCGGACAGGCGTCAGGCGGCGCGATTGCCGATCTTCTGATTGGTGCGGCCTGTCCCGGCGGAAAGCTTGCGGAAAGCTGGCCGCTGAGACTTCAGGACAATCCTTCCTACGCGTATTTTCCCGGTTACACGCGTACGGTGGAATACCGCGAGAGCATTTTTGTTGGTTACCGGTATTACGATACGGCAAAGAAAGCCGTTCGATATCCGTTCGGTTACGGTCTTTCCTATACCTCGTTTCAATATAAGAACCTGCTTATCAGCGACAAAACGCTGGACATGGGCGAATCCATCGTCGTCAGCTGCGATGTAACGAATACCGGCAGTGTCGCCGGAACCGAAACCGTTCAGCTTTATGTCTCCCACCGTTCGGATGTAATGTTCACCGCCGAGCAGGAACTCAAAGGATTTGAAAAAGTGTTTCTGCAGCCCGGCGAAACCAAGGCCGTTTCGTTTATTCTCAATCGCCGCGATCTGTGTTATTATGATGTGGTTGCGCAGGACTGGCGCGTGGAAGGTGGCCGATATGAGATTCGCGTTGCTTCCTCCAGCCGAAATCCGCAGCTCAGCGCAGTGATCACCGCGGAACCGGGCGTCAGCCTGAGCCTGCCGGATCATCACGACGACGCCGCCTGTTATTACGACCTTTCCGGTGGAATCAACGTTTCCGACGAAGCGTTCACCGCTCTGCTTGGCCACTCGATCCCCCCGCGCATACGGCAAAAGGACGAACCACATACGCTTAACGCGACGTTGGAGGAAACGCAGGATTCGCTGGTCGGCCGGATGCTGGTATCCGTCGGCCGAAGAATTGCGAACCGCCTTGCAAACACGGACGAGGTATCCGGCGGCATCGTCGAGCATGTGCTCTTCACCTCGCCGCTTCGTATGATGAGCATGGACGGCGGTGTTTCCCCGCGCGTTGTGGAAGGACTTGTTCTCATGCTCAATGGCAAGTTTTTCAAAGGTGTTTGGCATATGATCGCGGGAAATTCCTGATATCGGGGATCCTTCCCCTCTTGCCTTGATTTTTCATTCTATCCATTGCGGAGGTCACTTGATGCAGCCCGTTCTTACCCGCTTTGCCCTATCCGGCACTCCCGTTTCCTGCGAACCTTACGGCAGCGGGCACATCAACGGCACGCAACTCGTCGTTTGCGACAGTGGAGCAAGGTATATCCTTCAGCTGATCAATACCACCGTTTTTCACGATCCGGTTGCATTGATGCGAAACATCGAGCTGGTCACCGAGCATTTGCGAAAGAAAATATCCGATCCACGCGGCGTCCTCTCTCTGGTCCCCGCAAAGGACGGACGCAGCTTTACCGTGGAAAGCGGAGACTACTGGCGTGTTTATGAGCTGGTTCCAAACAGCGTTTGTTACCAAACGGCGGACGAAGCGCTGTTTGCGGAAAGCGCCGTCGCATTCGGACGGTTTCAGAATCAACTCTCGGATTTCCCCGCGGAAGAACTGGCGGAAACGATTCCGCATTTTCACGATACGCCTGCGCGATTCCGTTCGTTTCTCCGCGCTGTAGAGGAAAACGCCTCCGGCCGCCGCGACGACGTATTGCGCGAGATCGAGTTCGTGCTTGGTTTCCAGGATTTTGTCCACACGCTCACAAACCTGCAGGCTAAGGGCGCGCTGCCTCTCAGGGTGACCCACAACGACACGAAGATCAACAACGTACTGTTCGATGCCGACACGAAGAAAGCCCTTTGCGTCATCGATTTGGATACGGTCATGCCGGGACTTTCCGTCAACGATTTTGGCGATGCGATCCGCTTTGGCGCATCCACCGCAGCCGAGGACGAGCATGACCTCAGCCTTGTTCATTTCGACCTTCATCTTTTCGAAACGTACACACGCGGTTATCTTTCTACCTGTGGAAAGAGCCTGACCCGCACTGAAATCGAAATGCTTCCCATCGGTGCAAAGATGATGACGCTGGAATGCGGCATGCGTTTCCTTTCGGATCACATTGCCGGAGACACCTATTTTCACGTATCTCGCAACAGCCAGAACCTGGATCGTGCGCGTACGCAATTTCAGCTCGTACGCGAGATGAGCGATCACCGCCAAGAGATGGACGACATCGTTGGACGTGCCGCCATATACGCAATTCAGCAGTAATTGGTTCTCTTTTTGAAACAGCACATATTATAGCATAAAACCGCGTAATCCCAATATTTTATAGGGATTTGCGCGGTTTATTTGACGTTGCCTTCGATCTGTGTTAACATCTGTAACCAGTAATTATTGCCTCATTTTGACATATCAGAGGTATTGTTTTATGCTGGATACCATTACGATGATCTTTATGATCGCAACGTTCGTGAGTGCGGTCACCTGTGTCGTTTCCGTATTTGAGGAGGAACCGATACTCCCTTCCAAACTCGTTCTTTCCGACGGGGGAATCGGAAGATCTTCTCTTGAAGCCAAATTGCGCAAGAAGAACAAGCGAGTCATTCTTTCTCTTGCCGCAGCACTTTCCTTCCTGATCGTTACGATTGCCGTTGCAAAACCTGCTCTCACATCCGATCCCGGGAACACATCGACGGAGAGCATCACTTTCCCTCCTGTTGCAGGCGCGGCGGCCAGCACGCCTTCCCCCACAGAAGCGGTTGCGTCCGCAACGCCGACCAGCCCTGCCACGCCACAGCCGGCCATTCCCACTCAAGGCCCCAACAGCAAGATTCCTTCCGACGCAAAGACCGTGCTGCTGGACGAACTCACCCCGATCGAGAGCAAGCCCAATAACTTCTTCGTGGACGGCTGGAGCGACAAGAAGAGTTTCCATATTGATGAAAATCAATATTCGAAAGGCCTTGGCATGCAGATCAGCGAAAATGAAACGAAGGATGAGGCGCGGGTACTTTCACGCGACCATTCCTACCGCTCGGATTGCAGGGAAACCTATATCGAATACGCGCTGCGATTGAACTACGAAATGATATCTTTTAAACTCGGTGCCGATCGCGGCGATACCTCCCGCTATGGAAACGAGAGTAAAAACGGGATTGCGGAAGTGATTCTTTCGGATGCGACGACGGGAGAGGTGCTTTTTGATACCCTGTGGGTCAACTGCAAGTACTCCACGGCGGACGTCACTCTCGATATTTCAAACGTCGACGTTCTTCGTATTACGTACCGTTCTTCCGGTGTCGTTGAGAAGAAAAGAATTACCAAAGGTCTGCGTTTCGCGTTGGTCAATCCGATCCTTGTTTTGAGCGACAGTGGTAAAAACTAGGTCGCAGCATCCATTGCATCCGTCCGAACCATTCGCTTTCGGGCTTCCCTTCCGAGTAAGCCCGGCTCACTTTTCTTTCGGTAACGATAAAACCGGCGCATATCCTTTTCGATACGCGCCGGTTTTTTTCGTGATAGAATTCCCGATTTCAGGATCCCGCCGATACGGTCGCCGTAGGCGTCGGTGTCGGTGTTGGCGTCGGTGTCGGCGTTGGTGTAGGAGTCGGCGTGGGTGTCGGAGTCGGTGTCGGTGTGACCGTCGGCGCGGCTGTCGGCACCGAGGTTGGTGTAACCGTCGGAGACACCGTCGGAACCGGCGTTGGCGTAACGTTGATCAAGGTCACGTACTTTGCGAAGATATAGCCTCTCGTCCCCGTTGAAACCACCGTTATTTTATACCAGTTGCCGGACGTACCCAATACGTTGACCAGGGTATCCTTTGCTAAAACCCCCTGGCTTTTGTACTTCGTGGAGGGACCGGTACGGAAGTTCACGCTGCTCGCGTTCACACGCCCGTTTGCGCCGGAGGGATTGACGGACGGCGTAGGCGTAGCGCTTGTGGAATCGACCGTTACGTAGGTTGCAAAGACATAACCGGTTTTCCCTGTCGATTTGACCGTAACTTTGTACCAGTCGCCGCTCTTTTCAAGTATCGTCAGCGCTTCCGGCTTCTGCAGTTTTCCTGAGCTGCTGTAGCTTGTGGAAGGGCCTGTGCGAAAGTTCACGCTCGTCGCGTTGATCTTGCCGGTCGTTCCCGTTGCAACGGCAGAGGAGCTTCCAACGAGACAGACGATCTTGACGTACTTCGGCGAGATGTACCCTTCCCCGCCGGTCTTATGAACCTTGAGCTTATACCAGCCGGTTTTGGAATCGGCGGAATAGATGGTTACGCCGGAGTTGGAATCGACAATCGCCAGACTGTCGCTCTTGCTTGTCGCTTCTTTTCTAAGGTTCACTCTGCCGCTTGTTACGCCAAGCGCATAAGCCGTGATGCTGGAGGAATTCACCGTAATGTATTTCCCGCTCACGTATCCGCTCTTCCCTGTGGAAGGAATGTCAATGCGCAGCCACGTGCCGACGACCTCATAAATATTGACCGCCGTATTCTTGCTCAACGTATCGACGATCGAATTCCTCGTACCCGCGCCTTTCCGCAGATTCAGTTTTTCGGTATTGACATATCCGGTTGCAAGCGTACTCTCAGCCAGTGCCGACCGCTGCGGGAAAACCGCACCAATCAGGAGAAGGCTGAAAAACGCAGCCAATGTCCGAATCGCCAGACGCCGTACAGCGTCCATTTTTCTGTTCTCAGTTTTCAATGAATATCCACCCCCTGCGGTTTCGTCCGCAATAGTGTACTAGTCGTACTAATACGCTCATATCGTATTCCAAATTCATAGCATTGTCAAGGCGCGATAAGGCAGATTCACAAATGCTTCACATTACCGGAGCGTAACAAGAAGTTCTTCACGTATTTCTAGCGTTCCATTCCTACGCTTCGTCGTAACTCTTCGTTGACTCGTCGTAATTTGTTCACTATAATAGGTTACGAGGTGATATCTTTGACCTTGACTGAGAAGTTGGACCTTCTGATGAGCGAACGTTCCCTGAATAAATCGCAGTTAGCGGCGCAATCCGGAGTGCCATATACGACCATCGTAAGCCTCTATGAGAAAAGCGCGCAGAACGTTAAGCGAACGACGCTTCTTTCCCTTGCCCGCTTCTTTCAGGTCTCTCTCGACTACCTGGCGGACGATACCGTAACGCAACCGAGCGTAAAGATCCTTGCGGCGGCAGGCCGCTTCGACCCGAACAGCCTCACGCCGGAAGGCCGCGAGCGGTACGAAGAATATATCGCGTTTCTTGCTGAGAAATTTTCGCGGTGATTCCTTTTTCCTGCCGCGCAACCCGGTGAACCCGCGCCTGCGGATTTGATCGCTCCTTCATTTCTCAGCTTCTGCTTGACCTGTTCCTGACCGATTTTTGAAAGAGGGCGCATTTCGATGGACCGAATCGATGAATTGTGCAGCGAAGCCGGTGAACTCGGCATAGACGTGCACCAGCGGGATATTCCTGTGCCCGGTATGTCCGCCGCTTACATTCGAACCGATACCGGCGAGCATATCGTGCTGAAACGGGACGGCACGATGGCGGAGCGCGCCTGCTGGCTTGCCGAGCAGCTCGGGCACCACTATACCGGTGCAGACCGGCGGCTGCATTACTCCGCTGTAGACGACTGGCGCGCAGAAGCCAAAGCGCGCAAGTGGGCGCACGACCGTCTGCTCTCCCCCGAGGCGATTCGCACAGCCGCCCGGAATACCGACGATATCTACGAGATTGCGTTTACGCTGAACGTTAGCGTCGAGTTTCTAAAGGAATCGATCGACTGGTATATGGCGCGTGGGCTCTGGACGCCGGATCTTCAAGGAGGAGACCCCGCCGATTCGGACAGTATTTAGCGATTCAACAAAAGTTGATCCTTCCATGTTGTCAATTCGCATACGATTATCGTTCCGAAGTTTATTATTTTCTTTGCGCAAAACCAGCGACAACCGGCGTTGCCCTTTCGCGTGCAGCGCAATCGGAGCAATGCGCTTTATTTTACGTTATACGCAATGATCGATTTTCGGATTCCAGAAAACGAAATAACCCAAAAAGCAAAAAGCCCCATTTGACGGGCTTTTTTGGCTGCGGAACTAGGATTCGAACCTAGACAATACGAGTCAGAGTCGTACACGATTTTACTAGAGAATCATTCCTATAATAACCGATTCTGTGCATAATATGGCTTATTATTTCCTGAATTGAAAGCTTGTTTTCCCGCGTTTCTCACTCACTTGGCAAGAAATTGGCAAGAAAGGACAATTTTAACGTTCGTTTCTTAGCCAGCCAATATTTTTTGATCATGATCTCTCTGCACATTCACGCCGGAGTCCTCCTGTCACATTCTAAAAGCACTCAATGGAAGTGACATCTCAAGAATCATTCTCCGTCCACATCTCGCATTGGCTGATGACCGTCTTGAGCGCATCTTCCAGCCCTTCTGGTGGATAGTGGTGTTTCTTGAGCAGACGCTTGACCATGCTGCGCATCGAAGCGCGCGCAGTCTCTTTCTTCTGCCAGTCGATCGTCCGGTTCTTGCGGAGCATATCCGTCAATTCTTTTGTAATCGCAACCAGCTCGTCGTTTTGATAAAAGTCCTTCACCGCCTCCGGTTTGGTCAGTGCGTCATAAAACGCCGTTTCTTCGGCAGACAGCCCCAGCTTCTCACCTTCAGCGCTTGCCTGCTTCATCAGGTCAGCCATCTTGAGGAGTTCCGCGATGACCTCTTCGTTGGTCAGCAGGCCGTTGAAGTAGGCGTTCATCGTTCGCTGGATCATCTCGGAAAACTTCTCCGACTTAACCAGATTGGTGCGTTTATAAACCGTCACCTGATCGGCTATAAGGCGACGCAGAATCTCAACCGCCAGGTTCTTCTCCTTCATCTTCGCGATTTCCGCGAGGAAGTTCGGGTCGAACAGTGAAAGAGACTCCTTCACGTCCGAGAAGAGATTGATCACGCCGCTGCTCTGGATGCTCGCTTTAAGCAACTCGTTAATCCGAGTGTTGATTTCGCCGAGGGAATATGGTTTCCCGGGGCTGCCTGTCATAGAGCGGATCAATAGCGTTCGAACCGACTCAAAGAACGCAGCTTCGAATCGCTGCTCACGGCTCGTCATGCTTCCGCAGAGCGAATGGGCTTGTCGCAGCAGCAGAGCCTCCTTGACGAAGGATTCCTTCTCGTTCACTTTATCCTGCGCCAACAGGAAGTTCACGCCGCCGGTTATAAGTTTCGCACGTTCCTGATCTTTGCCGTTAAGGAACTTCGAGTAATCGAACCCATACAGCAAGCCTCGGCAAACCTCGAGCTTTTCCTTGAACTTCGGGTAAGCGGCTTTCGCGATGTCCATCTCGCCGTAGTTGCTGCGGTCGCGCTGTGTATAATCGCTCATCGCTTTCTTGAGCGCGGCGGCGATTCCAACATAGTCCACAACCAGGCCGCCTTCCTTGTCACCAAAGACACGATTAACACGCGCGATCGCCTGCATGAGATTGTGCCCCGCCATGGGTTTGTAGACGTACATCGTCGCAAGGGAAGGCACGTCAAACCCTGTAAGCCACATATCAACGACAATGGCAATTTTAAACGAGTCTTCGTTATCTTTAAAGCGTTTCGCCAGCTCGGCTTTGCGCGCACTGTTGCCAATGACCTGCCGCCAGTCCTCCGGATCGCCGTTCCCGGAGGTCATGACCACGTTCACCTTTTCTGTCCACGTTGGACGAAGCGAGAGAATGCGACGGTAGATTTTCATTGCGATCGGACGCGAATATGCAACGATCATCGCCTTACCGGTGAGCAGGTTCGCGCGGTAGGTTTCGTAGTGCTCTATGATATCCCGCACCAACGAGTCAATCGTCTCTTCCGCACCAAGTACCGCGTCCATTCGCCCAAGTTCGCGTTTGCTTTGTTCTATCACAAGCGGCTCCGCGTTCTCGGCGAGGCGGTCATACTCCGCATCGATGAGTTCCAGCGCCTTCTGGTTGAGCTTGAGCTTGATCACGCGGCTCTCGTAGTAGACCGGCTTCGTAGCGCCGTCCAATACCGCCTGCGTCATGTCGTAGATGTCGATATAGTCGCCGAAGACCGCGCGCGTGTCCTTGTCCTTCAGGTGGTTGAGCGGCGTTCCGGTAAAGCCGATGTACGTTGCGTTCGGTAGGTTGTCCCGAATGATGCGCGCGGTACCGATCTGCACGCGGCCCGTTATAACGTCCAACTTCTCGTCGAGACCATATTGCCCGCGGTGCGCTTCGTCCGCCATAACCACGATGTTTCGCCGCGCGGAGAGCGGCTCGGCGGATTCCTCGAACTTCTGCATCGTCGTAAAAATGATCCCGTTCGCCGCGCGCCCTTCCAGCAATTCGATTAAATTTGCCCGGCTTTGCGCCTGCACCGGTTTCTGGCGCAGAAAGTTTTCGCACTTGCTAAACTGCTTGAAAAGCTGGTCGTCCAGGTCGTTCCGGTCGGTCAGTACGACAATGGTTGGCGACGCGAGAGCCTGCTGCAGCAGATGCGCGTAAAACACCATGGAGAGCGACTTCCCGCTGCCCTGCGTGTGCCAGAACACGCCGCCCTTGCCGTCGGTCTTCGTTGCATGCCGGGTTGATTCCACGGCCTTCTTCACTGCGAAGTACTGATGATACGCGGCGAGAATTTTCGCCGTGCTCTCTGTTTCCTCTGAAAAGCAAAGAAAGTTTTTTACGATATCCAGAAGTCGCGCAGGCTCCAGCATTCCCTGAAAGAAGGTCTCGTAGTCCGCGAACAGCTTCGTTTCCCCCTTGCCGTCCTTGGTCTTCCATTCCATAAAGCGGTCTTCGCCGGAGGTGATCGTGCCCGCCTTGCTCACCGCCTGATCGCTGATCACACAAAACGCGTTATAGGAAAAAAACGAAGGAATCTCCTGCAGGTAGTTGCGAATCTGGCGGTAGGCTTCCGAGGCATCCGTTTCTACACGGGAGGGGGACTTGAGCTCGATTACCACCAGAGGCAGGCCGTTGACAAAGAGGACCACATCCGGTCGCTTTTCGGAATGTTCCACATACGTCCACTGGTTGATCGCATGGAATGTGTTGCGTTCGATATGCTCAGGATCGTAGTCGATCAAGTAAACAAGTCCGGAACGCTCAGCTCCCCTGTAAAAATACTTCACCGGAACGCCATTTTGCAGGTAGTTCATGAATACAGCGTTCTTTTGGATGAGGCTGCCGGTACCGAGATCCTTAATGCGGTTCACCGCGTCCGCGAGGGCTTCCTTCGGCAGGTCGGGGTTAACGGCGGGTAACGCGGCAAGAAGCGCATCCTCATAGAACGCGTCGTGGTAATCGCGCGCGATGTCCGGCCCGTAGAGGCGGGTGTAGCCCATGTCCTCCAGCAGGGAAAGTATGCAGTTTTCGTAGTTGGATTCGGTGAAGGACATAAGGTTACCTCATAAAACTCTACTTTACTATTAGTGAAGTCAATAATGGAATAAAAGGTGTAAATATTGCTATATGATTCGCAACTGACTGAATAAACTCATTATATTTACCTGCGAAACTAGTAGTACCCGCAGCATGTTCCATATCACGTATGTTTGGAATAACAGAGTCTTTGTTCGGTAGGCTCTCTGCTAAAGCAACTAGTTTATCAAACATTTCTTTTTCGTTTTGTGTAAGCGTATAATTTTTTGAATTATCGACCGAATGAATGTTGACTTTTTGAGTATTACTAATATTGTATGTCGTTACTGATTGTGGTGAATTGAGATACGGATTATCTACTCTCTTTTTGACTTTTATCTGATAATGGTCCGGTATATTATGCATTCCTCTTACGAACCCACGATCAACAACGATAAATCTTTCAACATCCCCATTAGGTAATGAGCGACTAATAATATCATCTTCTTCAACATTTACGGATACATCCTCAATAGTTATTAGCTTTCCAGATGGATCAACTAAAGCCGAATTCACAACAATTTCTGTTCCGTCTTTTTTTGTTAGTTTAATCGGCTCTGTTGGAAATCTTGATAACAAACTACGCATGCATACCTCCATAAAATTAATAGAACCAGTCACTCAATTATCGATGGAAAGCCATATGTATCTCTCCATTTTGTTCGTAAGAGTATTTAGCATTGAGCGTGTGCGTGTTTCCGCAACCTTCAGTTCATTTTGCATTATAAACGGATCGCGATATGATATTTGTTGCTCCTCGGCTAATTCTTCAGCTTTTTTCACGATTGATTTGATTTTGTCTTTTGCATTCTGATTATCAGTTGTATTGTAAAAACAAAGGGCTTCTTCTAAAGTCCTATAGTCACTATGCTGCAAATCAGTATAGATATATTTATCAAGCAGATCAGTGTTAGTATAGTATATAGATTTTAAATCGCATTCACTTTTAGAGGCTGAAACAAATTCTAAGTAATTTTTGAATATATTCAAAGGGAATAGCATTTTCAATCTGGTCTTAACGTAATGTGAATCACTGATTTCTGCATATGAACATTTGAATTGTAGTTTTTCTAAAATCTCCAGTCGTTTATCAAACAAAGAAATATTACTTGCTGTTATCGCTGCTTTGACCATTCGTTTGTTCTCTAGGAAAACAAGAATAGTAGCAATTAAGTATAAGGTCGTAACTGCAAGCATAAGCTTTTCAACTAAATTCGGTGTAGTAATAGCATTGACCAATTGTTGAATATCACTTTCGCTCATCTTTCATCCCTCCACTGGCACTTCAACTTCTCCCGACATGAGTTTGGGGAGCAGGGTATCGCGAACTTGTTCAAGCGTAGCAACCTGTTTTCTATAATTCTCAATTGAAGCGGTTATTTCATCCTCAATCGAATAGTAATCAGCAACTACGTGTTCGTTGGGTAGATAAATCTGTTTTGCATACAGCGCAGATTTATCAATGCCCTGTCCTTCTCGTGCGGCTGGTTTTATAATATCCCCAAAGTAGCTGATATATGAGCGCATATATCCTTCAAGATATTTTGTTGGAATGCGCTCATCCACCTTAAATACATGATATGCCAAGCTTACCCCGCCGATTTCATCAAACATGATGCCCCAATTTAAGATCGTTCTGCTCATACCGAAAACGAGATCGCCTTTGCGAATAATCTTGTTTGCTGAATTCATCATGGACAATTTCTTTTTATATTTATCATCACGTGCGTATATGCCCGTATTAGTAACAGAGTACTCAGGAATGTCAGGTGAGTTATCTTTTTCAGAACTAGGAGTAAGAATTTCTGAAAAAGTGAATATACTCCACCCCTTAGGAATCAACCCCAATTCGCTCTCTTCAAACTCGCCATCCTGAAGCGGCTCAAAATCCACAAACCAGCTTTTGAAGATCGCCTGCGCCTGCGCTTCGAGGTTGGCGATGATGCGGTTGTTTAGCTCGATTTTGTCGTCGAGGGTGGAGAGAATATCTGCAACGGCATGTTGAATTGATAAACTCGGATTAGGGATCTGAAAGCCACCAATTATTCCGGTATTAAGGTTTTGTTGAGCCCCCCCATTCGCAAGACTTGCAAGCCTTGCGTATTCAAAGCAAAGATAATAGTATACAAATCTGAAATCAGCACTTTCCGGATTGATTTGCAGATTACAACATGCTTGATTAGTAGTTAGTGGAATTTTGTTAACTGCTACTTTCCCCGCTGTAGCTCCGTACATAGCAACAATTACACAATTCTCCGGTATCCATTTAGCCGAAGAATCTCTGTAGCCTTCTTCGGTTATTTTGCTTTTCGTACTCCGAATCCTATTAAAGTTGATTTCTTGCGTGTTTAACCACGGTATTGTGCCATCCTTATAGTATAAACCAACTGAACTTTTCGGTGTTCCTCCTGTGCATACACGTGAGCAAATTGATTCAAGTGGAACTCTGCCTTCTATATCAGAATTCATACCCACTCGCCCCCAACCGCTCCGCCTCTTTCACAAACCTCCACCCGCAGGCAACAGAACAATTCCTCATTCCTTCTCGCCTCCGGCTTTCCCCTTCAACTTCTTCTGCGCCTGCTTCACCGCCGCCAAATAATCCCGCTCCACAGCGGACGGCAAATCCTCCACGCGCTTACTATACTTTCTATATTCCGCTGCCGCCTTCTCAATCGCAGCCTCCCGGCTGATCGATCCCGCGTTCTTCAAAACGCCCTTCCCGTACCGTTCGGCAAAATCATCCACCTGCGGAAGCCAGTCCCGCATATATAGATGTTCGTGATTCATAGCATGCAGCTCCGCCAAATCAAAGAATGCAGAAACCATACGGTTCAGCACGGCCAGCTCTTTTTCGTCCAGATAATTCTTGGCAACCAGCGCGTCCTCTTTATGCGGCTGCTCGCCGTGGAACGACTTCATCCCCATATAGGGCTGGTTGGCGTCCGCGCGGGAAAAGATGATCTCCGCCGCGGTTTGCTTGTTCACGGCATAATGTAGTTTGTTCTGCACGATCTGGAAAAACTGCCTGCTTTCATCCGACTTTGGATTGTAGTCCACACTGGTTGCAAACAAATCGAGCAATTGGCGATAAAACACCTTTTCGCTGGAACGGATATCCCGGATGCGTTCCAGAAGCTCTTTCCAATAATTCCCGCCGCCCGCTTTCTTGAGCAGGTCGTCGTTCATGGTAAACCCTTTGACCAGGTACTCCCGCAATCTCTCCGTCGCCCAAACGCGAAATTGCGTGCCACGCAGGGATTTCACGCGATAGCCGACGGCGATGATGACGTCCAAATTGTAGTGCTTCACATTATAGTTTTTTCCGTCTGCGGCAGTTGTTCGGAAATCCCGAACAACTGAATCTTCAATTAACTCGCCTTCGGAAAAAATGTTTTTGATGTGCTCGCTGATATTGGCTTTGCTCGATTGGAAGAGCTCGACCATCTGCGCCTGCGTCAGCCAAACCGTCTCGCTTTCCATCCGAACATCGATTTTTGTCGTTCCATCTTCCGACTGGTACAGGATGATCTCCGTATCTTTATAGCTCATATCCAATCGCCCCCAACCGCTCCTTGATCTCCCTCTCCAACCGATGCGACTCCTCAAACAACCCGTTCAATTCCTCCGTCAGCCGCCGCATCTTCTCGTCGAACGGTTCTCCGTCGTCCTCCACGTCCTCAATGCCCACATAACGCCCGGGCGTGAGGATATAGTCCTGCTTTCTAATCTCTTCCGTCGTCGCTGCAGCGCAGAAACCCTTGACGTTCTCCAGCGTCCCTGCAACAAACGAACGGTACGTATTGGCAATCTTCGCAATATCGCCGTTTTCGGGGTCATCCGTTAGTTCCCGCAGTTTGCGCGTAACCATTGAGCCAAGATTTCGTGCATCGATGAAGAGCGTCTTGCCCTTCTGGGTCTTGTTACGACTGATGAACCACAGCGAAACGGGAATTTGCGTGGTATAAAACAGCTGCGGCGGCATGGCGACGATGCAGTCCACCAGATCCGCCTTCACGAGATTCTTGCGAATCTCTCCCTCACCGCCGCTCTGGGAGCTCAGCGAACCGTTCGCCAGCACGCAGCCCATCCTTCCGTTGGGCGAAAGATGGTAGATCATGTGCTGTAGCCAGGCATAGTTTGCGTTAGTCGCGGGCGGGATGCCGTAAACCCAGCGCTTGTCGCCGCTTAGCTTTTCAGCGCCCCAGTTGCTCAGATTGAACGGTGGATTTGCCATCACAAAATCCGCTTTCAAAGTCGGATGGCAATCGTCCGTAAACGAGTCCGCATTATACTTGCCAAGGTCGGCTTCTATACCGCGGATGGCAAGATTCATGGTACACATCTTCCAAGTGGTCGGGTTACTGTCCTGCCCGTATACGGAGATATCGTTAATGTTTCCACTATGGTTCTCAATAAACTTGGCGCTCTGCACAAACATACCACCGCTCCCGCAGCAGGGATCAAAAACACGCCCGTGAAATGGCTCCAGCACTTCAACTAAGGTACGCACAACGCAAGAGGGCGTGAAAAACTCCCCCGCACGTTTCCCTTCTTGTTCTGCGAACTTATTCAGACAATATTCATATGTTCTGCCGAGAATGTCCTTTTCCGCTCCATGATCCAACATGTGAATATTGGTGAAGAGATCGACAACATCGCCAAGTCGCCGCTTGTCCAGCTCCGGCCGAGCGAAGTTCTTCGGCAGAATATCCTTGAGTCGGCGGTTCGCCTTCTCGATGGCGCGCATGGCGTTGTCAATCGTCGTACCGACCTCTTCGGTATGTGCCGCTTCCGCAATATTCTTCCAACGCGCGTCCGGCGGAACGAAGAAAACGCTCTGGGACGTGTATTCGTCGATATCCTCTTCAAAACCCTCGCCTTCGTCCACAAGCTGTTGATATCTTGCATCAAAGCGATCCGAAATGTACTTTAAAAAAATCAGGCCGAGCACGACCTGCTTGTATTCAGATGCGTCGAGATTTCCGCGCAGTACGCACGCGGCATCCCAGATTTGCTTTTCAAACCCGATGTTGGCAGTGTTTTGTTCGGCCATGTTGTCCCCCAATTTAGACGAGAAGCAGATTTGCAAACTATCGTTTCAATTATACAGATTTAACAAGTGTTTCGCAATGCATCAATCTTTTCTTATATATGTTGTACAAGCGTAATGATTAAGCAAAAATGCCTCCGTAAAACATGGATGAAACCCTTTTTTACTCGCTCTATCATAATTATAATGCTTGAACAGATAACGTCCATATAATGGTGTAAATTCGAGAAAGAGCCATCCGCTCGACCTTGGTATAATCAGGTTGCAGAAACCAAAACACCAAGGAGGAAGAAACAGATGGCCCAGATCAATCTTACCGTAGACAGCGAACTAATAA
>JAYFNY010000047.1:0-10150 GCA_034933205.1 Eubacteriales bacterium
CGATCCGGGAAGTACTCTTGCAGGCGTTCCCATTCAGCATCCGTGAGTTCATAACGTCGAATTACAGTTCCCATTCCTTGCACCTCTGTATATATATTCGACGTTTCTCTCATTTATCCTTTTGGAAACACTCTCTAGTATAAAACAAAAAACCTGACAAGAAAATGTCAGGTTCAATTTTTTGCAACGGTTACCGCGCCATTCGAATTCGCCCGGGGGTAACGTACTTGCGGAACAGAGCGCGCAGCGCGTTCAATTCGCCGTCGTTGACGATCTGCCCCTTGGGGATTACCACGGCGCGGGATTCTCCCGCGATTAAATAAATAGCATGTTGGGTTTCCTGCGCGCGCTGGATCTGCTTCCAGGAAAACTCGGAGTCTCCGCGTTCGCTTTTTACATGGACTCCATTTTTGTCGACGATATAGTGCACGGTAAAGTCGTCCATTTCGCCTTTGCGATATCGTGTGTTTACGCGAAGGATAACGGAAACGAGACTGAAGCCGACCATAAGGATCGTTCCGAGAACGGCGACGGCGAATGCTTGCAACAGCGCCGACAGAAGGGAAATCCCCTGGGCGTATCGAACGAGCGCAAGCATGAGGGCAAGAATCAGAAACGTCATGATCGCAAGGCCAATCAGTTTCCGCCTGATTCGAAAGTAATTGTAATAGATATTATCCTGCCGGGTGATTACGAACTTTCCGGAAAAGGTCATAGTGATCTCCCTTGATTGAGCGGGTAAGCGGGCTGCATTAACCGTTTTTTATTTTTAGGCGGGATGCATCCATGTTTTTAACCAACAGCGAACGAAAGACGTCGAGATCCTTCGAAGAGGCGAACTGATCCTTCGGAAGGACGTTGGCATGGGTATCCGTTATAAAAAGATAAAACGCGTGCGCGGTTTCCCGCACTTCAACGATGCGGTTCCATGGAAGATCGGAATCCCCGCGATCCGAGGTTGCATGGATGCCGGTTTTATCCGCCGAGAAGGTGACGGTAAAATCTGTCAGTTTCTTTTGTTTGTAATAGGTATTGATGCGCATGACCGTTGTGATCAGATTGATCCCGACCAAAAACAGCGTTCCTGCGACGGCCATCAAAGCGCCGTTCAGGATGGCGGCTTCCAGACTGCCGGTCTGAGCGTATTTCAGCAGTCCGATCAATGCGGCAATGATCACAAAGACCAGCGCGCTCGTAGCGACGAGTTTTTTTCGCATTAAAAAGAAATTGAACCGAAGGTTATCCTTTTTTGTAATGGTAAACTGTCCGGAGAACTGCGTCATAACAGAAATGCTCCTTTGCTTTCCATATCGTTGGATACGATAGCGAAATGATCCGATTGTCTGCTGGTAAAACCCTATTATTTTGGAATACTGCAATTATACAATGACGAAAGACCGCCTGTCAAAACACCGTTCATCCGGCATGGCCGGTCATCAGAGAGAGTGCATGGCGTGGTCCGGTTATTGCCCGTTGATCGGAAATTCGATGCCGGAGCAAAACCGTTTCAGCCAATCATTCAGCACGTCGGCCGAATCGGTTGGTATTCTGAGTTCGACGGTTCCGCCGCCAAGATCGGTTTCCTCTATGGAACCGGAAGGAAAGTGTGACTTCAGCCGCTCGCATCCGGCGTCTTTTTTCAGGCGGACGCGAACGTATTCCAAATTTTTCCGATCGACGGCATTCATCAGGATTTCCGCTATCGGCGGGTGATTGCGTGTTATGGAATCGCTTAGGATGCGGAGGGACTGGATTCGGTCCAAACGGAAATCCCGGTATGCCTCTCTCAGCCGGCAATAGGCGAGTAAGTGCCAGGAGTTTTCAAAAAAGCCGAGATACAGCGGTTCGATGATTCGATGCGTAGGTTCACAGGCCGGATTGGGCGAATACCGGATTTCAAGCAGACGGTTCCGGCTTAACGCCTCCTGAATCGTCTGCATAGAAAAACGCTCCTGACAAGGTTGGCCAAAGCTGGTGCAAACGGTGATTTTGGGATCGATTGAAGCGACATGCAGCTTTACGTCTTTTGCCAGAACAGCGCATATTTTTGCCTGAGCGGTGCGTAACAGCGGCGCCATGTCCGAACCGGTCTGTTGTTCGGCCAATTTTAACGCGAGAAGAAGAGCGCCCGCTTCCTCTTTACTCAGCGAGACGGGGGGAAGACGGTATCCTTCCACAATATAAAACCCTTTTCCGGGATCCGCGCCGATGGGAACGCCCGCAGCCTCCAGCGAACGAATATCCCGGTAGATCGTCCGGACGCAGGTGCCAAAGTCCTCTGCAAGCTGTTTGGCGGAAACCAAAGAACCGGTCTGCAACCGTATCAGGATTCCGGTCAAACGGTCCAACCTTTTGATCGATCGGTCCAATACCGTCCCACCTCGCTTTCCGACCCTACTATAACATGTTCAGCCATATAAAAAAATAATGGAAGCGTTGCTGACACAACGGTGTCAGCAAAGAGGGATACACTGCGGATAACGTGTAGAAAGAGGTAATTGCAATGAGACCGAGAGTTGTAATGCATACGCAAATCAGTTTGGATGGTTGTGTCAAAGGGTTTCAGGAATCGGTAAGCTATTATAGGGAAGCGGCGGAGATTCCTTCCGATATGGTGCTCTTTGGCAGTGAGACGGTTCGTCTCGCGGCGGAGCAGTATCCGCCGGAGACGGAAAGTTCCTTCCATAAACCGGGAACGGATCCGGATGACAAGCGTCAGAATTGGGTAATTCCGGACAGCAAGGGAAGACTCCGGAACCTGCATGTGTTTCGGAATACAAAATACTGCCGGGATATCATCCTTCTCGTGTCGGGGAGCACCCCCGAAGAATATCTGTCGTATTTGACCCAACGCGAGTACGATTACATTAAAACGGGAGATTTGCAGGTCGATCTGAGAGAATCGCTGGAACAATTACACGAACGATACGGCTGCAAAATGGTTCGAACGGACAGCGGCGGGGGCTTGACAAGCGCGCTGCTGGAACAGGGGCTGGTGGATGAAATCAGGTTGATTCTATCGCCATGCCTTGTGGGAAACCGAGATTTGAATGTATTTCGAACAATGAACCTGCAAAAGAGGGTGGATCTGAAACAGATTTCCTGTGAATCGCTCGGAGAGGAAATATCCCTTCGTTATGAAGTGATAAGACCGTAAGGAAGCGTTCCCTGGAGCAAAAGAATCCCCCTCCGTCATCCGGAAGGGGATTTCTGAAGAGCCTCGGGAAAGCGTCAGTTCCGCTGCAGCGCGTCGATTGGGGTCATCTTGCTGGCTTTCGCGGCAGGATAGCTGCCGAATGTTACGCCAATGATGACGCAGAAGAGCAGTGCGGCGACGGCCGCGCGCCATTCGAGTGAGATGGTCATATCCGCCGCTATCGCGAAGATGCGCAGCCCCAGTGCGGACAGCCCAAGGCCGATCAGGCCGCCGAGGATGGAGAGCACGCAGGCTTCTATGAGAAACTGCATCATAATATGGCTTCTGCGCGCGCCGATTGCTTTGCGGATACCGATTTCCCGCGTGCGCTCCGCAACGGAAACCAGCATGATGTTCATAATGCCGATGCCGCCGACGAGCAGCGAGATTGCGGCGATTCCGCCGAGCATGAGGGAAAGCGTGCTCATTACGTCGTCCATGGTGCTGAGCAGCTCGCTCATGTTGTAGACGGTGTAGGAATCTTCGTCGCTGGTGAGTTGCAGCATCTGATACTCCGTGAGCGCCTGTGCCATGTCGACATCGTTGGTGGACGCGGCTTCCACATATGCCGTGGTGATCGCCGTGCTGTCCGAAATCCGCTGCGCCGTCGTGAGCGGAATGAGGATCTCCGAGTCCGTGCTGGAATCGGTATTGGTCAGCAGGCCGACAATGGTAAACGTATGCCCGCTCATGGTGAAGGTATTTCCCAGTACGTCGTAGCTTTCAAAGAGGCTGCCGGCGACCTCGGTGCCGATCACAGCGGTGTAGGTGCGCCAATCCAGATCGGAAGCAGCGATGGCACGGCCGGATTCCAGATCCAGACCGGCGATATCCATGTACTCGCCGGTTATCCCTATTGCGGATACGCTGGTATACAGGGATCCGCTGCGTGCCGTACTGCTTATGGTAAGATACGGGGCGACGCCTCCGATGGAATCGTAGTCCTCCAGCGCGAGGTAATCGTCCGCGTCGAGATCCACGTCCTCGTCCGTCACGGTGACGGTGAGCAGATCCGAACCCATTGACGCGATAGCCGACGAGATGGAGCTGGTCGTGCTCTGCGCAATGGAAACGAGCACAATTACGCTCATGACGCCGATGATGATACCAAGCATGGTCAGAAACGAGCGCATCTTATTTGCGAGCGTCGAGCGTATCGCCAGACGGAGGGAGTTTAGAAACATGGTCATGCGATTCCCGCCTCCTCCAGCGAATTGTAGAGTCTTCCATCGCGAACGTAGACCGTTCGCTGCGCCTGCCGGGCGACCTCGTCGTTATGCGTAATCAGTACGATGGTATGCTGCTGATCGGAAAGCTTGTGGATCAGGCGCATGATTTCGTTTCCGCTTTTGCTGTCCAGGTTGCCCGTCGGTTCGTCTGCCAGGATAACGCGCGCGTTGCTTGCCAGCGCGCGGGCGATTGCCACACGCTGCTGCTGTCCGCCGGAAAGCTGGCTGGGTTTGTGCAGCAGGCGATTGCCTAATCCTACCCGGTCAAGCGCGTCCTTTGCGCGCTCGATCCGATCCTTCTGAGAGATTTTCTGGTAGATCAGCGGGAGTTCCACGTTTTCCAGCGCGCTCATGGAATCGAGCAGGTTGAACTGCTGGAAAACGAATCCGATCTTCTCGCTTCGAATCAGCGAAAGTTCCTTATCGGTGCATTCGGCTACGTCGACGCCGTCCAGGATATAGCTTCCGGAATCCGGTGTGTCGAGACAGCCCATAACGTTCATCAGGGTTGTTTTGCCGGAACCGGAGGGGCCGCAGATGGCGACGAATTCCTTGGGCAGCACGTGCAGCGAAGCGTCGTCGAGCGCATGCACCGTTTCGTCGCCCACAAAGTAGGTTTTAAAAATGTGATCCAGTCGCAGCATGGCGCGCTCCTTTACTTCCAGTCGTTTGTTTCTGGTATTTCAGGTGTTTCAATTGAAGCATAGCGCGCTCCTTAATTACCGCCCGGGCCGCCGCCCATATTGCCGCCACCCATATCGCTTGGTGGCTGGAAGCTCCCGCTCTGGCCGCCCATCATGCCGGATTGCCCGCCCATGCTGAAGGTGGTCGTGGTGTCTTCGTCTTCCGTGTAAGTTGCGGTGCTCGTGCGTTCCGGCACCCAGATGACGTCGCCGGCAGCGATTCCGTCCGCCGTGATGGCGATGTAGGAACCGTCCGACATGCCGGTGGTTACGGTTACCTTCGTAAGGCTGTCAAGATCAAGCGCATTTTCGTCAAGCGAGGTTCCGGCTTGGACGTCGTCTCCGGCGAGATAAACATATGCGGTTTCACCTTCATACTGTACTGCCGAGACGGGAACGATCAGCGTTTCTCCGCTCGTATCGGTTACGATTTCGGCGGACGCGCTCATCCCGGGATAAGCGCCCTCGATGGGATCGGTTGTGATGGTTGCCGTGTAGCTTGTGACATAGCTTCCGCTGCCGGAGTAAGAGATATTCGTTACCTTACCGGCGAAGTCGCCGTCCAGCGCGTCGAGCGTAAGCGTTGCATCCTGATCCAATGCGACGGAAGCGATATCCAGTTCGTCGATGGAGAGCGCCAGCGTGAACCCGCCTGTTCCGGTGAGTGTGCAGACGGTCGTACCCGCAGCCACCGTGTCGCCGGTGGCGGCAGAGAGCAAGGTTAAGGTGCAGTCTGTGTCTGCTTTGACGGTAAGCAAATCTTCGAGATCGGCAATCTGATCCAGCAGGTCCGCCTCGGTTTTTTTCAGTGTGGTATAGGTGGAAGTCGGCGCGCCCTCGGCCAGCGTAAAGATGGTTGCTCCTTTGCTGACTTTGTCGTTATCGTCCACTTTCACCGCGTCGATTTTGCCGGAATCTGCGGTGATCTCAACATATTCGTTGACCGTCATCGTGCCGGTGCCAAGCGTATTTCCGCTGGCGTCCAGAACCGTCGCGCTCATTCCGACCGGATAGTAGTTGTCGTCGAACACGATCGTCGCGGTTCTGTCGCTGATTTTCGTGACGTAGCCTTCCTGCTCGTCTTCGCCTGCGACAACGGTGACGGCGTCGTACTGCTTCATTGTGTCCGTTGCGGGTATGGTCATGGACATCTTACCGTCTGTTGCGATGAGACAGAGGTAGTCCATGTTATCCACGATCGAACCTTCCTGCGCCTTGATATCCTTTACGATACCAGCCTTCGAAGCGGTGACCTTAAGGTTGGTAAGCAGCTGCTTGGCAGAAGCCAGAGAGGAGCGCGTGCTTGCTAGATCATCCTTCAGATCGGAAAGATCCGATTCCACATCGCTTGAGGTCATCGTCATGACGACGTCGCCGGCCTTAATCTCGTCGCCCGGCGCAAAATTGACCGAGGTGACGGTGGACTGGGCGGTCGTCGTAACCGTTTGCGATTCCAACGCGGAGAGCGTGCCGGAGCCGCTGATGGTCGTGCTGATCTCGCCGCTTGAAACGGACGTGGCGCGATAGGTAAGTACGCTCGTGCTGTCGCCGTCCTTTTTTGCGATATTGATGACCACGATGGCACCAACTGCCAGCACAATTGCCGCCGCGCAGAGAATAATAATGTTGCGCGTACGTTTTTGTTTCTTCTTTTTTTGCTTCGCAGCAGTAAACGAAGTTTCAAACGATTCCATAGGTGTTCCTCGCCTCCAAATTCATTCGCCTATGATCATATGGTGCGGTTGTGGCGAAAGCGTGGCATAGTTCGATTGAAAATGTGTAGGATTTCGACAGGAACGAAGAGGATGGTGCGGGAAGCGGAGTGTCTTTGAAAGTGCTCCGGGAAACCGGCGGAAACGAGCGCAGAGTAAAATTCGAAATAATACGTTGACTTTCTGCCAAGTTTTTGCCAACATCTCTTTTTATGATGAATACGAATTGAAACACTATATGCGCCGCGGCGCACGTCGCCGCCCGCAGGCAAACGGAGAGATGATTAGATGAAACAGTTCCTATCGAAACGCTTACCGCGAACGTTCGTCGCTTTACTGGCGGCGGTGTTCCTGTTCAGCTTTGCGCTTGGCTCGACCAGTTCGCCGGTAATGGTAACGGACGCGGATACTTTACGGGCCGCGCTTGCCGCCGCAGCTTCCGGAGATACGATTCTTTACGACGCCGGCGTTTCAACGATTACGCTCAGCAGCGGTGAAATTTCGGTTCCGGCGGGCGTAACGCTTCAGCTCGGCGGCGGGACGCTGGAGCTCGACAGCGGCGCGGTGCTGCATGTTTATGGAAGCATCGCCAATGGTTCCGTGGTTGTGGCGGGCGGAACGCTGCTGCGCGAAAGTGGCTCGAGCATTACGGCGGGGGTTTCTGTGAGCGCCGGTGCTGTGCGTGGTGCATGCTGGCTGACACTTGAAAATCTGGATCCCGCCAGTACGGAGCAGATCCTGTCGATCCGTTACGCCGGGGAGTCGAGCAGCGATACGTCAGGCTACGTAACAAGGGCAGCGAATGCAATGATCTACCTGAAAATGACAGGCTCGAATTTTGCTTCCTATGAGGTAGTGGAAACGGTTCTGACGGATGCCGGGCACGTTTTTCGCCTTGGAACAAAAAACACGTCCACTCTTTCGCTTGCGTACACGATTTCCTATGCCGGGCTTTCCGGGGCGACGCTGACTGCGCTCAACCCTTCCAGCTACACAGCGAGCGATTCCACGATAACGCTGATCAATCCGACCAAGGATGGTTTTACCTTTGACGGCTGGACCTGCGGGACGCTCGGCGTTTCCGTTCCGACGACCAGCATGCTGATTCCGGCGGGCACGAGCGGGGATCTGACGTTTGTCGCCAACTGGACGGAACTTATGGACAACGGCGGAATGGGTAGTAAGAGCGGCGGTTCCACGGTTTCCGGCACAACAGGAACGACGGAGGATGCGACGACGACAGAGGATGCAGAGACGCAGCAGGAATCTGCCGCCGCTTCGGATACGGCAACAACGCAGAGTACGCGCCGGACGAAAGTGGCGTCCTCTTCGACGAAAGTAACGTTTACAAGCGACGTGGATACCGTTGTGCCTACGCTGGAGAGCGTTCGCGGGAACTCGTTTCAATGGTGGTGGGTTCTCGGCGGTCTGGCGGTCCTCGGCGGAGCGGCATGGCTGCTTGTAAAAACAATGGAACGAAAGCACCGATAATGCCGTTTCGAAAGAAGACGGAACCATTCTGGAATAGAAAAGCGGGCGGATGTGCCGAACATCCGCCCGTTTCGTTTGGTGCTGCGTTAATGCTCTTCCGGCTTCGGCGCGCTCTCCGAATCGGAGTTACGTCCCATACGATCCGCATAGGCGCGGAACGCTTCTTTCCCGGCCTGCTCCCACCACTCGTCGTAATACTTCCAACTTTTCCCGGTCTCCTTTTCCTCGCTGCAGGAACCTTTGCGTTTGTTCTTTTTCTGTTTCCGGGAATCGCCATCGTCCGAGTGGCTGGAACTGCCGAATCCGATGAGGATGCGCATCAGAGCGAAAAGCCCAAGCGCTTCCCAGAATCCGATCGTACGAAGGCCGAAGAGCTTTGGCATCAGCCAATTCCAGAGCCACAGGATCACATTGCCCAATAGCAGACCGATCAGCACGGCGCCGCCGAGGCCGAGAATGGTATAAAGCGTGTATTTTGCCCAGTCAGGCATTTCGCTCCAGCGTTTTTTTATTGTACTCATAAACTGTCTCCTCCATCAAAAAAGTCGTTGGGATCGCCGCTTTCCTCCAGCATACGCCGCAGATTTCGCAGCGCGCGGCTCTTTCGGGAAAGCAAAGTTCCGATTGGTTCGTTCCATTTTTCGGAGAGCGCACGAAAGGATTCTCCTTGCAGTTCCGTTGCGAGCACGATCGCACGCTGACGCGGTTCAAGCCGGTCGATTGCGGATGTCAGGCGGCGGATCAGCGCCGCGTGATCTTCGCGTGCAAACGGTTTTTCCGTATCGGCTGCAAGCATCGAGATCAGAGGAAGATCGCCTTCTTCATTGAAAAAGTCTTCCAGCCGGACCGTTTGAGGCCGGGCGCGTTCGTAATCGACAATACGGTTTCGAATGGAACGGTAAGCGTATGCGGCAAGGTTGTCGACGGGACTGCGCGTATCCAGCCGGCTGACGAGGCGCAGCATCACGTCCGCGACGATATCCTCCGCGTCCATTTCGCTGATTTTTTGTGCGCGCCTGCGCGCATAACGAACCATTTTCTCTCCCTCGCGGGCGAAAAACGCATACCAGGCGCTCGTTTCGTCTCGTTCCAAGCCGCTTTTCACTCCTTCTACCTAATTGACGAAGGAATCCGGATTTTATTGCATCGACAGAAACATGTTCAGGAACTTAATTCAGATATATCATATTTTGGAAGATTTCGCATGAAAAAAGCACGCGTATAAAACGCGTGCCGGAAGAAACCCTTTTAGATGGCTCTACACTATAGATTGGGGTAAGAAAAAAGAAGAAGCATAACCGCTTCAAATCTTGTAGATTAAGGTTGTTCAAGCCACTACGAGAAAAGACGATGGTTATGCTTCAAACACATCTTATCGCAAAATTGCTGGATATGGAAGCCTATGATTTTGAAGGAGTAGAACAAGACGAAAAACAGATCGTATTAAGCGTGTGCATGAAACGTCGCACACAGGAATGTCCGGCATGCCGAACGCCATGTGACCAGGTGCATGACTACCGAATGCAACGGGTCAAAGACAGCCCGATTCAAGGGCGAGCCGTGAGTTGGCAATATCGAAAGCGACGATATCGCTGCCCTTGTTGCGGGAAACGGTTCTACGAAAGTAATTATCTATTACCAAGGCGACATCGGATCACCAGCCGTCTTGCAGCACTGGGGATTGACCAACTACGAAAGAAGCAATCTCGAAAAGAGATTGCAAGCACGCTTGGTGTTTCAGAATCTTCTGTTGGCCGCTGGATGAACCTGCTGGAGTACGGGAAGCCCGCGCTGTTGCCAAAGGTTCTGTCCATAGACGAATTCCGAGGGAATACAGAA
>JAYFNY010000048.1:0-31138 GCA_034933205.1 Eubacteriales bacterium
TTTCGAAGCAGGTGTTCTTTCGGCACCAGCATCTCCGTACACATGATCTCCAGCGTATCCCGCTCTATTGCTTTCTTCTCTGTTAACATACCTTTATTATACCAAAAAAGTCCCAATAATGGGACTTTTTTGACAGACTGACGCGGGGATTTGCCCGCGCCTTTCTTATTTGATCCGTTCGGTTTGCGTTTCAGCCTTCCGAGGGCGCGTCCGGCGTGATAAGAATACTAGAACAGCCGGTGCAGAAGGGGCGAGATCACGACGAAGGCATACGCCAGCAACAGTTTCCTAGGGAACGTCCTGTCATTTTCCATCGTTGTGATCGTTCTGGATAAACGGAGTTCCCGGAATGCCAACTTTCGATATTCTCTGTTTCGCGTGCGAATAAACTGGATGCAATACGCAAAGGCGGAGTAGATCAGCGTACCGGAAATCCCCTGAATATAGGTGGTGCTCGCGTAGTTTTTGAGCGACTGCTCGATCAACTCTCTACCGGAGCAGTATTCGTTTCGAAACAGGGTCAGGGCGATGCCCAGTGTCCGAAGTGTCGTGTTGATCTGATTGGCTTCGATCGTGCAGGAATACCCTACTCTGACGATCCTTTGAAAGTCGGAAATCAGAAAGTCGATATCCTTTCGGTTTTTCTGTTCCAGCCGACGGAAGCAGAACGGCCAGATGGAAAAACGGATCATGATTCCGTCCATAAACCGGGTATAGGAAGTGAAATAAGTCCAGACGAGGGTTCCGCGGCCGTCCAGAATACGGTTGAGCGAGCCCGTCAGTTCCGACGGCTTTGGATACAGATACTGGATTGCGCGCAGACCCGCTACGAGGGAAACGTAATATTCGCAGGCTAAATCGTCCTTTGCCGAAATCTCCCTCAGTTTGGAACGGCGCAGGCAAATGATCGGGATGCTTCGCTTCCTTTTTTCATCCGTGCCGGAAGCTTCCTGATCGGATTGCTCCGCGTAGCGATACATCAGCGGTAGTTTTCTTTGCTGCTGCGCCAGACGGAAGCAAAAGTAGTTGATGTATCCGCCTTTGACCGAATCGTAATTCTCCGCGTCCCGGTAGCAGCTGCCGGAAACAATCCGGTTTGGGTTGAGATGAAGCGTATGGACAATTCCGAGCGCCAGCGTGCTGTGTAGTTTTTTGGGATAGGGACGGGTGAGCGCGGCGAATTCGCGTTTCCAATCAAAGTCGGGTGCGCCGCCCTCCCGCGCGTCGTCCAACGCTAAAAACAGGTTGTCCGTATTGCACTGGCAGAGATATCTTTCCCGAAACGGCCGCAGCAGAGCGGATTCGTTTTCCGTTTGTTCCGCCACGTGCGCCACGGGTTCTTCTGACCGAAAGTAGCGGATGTAGAGACCGGCGGATGCTTTTCCGGCGGGCAGGGACTGGAGGATCGGGTTTACGTCCAGACTGTCCAGACCGCTGTACCCCAGATAAATAAAGAGAGAATCCCGATGGATCCAGTCTTCCAGCTGACGGATGAAAACCGCGCCGAGGCCATCCTTGATAGAGGAAAGGCTGATGCCGATGTTCGTGGGGTCCGAGGCGACGCCGTGCAGGTAATACACCTTACCCGTTCTGGGATTCGGGCACGAAAGAATATGGAGCGACGATCCGGGGTCGGCATAGGTAACGGTGAGCAGGTCACGCCCGCCCGAAACGGTTTTGAGCGCTCTTGCGATGCAGTCTTCATAGTTGGTGGTAACGATATTCGCGCCGCGTTCGAGAAAACTTGCCAGCACGAAGTGGTTATCGTTGGGCGGCACGTTCTGGAAGCTGGAAAATCCGCCGAGCAGAGAGCCCTCGTCATGCTTCAAATTGCTTTCAAAATAGCGGATGCATTCGATGATCGTTTCCAGCCTCTGATACTGCGGCAGAACGAGGCGATCCGCCAGAACCGGTAACAGCGTTTCCCGGGTACGTTCCCACTCGTCGTCGATTTTCGTTGCGAATTCTCCAACCGCCGTTTGCAGAAGTTCGTACCGTAGATTATCGCCGAGTGGGAGGAGAGAGGGCTTTTTCGCATCGACGCCCGCGCCGACCCAGAAAACCAGACGGGAAGGATCGGTCGAACGGATCCGGTTCGCCGCTTCTTCCATACTCAGGACACATACGCGTTCCATGATGGCTGCCCTGCCTTTCTGCTCGACTAGGAATGCCGATTATGCAATGCCGATGGACGAGTGGTAGACTGGTAAAACTCGTTTGCCGGACCGACTGAAAAAAGAGCGATTCGTACCGCTGCTCATTCGAAAACAGAAAAGGCTGCATCGTACGTCCGGTATCGGATTGCCGGTTTCAGCCTTCCGAGGGCACGTCCGGAACGGGGGGCGCGCAGGGCGGGTCCTGCGGGAGATTGCGAAAGAAGCGGTAAATCAGCGGGAGCATGGTGAGAAACGTCATCACGTCCGCGAACGCCTGCGCCGTTTCAATGCCCCACACGCCCGTTGTGAGCGAAAGCACGATGACGATCGGAATGAAAAACAGCCCGCTTCGGAGCATGGCCGTGATCGACGCAAGCCCGCGCTGACCCGTGATCTGGAACGTCATGTTGCCCATGACGGGGAGCGGCTGAAACAGCAGCGCGACGCACTGATAGCGCAGCGCCACCGAGCCGATGGCGACGACCGCCGGATCGTTGCGAAACCATCCCACGACCACGTTGGAGAGGAGGAACCCGGCGACCGCGACGGCGGCGAGCATCCCCTCCGAAAGCGCCAGCGTGAAGCGGAACGCCTTGCGCACGCGCGAGTACTTCTGCGCGCCGAAATTATACCCCGCGACGGGCTGGAACCCCTGCCCCATGCCGAGGCCGACGGCGAAGAGGAAGAAGTTGATCCGCGAAACGATGCTCATGGCCGCGATGGCCGCGTCCCCGTAGACGGCGGCGCAGTGGTTGAGCACCATGGTGGAAAGGCTCGCGAGCCCCTGGCGGATCAGGCTGGGGAAGCCGATGCTTACGATGTCCCAGGCTTCTCGGCCGAGGCGGAAGTAGCGCAGCGAGAAATGCGTCTGCGTTTTGCCGCTGAGGTAGGCCGAAAGCAGGATGACGAAACTCACGCACTGCGAGAGCGCGGTCGAAAGCCCGGCTCCGGCGACGCCCATATGGAACACGAACATGAACAGCGGGTCGCCCGCCACGTTGAGCACCGCGCCCGCGACAAGCCCGACCATGGCGAGGGAAGCCTTGCCCTCGTAGCGCAGGAGCGTATTCATGGTGAAGCTGCTCATCATCAGCGGCGAGGAGAGCAGGATATAGAACACATAGGAGCGCGCGTAGGGCAGGATGGTCTTCGTGCTGCCGAGCAGGCGAAGAAGCGGGTCCATGCAAAGAAAGCCCGCGACGGTCAGGATCGCTCCCGTGAACAGCGAAAGAAAGAAGCCGATGGACGCGTACGCGCTGGCTTCCTTCACGTTTTTCTGGCCGAGCTTGCGCGAGAGCATACTGCCCGCGCCCTGTCCATACAGAAAACCGAACGCCTGAATGATGGACATGAACGCGTATACGATCCCGATGGCGCCGCTCGCACTCGTGCCGAGCGTGCCGACGAAGAACGTATCCGCCATGTTGTAGAGGTTCGTCACCAGCATGCTGATCGTCGTCGGTATGCCGAGGGCGACGACGAGGCGGGGGATGGGCGTTTCGGTCATTTTTCGATATTGGAGATCCAAGGTATCCGACATAAAAAAACAAATTCACACTTTCGCGATTGCTAAGAGTACTTTACAACTTATTTTCCATCTGTCAACCGAATCGGCGGCGTTTTGCGACAAAAAGGGGCCGTTTCTACTAATATATATTCCGCGGGGGGATCGGAAGGGATGCGGGCGGGAAAAAGCGTGTTCGCGGCGCGAAAAAGGGGGAAAAGAGGGTGCCATTCGGCGAGAACGGTGCTATACTAGGTATTGTTGTACGCTTACAGACGACGGGGAGGTTCCCCGCTTTCGGCGAAGCGGCGGCGCATTTTTTAAAAACGTTTCTGAATCTGCAAATCGAACGAGGTCTGTATGGAGAAAAAACAACGGAAAATCCGGCGCGGCCCCAGCTACACCCAGATGTTTCTACTGATGGCCGCAGTGGTTCTGCTGACCGGCGTCGTGATCTGGCAGTGCTGCAAGGTCAACGAGCTGTACCGGCAGGGACAGGCCGATCTGACGCAGGTCAAGGACGCGCTGGACGAGCTGGAAGCGTACGCAAGCGGGGAAAAGACCCCCGCAGAGGGCGCGGACGGGCTCAGGATCGAGCTGACTTACCCGCGCGTGCTGGAAGGCAACGCGGAAGACCTGGGGGAGACCCTTGCTCTCGTGCAGAGCGCAAACGCGCACGCGCTGGATACGATCAACAGCTATCTCGTCGTATTTTCGGTGCTGATCACCGTTGTGGTGCTGATCGTGCCGCTGTTCAATTATTGGTTTCTCCAGAAGGATCAGGTCAAGCGGCTGAACGAACAATATGAGGAGAACAAGGAAATCATCAGACTTCAGGAAGCCAGCTTAATACGACTGAATGAACAGAATGAAGTTCTCGGCAAACAATCTGAGGAAGATTTGGAGCGACTCAGAAAAAGCGTCGAGCAGGCAGTCGGTATTACCATTAATCTATCCAGCGGAACCGGGAAGGGCGGCATGGAACCGGAAGTAAAGCCGGTGGAGCCGATCAGCCAATCGAAGAAGGATCAGGCTTCCGCTTTCATAATCAATGCAAACATGTATTATCAGAAGGGACAGTATGAGTTTGCGTTACGGGATTATAGCAAGGCAATTGCGCTTGAACCGGATAACGCTCTATATTACAGAAACCGCGGGATAACTCTGCATGTGTTGAAGCGATACGACGAGGCGTTGAAGGATGAAAACAAAGCGATCGAATTGGAACCGAACAACGCTCAATACTACAATGGCCGCGGAGTAACACTTCATGAGATGAAGCGATACAACGAAGCGCTGAAGGATAGCAACAGAGCGATTGAACTGGATACGAATAATGGCGGCTATTATCACAGCCGGGCAGTCACGCTGCACGAACTGAAGCACTATGAAGAGGCGCTGAAGGATCGGAACAAAGCGATTGAAATTGAGACGGCTAACGCCCTGTATTACAACAACCGAGGGATTACGCTTCATCTTATGAAGCGATACGACGAGGCGCTGAAGGACGAAAACAGAGCGATTGAACTGGATACGAATAATGGCGGCTATTATCACAGCAGGGCAGTCACGCTGCACGAACTGAAGCACTATGAAGAGGCGCTGAAGGACGAAAACAAAGCGATTGAATTGGAACCGAACAACGCTCAATATTACAATGGCCGCGGAGTAACACTTCATGAGATGAAGCGATACGATGAGGCGCTGACGGATAAGAACAAAGCGATTGAATTGGAGCCGAACAACGCTCAATATTACAATAACCGTGGAGTAACACTTCATGAGATGAAGCGATATGACGAGGCACTGAAGGATAGAAACAAAGCGATTGAATTGGATTCGAATAATGCCACTTTTTATCATAGCCGCGCAGTCACGCTGCACGCATTGAAGCGATATGACGAGGCAATGAAGGACAGGAATAAAGCGATCGAATTGGATTCGAATAATGCCACTTTTTATCATAGCCGCGCAGTCACGCTGCACGCATTGAAGCGATATGACGAGGCAATGAAGGATAAAAATAAGGCAATTGAACTTGAGCCGAATAACGCTCTATATTACAATAGCCGCGGAGTAACACTTCATGAGATGAAGCGATACGATGAGGCGCTGACGGATAAGAATAGAGCGATTGAACTGGAGCCGAACAATGCTCAGTATTTCGATAACCGTGGAGTAACACTGCACGTAATGAAGCGATACGACGATGCGCTGAAGGACTGGAGCAAAGCGATTGAATTGGAACCGAACAACGCTCAATATTACAATAGCCGCGGAGTAACACTTCATGAGATGAAGCGATACGATGAGGCGCTGAAGGACAGGAACAAAGCGATTGAACTGGAGCCGAACAACGCTAGCTTCTATGATGGTCGAAGCACCACGCTGCATGCAATGAAGCGATATGACGAGGCATTGAAGGATGACAACAAAGCGATTGAACTGGAGCCGAATAACGCTCTATATTATAACGAACGCGGAAAAACGCTGAACGTATTGAAGCGATACGATGAGGCGCTGAAGGACAGGAACAAAGCGATTGAACTGGAGCCGAACAACGCCAGCTTCTATGATGGCCGAAGCACCACGCTGCATGCAATGAAGCGATATGACGAGGCATTGAAGGATGACAACAGAGCGATTGAACTTGAGCCGAATAACGCCACTTTTTATTATAGTCGCGCAGTTACACTCAAAGAAATGAAGCGGTATGACGAGGCGCTGAAAGATATCGAAGAAGCGATCCGGCTTGATCCGGACAATGCCAACTACCGCGAAAGACGGGAAGCGATTTTACAGGCGAGGGATGGCGAACAAAACCGCTGAAAAAATTACGATGCGAAAAAACGCCAAACGAGTCTTCCCGGATGTTGCAATACTTGAATTCAAAAAGCTTCCTGCCCCTTCTTTGGGCCGGAAGCTTTTTTTGTGTTTACAGAATGGATTGCGCCGGGTTACGGCCAGTAGACCTGCTCGACGAGCGAAACATGCCCGTCGTCCTCCACATGGATATAGTAGAAGTACGATTCCGTCAGAAGCGCCGGATCAACGGCGTAGATCGCGGCAAAGTCCGAAGCGCTCGACGCGACGGGGGTCGCGTCCGGCACTTGTTCGCCGTCCGGCTCGTACATGAGCTTGAGCGAGACGTCGTCAAGGTCGATGGCGCGCAGCTGCGGATTCGTGTTCTTTTTTACGAACTCCGACTCGACAAACTCGTCCACCAGCGCTTCCGCCGCCGCTTTCGTATACCCTTCGTGCTCCACATAGTAATCCACCGCGTCGTCGCCGCGCAGCATGTCGAAATAGTCGAACTTCGCGATCCCGGTCGCCGGATCGTAGGAAATCAGGTCCGCGTAGCTCGAATACATCTTCGGGCCGGACGGTGTGGCGGTCGGGGTTGCGGCTGCAGCGGATGGCGCGGGCGAAGCGGACGGCGTGACGGAAGCCGTGGCGCTCGCGGTCGGTGTGGCGGTCGGGGAAGGGGTTGGCGGCGCGGTCGTCGGGACGGCGCTCGCGGCGGGCGTTGGCGACGCGGCGGGCGAACCCGTACGCGGGACGCATCCAAACAGCAGTGCAAGGCAGAGCAACACCGCGGCAGCCGCAAAGAAGAATCGGTTTCGTTTCATAAGCGCATCCTCCCGCTCGGTCGGTTCTTTTTGTTCGGTCAGAAAACGTTCTTTGATGAATCTTTTTCGGAGTGTGCCGGTCTGCGCCGGAACGCCGCTTCGGTTCGCTTCAGTTCGATTCGGAATTTCGCCGGCCGCGCGGGCGTTTTTGCCGCCTACACCTTCGGGAAGCGCCACCGGAACAGCCAGCCGCGCAGCCGCTTGAGCCGGGGCGCGAGCGCCGCGCGGAACGCGCGCGACCACGCGAGCGCGAAGTCGCGCTCCTGCCGGGCGGAAACATGGTTGCTAAAGCGCGCGCGCTGCGCGATCTCCAGCAGCGTTTCCAGCCCGATCCCGTCGATCCAGGGGAGGCGCTGCTGCGTTTTCAGCGCGTAGCCATCCGGCGTATCGAACGGCGAAAACGGTCCGCATCCGGCAAAGCGGAGCAGGTCCAGCGCGTATTTGCAGGCGGCGAGCGTCGAATCGTTGGGGTTCTTCTGGGAAAACTGCCGTTTCAGGCGCTCCACCCGCATTTTGCGCCAGCCGAAGGCGGCCAGCGGGATGCCCGCCGCGGCAAGGATCGCGAACACCGGCCAGAGCGGCGGCCTTGCGCCGGCCTGCGCTGCCGATTCGCCTTCGCCGCTGCCGTCCCCTTCGCCCTGCGCGTCGGGAGAGGCGCTTGCGTCCGGAGACGGGGTTTCGCCGGGTGCGGCGGATTCGGTCGCCTGCGCGCCTTCCGCGTCCGGCGTGGCGTTCGTGTCCGGCGATTCGGTGGCGCCCGTTTCGTCCCCTTCGGCGGCATCCGTTGCGTCCGGCGAGGGTTCGGCGGTCGGTTCGGGCGTCGGCTCCGGCGTGGGTTCGGGGGTTGGTTCCGCGGTCGGCGTCGCGTCGTCCTGCCCTTCGGCGGAATCGTTCTGTCCGGCGGGGTCGAGCGCGGCGGATGTGGTGTCGTCCGCGTTTTCGGTGCTCGCCGTTACCTCGACGGGGATCCATTCCAGCCGCGTGGGGTCGAACACCTCCAGCCAGGCGTGCGCGTGCGTATCCTCAATGGGGATATAGCCCTCCGCGTCCGGCTGTTTTTCAAAATCGGACGGAACGACGATATACCCCTCCGCGTATCGCGCGGGAACGCCGAGCGCGCGCAGCAGAACCGCCGCAGAGGTGGCAAAATGCACGCAGTAGCCCTGACGGCTCGTTTCCAGAAAATAGGTGACGAAATCCTCGTTCGCCGGGACCTCCGGCGGCGAGTACGCATAGGAGCAACGGCTCGTCAGAAGGTCGTGCACGGCGAGGACGGTGTCGTACAGGTTGAAGGTGTCGCCGTCCGCCTGGAGCGAAAGGCCATACTCCGCCAGAAGCGCGTTCGCGGAGGCGCGCGTGTCGTCCGGCAGGGCGGTATAGGCGGAGAAAACGTATTGGATGTACGCGCCCGCGGCGGAGCGCAGCTGCTCGGCGTCCTGCCCCTGGGCATCCGTCAGCCCGAGCGACGAGCCGGCCGTCGAAAGGTACGCGCTCTCCATCCCGTCCACGCTGGAGGAACCCAGCGAGGGGATCACGGGAAGCGAAGCCGTGCAGGGCAGGGCGGAAACGGTGTATCCGTCGTTGGCCGAGGAAGCGAACTCCAGCGCCGTATCCTGCACGTACCGCGCGCCGACGATCTCCCCGGCGGTGGTGGCGAGGCCGTCCGGCAGCCAGATGGCGGTGGCGGACGCGGCGACGTTTTGGACCGAAAGCGTATACGGCTCGTAGGCCTGCCCGCCCGCAAGCGTGGCAAGCGCCAGAAAATTCTGCGGCGCGAGGTCCTCAAAATGGGAGGCGTAATCCTGGTAGCTCGCGCTGGAAACGTCCTTCCAGCCGTCGTCGGTATAGAGGGTTCCGGCGAAGTCGCGCAGGTAGAGCGAGCGCTGCTCGGAGAGCGAAATCCTGATGGCGGTGTTGCCGGTAAAGCGGATCGAGGACAGATCGCGCAGGTTGCCGCGCGTCAGGCCGTCGTTGCTCTGAAAGAGGGAACCCTTGCCGAGGCTCAGCGAAAAGATCGTTTGCTGGAGGGATTCGATCGCTTCCGGCCGCTGATAGCCGGCCTGCGGCAGGATGGCGCTGGCCAGCGCCGCCGCGAGGGCCACGACCACCAGCGCAAAGAGGGAGAGCACATGGCGCACGGGCTGCTGCGGCGCAAGCGACGCCCGGGGCAGATAGAGCGTGGAGCGCTCGCCCGAGAGCCGCACCGCCGGCGGCATGCGCAGAAACGTGGTGTAGACCAGCAGCAGCAGATGCGCCGCAAAGAGGCAGAACGCGGGCAGCACCGCCGGGGAGAGCTGGTAAAACGACGCGGGTATAAGCAGCGGCAGCGTGGAAATCGCGAGTCCGAACACGCTCGGCAGGCAGACGATG
The DNA here is from genome assembly GCA_034933205.1 of Eubacteriales bacterium. Lineage (GTDB taxonomy): Bacteria > Bacillota > Clostridia > Christensenellales > CAG-138 > UBA7703. The sequence goes on from JAYFNY010000048.1 coordinate 9,660, forward strand.
AAGTTGGCGCTTAGCAGCGACACGAAGAACAGCAGCGCCTGCAGCGCGGAGGTGGAGAGCCGGAGCGTCTCCTCCGCCCCGTGCGAAACGAGCAGCGCCTGCAGCGCGTCCGGCAGGCGAAGGGCGACGTTTCCGAGCGCCTGATCCACGAGCAGAAGCAGGCCCTGCAAGAGATCGCTCGCGTGGAACAGCGCCCAGAGAAGCCCGCCCGCGAGCGTAAGGATCAGAAACAGGCCGCGCCGCTGAAACGAGCCGACCACGGTGAAAAGCAGCACGAACGCCGCCGCCGACCAGACCGCGCGCGCCGTGATCACGTCCAGCTGGTAAACGCTGACGAGGCAGAAGAGGAAGCCGAACACCGAAAGCGCGAGCACGGCGGTCTGCTGGAGCGTCCGCACCAGCAGCAGGTAGCCCGCACCGCTTTTGGCGGAAATAGGACGGTTTGACCGGCGGTCGCCCGGCCGCTTCGCCGCGCGCGCCGTCACAGCGCGGCCTCCGTATCGTAGAGCGGAATCACGCCGCTGAGCAGCTGCACCTCGCAGCCGAGCGCGGCAAGGCTCTTCACCGCGTCGACGGAACAGCGCTCCGGCATGAGCGTCACGCGGCGGCAGACCTCCAGCTCAAGAAGGCTCGAGAGCATGCGCCCCGCGTCCTCGTTTTCCGTCACGCGGGCGACCGACCCGGCGATGAGGTACACGAGGTGCGTCTCACTCTGCGGCGCGGCCTTGAGCGAAAAACTTTCCAGCGAACTCCAGCTCGCCTGCGCGGGCAGCGCGAGAAGATCGTGCAGCACGGCGGCGAGGGAATCCGCACCGGTCACGGAAACAGTGCGCAGCACGCCGCCTTCGCCGAGCCAGCTGACGAAGTGCGTGATCTCGCGCGCCATGAGATACTCCGAAAACGCCAGCGCCGCGCCGATCATGGACTCGGCCGCTTCCGCGCCCGCGTCCTCGCGCAGCTCCAGCAGAAAGTGCATGGAGGGGTTCAGCGGAAGCCCGAAATCCCGAACGATGAGGCGGTTGAGCCGGCTGCTGAGCTTCCAGTGGATGCTGTGGCGCGCGTCGCCTTCGCGATAGTCGCGCAGTTGGAACACCTCGGAAGGGTCGCTGCCGGGTTTCTGGGTGGAATAGGTCGCGCTGTCCAGCCCCAGATCGGCCGCGTCCTCGGTATGGACGCTGCGCGTCTGCAGTTCCGGAAGCACGTAGATGCTCGTGTCGTTCGCCACGCCGTTTTTCAGCGGAACGGGCAAACTGAAGAGCCCCAGCAGGTCGCAGACCTCCACCTTCAGAATGGAAACGTCCACGCGGCCGCAGCGCGTCATGCGAAGCGACGGCTGGAGCACGACGCTCTTATGCGCGCCGAGCGAAATCTGCACCGCGTCCTCGGCGGTTTCGGCGTATTGTTCGCCCACGCGTCCGAGGGCGTTGCCGCGGTGGATGCGAAAGCGCAGGCAGGCGCAGGGGAACGCGCTGGCGTTTTGCGCCGAAAGCCGGATGGAGCAGGCGCTCTTCGGGACGATGTCGTCCTCCACATCCATGCGGTAGCGGATGCCGTTTCGCAGCGGAAGGGTGAAGAGCAGCGAGAAAGCGGGAAGGATCAGAAGGAACACGAAAATCAGGTGGAACAGGTACTGGTCCATCAGAACGAAAAAGACGAAGGAGAAAAACAGCGCATATAAATAGAAGATCCGGTTCGCGGTCATAGGCGAGCCCCGATCCTGCGCGCGGGCGAAAGCATCCGGACGGCGACCATACTCTTACACCCTGTCCTTACACCATGACGGGCGCCTGCACCTGGGACAGCGCGCGGTTCACGAGGTCGTGCTCGGTCACGCCGCTGACCATCGCGCGCGGGCTGAGCTGGATGCGGTGCGCCGAAACGATCTCGAAGACCGCCTGCACGTCCTGCGGAAGCAGGTAATCGCGCCCGTTGAGGTAGGCCGAGGCCTTGCTCATGCGAAGCAACGCGATGGTGCCGCGCGGACTGACCCCGATGCGGATGACGGACTGCGCGCGCGTCCAGGCGGAAAGCTCCGTCAGGTACGCAAACAGCGCGTCGGAAACATAGACGTTTTCCACCTCGCGCTGCATGTTGGCGAGGTCCTGCGGCGTGACCACGCGGGCGACCGCGTCGAGCGAGACGGCGTTCTGGTGACGCCGGAGCATCTCCATTTCGCTGCGCCGGTCGGGATAGCCCATCGAGAGCCGCACCATGAAGCGGTCGAGCTGGCTTTCCGGCAGCGGCTGCGTGCCGGAGGAACCGGCGGGGTTCTGCGTCGCGATCACGAGAAACGGCTGCGGAACGGGGTGCGTCACGCCGTCCACGGTGATGCTGTTTTCCTCCATGACCTCGAGAAGCGCGGACTGCGTTTTGCTCGACGCGCGGTTGATCTCGTCCGCAAGGAACAGGTTGCACATGGCGCAGCCCGGCACGTACGCGCCCGTGCCGCCGCCGGGCGAGAGCTGGGTGTAGCCCGTGATGTCCGAGGGCATCACGTCCGGCGTGAACTGCATGCGTTTATACGAAAGGTCCATCGCCCGCGAAAAGGCGAGCGCCATGGTGGTTTTTCCAACGCCGGGGACGTCCTCCAGGAGCACGTGCCCCTGCGCCAGCATGGCCATGAGGATGTTGCCGATGACCACGTCCTTGCCGACGACGACCCGGCGTACCTGCCCTACGATTTCCTGCGCTTGCTGCATCAAGAAAAGTTACCTCGTTTTTCCAGAATCTGCTTTTCCAATTTAAATTTCGAAATCCGTTTCAAAATCTCGAAATCCGTTTCCGGGGCACGGGTTCCACCGCGCCGGAACCGTCCCCGCCGATGCGCGGCACGCCCGCCGGGAAGACCCCGGGAGGAAGCGAATCCGCAAAAGCGAATCCGCCGGCGCGCATAGAGGGGACGCCACATCTCTTCTATTATAACAGTTTACCGTTTCAGAGAGGCGAAAGTGTAGCGAGATTGTTTCGAATCTGAAAAGAATCGGACATAATTTTGTCGGCTCCCGATCCGCCCGCCGCCGGGACGATACGGGGGCCGGAAGCGCCCGAAAACGGATGTAACAAAAAGGCGGTTCGCAACGCCGGAAAACCTACCACATGTGGTATGGCAAAACGGAGCGCGCACGACCCCTGCAAAACGGCGAAACCCCGCGCGTAGGACTGTTTTTCGTTGTTTCCTACCATTGGTATGGAAACAGGGAGCGCCGATACTTCTTTTCCGGGAAGAAAAGTGAATTTGTTCATTTTAGAAAGAAAAAACGTCTGAAAATCCCGAAAGTACGGGAAATTTTAAGAAATTACCCGACTTTTTATTACAAAGTAACGGCAATGTAATTTGTTGTAGATATAATGATCAAAAAACATGGATACCCAGCGAAAATACTTTCGAACTTAGTGACAGGTCACGCTACGTGACAGGGGGATTCGCACATGTTCCAGATGAAAAAGTTTGCGAAAATCATCAGCGTATTGCTTTGCGTGATGATGGTGGTTTCGCTCCTCCCGACGACCGCGCTGGCGGAAGCGGGAACGACCGGTCCGGGCGACGTCCAGGTGGAGAATCAGGGCGACGGTTCGGGCGAAGGCCAGGAAGGCCAGGAAGGCCAGGAAGGTCAGGAACCCGGCGACGGTCAGGAACCCGGCGACGGTCAGGAACCCGGCGACGGTCAGGAACCCGGCGACGGTCAGGATCCCGGCGATGGTCAGGATCCCGGCGATGGTCAGGACCTCGGCGATGGTCAGGATCTCGGCGATAGCGGCAGCGGGGAAGACGTAACCATTACGCACCTCGTGCTGTTTCTCGCCAACGATGCGGAGTTCAGCCGCGCGGAAGTGAAGGACGGGGAGAAGGTTGCCCCTCCCGCGGACGAGCCGACCGCAACGTCGAGCGACGAGACCGTCGAGATGGTGTTCCTCGGCTGGTATGCGAGCGGCAGCGAAAGCGCCTACGATTTCGACTCCCCGGTCACAGCGGATCTCACCTTATATGCAAAGTTTGAAGCAGCGCCGATTACCACGGATGGTATTGATACCATGGGTGGTACGCGCTCGTTCGCCGCACCGGCGCCGGCCATCGGCGGCATCGAGGAGGAGGAAATCCTCTGGACATTCCACTTCGTCGTGTACGGCGCGGAGACCACGCAGACGCTCAAGAGCGGCGAGACGCTCGCTGAACCGACCACGCCCACGGCGAACGCGGGCGAACGGTTCGTCGGCTGGTACGAAGGCGGCGCGCCCTTCACCGGTTTCGGCGTGAAGGAGTTCACGGAATCCGGCGACACCACGATCACCGCGAAGTTCGAAACCACGGATTATCAGGCGAACTTCCATGATTACTATACCAACGCCGTCGTGGAGGTGCGTAAACCCGGCGCGGACAACAAGGTCTCCACGCTGGGCGTGAGCGAGTTCGCTATTCCGGAATGGTACAAACTTGTCGGCTGGACGCTCACGAAGGGCTCCAATGTGAAGGTTGGCGATTCCGTCGAGGTCATCGGCGGGAGCATCGACCTCTATCCCGTGATCGACAACGGGAAAGTGACGATCGTCTTCAACTCCGACGGCGGCACCTACGTTCCGCCGATGGTGGTTCCGATTGGAACCATTGTCGATCAGGACGATCTCAACGCGTATGTAACCAAAGTGACCGGCCTCGAACGGATCACGAAGCCCGGATGTAAGTTTGAGCGCTGGCTGCATTTAACCCCGGACGGAAAAATCAACCTGAGCATCACGCTGGAGGCATTGTGGTCGTACGTCGGGTACGACTACACCGTCGCCTACTGGCAGCAGAACCTCAACGACGATAACTATACGCTCGCGGAAACGAGCACGCTCAAGGCGGACCTCGGCGCCACGATCCGCGCGACGTCCGGCGACAAGGACAAATACTCGGGATTTACCTTTAACGAAGCGAGGTCCGACGGCAGCATCACGGTGACCGAGGACGGCAGCGCGCAGCTGAACCTGTATTTCGACCGCAAGAACTGCTCGATCGTCTTCAAGACGCCGGCCATCGCCGGGGTGATATATAATTACCTCGATTACGTTACCCTGCCCAATTCGCAGCATAGCGGACGCTACGGCGCCGAGATCGGGTACTGGCCGAGCAGCTCCGAGTACACGACCCTTTCCAATTATGCGTTCGACGGCTGGTATACGATTCAGGGTGTTGAAATGACGGAAGTCGGGCGGCTCGAGCGCTACGAAAACACCGGTGACGTCACCTTCGGCAACGGGACGGTCACGCTGTACGCGCGCTTTGAATACGTCAGTAACTTCTTCGGCGAGAGAAGCTATACGGCCAATTTCTACCTCGCGAACGCGGCGGGCGCCTGGGCGGGCACGCCGTCTTCGACGCGCAGTTACGAATACTATAAAACCGATAAATGCGAATACACCTTCAGCAACGATTTCAGCGGCTATACGCTGGATCACTATAACGCGGGATCGGGCGACAAGTCCGTCCGCGCGGGCGACACCCTCCGGATCAACCCCAAGAACAAGACCGCGATTGGCACCGTCAACGTGTATTACACGCGCGCTTCCTATTCGCTGATCGTCATGAACGGTTCGGAGCAGCAAAGTTCGACCGCCGTGCAGTACCTCTCCCCGCTGAGCGGCTATCAGCCGGCGGCGGCGCCGGCAAAGCCGGCCGGCGTGGGCGAGAGCGCGGTCTGGGCGGGCTGGTACACGACGCAGAGCGGCCAGACCGGAACCGAAATGGTCTGGAGCAACAGCATGCCCGCGCACGACCTGACGGTTTACGGCGTATGGAAAACGCCCGCGGTCTTCTACACCGCGATTGCGCATTACACGCCGTACGGCATGACCGGCGGAACGGGTTCGCTGGGGAACGTGCCGGAGGGCGGAACGGTGAGCCTGAACGCGCTGAACAGCGCGCAGAGCACCGCCACGTCGACCTATAAGCCGTCGGGCGCAACGTTTGACGGCTGGATGCAGCTCAAGAACGGCGCTCTCGTGCGCTTCTATCAGACGGCGCCGGTCTACGGCAACCTGGAGCTCTACCCGCACTGGGTCACTTCGGCCCGGTATACGGTGACCTACGCGCTCAACGGCGCGGGCGGAACGGCCCCGACGGACGGCACGAGCTATGCCGCGGACGCCACGGCGCAGGTGCTTTCTCCGGGTTCCGGCGTAACGCCGCCGGCCGGGAAGGTCTTCGTCGGCTGGAAGTCGAGCGTGGACGGCAAGATTTACTATTCGGGCGGGTCGCTGGTTGTGACCGGCAACACCATCCTGACCGCGCAGTGGGCGGACGAAGCGGCCTCCGTGCATATCACCTACTACGGCAACGGCGGCAAGCTCGACGACGGGGTCACGGCCCTGGTTGCGGGCGCGTCCGTGCCGAACAATACCCTCTATACGCTCATCGACGCCGGCTTTAAGCTCGCCGGTTACCGGTTCACCGGCTGGGGCACGTCGCCTTCCGGCGGCACGCTCTACAGCGTGGGCGCCAAGGTTCGCCTCGGGTTGGGTTCCACCGTTTCCGGGCTGTACGCGCAATGGGAAGAGATTCCGTATCAGTGCAACGTAACGCTCACCGCCGATCCGAGCGACAAGGCGACGGGGCTCACCGGTGCGAACGACTACACCAACCACAGCAACGTGACGGTGAGCTGGACGCCGGTCGCCGGTTATGAAACGGCTTCGGTTACGGATAACGGCACGCCGGTCACCGTTTCCGGCAACAGCTACACGATTACCGACATCCGCGTGGATCACAGCGTGGTCGTATCGCTGCAGCAGAAGGACTTTACGCTGACCTACGCGGCCAACAACGGGACTTCGGACAAGCAGGAATCCTCCGTCACGAAAGGCACGAAATTCGACGTTTCGGACAATCTCTTTACGTACGCAGGCCATGACTTCCTTGGCTGGAGCAAGAGTTCCACCGCGACCGTCGCAGACCCCGCCTACGCGCCCGACACCGAAATCACGATGCCGGCAGGCGACCTGAAGCTCTACGCGGTCTGGGCGGACGCGACCTACTCGGTCAGCCTCTCCGCGTCGCCGAGCGACAAGGCGAGCGGCCTTACCGGCGCGGGCACTTCCTTCGGTTATCTGGACGACGCGGTTCTTAACTGGACGCCCGCCGCCGGATATGAAACGGTGGAGGTGAAGGACAACGGCGTTTCCGTTGCCTTTACGGGCGACAGTTATACGATTACGGGCCTCGCGGCGGACCACACCGTGGTCGTGACGCTGGAACAGCGGGACTATGAAGTAACCTACGTTTCCGGCAACACCGCGGGCGATACCAACGGGCCAACCACGGTTGCGCGGAGGACGGACTTCACCGTTGCGGAGAAGGATCTCTTCTCCTTTGCGGGGCACTACTTCCTCGGCTGGAGCGAAATCTCCAACACGGGCACGCTGAGCGCGACCTATACGCCGGGCAGCACGGCGACGATGCCGGAAGCCGACCTGACCCTCTACGCGGTCTGGGGCACGAAGGCGCCGCTGACCCTCACCTCGATCGGCGGTAACGTGGACTACGACGGCGCGAGCCATAGCGTTAGCGGGTTTACGCCCAGCGTAAGCGGGCTGTCGTTCGGCACCCTGAGCGCGGGCGTATCGAACAGCGCCCCCGGCCAGTATGCGGCTGCGTTCACCGGCGCGGACGATCTCGTGATCACGCGCGATTCGGACAGCGCGGACGTAACCGAGCAGTACGACGTGAGCTTCGTGGAAGGCAAGCTGACGATCAATCCGGAGGTTTCCTATGTCAACAGCATCGACGGTGCGGAGTACAGGAGCGAGTTCGTCGCTTACGGCGAGGGCGACGCGACCTACCCGGCGCCGCCGGCGCGGCTGACCATCGGAAGCGTCAACTATTACTGGAACGGTTCCTATGATATCGACAAGGGCGCGGCGGGCACGGTGGACGTCACCGCCAACCTGACGATTACGGCGAACTATACGCAGACCAAGACGCTGGTGATCACCGGCGACTCCGATACCGTCGATTATACGGGCGGACTGCATCAGATCAACACCGCGGCGGTTTCGGACGATACCCTTAAGGTCAGCGGTTACACGGTGCACGGCGAAGGGACCGACGTCGGTTCCCATCCCGTGGTCGTTACCCTCGGCACGGTCGTGATCCTCGACAGCGCGGACAACGACGTGACCAACCAGTACGACGTGGAGACGCGGAACGGAACGCTGACCATCGAGCCGATCGACATGACGGTCTCGGCGGAAGGCTACACCGGCTTTTACGACAACACGGGCCACGGCATTACGGTCGACGTGACCGCGCCGGCCGGCTCGCCGGATACGCGGATTGCATACAGCTACGAACCGCATGCCACGGCGCTGGAGTACCTGCTTTCGTCCAGCCCGCTCATTACGGACGTGGACGAGAACGACACCATCTACTTTGTCGTGACCAACCCGAACTACAACACGTACCGCGGCAGCGCGAGCGTAACCCTCTCGCCCGTGCCGATCGAAGTCACGGCCGAAAGCAAGAGCTGGACGTACGACGGCACCGAGCATACCTGGCCGCAATACCAGGTGACTTCCGGTTCGTTCCTCGGCACGCAGGGCATCGACAGCGTGACGTTCGACCCGGCGAGCAAGATCACGAACGCCGGAACGCCGGTGGCGAACATCATCACTGGGGTTACGCTGAAGACCGGCACGAATGCCCATAACTACGCGATCACCAAGGTTCCCGGATCGCTCACGATCAACAAGGCGCCCGGCTTTAGTGTGGACGCCACGGACGTGACGACGCTCTACACCGGCGGCGAACACAGCGTTGGCCGCAGCGCGAACATCACGGAAGGCACAACGTATTACTACAGCCTCACCGGCGGCACGGACCTTGGCGCTTACACCGAGGGCGACTACAAGGGCGTGAACGTTGCGGACTCGAGGATCGTTTACGTGGCGGCGGTCAACCCGAACTACATTACGGCGTTTGACAGCGCGCTGCTCACGATCAACCCGCGCGTGATCACGCTCACCTCGGATTCGGCAGAGAAGGTCTACGACAGTCTGCCGCTGACCGCGCCGAACGTGACCCGCGGCGGCGACGGATTCGTGACGGGCGAAGGATTTGCCGCGACGCCGGCCTCCGTCACCTCGCTGACGAACGCGGGCACGCTGGACAATACGTTCGCCGTGCCGGAACTGGCGATTGGAACGCTGCTGGGCAACTATGACATCCGCCCGAGCTACGGCCTGCTGACGGTGGACCGTCGCCCGATCCTGATCGTACCGAACGACGCCGTGAAGAATTACGGCGATCCCGATCCCGTCTACACCTATTATTTCCTGACGGGCGAATACTTAAGCACGACGTTCTACAGCGTGCTGCCGGCCGACCTTGCCGGATCGGGCGTTACCATCCGGCGGTTCGATGCCTCGCTGCCGACGGGGGAGGATCCGGGCCTGCACGACATCACGCTCATCCCCGTGCTGGAAGCGGGTTCCACCCTGCATTCCACGAACTATGACGTGAATGTGCTCTTCGGCTCGCTCACGATCAACCCGATGATCACCTACCTGCCCGGCACGACGGAAGCCGTCACCGGCACGCCGGCGGCGCAGTGGGCGAATTATGAAACCGACGCGGTTCTCAGCGCCGGAACGGGCATGGCGCGGGTTGGCTTTGCGCTGACGGGCTGGCTGGACGAAGCGACCGGCACGACCTACGCGCTCGGCGCAACGGTGCCGAAGCTGCAAAAGAACCTGCAGCTGACCGCCGTCTGGGAAGCCAACCGCTATGACATCGTGTTCGTTACGGGCACCGGCGCGGCGGTTGCGAATATGCCCGCCAGCATCATCGGCGCGGCGTACCGTACCACGGTGACGCTGCCGACGGCCGTACCGACGCGCGCGGGTTACACCTTCGCGGGCTGGCAGAGCGGCGACGTGGACGGCACCGTCCGCATCTACGGCGCGGGAGCGACCTTCGCAATGCCGAATAATCCGCTTGCGTTCACCGCCACGTGGGATGCGAACCTCAACACGCTCTATTATCATCGCAACTTCCCCGGCGCCGCAACGACCGAGGAAACCCACGCGACGCTCTCCACCGTTACGGTCGCGGCGAGCGGAATCACCCGTACGGGTTACCGCTTCCTCGGCTGGAGTGAAACCGCGAACGGCGCGGTCACGCGTCAGCCCGGGAACACGTTCCTGATGCCGACGACGGATGTGCACCTCTACGCGCAGTGGGAGCAGCTGGAATACACGGTCACCTACTATGTGACCGGCGGAACCGGCACCGGTCTGGACGGCGCGCAGCCGTACGCGACCTATACCGGCCTTGCGTACGGGGAAGCGATGCCCGTGCCGAACGATCCGCTTCTTACGGGTTACACCTTCAGCGGCTGGACGCCGGCGGTGCCCGAAACAGTTCCGGCGGACGATCTGACGATCCGCGGAACGCTCACGCCGGTGACGGAAGCGCCGCTTGTGGAGCAGATCGACGACGAGCAGACGCCTTTGGCCGGTAAGAAAGGCGTTCCGCTCTGGGCGATCCTCGGCGGAGCGGGAATGCTCGGCCTCGGCGCGTTCTTCCTCTTCTTCCTCCTCGCAAGGCGCAGGAAGGACGAGGACGAGCAGCAGGGCGCGAAGTAAGCGCCGCCATTCAGGGAAAAAACCGGGAACGCCTCCGCAAAAAAAACGCAGGGCGTTGAACCGGAAAGAGAATCACAACAGCAAAGCCTCCCGTACCAGTTTGGCGCGGGAGGCTCGTTTTTTTGGGGCATGTTTCGGCGCCGGCGGGCAATTTTTTTGCCTGCCGCCAGACAGAGTTCGCCAAAATACGCGGCGCAGTCCCGCGCCGGCGGGCAACCTTTTTTATGCGGGACGTCTTGACAAACGGTAAGACCGGTATTAAAATGCACTTATATAAACACTTTACAAAAGTATAGAATGTATGTGAAACGATGACGGACAAAAGCACTAATGTAATTCGGAATAATAAAATGGTCAAGGATGAGAACGTCAGCAGCGTATTGCAGCTGATACGGGAACATCCTCTTATTTCGCGTGTTGAAATCTCAAAAAAACTCAACCTCAGCACGCCGACGGTTCTGCGCATCGTTGCCGAAATTCTGGATCTGGGGCTTTTGGAGTGCACGGGCGTGGGGGAATCGAGCGGCGGGCGGAAACCCGTGCTTTACAGTATCAAAAAGGACGCGGGGGAAATTCTCGGCGTCGATATTACCAAGGAACGCGTAAAGATCGGGGTTTTTAATTTCGCGGGGGAGAAACTGAACGAATACAAGCGGGAATGCCCGAATCGGGCCGATTTCTTTCATTTCCTGGTCGATTTTCTCACGGAGGTCATTGCCGAGCAGAAGAACGACAAGATCATGGGGATCGGAGTAGGAATGTCGGGCAACGTCATCCATGAAAGCGGAGTCGTGAAATATTCCAACGTATTCGACTTTCAGGATGTTCCGTTCAAAGAACTCTTAAAATCCCACCTGAAATATCCTGTGTTTCTCGAAGAGCGCGTGCACTGCGCCGCTCTGGCCGGCAAACTGATGGACAGCTCTTTTTCGAACTGCGACATCATTTACATGTACGTTGGTTCGAGTATCGGCGCGGGCATAATCATCGACGGCAAGATCCATTACGGAAGGGGCAACAGCATCTCGGGTGAAGTCGGCCATATGATTCTGGAAAAGGACGGGCCGGTCTGTGCCTGCGGGAGCAGGGGTTGCCTGGAGCAGCTGGCTTCGGAATCCGCAATCGTGAGGAACGTGGCAAAGGAACTGGAAAACGGCCGGTCCAGCACGGTTCGCGACGCAATTAACGGGGACTCTAAAAAACTGACGGGGGATCTCATTGCGGAAGCCGCGGAAAAGGGCGACGCGCTGTGCTACGAAGCGCTGGACAAAGCTTGCCAGTACCTCGCGATCGTTGTCGTCAATTTGCTGATGCTCTTCAACCCGACGAAACTGGTCATCACCAACGCAATCTGCAAATCGGACGAACTGATCGAAAGGCTGCTGTTCAAAAATCTGGCGGAGATCTCTTCCAAGCAGTTTATCTGGAAAGAAATGGTTGTGTTTGAGCGGGATAAGGACCGCATCCTGAAGGGCTGCGCTTTATTGGTGATGGAAAAAGTGCTTGAAAACCCAAAACTTTATTGAATCCGGAGGGCGTTTTTCTTTTGCCTACTTTAGTACATACAATAATAAAGTATAGCATGAAGTCGACGAACCGGCCTGCCCGGATTCCGGGCGAGCGAAACAGGATTGCCTGCACGCGGATGACCGGCTGTCGGCGGCCGCGCCGACGCGATGCGGATTCCGTTTTATAAGCAGATAACGTAGGAGGTATGATCCAGTGAAAGAAATCCATCGATTTATTCTAATCGGCACCGGGCATGTCGGCGACATTCATGCAAGGGTTATCCAAGGGCTTGAAAACGCGGAGCTTGCGGCGGTCGTTGATAAAAACGAAAGTGTCGGCAGGAAATATGCCGCGCAATACGGCTGCCACTACTATGCGTCGCTGCAGGAAGCCATTCAGAAGGAGGATTTTTCCATCGCCTCCATCTGCACGCCGAGTTATTCCCACTGCAGGATCGCCGGAGAACTTGTGAAGGCCGGCAAGCACGTGATCATTGAAAAGCCTGTCGATATCGATCTGCAGGCCGTCGACGAGCTGGATGCGCTCAGCCGGAGCAACCATGTCAAGGTATGTACGATTTTTCAGCACCGGTTCGATGATAGCATGATGCGGGTCAAAAAAGCGATCGACGATGGAAGACTGGGAAAGCTGTTCTTCGGCGCGTGCCACACGAAATGGTATCGGGACGAAAAGTACTATGCGTCCGGCGGATGGAGGGGAACCTGGAAGTATGACGGCGGCGGAGCATTGATCAACCAGTCCATCCATTATATCGACCTTCTGCTCTATCTTATGGGCGAAGCTTCGGAAATCTACGGCAGCTGCGGGACCTTTGCGCACAAGACCATCGAGGTCGAAGACCTTGGCGCCGCGCTGGTCAAGTTCAAAAGCGGAGGAATCGGGATCATTGAGGGAACCACGGCCGCTTATCCCGGACTGTATGCGGAACTGAGCGTTTACGGCGAGAAGGGGTCGTTCGTGATACGCAACGACCGGCTTGTCCAGTATAACGTCATGGGGATGTCTGCCGAGGAAGAGGACTACATGCTGGAACGAAAAGAGGTCGCGGTCGGCGCAAGCGAAGCGATGAGCCTCTCGATCGAACCGCATAAAAGACAGTATGAGGATATGATCCAAGCGATTGAAACCGGGCGGGAGCCGCTCGTCAACTGCGCGGAGGGCAGAAAGTCGCTCGAGGTCGTGCTTTCCATCTACGAGTCCTGGAAAAACGACCTTCCGGTCAAGCTTGGCAAGTAAGGGGACGGATGCGGTTTCGGCCGAATGACCCACAGGCGCGGATTCGCCGGGAATCTTTTTTCGGGATACGGACGCCGCGGCCCGCGCTTTTTCACGGTGCGGATCAAAAAACGCCCCGGGAGCCATAGGAAAACAGGCGGATAACAAAAGCGGATAAAAAAGCGGGTAACATAAGCGGATAACAAAAGCAGAAAAATGAAAAATATAAAACCATGGAGGAACAGTTATGAGTAAACTTGCAATCAACGGCGGAAGCAAAGCGGTCACGATCGCCGCGAAGGAGCAGTGGGAGCCGCCTTGCGAAGAGATCCGGAATGTGATCGACGAAAAAATCAACGCCGGCAAGCTTTCCGGGGACTGGGAAGATACATACTTTAAATTTGAGGACGAGTTTGCCGCATACACGGGGGCAAAACACTGCCTGGCGTTCAACGAGGGGACGTTTGCCCTCTGGGCGGCCTATCTTGGAATCGGGCTCAAACCCGGCGACGAAGTGATCGTGCCTTCCTACACCTGGATCGCGTCCATCTCGCCCGCTCTTTACATTGGGGCAAGGCCGGTCTTTTGCGAAGTGGAAAAAGGAAAGCTGGTCGCCGACCCGGCCGATATCCGCAAACGCATCACGCCGAAGACCAAGGCGATCGTGGTGGTCCATATCCACGGGAACGTCGTCAATATGGACGAGATCATGAAGATCGCCCGCGAGAACCATCTGTATGTGGTTGAGGACTGCTCGCACGCCCACGGCGCGGAATGGAACGGCAGGAAGGTCGGCACCATCGGAAATATCGGCTGCTTTAGTATGCAGGGGGATTTTATCACCGGCAAAGCGCTGCCGGCGGGCGAAGGCGGCATGATCGTAACGAACGACGACGACCTGTATAAGAAAATCATTTTCTACACGCAAATCAACCGTCCGCTGAAAGCGGGCGAACAAACGGATGAGAAATACGAGCGGTTCTATCCGGCGAACCTGGGCGTTAAATTCCGGGCGCATCCGTTTGCGCTTTGCATCGCGAGGGTCATGCTGAAGTACCTCGATTACCGGAACGACCAGAAGCGGAATTACCGCCAGAAGATGAACGACGCGCTTTCCGGCATTCCCGGGATCGTGCCGATCAGCGAATATCAAAAAGCGCGGGCCGGCGGTTTCTACGGCGGAATGCAGATGCTTTACGACGCGAAGGCACTTGGCAATCTGCCGAAGGAAAAGTTCCTCGAAGCCATCAAAGCGGAAGGCGTCGATATGTCCTATCGCGATTACGACGCGCTGCATATGATGCCGCTTTTCCAGGAGGGTTACGATATCTATGGAAACGGTCAGGGAGCCATCTGCGGGGACTATGTCGGGTATAAGAACGGCGATTTGCCGGTTACCGAAAGCACCTGGGCAAACCTGATGGGTATGCCCGTCTTTACCAACGAACCGGCGGGCTACGCCGAACAGGTTCTGCAAGCATTCCGGAAGGTCACGGAAAACTACAAAGAGCTGCTCTAAAGCGTAACCGCAAAAGCGCCTTGTCTTTTTAAATAAAGGCAGAGGGAAGATCGGTTCCCGGATCCCCGCGGCGGGTTTCGGGCGTACACGTCATATTGCGCCGTGACGGAAAAGCCGATCGGAGTAAGGCGGCTCGCCACGCCTATTGAACCGGCGAGCCGCGGTGATATGATGGTTACGCGCGCGATCCTGATTCGCCGGCGCCGGGAGCGGAAACGGTCGGGTAAGGCGTCCGGTTGCCGGCGTGGGACGCGCGCAGCAAAGAGGGCACGGCGCTTAGCCGCGTTGTCAAGGGCAGGAGAATCGGAAGAATCATATCGCATCCAACCATCCATTCGGGAAGGGATCGAAAGAACCGCCGATGGAATCGGCCGGGGAGACACCGGAATTGTTTTCACATCCATTGCATCGAATATGCTCGTACTACATCCAATATGGCTTACGCTATTTGTCTTAGCGACAAATAATAAGAATAAACAGGAGGAAAACTTATGAACAAGCATTGGATCGTGTTGCTCAGCGCCGTTATGGCACTGCTGCTGGCGTGCACCGCCTGCGGCCAGGCCGCCACTACGGAAGCACCCGCCGCCGCGGAAGAACCCGCCGCCACGGAAGAAGCCGCCGCCACGGAAGCGCCCGCTTACACACCGACCGGAAAAGTTGTGATCTACAACGCGAACAGCGAGGATACGACCACCGTTCTGACCGAGATGTGGAATGCCCTGTATCCGGACTGTGAAATCGAGTTCATTACGGCCGGTTCCGGCGAACTGACCGCGCGCATCGAAGCGGAAGCCAGCAACCCGCAGGGCGATGTCCTGCTTGGGCCCGCCTACTCCGTTTTCAGCGGAATGACCGATTACCTCGATCCCTACACCTCGCCGATCGCGTCGGAATGCCTGCCTTCCTTCTGCGGCGAGAGCGAATACTTCACGCCGGAGCAGATCAACGTCAACACCATCATCGTCAACAACGCCATGGTCAAGGATCTGGGCATTACGGTGGATGGCTGGGAATCCCTGCTGAACCCCGTTCTGAAGGGCAACATCAGCTATGTCGATCCCTCCGCTTCCTCTTCCGCGCGTGAACAGGTCATCAACATGCTGGCCGCCGAAGCCGCTCTCCACGGAAACTCCATGGACGACAACTGGGACTTCGTTAAGGAGTTCTACGCGAATTTGGACGGCAAGATGTACGACAGCTCCTCGAAGGTTCCGCAGGGCGTTGCCAACGGCGAATACGCAGTCGGCATCACGAATGAAGAACTGGTTCTGCAGCTGATGGCGGACGGCGTGGATGTATCGGCCGTTTATGCCAAGGAAGGGATCACGCTTCGTAACTCCTATGTGGGCGTCATCAAGAACTGCGTGAATCCGGACAACGCAAAGGCGTTTATCGACTTCATGATCTCCCACGACGTCCAGCAGGCGCTGGCGGACAAATGCTTCATGCGCTCCGTCCGTGCGGACGTCTCCTTCACCGCGCTGAACTCGGTTCCCACGAGCGACAATCTGCCGTCGGTCGCTTACCCGGTCGAGTGGGTCAAGGCAACCAGCGATCTCAAGTCCAAACTTCAGGATATCATCAGCGCACTTCAGTAAACAGTCTGTTTGAAGAGATCCTGCCCGCCGTCTGCGGCTTTCCAAGGACGGCGGGCAATCATGAAAGGAGCAGTATGGCGGTTGCAATCCATATTCATCATGTAAAGAAACAATATGAGGACAACGTTGTCATTCAAAATCTGTCCATCGATATTAAGCCCGGAGAATTATTTACGCTTCTCGGTCCCAGCGGCTGCGGAAAAACGACGTTGCTTCGCATGATCGCGGGTTTCAACTCCATTGAGGCAGGCACGATTGCGTTTGACGACCAGGTGATAAATGAAGTTCCGATCTATAAGCGCAATTTTGGCATGGTCTTCCAAAGCTATGCGATCTTCCCGAATATGACTGTTTACCGGAACGTAGAGTACGGCTTAAAGAATAAAAAGCTCCCGAAGAAGGAGATCCAGAAACGCGTGGAAAAAATCCTGGAAGCCGTCCGGCTGACGAAATACAAGGACCGTTATCCGGATAAGCTTTCCGGCGGCCAGCAGCAGCGCGTAGCGCTCGCGCGCGCCGTTGTCGTGGAACCGCAGGTCCTTTTGATGGACGAGCCGCTTTCCAACCTCGACGCAAAGCTGCGTCTTGAGATGCGCTCCGTCATCAGCTGCCTGCAGCACGATCTTGGCATCACCACCGTATACGTGACCCATGATCAGGAAGAGGCGCTGGCGATTTCCAGCCGCATCGCCGTGATCAACGCGGGCGATATCTATCAGATCGATATACCGGAGAGGATTTATTCACGGCCATACAATACGTTTGTCGCAACCTTTATCGGTTCTTCCAGCATGATCCCGGGCGTTGTGAAGTCCGCAGACGGCAGGAACACTGTAATTTCGACGGAGATCGGCATCGATGTCGCTTTGGACAATATGGTACCGGCGCAGCCCGGCAGGGAAGTGCTGGTAGGCGTAAGGCCGGAAGAATTTGTGATTGTGAACCCAGGCGAGGGCGCCAAGGGCAAGGTACGGCTCAAGCAGTTCCTCGGCAAGAACATCAAGTATGAAATTGTGTTCGAAGGCGGCCTGGTTTGCGAGGTTTCCTCGGATACCAACACCGCTCTGAGAATTTACGAGACCGGCGAAGAAATCTGGATGAACGTGAATGAGCGGCGCATCAATGTTTTTGACAAAACGGAAAAAACGACTCTGATCGAAGGGGTTGAAAGCCATGTTTAGAAAAGGCCGCCGGTTCGATTTCTGGAGCTTCATGACGATCCTGTCGCTGGTTTTCTTTGGGTTTTTCCTGATTTATCCGTTGACGCATCTGGTTTCAAACGCATTCCAGACCGTGGAAAACCGCGGGAGCTTTTCCTTTGAGAATTTTGCGAAATTTTTCTCGTCCGCCTATTACCGGCAGGCGATCTGGAATTCCGTAAAGGTCACCTTCTGCTCCACGATACTGGCCATGCTCATCGGTGTGTCGCTTGCGTATATCACGACGAATTTCGTGATCCACGGGAATAAAGTCGTCAATATTCTCATCATTATGTCCATGTTTTCGCCGCCGTTCATCGGCGCGTATTCCTGGATTCTGATGCTGGGGCGCGCGGGCAGCGTTACGAAGTTTTTCTCGTCCATTGGCATTGAACTGCCAACGATCTACGGCTTTTCGGGCATTCTGCTCGTTTTCACGCTCAACCTGTTCATTTACATTTACATGTATACGAAAGGCGCGCTGAAAAAGGTGGATAAGTCTTTGGGCGAAGCGGCCGAAAGCCTGGGCGACCACGGGCTGAAGAAGGTTTGCAAGGTAAGCCTGCCGCTGATTACGCCGACGATCCTGGCCGGCGCGGCGATTGTTTTCTTACGCGCGTTCGCCGATTACGGAACGCCGCGTCTGATCGGCGAGGGATACACGACCATGCCGGTTCTGGTGTATAACGAATGGCTGAGCGAGGAAGGTTCGGACGCGTACTTCGCTTCGGCGATCGCGCTTATCATGATCCTCGTGGCGGTGGTCGTGTTCCTGCTGCAGACGTATTTCAGCCGCAGGAACTACAACATGAGCATGCTCAATCCGCCGGAACCGAAGAAAATGCACGGAGTCGGCGGGGTGGCGGCGCATATTTACGTATACCTCGTGTCGTTCCTTGCGGTTTTGCCGATGCTCTATTGCATGGTGCTTTCCTTCCGGGAGGTCAAGCATGGCATCATCAAGACCGCCTGGACCCTTGAGAACTATTCATACGCGTGGTCGGAAATGGGCAGCGCCATTGCGAACACGTTCAAATTCGGCATTATAGCCATCGTGTTTATCGTTATCTTCGGCACGATGCTTGCCTATATCACCGTCCGCCGCAAGAATGTGATCACGAGAGTGGTGGATACCTGCGCGCAGATGCCGTATGTCATTTCGGGCATCATCTTCGGCCTGATGCTTTTGATCTGCTACAACAACGGGATCGGATTTCCGGCGCACTTTTCCGCGGAGATGGGGAAGCGCATCGCCGAGGAACGCTCCGTTCAGATTCTCGGGCATGTGATTACGCTGACGAAAAACTCGGTCAATTTTCTTGCCCTCGGCGGAACGGGCACGATCATCGTCATTGCGTATATCGTGCGCCGCCTGCCATACACGCTGCGCTCCAGCGCGTCCATCCTGCGCCAGATAAACCCGAACATCGAGGAAGCTTCCCTCTCGCTGGGCTACAATTCGCTTCCGACCTTTTTTAAAGTAACGCTTCCGGTCATGGTTCCGGGCGTCGTCTCCGGCGCGATCCTGAGCTGGATTACGATGATCCAGGAGCTGTCCGCCACATTGATGCTCTATACGACGAAGACCGCGACGATGTCCATCGCGATCTTCACGCAGGTCAACTCCGGCGCGTACGGCGTTGCTTCGGCATTGGCGACGATCCTAAGCGTAACGGTTGTCGCATCCATGATCCTGTTCTTCCGATTGACCGGAAATTCGGATATTGATATGTAACGACGAAGCTGTCGCATCCATGATTCTGTTCTTCCGATTGACCGGAAACTCGGAAATTGATCGGTAACGACGAAGCTGTCGCATGCGTGATCCGATCCTTCCGCCTGACCGGAAATTCGGATATTGATAGGTAACGAACAAGAAGGAGAAAGGAACAACTATGTTTCATAAATCGCAGATCAAAGCCATTACGTTCGACTTTGACGGCACGTCTCTTCAGCGCGACCAGATCTGGTTGAGCTACCGTACGATGCACGCCCTGAAGGAGTGCCAGAAGCGCGGGATTCTCTGCATTCCCTGCACGGGCAGGAACGCGGATATGTTTCCGCCGCAGATCGACGGGGATCTGTCGTTTCGGTATTGGGTGTCCTCCGCCGGCAGCCGCGTGATTGACCGGCTGACCGGAGAGATCCTCTATCAGGCAACCTTTACGCCCGAGCAGTCGGCGGAGCTTTGCCGCATGTATGAAGGCCGGCATATTTACAGCGAAATCGCCGCGGAAGGCCGGCTGTATTTTGAAAAGGATATCCTGAACGAGCTCTATCGCTATCCCGTTCCGCCGCATCATGTTTGGTATTTTGAAGCCGGAAGGCAGATAGGCGTGTTTGGGAAACTGTCCGACTTTTTCCTTGAGCAGAACATCGGCGTCGAAAAATTCAATCTTTACGGCGTGCCGGAAGAACTGCAGGCGACGTTTGCCGATTCTTTGAAGGAGAAGCCGTATGTGGATTTTCTCGACGGAACCCGCAAGGATCTCCAGTTCTACAGTAAAAATACGGATCGGGTCAAGGCGGTGCAAACCTTGCTGGACCGCCTGGGCCTGACGTTTGACAACGTCATGAGTTTCGGCGATTCCATGGGGATGGACAGTTCCATGATCAGCCGGGCGGGCCTCGGCGTGGCTACGGCAAACGCGGATGACGAACTGAAAAAGATAGCCGATGTCGTTGCCGATTCGGCCGACCGGGACGGCGTCGCCAAGACGATCGAAGAATATCTTCTCTAGGCGATATTCTGGTGAGGCGAAATATGGATACAAACAAAGAACGCTATACTCCAAAAAACGAGCATTTGGTTTGCATCGATTCGGACGGCTGCGCGTTCGATACGATGGAGATTAAACATAAGGAATGCTTCTGTCCGGCCACGATCGATCAGTGGGGGCTTCAGGCAATTTCCCGCTATGCCCGGGAGGCGTGGGAATACGTCAATCTCTATTCGAAGAGCCGCGGCTGCAGCCGGTTCCATGCGATTGTGCAGGTGCTGGATCTGCTTTCCGAGCGGGCGGAAGTCAAGGAGCGGAACTTCGTTATGCCGGATTACGCTTCCCTGAGCAGATGGGTGGCAACGGCGCCGATTCTGAACAACGACGCCGTCAGCAAACTGACGCAGGACCCCGTTATGGCACGCACGCTGGCATGGTCGCTGGATATGAACCAGCGCGTGGCGAAACTGGTGCGCAATATTCCGCCGTTTCCGTTTGTCCGCGAGAGCCTGCAACGGTTAAGCCGGTCCGCGGATATCGTGATCGTTTCCGCAACGCCGCGCGAAGCGCTGCTGCACGAATGGCACGAACACGGGCTGGATTCTTACGTTGCGTTTTTAGGCGCGCAGGAGGACGGCAGCAAAAAGGAGATCATTTCCTACGTGAAAGGCGGTTATGATTCGCGTAAGTCGGTCATGCTGGGCGACGCGCCCGGAGACCTCTGCGCGGCGAAGCAAAACGGGATTTTGTTCTATCCGATTCGTCCGAACGATGAACTGCGCTCCTGGAAGGAATTCTATACGGACGGGATCGACGCATTTCTGGATGGCGTATATGCCGGAGAGCGAATGAAGCACCAGATGGAACAGTTTGACAAGTGTCTGCCGGATACGCCGCCCTGGAAGACGATAAACGGGTGACACATCGGCATAGGCAAGGAGGAAACGAACATGAATACCTATATCGATCGGGTATTGAGCGATATAAAGCGGAAGAACGCAAGCGAGCCGGAGTTTCTGCAGACGGTGGAGGAAGTGTATGCGTCGCTGGATGCGGTGGTGAACAAGCACCCGGAGTA
>JAYFNY010000049.1:0-65827 GCA_034933205.1 Eubacteriales bacterium
TCTGCCTTACGGGCGGAAAAGAGCACAAGGAAACCGCCCTAACGGGCGATCCGTTGCGCCGGATGAACCGGCACAGCCGGAAAAAATGGGTGTTTAGGGCTACAGCCCTTAACAATCCTAGAAACTTTCTTGACAAACTGAAACGGAAGGCAGATCTGCCTTCCGTTTTCCGATCGACCCGTTTTCAAGTTTAATCCTGTATTCCAGTTCTATCTTGCGGCACTGTGGAGCCGTTCAAATGGATCGCGAAGCGGCAGAGCGTATCGCCCATGATTGCGCATTCAACGACTTCCGCCGTAAGCGGTCGTTCCAGAAGATATTCAAATTTCTGTTTGCAACGCGAAACACAGCGCTCGCACCAAACGACAGAAATGGATGCTTTCTTGTTTAGAAACGAAGCTCGTACATAAGGATCCTGACAGGCGTAGTAGCGCCGCCGCGCAAAAGATTTTGTTTTTCTGTACCGGCCGGGCAGGAGCGGTTCCTGCGTGACATAGATCGTGCCGTCGCGCCGAACACCGGACAGCATCTCCTGAAACTGGGAAACGAACCGAAGATACTCCTCCGGAAAAAACAAGTCGCCCCATCTGGATTTGGCAAACCGCATGCCAAAGTAACGGATTTCCTTCATCCTTGCGCTCGCAAGAAGATATTCGTCCATTGACGCGCTGTTTTGATACAGGGAACGCTCCATTTCATAGCTGGCCGGGATAATCCCGTCGTTCCGATTGGAAAGCGATTTTCGGATGATATCCTCCGGAAAAGATTTATAGAGCGCGCGTAGAAATTCTTCCGTATAAACAGGAAGTTCGTTTGGATCCGTTCCATAGGGTGGGGTAAGGTCCATAAAGCGGATCTCATCGGCCGCAACTTTGCCGACGTACTCTTCGAGATGGTCAACAATGTTTTCAAAGTCGAGCAGATAGTCGCTGACCTCGCTTAAAAACACCATTAAATCCGTGCGTCCCGCCAGAAAATAATATTCCTTCAAAACCAGTACGGAGTCGATGGTATTCTGGTTCGTTTTTATCAGGTGTTTCAGGTACTTTCGAAGATCCTTTAGCGCAATGTCATTTATTGGAATGCCGCGCTTTGCAAGCCATTGCTCGAGTGAACGCAGGATATCGAGATATTCGTTTGCCGATGGAATCGGGACGCCCATTTGAAGAGCATAGTTCAAAAATAGATCGGGATTCATGCTTGCAAGGCTCCTTTCCGGAAGAGGACAATTCGTATATAAGGATATCCTATCATGTACCCGGCGAACAGAACCCGCAAAAAGTTGCAGAACCGACGAAGGCAATGGCTTCATCCGGCTGCTCTTGTATCCCGATTTTTCGAGGAAGGTTACTGTACATTTCGATCAGTGCGTTCTTCCGGCGCGTCATCAAGATGAATGGCAAACCGACAGACGGCGTCGCCTTTTAGCACCGACTGAAGAAGGGTTACGCGCAATTCTCTTCCAAACAACACTTCATAGGGATACTTGGCAAACCCACCGCTGCAATAGCACCAGGTTGGCGAAACGTTTGTCTGCCCCTGAAGAATCGCTTCCCGAACAAGCGGACAGTGGCAGGCGTAGTACCGCTTGCGCTCGGGAGAGGATTCCTTCAGATAACGTGCTGGATCATAGGGGATTTTCGTATGATAGAGCGTATCGCCATCCCGAACGGCGGAGAGAATCTCCTGATTTGCGGCTACATAGTCAACGACCGGCTGCGTGATCTCCTGCTCGAACCAAACCGTGCCGGTGTCGCAGTGGTGCTGAAGTTCGGCGACTTTACGCGTGTGCTTTTTCCTAAGATAATCGTCCAGGGATGAGGCAGCCTGGTAAAACCGTTTCTCCTGCTCGAAAGCGGAAGCCGGTATCTGATGATGGTTTCCGGCGAGTACGCGCTGAACGGTCGGCTCGGGAAGCCTTTGTTTCAAACGGTTCACGAGCGCTTCGGTCATAACCGGAAAAGCGGCAGGTTCCTGGCCGGCTGCAGGCTGCTGAATTCCGCTTAAAGCGGAGTTGGCAAACGCCGATCCTTCCAGCTTAGACAGGCGGTCTGCAATACTGCCGAACACGCCTATTCCGCCAAGCAGCCGGGCCATGTACAGATAGGCTCCATGATTGTTTATCAGATAGAAATAACGCTCCAGAGCAAGCAGGGTTTCCGGCGTGTTTCGGTTATCGTTTATCAGTTGATCGAGATAAACGCGAATGATACCGGCGCAAACCGCTTCCAGAAAAACACCCCGCGAAAGCAGCCATGTCTCCAGCTCGGCAACGGCGGCAACGGCGCTGTCGGCGGAAGCGCCGTCCTGTCCACGGTTTTGATAGTGTTCGCGAAGTATAGCGTCGTTCATAGATATCCTCCAATTCTATCAGCTGTTGCCTGAAAGGGCCATGTTTCTATTATATACGAACAAATGTATCCGTGCAATTGAACATGGGAAAAGGCGTTTCCGTGTAACGTCTGCTCCAAATGGGGCGCTGAATCGACGGATTGTAACAAAATTGGAAACATCAAATACTCTTGATGAAGAGTTGAAAATGCCTTGATACACTGCGGTTGTCAAGTGATTTAAGGCAAAAAACGCAAAAAGGCGGTCGATCCATTGCGATTCTTGCGACGGGGTCATAAAGAAGCCCCAAGTCTGTCGATAAATTGTCAGTTTTTTGTAATAACCGCTTAACAATGTAATCGTAAAATAGATCCATGAAGATTTGGAAAAACAGCCGTTTTTACGGTTTGGAAACGATAGAGCAGGATAAGGGACAGTCAGAAAGCGAGGAATACCTCAAATGAAACGAGTTTATATTATTACGGGAGTCGGCGGGCATCTTGGCAACACCGTTGCTCGGGAACTTTTGGCAGCGGGGGAAACCGTCCGTGGATTTGCGCTGCCAAATGAAGACGTTACCATGCTGTATGGCGACGCAGTCTCCATTGTTCGCGGCGACGTTCGGGATAAAACATCCCTGGAACCTTTGTTCTATGGCCTTACGCCGGATGACGAAGTGTTTGTGATCCACTGTGCCGGCATCGTATCCGTTGCGACAAAATATGACCAGCGCGTCGTGGACGTGAACGTACGCGGCACGGAAAATGTGGTCGCCCTCTGTAAGGAACACAGCGTGAAAAAGCTGGTCTATATCAGTTCGGTCCATGCCTTGCCGGAATTGCCGCAAGGCGACGTGATGCACGAAGTAGATGGATTCCAGCCGGATACCGTAATCGGTCTTTACGCGAAGACGAAAGCCGCCGCGACACAGATCGTGCTGGACGCGGCAAAGGAAGGACTCAACGCGACCGTTATTCAGCCCTCCGGCATCATTGGCCCGAACGATTACGGCCATGGACATCTGACGCAAATGGTGATTAACTACCTCAACGGAAGCCTGACGGCCTGCGTGGAAGGGGGATATGATTTTGTGGATGTTCGCGACGTGGCGGACGGTGTGATCGCGGCGACGGAGAAAGGCAAGAAGGGCGAGTGCTACATTCTTTCCAATCGCTACATGCCGGTGCGTGAATTGCTCAACACGCTTTCCCGCGTGACCGGCGGGCGCAAAATCACAACCGTACTGCCGCTTTGGTTTGCCAAACTGACCGCGCCGCTGGCGGAGCTCTATTATAAGATCCGTCACGAATCGCCGCTGTTTACGCGCTATACGCTTTATACCCTGACGAGTAACGCCCGCTTCACATATGAGAAAGCGAAACGCGATTTGGGTTATCGTCCTCGTGATATCAACACGACGATCAAGGATACCGTTTCGTTCCTTACGCACGAGCGGAAGAGCCTTTTCCGCAAGCGCGGTGCCGCCAAGGCGATTCCCGCTATGGGGTAAGTCAACGGTCAATTCGTATGAAATGAAAAAGCTTCGGCATGGATTCTTTCCCGGCCGAAGCTTTTCTATTATCGCATGACGTAGATTACGTAAGGCCGATCCACATGGTAGCCGAGTTTTTCCGCAAGGGCTACGGAGCGTAGATCGAATGCGTCCCAACTCGGGTAAAGACCCCGGTCGAGCGCTTCCAGAATAAACCGGGCGCCGCAGACAGTAGCAAGGCCGCGTTGCCGGAATTCCGGTTTGGTGTCGATTTCAATTTCGACTCCGCCGTCGTAAACCGTATAGGAACTGGCACCGGACACGAATTCGCCGTTGCAGAGAACCGCTACGCCGAATCCCCGGTGCAGGAAGTCGCTGGAATCCTGAAAACAGGCGCAGAAATCACGGGACCATTTCTCGGAAAACGACTGCGCATAAAGCGCTTCATCAAAAAGACGAAGTTCATATTCGTCCGGCAGCGAGTCCACGTGAAATTGCAGCGACTCCCGGCAAAAGGCGTCCGGTTCCTTTTTGATCGAATACCGAAGACGTTTGACAACCCGATCGCCCCAAACGCTTTCGATTGCACTGCACCATGCTTCATTCTGGGGCACCAATTCTTCGGCCGCCGCCTTTGCGACGATTTGTTTGCTGGGCGCACCGCCGAAAAAGCAGAAATCTCCAAGAACAAGCTGCGCGGAGGTTGGCGTTTCTGCATGATCCACAATAGCATAACCCATGTGCCCCTGCAAAACGGATTGGATCAAAGGTTCGTTCCAGCCCGTAAAAAGCGGGGCGATTTGATTCATCTGATACATGTGTTCAAACCTCGATAAAAAGATAGTCTTTTATGGGATACGGCTGCGCTATTGAATGCGATGCACAATACGCTCTGCTTCGGCATAGATATGTTCAGGTTCATCGCCAATGAAAAACGCACCGTGATCGTAGAGAACCTTTCCCGCGATCATCGCTAGTACGACATTCTGTTTGCTGCCGCTGTACACGATATTCTTCTCAATATTATTCAAAGGTTGCATATTCGGCTGCGATAAGTCGATCAGGATAAGATCCGCCTGTTTGCCCGGCGCCAGAGAGTCGCAATCCGGAAAACCGGAAGCGAGCGCACCGTTACGGCAGGCCATGTCCAGCACATCCAGCGCGTTTACCGCCTCCGCGCCGTGCTTGAGCTTCTGCAGACCGGTCACAAGAAACATTTCCCGGAACATATCGAGACAATTGTTACTGGCCGGTCCGTCCGTGCCGATGGCGACGGGGATGCCGCGCTCCAAAAATTCATAAACGGGGGCAACGCCGCTGGCGAGTTTGGTATTGGAACCGGGACATGTGATGGCTGTCATGCCGCGTGCTTTCATGATCTCCAGTTCGTGTTCGGAAACATGGACGCAGTGGTACCCGCCTCCGCCAAAGTCGAACAATCCCAGCGAGTCGAGATACTCTATGGGACGCATTCCACTATGCGCCAGGCAACTCTCCACTTCGGTTTTTGTTTCGCACAAATGCGAATAAAATGGCTGGCGGAGTGACTGGACCATGTCCGCCAGGTCGCTTAGCAGGGGATAGGACGTCGTATACTCCGCGTGAAATCCGAGCCGGTAGGTAATCAGCGGGTGCAGCGTTGTGTAGCGCGCATATTCTTCCTCGGTTTCCTTGGCGCTTCCGCCAAAGTCGTTTGCGCAGCCGACAAGCGCGGTGCGAAAGCCTGTGTCTATAGCAGCCTGCGCGACGCTCTCACGCGGGAAATACATATCGAACATCATTGTAATGCCGCTGGTAAGGTATTCGAGGATGGCGAGTTTCGTGAGAATGTATACATCCTCCGGTAACAATTGCGCTTCCCTTGGAAAAACCTGTTCCGTAAGCCAGCGCTGCAGGGGCAGATCGTCCGCCATAGAGCGTAAAAACGTCATTCCGCTATGCGTATGCGCGTTTTTAAACCCCGGCATCAGCAGATTACCGTGGCAATTGATTTCACGGTCAAACGGACCATACGGGGAGCAATCCGCACCCATTGCGAGAATGACGGGGCCATCTGTTACCAGTTCTCCGGTGAAAAGCGGTGTGACACGATCCAGAGGAAGGATACGCGCATCTGTAAATCTTATTTTCATAAATGTATTGTATCATGGTAATGAGGAGCAATCCAGACAGAAACATGTCAGTTTTTTGCAGGGATGGGCTATTTTAAAAGAAGTTTGGCAACGAGGCAGAGAGAATGGATTGAAAAAGCTTATGAAAGAAATCTGGGAGAAACGGTGAAATGTCGAGGGAATTCCTATTCAAACAGGAGACCGTATGATATAATGTACCAATAACGAGAACAAAACGCCAAGTCCTACTACGCACGTCCTCGCGATCCTTTCTAGGCTGATTCGACAGGCTTCGTTTTACGGAACCCAATGATGCAGGGAAAAGAGAATATGAAAGACGCGATAGAAGATCAACTACGTCAGATCAAGCAAACGGTGCCGAAAGTTGAAAATTCGGTTGCGCTCAACGAGCAGGTCTGGCAACTGAAGGGGATACTTGCGCGATCCAAAAGGATCGTTTTCTTGGGAGGGGCCGGCACCTCCACCGAAAGCGGCATACCGGATTTCCGCTCGAGCGACGGTGTTTTCACCGCGATGCGGCAATTTGGGCATGCGCCTGAAGTGCTTTTGAGCCGCACGTTTTTTGAAACGCATCCGGAAGAGTTTTTTGAATATTACCGTGCCTACCTTCTGCACCCAAAGGCGCAGCCAAACGATGCGCACCGCGCTTTGGCGCAACTGGAGGCGGAGGGGAAACTGTCCGCGGTCATCACGCAGAATATTGACGGGTTGCATCAGAAAGCCGGCAGCAAAAACGTGCTTGAGCTGCACGGGAACGTTTTTCGCAACCACTGTGTGAACTGCAACCGAGCGTATACGCTCGACGAAGTGATGAAAAAGAGCGTCGTTCCCCGCTGTTACTGCGGCGGTTTGATCAAACCGGACGTCGTGCTTTATGAAGAACCGCTGGACGAGGGAGTATGGCGCTCCGCCATCACGCAGATCCATCGGGCGGATACGATGATTGTCGGCGGCACCTCGTTGCTGGTGTATCCGGCAGCGGGATTGGTCGATTATTTTACAGGCGGCAATCTTGTTGTGATTAACCTCGGCAAAACGAGCAAAGACGCCTGCGCCACGCTTTCGATTGCAGCACCGATCGGCAGGGTGCTCAGGGATGCGATTCTGAACGTTAAAACTGCTTAGTCGCAAGGTTCATAATACTGTCTCGCGTAAAACCGAAAGAAAGCGCTGGAATCGTTCAATTCCAGCGCTTTTTGTGGTGCCGAAGGTGGGACTCGAACCCACACGTTGTCGCCAACAACGGATTTTGAGTCCGTCACGTCTGCCAATTCCATCACTTCGGCTTAGCCTGATTATTCTAGCATACGCACGCCGCTATTGCAAGATTTCGTTCAAAAAAGAGTAGACCGGTAGCACACAATCTGCTATCCGTTTCGGTTTCGATTGAAACGAACCGGAAGCGATGGTATACTAAGCGCAGTAACCCTTGCCGAATGAGACCGACTGTTTTTTATGCAACGCGAATCGAGGTCATAATTCGTATGAAAAGATTTCTTTCTGAATTCAGGGAATTCCTGTCCAAGGGAAACGTGATCGACCTTGCCGTAGGCGTAATGATTGGTGCGGCGTTTAAAAGTATTGTCGACTCACTGGTCAAAGATATCATTTCTCCATTGATCGGCCTGTTTGCGGATACGAACTTTTCCGACCTTGTCTGGCAGGTCGGCGGAGTATCCGTTGGCTATGGAGCATTCCTTACGGCGATCATCAATTTCCTGATCATGGCGACGGTTCTGTTCCTGCTTGTTAAGGTTATCAACGCGACGCGTGCGCTCGGCGGCAGGTTCCAGCACGGGAAAGCGGAAGAATCTTCCGCTCCGTCGGAAAAGGTTTGTCCTTACTGTAAATCAAGAATCGCGGCAGATGCGACGCGATGCCCCTATTGTACTTCGGAGGTGGAATCCATTGGAAGAGAATAAACCCGTCTTGCCCGAACAGGATGCCGACGTTTCGGCATCCAAACAGGATGTTTCTCCCAATCCGGAAGAGGAACTCGACGAACTGCAGACGCGTGTGCGTAATTACCCGGAAAAAAAGTGGAAGCGGGTCCAATGGGCCGTTGGCGCTTTGCTTGGCTTTCTTTGCGGGGCATTGTTAACGTATTTTGCCAATATGGAATCCATCGGTATGGCAGGAACGATCGGCGCTGTGCTGATTGCGCTGCTTGCGCCGAACATGATTGAGAAGCGCGTTCGCCGCTCGATTCACAATGGACGCACGGCCTTGATTCTCGCCCTTGCCGTATGGCTGGTTGGATATATGGTTTCCATGCTGATTCAGGGCGTGCCGATCATCCAGCCGAAATAATCCCGCTTCATGAAAAAGGACGGGGAATCCTCGATTCGGAAGGAGCAGAACTATGCCGAAAAAGCCGCTGGTTTCAATCGTATGTCCCTGCTACAATGAGGAGCCCATGCTTCCGTTGTATTATAAAGCGATGATGGAGCGGGTACTGCAGCCGCTGACGGATTATGATTTTGAGCTGATTCTCGTTAACGACGGGTCGAAGGATAACACGCTGCACATCCTGCGGGATTTGTCAAAAGCGGACGCACGGGTGAAATACATTTCGTTTTCCCGCAACTTTGGCAAGGAAGCTGCGATGTATGCGGGGCTGAAGAATGCGAAAGGCGATTTTCTCTGCGTAATGGATTGCGATTTGCAGGACCCGCCGGAAATGATCGGGCAGATGCTCAAACGTCTGGTGGAGGAAGAATGCGACTGCGTCGCCACACGCCGCGTTACCCGAAAAGGCGAGCCGAGGATTCGAAGTGCGTTTGCGCGCGCGTTTTACCGGATCATCAACCGCATTTCCGATACGGAATTCGTAGACGGAGCGCGTGATTTCCGAATGATGCGGCGCTGTGTGGCGGACGCGGTGCTGGAACTTGGAGAGTATCACCGATTCTCCAAAGGAATCTTTATGTGGGTGGGATTCGATACCGTTTGGCTGGAATATGAAAACGTGGAACGTGCCGCCGGTGAGACAAAATGGTCGTTCTGGAAGCTGATGCGCTATGCCGTGGAAGGAATCGTATCGTTCTCAACCGCGCCGCTGCAAATTGCAACCGCGGCGGGAAGTGTGATATCGGCGCTGGCGCTTGTCTACATGGTCATCCGCGTGATCATCGCCATGATCTGGGGAAATCCGGTTGCCGGGTATCCTTCCCTTCTTGCGATTACGCTTTGCCTCGGTGGGTTCGTTCTGCTGGCGCTCGGCATTATCGGCGAGTATGTGGCAAGGACCTATATGCAGGTGAAACAACGTCCAATCTATATTCAGAAGGAAAGCAATATTCAGGATTGAACGGCATAGGATTGAACGGCATAGGAACATAACGAAAAGGCGGGGCATGCGTCCCGCTTTTGTCGTTATCCGCCTATGCTCTTTAGCAGATGCGGCCGTGCGCAAGCCAGTGAATGATACAATTTGAAATCGTAAGTCCGAGTTTACGCTGCAGCGCGAGCGACGGTTCGTTTTGGATGGATACCTGACAAAACGGAACTCTGCCGCGGAGAAGCAGATCGTTGATGATATGCGCTTCCAGAGCATAAGCGAGACCGAGCCGCTGGTACTCCGGCAGAATTTCCAGCAGTCCCATGGAGCGCTCGTCGTGCGTGCCGGCAAAACCGACGATTCGACCCTCGAGGAATACACCGAACATCCCCGCCTCGATGCGCTCGCGAATATAGCCGACGTCATCCACAGTGTGGTAATGACAATGGACGAAGTCGAGATGGGTTTGATCGAGCCTGCGGATCTCGGTATTCTCTGGGAGCGAATAGGAAACCGGATCGGTCTTTTGATAGATTGCGTGGCGGCAGTCCATGACGAGGGAGAAACCGTGGTCCTGCAAAAGTGGTTCCCGCAGTTCCGGACCGTGCAGAACGATCATCCGGTCCGGGTCACCATCCAGATCCTTGATTAAGAGCGGAAGGAACGCCGAAGACGCGTTTGCTTCGCAGGATAGCAGATAGAGGTTTCCGTTTCGAAGCAAAGTGCCGGAGTCACTCGAAACGAGCGTCTCGGACGAAGCGACATGCAGGATTTCGAGCATGTCGATATTCTTTAAAACATTCTGTGACAAGTAACGAACAGAGGGCGTATTCATACCGGTTACTATAGCATAACTGCCTGCAAACAGGCAATGTGCAGACGTTTACCTAACTTGTAAACCTTGCGTGAAGAAACGCCGGAACCGGTCCGCCGCGTTTGACAGACCCCCCGCCAAATGGTACACTACGATAGGCAAAGAGTAGTGTATTTGGGATGAAAAATCCCCTTGATCTTGAAGGGAACGATGCGATGGCGGACGTTACGGCAATCGTGTTAACGCTCAACGAAGAAGCCAATCTTGCAGCTTGTCTGGACTCCGTAACCGGTTTCTGCAAACGGGTTGTTGTGATCGACAGCGGGAGCACGGATCGCACGGCAGAGATTGCCAGAGAGCACGGAGCGGATGTATACGAACACCCGTTTACCTATTACGCCGCACAATATAACTGGGGCGTGGATCATGCGGCCATAGCGACGAAGTGGACGCTTCGGCTTGATGCGGACGAGCGCTTTACGCCCACTGTTTGCGCACGGTGCGAGAAGCTGCTTACGGAGCATGCCGAGGACGAAGTGAATGGAATCGTCATGGAGAGCGATTTTTTCTTTCTAGGACGTCAAATGAAGCATGGCGGCAGCAAAAAACGAAAGATCATGCTTTTTAAAACTGGTAAGGGGCGAATTGAAGATCGCAAGCGCGATGCGCACACAATCCTGCTGGAAGGACGTACCGTTGCGATTTCGGAACGCTATCTGCATTATGATTTTAAAGATTTAACGAGTTATATCTCGCGCTATAACTGGTATGCGATCCGGGAGTTACAGGATTATCTTGCCTATGAAGAGGGCGCTTCGTTTGAAGTCAATACGGACGAGCAGCTCCGGCGGCACCGCAGAAAAAAGTTTACTGTGTATTATCGCGCGCCGATGTTTCTTCGCGCCTGGCTTTGGTTTGTGTATAATTACTATTTCCGTCTTGGCTTTCTCGATGGACGGGAGGGGTATATCTATCATTATTTTGAGAGTTACTGGTATCGTTTCCTTGTGGACGCAAAGATTTACGAACATAGAAAAACCGGGCGCGAGGACGAATTACGCGCGCTGGGAAAGTGAGCGCGGCCATGGCTGAGGCGCCGGTCCGCGTGCTCATGGTTTTAACGGTGCGATGCGCAAAAAACGGCGTCACGAACAGCGTGGCAAATTATGCTGCCGGTTTGGACGCCGCCCGCGTTCGGTGCGACCTGGTTTCTCCCAACGAACCGGAAGCGCAGATTTCAGCTTTGTTTGAGAGAACGGGCGGACAGGTCTTCATCCTGAAAGGACGAAACCGCAATCCAGCGCGTTATATCCGCGCTTTGGCAAAGATCGTCCGGCAAAGGGAAATTGAAATCGTCCATGCACACGGTAACAGCGCGACGCTGTTTACCGAGATGTTCGCCGCGAAGCTCGGCAAAGCAAGGGTTCGGATTGCGCATTCGCATAACTCGACGTGTAAGATGAGACTGGCGGACCGGCTTTTGCGCAAACCGTTTTACAGTCTTTGCACGGATGCCATGGCATGCTCGGAAGCGGCCGGAAACTGGCTTTTTCCAAACATGGACTGCACGTTGCTCAACAACGCCGTGGAAACGGAGCGTTTTCGATTTGACCCCGAAGCGAGATCGGTTCTGCGCAAAGCGTTGGGGCTAACGGATGAAACGCTGGCGGTGCTGCACATCGGCGCGTTCAATACGCAGAAGAACCAGGCTTTTTTGATTCATGCGTTTTCGGATCTGCTGAAAAAGAATCCCCGCGCGGTTCTGCTGCTTGCAGGCGACGGGGATGGCAGAAACGCCTGCGAACAGTTGACGCTTCGGCTTGGCATTGCGGAGCAAATTCGCTTTCTTGGCTGGCGGGAAGATATTCCCGCGCTGCTTTCGGCGGCGGATGTCTTCACGTTGCCTTCCCTTCACGAGGGACTTCCGCTCACGGTTGTGGAAGCGCAGTGCGCGGGGCTTTGGTGTCTCGTTTCCGATCGTGTCACAAGAGAAGCGGCGCTTACGTCCCTTGTGGAATATTGCCCGATCGAGGATACGAAGCGGTTTGCCGAATCGCTGGATACCCGGCGGGTGACGGAGCGTTCGGCAGCGAGCGAGGGCGCGATTCTTCGGCTGCAGGCTGCGGGATACGATTCCACCAACAGTGCAGAACGGCTGATGCGGCATTATGAACGGCTAATTGGCCGCACAGAAAACTGAAAGACTTCGAAAGATTCCAAGGGCGGATGTTACGATGAAGAAACTGATGGTTGTTACGCACAAGATGAGCGGAGGGGGAGCCGAGCGAGTGATTGCCCAGCTTCTGAACGGCTTTTCACAGGAAGGGATCGAGTGCGTCCTTGTAACGGAATGCGGCGTGCCGTCGTTTTATGACTTGCATGAGGATATCCGGCAGATCTACCTGACGTTTGGCAAAACATTGAAAGCAAGCCAGATTCCGCGTGCTTACAGGAAACTCAGAAAGATTGTCAGGCAGGAGCGTCCGGATGCGGTTCTTGCCATGCCGGAGAAGGTAAATGTTTGGACCGTCCTTTTCCTGCTGGGAACCGGCGTGCCGGTAATTGTGAGCGAGCGAAACGATCCGCACCGCCATCCCGAGAACAAGGTAAAACGGGTTCTCAGGCGGTTCGTTTATCCCTTCGCTAAAGGGTTCATATTCCAGACGAAGGAGGCGGCGGATTATTTCCCCGAATCGATCCGTTCCCGCGGTGTCGTTCTGGATAATCCGCTTGATACGGGGCGGATCCCCGCGCCTTTTGAAGGAACGCGAAGAAATGTGATCGTCGCGGCGGGAAGGCTGCATGAGCAGAAGAATTTTCAGCTGCTCATCCGTGCGTTCGCGCGCTTCTATAAAACACATCACACGTATTCGCTTGTAATCTACGGAGAAGGGCCGGAAAAAGACGCGCTGATGAAGACCGCAAGCCGTTTGGGCGTCGCCGGCGCCGTTGAATTACCGGGGCAGAGCAGGACTCTGCTGGAGGATATCAACGACTGTGCCATGTTCGTGCTAAGTTCCGATTATGAGGGAATGCCGAACGTGCTGATTGAGGCGATGGCTTGCGGGCTTTGCTGCATTGCCACGGACTGCCCTATCGGGGGCGTACGGTCATTGATCGTCGACGGAGAAAACGGCTTGCTAACACCGACCGGCGACGAGAAAGCCCTGCTTGCCGCCATGACGGCGGCGGCGGACGATCCGGCGCTTGCGTTGCGGCTTGGCGCATGTGCGGCACAGATTCAGAAAAGGCTGGACGAGGCGGTTGTCGCTTCGGAATGGAGGCGTTACCTTGAAACCGTCGCCGATCGATAAGCATCTTCCTCTGCTGGCAGACCTTTCGTTTGCGCTTTATTTCGCGACGGAGGTTTTGCTGGAGCACTCGTTCGTTTCGCGAATCTGCATGCTGCTCTTTTTTGGAGTAACCCTGCTGTACGGAATCCGGAGGAGGCGCGCGTACTTCTCCTGGTGGCTTATATTTGGAGCGATTCTGATCCTCTGGGGCGCGGCTGGCTCGCTTTTCTGGGCGATCGATCGCGGCGCGTCGCTTTCGATGGTAAAGACACTGGCGATCAATCTGCTTTTTTTCTTCCTGCTGTTTCAATATCTGCTCCTGCAAGGCGACATGCGGCGATACTTTGCGACTGTTGTTCTGGTGACGACCGCGATCAGCGCCGCCGCGATCGCGATGGAAATGCCGATGAATTTCGAGTGGGGACGCGTTGGAAACAAGATTGGCGTTAACCCGAACTGGATCGGCATGCTTGCGGCTGTGGCGATGGGGTTTTCGCTGATCCTTGCCGCGCAGAAGAAAAGAGCGCTTTGGCTTCTGCCGATCCTGATTCTTGCGCCGACGATTGTGCTGAGCAAATCGACAAAGGCTATTGCGCTTGCCGCAGTGCTGACCGTCGCGCTGATCCTCATTCTTTATCCCAAATACTGGTATCTGAAACTGCTTGGGTTACTTGCCGTAGGCGGAACGGCTTTTTACTTTTTGATTTTTCAGGATAATGCCGTCAGTAACGGCCTGTTTCATCGTTATCAGGTCATCGCGCATTATATGATTATGGGCTGGGGCAATGCGGATTCCGTAGTGGAACGCAACTCTCTTGCCACGCTTGCGATGGAGGCGTTTCGGCAGAAACCACTGACCGGCTGGGGACTGGATTGTTTCCGGTTCCTTGACGGCGCGGAGGAGACCTATTCGCATTGCAACTATACCGAGCTGCTTGTGTCCGGTGGACTGCCGATGCTGATTCTGTATTACGGCGCGCAAATGATTGCGGCAGTCTTAGCGATACGCGCGCTGGTTCTTACGCGCGTAAAGCGCGACAAACTGGTGTGTGAGCGCGCGACCACAGGCGCGCTTCTGATCCTGATGCTTTCACAGGTGGTCATGGACGTTGGAATGGTATCCTATTACGACAGAACCGCGGCCGTTTACCTCGTGCTGCTGGCAGCGGCGACCCGGATTTTAGAAAACCGGGCGTCGGACGGAGAAAAGTTCTATCGATTTCTGGAGAATCCACGCCGCGTTTTCGTCTGGCTTGCCGAACATGGGTGGTTTCGCCGGATGAACGACGAAACGTACTTAAAGCGTTTCTATCGCGCGCGTTTGGGCCGTGAACTGCATCTCGATCCTCCGGTGACGATGAACGAGAAACTCCAATGGTTGAAACTTCACGAACGCAGAGCGGAATACATCCGTTTGGTCGATAAGGTTGCCGTGCGGGAATTCGTTTCAAAGACGGCAGGCGCGGAGTATCTGATCGAGTCGCTTGGCGTGTGGGACGACCCGTGCCAAATCGATTTTTCAGCATTGCCGGAGCGCTTTGTGCTGAAGTGCTCGCATAATTCAGGAGGCGTAATCGTTTGCCGGGACAAAACGAAGCTGAATCGGCAGGCGACGATCCGTGCGCTTCGCCGGCAATTCGGTAAGAACTACTTTTCGATTGGCCGGGAATGGCTTTACCGGGAAGTAACGCCACGCGTACTCTGCGAGGCATTTATCGGCGCAAACGACGGTACCCTGCCGGATGATTACAAATTTTTCTGCTTCGATGGGGTTGTCCGTGCGGTCTGTGTTTGCACCAACCGGAAGGACAAGCACGCGGACTATATATTCTTCGATCGGGAGTTTAACCGGTTTCCCGTGAACGAGGCTACGGCGAAACTGCCGGAGGACTTTGTTTTCGTAAAACCTGCGCGTTTCGAAGCGATGCGCGCGCTTGCGGAGACATTATCCAAAGGAATCAAACACGTCCGTGTCGATTTATATAATACGGATAAAGGCGTAAAATTCGGTGAGATGACTTTTTTCGACCAGAGCGGATTTGCCGATGATTATATCGGCGAAGGCGACCGCATCATGGGCGAGTTTCTAAAACTGGAGGAGCAGGCATGAGCTTGAAAATTCTTATTGGCGCGGATGTGGTACCGACGGTTTCCAATCTCGAAGCGTTTCAGACGAGCGCGCCGCATTTGCTAAAGGATGGGTTGAATGAAGTATGGAACGCAGCCGATTTGCGACTGTTTAATCTGGAGACGCCCTTGGCGGATCGCGAGAGTCCCGCGAACAAATGCGGCCCGCGACTTCTTGCGCCGGTCAAGTGCGCCGAAGGGATCCGCTCGCTGAATCCTACGGGCGTCTGCCTTTGCAACAACCATATTCTCGACCATGGTGCGGAAGGTTTGTTCTCTACGCAGGCGGCGCTGAAAGAAAAGGGCATTCCCACATTTGGCGCCGGTGAGGATATCGACGAGGCGGATAAGCCGTTTTTGTATACCCGCCATGGCGTACGGATCGGTGTGTATACCGTCTGTGAACACGAGTTTTCCTGTGCAACCGACCGCAAGGCGGGTGCGAATCCGCTCGACCTCGTGAACCTTGGCGACCGGATTCGGGAACTGAAGAGCAATTGCGACCGCCTGATCGTGCTGTACCATGGCGGCCGGGAACACTATGCGTATCCTTCTCCCGATTTGCAGAAAACCTGCCGTAAGATTGTGGAGTGCGGCGCCTCTCTCGTTATTTGCCAGCATAGCCATTGCGTCGGCAGCGCGGAAAAATGGAACGGTGCTACCATTGTGTACGGGCAGGGCAATTTTATTTTCGACGCGGAGGATGGCGACGAAGGCTTCGACACGGGACTTCTCGTGCGGTATACCATTGGCGACTATGGTGCGGATTCGGTGGACTATGTTCCGATCGTGCGGGTTCGCGGCGGTGCGGCGCTGGCAAACGAAGAACAGGCCAGGAAAATTCTGGACGGTTTTACAAGACGTTCGCTGCATATTCGCGTGGAAGGATTTGTTTCCGCGCGTTACAGCGTTTATGCCGCGGAACAGAAGGAAAAACTGGTTAAGGTGTTTTTAAGCGGGAATACGATTCTTCGCGCGGTCAACGTTCTTCATGGGCGCAGACCTACGCGTGTTTATGACAGACAGTCGAAAACGGACATACTCAACTCGCTGCGCTGCGAATCCATTCGGGAATTGATGATCGAAGGCCTGAATGGTGACGTCGGTGCGCAAAGCCGCGGAGCGCGCGCCTAAGATTCCGGCGCGATCTTAACGCAGAGGGAACCAAAGATGTTTTTTAGTATACTTGTGCCGGTGTATAATTCCGAGCCGTATTTAAAGGAGTGCCTGGATTCCGTACTTCGCCAGAGTGAGCAGGACTTTGAACTGGTGCTGGTGAACGACGGTTCCGTGGACGCAGGGGGGATGCTCTGCGACCGTTGCCGCGCGCTTAATCCGGGAAAGGTTAAGGTACTGCACCAGCCGAACAAAGGTCTCATCAGCGCACGGCGCGCGGGAGTTGCCGCTGCGGAAGGCGATTTTTGCATTTTTCTGGATGCGGACGATACGCTGGAACCGGATGCGCTGGAAGTGATACGGGAAACGATTCAACGTGAAAACGCCGATCTTGTGATTTATAATTATTACAATCGTTATGAACCGGAATTTACAACCGCCGTCTCCGAACCGGTATTTACGGACGGGACGGTGTTTCGCGGAGAAGCGGAAAAAAAACCGGTATACGTGGAGATGATTTCTTCCTGGCGGCTGAATAATCTCTGCACCAAAGCGATTCGTTCCTTGCTGGTCAAAGCGGACGATACGCCCTATGAGGTCTATGCGTCCAATCCTCATACGGAGGATCTTCTGCAGTCGCTTTACCCCGTGACGCATGCGCAGGTTATCGTATATCGTTCCCTTCCGCTCTATAACTATCGCCGGATCCAGCAAAGTATATCCACGCGGGTTCTGCCGGGCCGGATCGACCGGCAGTTTAACGACGCGGTCATGGATCAACTGAGAACGTATATGACCATCTGGGGAATGGATACGCCGGAGTATCTGGAGCGTTTTCACGCGCGAAAGATTAACGGCCTTATTACCTTGTTCTGGCAGCATTATCGCGCGGCAGACGGCGAAGTGGAAATGCGAACCGTTTTGGAGTATCCATGGGGAGAACACCTGGACGCAGAGGATCGAAAATATGCAAAAAGCGCTGCGCTTTCCCGCTCGCGCCGGATGCAGCTGCGCGCGATCCTGAATCATAACCGGCGCAGACTGGCGTGGATTTCGCGTATCGGTGAAATCCGCATGAGGGCATCGCATGGAGAATAATCCATCGGTACAGATGAAAAAAACGGTACCCGGTAAGGCGGCGTCCAGTGTAAAAAACAGTGACCCGCTGGTGTCCATTGTTTGCGACACGTTTCAACATGCGCCTTATATCCGGGATACGCTGGACGGGTTCCTTCTGCAGAAAACGACGTTTCCCATCGAAATCATCGTGCATGACGACGCGTCTTTCGACGGTACGGCGGATATCGTACGCGAGTATGAAACGGCGCATCCGGAGATTTTTCGCTGCGTTTATCGAAAAGAAAACCTATACTCGCATGACCCCAAGATTCTGGAGCATTATGTTTTTCCGCTGGCGCGGGGAAAGTATATCGCCATCTGTGAAGGCGACGATTACTGGACGGATCCGGATAAGCTCCAAAGGCAGATCGATTATATGGAAGCGCATCCGGAATGTACTCTCTGCGTGACGGCCGCGGAGATGGTCGATCCGGCAAAGAAGCATGTTGGCTGGGTCATGCCGTACACTGAGGACTGCGACATTCCTATGGAGGAATTGATCCGCGGAGGCGGGGGATTTGTACCGACCGCTTCCATTGTCGCCCCGACACGCCTTGCCAAAGAGCGGGCCGCGTTTTGCGATATGGTGGATGTGGACGACGCGGTGCTCCAGCTTTGGTTTGGCGCAAATGGCGTTACGCATTATTTTGCGAATTCTTCCTGCGCATATCGTTATGAGGTGCCGGGTTCCTGGACTAAAACTTTTTTTGCATCGAACCCGAAGGCGCGGATAAGCCACCACGAGAACATGATCCGCGCGCTGAAGTCTTTTGACAAAGAAACCGGTGAACGCTGGCATGAAGCGGTGGAGTACTGCGTGATCCACCAGCAGGAATTTGAAGTGCTGCGCCTGAGAAACGACGTTCAGGCGTTGCGGCGGCCGCCATATCGCGAGCAGTATAAACAGCTTCCGCTGAAGCGGCGTATTCGGATGTACCTTGCGAAAAGAAATCTGATCGGGGAGTAACCAGGCAGAGAAATGGAACAGAAGAAACCATTGGTCACGGTTATTCTTCCGACGCATGACCATGCGCCGTTTATTTCGCGTGCCGTGGAGTCCATTCTCGCGCAAAAGACGACGTTTCCGTTTGATATTCTGATCCATGACGACGCATCCGGCGACGGTACGACAGAGATCGTTAAGAACTATGCCGCGAAGTATCCGGACAAGATTACACTCATCGCGCAAACGGTGAATCAATATAAGACGGATAAAAAGATTCAGACGCATATCCTCTATCCGCGCATTACGGCGAAATATACCGCTATTTGCGATGGGGATGACCTTTGGACCGACGAAAACAAGCTTCAGCTTCAGGTGGATTATCTGGAAAACCATCCGGGCTGCACGCTGTGTATCTGCGGCGCGGATAAGATTGACGTCGCCGGGCGCATCATTGGAATGTCCGCGCCATACAAAGAAGATTGTGTTGTTGCGATGGAGGATATGATCCGCGCCGGAGGGGAGTTCTGTTCCTCCAATACGATCGTGGCGCCTACGGCGCTGCTCAATTCGCAGCCGGATTTCTGTGAGCTGACCGAAGTGGAGGATATTCCCGTGCATATGTGGTGCGCGGTCAACGGATATGCCTGGTATTTTTCAAAACACATGGCGGCTTACCGCTACGCCGTACCCGGGTCCTGGAGCATGCGGCAGAACGCCGCAAAGCGCGAAACGCAGATTGCCACCTGCCGCGGTGTGATCGGCCTTCTTGAGGGGTTCGACGCTTATACGAAGGAGAGATATCACGCGTCGTTTGCGGACGCGATTCTCTATCAGAAATTCAAGATCAAGTGCTTTGAGCGCGATCTCAAGGCGTTAAGGCGCCCTCCATACCGGGTGTTTTATCGGGAACTGTCCGGAAAGCGCCGTATCCGGCTTTGGCTGGAACGGTATTTCCCGGGGTTGACACAGCGCGGGATCGCGCTGATTCGAAAAGTAAGGAATCGCTGATATATATGGATCATTCGTTTCGAAATAAAACAATCTCCGGCGTAATCTGGAAAGCAATGGAAAGCGGCGGCAACCAGGCGGTCCGCTTTGTCATTTCCGTTGTTCTTGCCCGAATGCTCGATCCGGAGAATTACACGACGCTGGCGCTGCTGTTCATATTCGTGAATTTTGCGGACGTATTTGTCAAGCGTGGTTTTTCTACGAGCCTCGTGCAGCGCAAGGATGCGGACAACACGGATTTTTCCAGCGTTCTATGGGTGAGTCTGGGGATTGCGGCCGTTCTTTACGCGGTGCTTTTTTTCGTCGCGCCCGCCATTGCGCGATTCTATGAGGAGCCGCTGATTGCGCCGGCACTGCGAATTGTTTCGGTTATCCTCTTTTCCGGCGCGTTCAATTCTGTTCAGAGCGCAATTATCACGAGAAAACTTGAATTTCGAAAGCTTTGTATTGCTACGCTCGGCGCGACGCTGGTTTCCGGCGGTATCGGTATTTATATGGCGTATGCCGGCTTTGGCGTTTGGGCGCTGGTTGTCCAGCAGATGCTTGGATCGTTTGCAACCGTCGTGATGCTTTGGTCGCTGGACCGCTGGAAGCCAGCTTTTGTTGTTGACTGGGAACGGGTGAAGGTGCTTTTCGGATTCGGCTGGAAACTGCTGGTCTCGAGTCTGCTGGATACCGGTTATTCCAGCTTATCCTCCCTTGTGATTGGAAAACGCTACATCGGCGATTCGCTGGCGTTTTATAACCGCGGGCGGCAATACCCGGATATGGTAGCAAACAATCTGACCAATGTGGCGCTTTCGGTGCTGTTTCCCGCATATGCCGCGCACCAGGACGATGTAGGCCGCGTTCGCGAAATGGTGAGAAAAACGAACCGCTCCACCGCGCTGATGATCTTTCCAATGATGGCGGGGTTAGCCGCCGTCGCAACGCCTTTCGTACGTGTGCTTCTTACCGATAAGTGGCTGCCGTGCGTGCCTTATCTGCAGATGATGTGTATCGTATACGCTTTATATCCCGTTGAGGCGACGGATCTGCAGGCGATCAATGCGCTGGGGCGGAGCGATCTTTACCTGAAGACGGAGATCATTAAAAAGATATTCGGGATTCTGGCTCTCGCTGTCTCCGTATTTGCTTTCTCCACACCGTTTGCGATCGCTTGGGCGGTTGTATTGACGGCGGTCTTCTCCATGTATGTGACAATGGTAGTCATGAAAAAGCTTTTCGGATACCGTTGGCGCGATCAGATTTGGGATATGACGCCTCCGATCCTTCTTTCCGCTGCGATGTGGGCGGTTGTTTATGCCGTTTCTCTTTTACCGGTACCGGAGATATTGGCTCTGATTTTTGAAATCGTCAGCGGTGTTGCAGTTTACCTTGCTTTGGCGGTATTATTGAAGCTGGAAAGTTTCCAGTACCTCTGGCAGTCCATGAAGGCATATCTGACAAAAAGGCGAAATACAACCGAGACTTCGGATGCGCAAAACGGCATGTCCGACAACGGAAAGGCGTAAGGCGCCAAGCGCCTTGCCAACGAGGAGGAACGAAGCGAATGAAACTAACGGTCGCCGGAACAGGTTATGTTGGCCTTGTAACGGGCGTTTGCTTTGCGGAAAAAGGACATGAAGTAACCTGCGTGGATATCGACGAACAGAAAGTCGCTCTCATGAAAAGCGGAGTTTCGCCGATTTATGAAGCCAGTCTGGATGAGCTACTGAAAAAGAACCTTGCGGCGGGCAGGCTGTATTTCACAACCGATTATGAGAGCGCTTATGCGGTTGCGGATGCGATCTTCATCGGTGTCGGCACACCGGAGCAACCGGACGGCAGCGCAAATCTGAGCTATATTGCCACCGTTTGCCGGCAGATTGCGCAGTGCGTCGTGAAGGATTGTCTCGTGGTGGTCAAATCGACGGTTCCGGTCGGAACAAACGAAAAAGTCGAGCAGTTTATCAAGGATAATCTGACACGTGACCTGAAGATACGCGTAGCTAGCAACCCGGAATTCCTTGCCCAGGGCAACGCGGTTCATGATACCCTGCACGCAACGCGCATCATTATCGGTACGGATGACGAAGAAGCGGAACGATTGCTGATTCAGATTTATGCGCCATTCGATCTGCCGGTCGTTTCCGTATCGCGTCGTTCGGCGGAGATGATCAAATACGCCTGCAACAATTTTCTTGCCCTGAAGATTTCCTATATGAACGATATGGCGAACCTTTGCGAACTTGTCGGTGCGAATATCGACGATGTTGCGGAAGGGATGCGGTATGATCCCCGCATTGGCGCAAAGTTTTTGAAAGCGGGCGTCGGTTATGGCGGGAGTTGTTTTCCCAAGGACACCAAGGCGCTTACCTTCCTTGCGCGCCAGCACGGTATCTCGCTTCGGAGTGTGGAAGCCGCTGTAAGTATCAATGCCGAACAGAAAACGAAACTGTTCGAAAAAGCGGAAAAGCGGCTTATGACATTCGAAAACGTAAAGGTTGCGGTGCTCGGCCTTGCGTTTAAACCTGGAACGGACGACTTACGGGAAGCTCCTTCCCTGGATAACATACGTTTGCTGAAGGAACGCGGCGCGCTGCTTTCCTGCTACGATCCGGTAGCGGGTGAAAATTTCGCGAAAAAATTCCCGGATATTTCTCTGGCCGGCAGCATCGAAGAAGCGCTCACGGGCGCGTTCTGCTGCTTTGTGTTTACGGAGTGGGATGAAATCGTGCGTCTTTCGCCGGAAGTATTCCGCAGGACGATGCGCGTGCCTCTCGTATACGACGGACGGAATATTTTCGATCCGGACAATATGAAGCGTGCCGGCGTCGAGTATTATTCCATTGGAAGATAAGGTGAGCATCGTGGAACAGACAGGTAAAACGATCCTCGTAACGGGGGCGGCGGGCTTTATTGGATATCATCTTTCTAAGCGGCTCCTGGAAAGCGGCTATATCGTAGCGGGCGTTGACAGCCTGAATTCCTACTATGATCCGCAGCTGAAGCGGGCGCGTCTTGCCGATCTGCTGCCGTGCGACCGGTTCTCGTTTGTGGAAGGCGACCTGACGAATCCGCAGACGGTGGAATCGCTCATGACCCGGAACAAGCCGGAAGCTGTGGTTCACCTTGCCGCGCAGGCGGGCGTGCGATACAGCATTGAGAATCCGCGCGCATATATCGATAGCAACGTCATCGGCTTTTTCAATCTGCTGGAGGCGGTACGAAATCATAAAATGGAGCATTTTCTGTATGCTTCCAGT
Source organism: Eubacteriales bacterium (assembly GCA_034933205.1). Classification (GTDB taxonomy): domain Bacteria; phylum Bacillota; class Clostridia; order Christensenellales; family CAG-138; genus UBA7703. The sequence continues at coordinate 22,907 of JAYFNY010000049.1, forward strand.
TCCTCTGTTTACGGCAATCGGGAGAAGACGCCGTTTTCCATTGAAGATCGCGTGGATAAACCCATCTCCCTATACGCCGCTACGAAAAAGAGCAACGAGCTGTTCGCCTATACCTATTCGCATCTTTTTGATATTCCATCGACAGGCCTTCGCTTTTTTACGGTGTATGGTCCGTTCGGACGCCCGGACATGGCGTATTTCAAGTTTACAAAAGCAATATTGGAAGGTCGTTCGATCGACGTATATAACGATGGAAAGATGCTCCGCGATTTTACCTATGTAGACGACGTGACGGCCTGCGTGGAGCGGATGCTGTTTTCACCGCCAAAGCCGGACGAAACAGGAGCGCGATACGCGATTTATAACATCGGGAACAATAAACCGGTCGTGCTACTCGATTTCATTCATACCTTGGAAGACGCAATTGGAAGGCCGGCGGAAATCAGATATCTGCCGATGCAGGCAGGGGATGTGGAGAAGACGTTTGCGGATATTTCGCAAACACAGCGCGATTTTAACTTTGCGCCTCAAACGCAGATTGATATAGGTCTGAAGCGGTTTGTGGATTGGTATCGCGCATATTATTGCATTTAAAAATCGGCCGGGCGTATCAATCGGACGGAGCCGGAAAGAGTCTAGAAGAACAGAGGGGTTATCGCAAGTTGGAAGCGGGAAACGAGATGAGGGAATCGGTGGTTGGGTTTTATAATTATACGGTTGTACTGACGTATATCGGAGTCGCCAGCGCCGTAATCGGTATCGGACTTGCCATGTATGGGCGCACGTCCATGGCGATCGTCTGCCTGATGATTTCAGGATTTTGCGATCTGTTCGACGGTTCGATTGCGAAAACGCGTATACGGACGGAGAATGAGAAAAAATTCGGAATCCAGATCGACTCGCTTGCGGATATGATTTGCTTTGGGCTATTACCCGCGGCAATCGGATTTTCCATTGGGCTTACACGCTGGTATGAAGCGGTTGCACTGGTGGTATATGTTCTGGCGGCGCTGATTCGGCTTGCCTACTACAATGTAACGGAAGATGAATTGCAGTTTAGCGAGAAAACCTTGCGGACCCACTACGACGGTTTGCCGGTAACGACCGTGGCGTTGCTGCTGCCACTCGTTTATACGTTGCGTCCCATCATGAAGAACGGGTTTCTGCTGCTGTATGCGATCGCGCTGTTATTAACCGCAACGGCGTTTCTTGTGAAAATCAAAGTGCGTAAACTTGGTTTGCGGGGAATGATTGCCGCTGCATTTTTCGGACTTTTGGTATTGGGTTTTCTGATTGTAGGTTGGAACTGTGTCGGTTCAGTGTAGAAAAGAGCGATAAAGAGAAATAGCATAAAGCGAAACCCGGCCGTATAGCCGGGTTTTTGTAAACCGGGAATTATTCGGATAAAACGTGGCTTGTGATCCGGTCGACGATCGTCGCATCGATTTGCTCGTCGAATTTTCGCGCGAAAAGCATTCCGCTTTCCATGATTTCATCAAAATCGTCCGCTCGAAAGACATAGGGCGAAGAACCGTTCCCGCGATCCCAATCGATGAATCGCATTGTGGCGCGGTTGTCGTTATAAGTTTGCACAGCCCTTCGTTCCAGAAACGGCGAATTCAGAAGAAGCGTCTGAAAAAACAGTTCGTCGCCGCATTTGGAGTAGCGAAAGTACGGGCGGATCCGCACCGCTTGTTCCACGCAGTAACATGCAAATTCATGTGTAATGGAAAACCAGAGTGAACCTTTTTGAAACGGGAGATCAACGTTCTTGAGACGGTTCACGCCAGCCTTCTTCTGAACTTTCAACAGAAATCGATCGACAGGTTTATATATCGGATGGATCTCCCGGTAGTTCTGCACAAGATGGTAGGTTTGCAGCCGGTCGGCGAGCAGCGATTCCGGGATGTTTTCCGAACCGAAATCAACGAACTCGAGCCCGGTGTTCTTTTCGAAATAATGATGAATTTTCGCCTGAGATTGAAGTGGAAGGTCCAATCCCGATAAGAGATGATAGTAAAGGTGATCGGTTTTTACAGCTTCACGGAGCAGCGCGACGATTCCGTCAATCAGGGTTTCGCTTCCCCAGCCGAGATGCTGCAAAGAAAAGAGAATGAGATTTCCTTTTTGGACGGAAGCTTGCAGCCGTGGCCGGTTGTAACCGCGGGAGAGAGGATCAATATGAAGATAGATATCGTTGCTCGGGTCATCGAGTAACCGAAGCAAACGTTCTAGCTGCGCCGGATTTTGATGTGAGAATACGAGGTACGCGTGGCGGTATGCAGACAAAAAAACACCTCCAGAAGAAAATGCAGAGCATTCGCAGTCTTTCTGAAGACATTTTATCAAATCAATACAGAAAATAACGGATCAAAAGTTAACAAAAATATGACAAATGTTGTACTAACGTAACAGATTGGCTAAAAACGCAAAGGCCGGAGCAAGGCAGAGCTCTCTGAAATCCGCATAAGCGGAAGTAAAGCTTTCCGGAATTGCGTTCTCGATGCTGGAAAAAACAGCCTGCGCCGTGGCATGCGCACCGCCTTCAGCGGATGCGAAAAAGTCCAGCACGACGAACAGCAAAAACAGGAACAGCACAAGCGCAATCAGCAAAAGGAGGAATCGCAGGAGGCCGATGGCGAATCCTCCGCTTCGAAGCGCACGCAACCTGCCGTGTTCCGCTCCGCAATAGGGGCAGTAACGGCCGGCAAAACGAGTGCCGCAATTTTTACAGACGAGATGTTTTCTATGACCGTTTCGGCGCATTTTTCAACAACTCCAGCGCATCCTTTTTCCGGATCACATGGCACGACGGATGCTGAAACTCGTTTTCCGGGCAGTATCCGAGGGAAACACAGTTTGGTCCCGCACCTTCGAAAAGCGCAGGAGAAGCTTCCTTACAAAGCTTGAGCATTTTATTTGCGAGGTCGCGTATCTCCGTCTGTGCGTTCATGCAGCAACGGATCTTGAACCAATCCAGCAACGCGTGCGCGTTCATGCCGATCAGCGCTTTAAACTCCGTAGCCTGCGGTTTCAGATAGCGCAGTTCTTCTTCCTTATAACCTGCGTCGACACCGGAGTCATACCACTCTTCCAGCATGCCGAGCAAATCCGTAGCGCCAAGCGATACGCTGGAGCCGTCGGGAAGCGTGCAGTTTGCACGGTGGGAAAGAATTGCTTCCGGCAGGACGACGTCATAGGAACGCTTTCCGCCTTTCTCGACACGGCCGCTCTTGATCAGGTAGCTTGCGATACGCTTTCGGACAAGCTGAACCTCGGTCACACGGGAATAACCCTCCACGCCGAACAGGAAATAGTCGAATTCGGTTGCTGCGAGATGCCCCTTTTCAATGATACTGCGAACGAGATCCGCGTTGTATGGGGAAGCGATGATCTCGGACAAGCCTCGTTCGCTGCGGGTAAACCGGGCGGCGACGTCCGTATATACCTTGCCGCCGCCTGCAAGCAGGACGACCTTGCCGTCGCCGACACGCATTTGATTCATAATACGACTTCCCCCTGACGATTGATGACTTTTTCTATTCCCGCGTTCTTGATCATGCGCGTACACATTACGCAGGGAACAGGGTTATCGATGGGGTGTTCGAACCCTTCGAAACCGGATAAATAGAGTGTGCTGCCAAGCATTTCGTTACGGCTTGCGCTGATAATGGCGTTGGCTTCCGCATGAACGGCGACGCATTTTTCGTATTGTTCGCCATGGGGGATGTTATGCCGGTCGCGCCAGCAGGAACCGACGTCACAGCAGTTTTCATCGCCACGGGGTGCGCCGTTATATCCGGTGGCGACGATCTCGTCATTTTTCACGATGACGGCGCCATATTGCCGACGCAGGCAAGTGGAACGTTTTGCTACTTCCGCGGCAATCGAGAGGTAATAATCCTTCTTACTGATACGATTCATTTTGCGCCCTCCGAACAATCCCCTTTTCGGTATTGTCGCACACCGGCGCGCCAACGTCAATCGTCTTGCCACGAGAAAAAAGAACCGGCACGAGTGATCGCGCCGGAATTCGGTTAAAGCCTTTGCGGTGGAACGGCAGGCAACGTCTGGATCTGCCAGCGATACACATAACGAAACAACAAGAGGGACAGCAGTATCGTGAAAGCTTCGGAAAGAGGAAACGCCCACCAGACGGCGGTAACCTCGCCGAAGACGCGCGCAAGAACCCATGCGGCGGGGATCAATACGACCAATTGCCGGGCGAGTGAAAGGAACATGCTGTAGGAGCCTCTGCCGACCGCTTGAAACAGAATGGAACAGCAGATGCTTACGTTGGCAAAAACAAGCCCGAGCGGCACGATCGTAAGAGCGGCGCGTCCAAGCCGCAACATCTCCGGCGTGGCATTGAACAGCGAAAGAATCTGATCCGGCAGAAGGATAAACACCGCAGTCATCAGAATCATCATCACGATTCCGGAGATCAGCGACAGCTTCCAGGTACGCATGACGCGTGAACGGTTTTGCGCGCCATAGTTGAACGCTATGATGCTCATTGCGGCGTTTGTCATGCCAAAGAGAGGCATGAGCGCGATGGACTGTACCCGGAAATATACGCCGAAAACAGCGACCGCTGTTTGTGTAAATACGATCAGGATGCCGTTGAGCAGGAGCGTCATCACCGTTCCGATGGCTTGCAGTACGATCGTTGGCAGGCCCACACTATAGATATCGCGAATTACCTGCAACCGCAATTTCAAGTGCCGAAAATGCAGCCGGACTTCGTTCTTTTTACTGAACAGAAGGAGAAACGAAAACGCCATTGCCAGCATCTGCCCGCCGACGGTCGCAATGGCGGCTCCGGCCATACCAAGCCTCGGAAAACCAAGAAGCCCGAAAATCAAAATAGGGTCAAAGATAATATTGAACACCGCGCCGACGATTTGAATCAGCATGGCGTAAAGATTTTTTCCCTGGGATTGCAGGATGCGCTCACAGAAAACCTGCAGAAACAAACCCAACGAGAATGTGGTTACGATGGAGAGGTAGGAAACGCCGTATTCCAGCGTTTCCGGATCGGACGTATACGCCGCGATGAACGGCCTCGTGCCGAAAAGGCCGAAAAGGACAAAAATCAGGGACGACACGGCCATGACGATCAGACCGTTTCCGGCCGCTTGTTCCGCATCCTCCAGCCGACGCGCGCCAAGCCTGCGGGAAATCAGCGAATTGATGCCGACGCCCGTACCGACAGACACCGAGATCATCAGCATAAAGATCGGGTTTGCGAGCGTTACGGCGGTCAGCGCATTTTCGCCAAGATACGAAACGAAGATGCTGTCCACAATGTTGTAAAGCGCCTGAATCAGCATGGAAAGCGCGAGAGGCGCGCCCATACTGAAGAGAAGCCGGCCTTCCGGAAGGAAAGCCATTTTGTTCTGCTGCTGCCGCTGCTTTGGTTGATCGGTAACGGTTTCCATAATCGTATCCATAACGATTCGGATTGTAACATGAATATAATAATGTAGCAAGTAAATAAAAAGAACGGGAAAACCCGTTGTTTATTGACAAGGTCGGGGGAAGGCGTCACATATGTTCTGCAAGATTCAGGACCTTTATTTCCTGATCCAGGGCATAATTCACCGTATAGAACGTACCGCCGCGCATACGGCGAAGGTATGCGATGCACCGGCAGGTATGGTCCACAAGGAAGCGATTTCGCCGTTGCATCGACCCCGGACTGCAGCGTTCCGATGCGTACCACAGGCTCGCCGCTTTATTAAGAATGGCGTTATATCGCGCGATCTGCTCGGTGTTCCAGCCGCTGGTCTGATCGTAGCCCGGCAGCGCAAGGCGGAGGGAAATGCGCGGGTCGCTTTCGCGCAAACAAAGGACAGTTTCCGCCGCGATCATATCGAAACCAAGCGCTCCTCCCGCGTAGAACTCCGTGATTCCGTCGCAGATCGCTTCTTGTATCGCGATGTCCAGAAAAGCGCGCAATACGAGCATAGCCGGTTTCTTTTCGTTACCGTGATCCGGCAGCGCGTCCGGCCGGTGCCCGGTAAAACAGCATCCAAGCGAGCGGTCAAAGAGGTCTTGCATCCATCCTCCGGGGGCCGATCGCCGCCAACGCCTGTTCGGGTCTGCCCGTCCGGATCGCATCCAGGGCAATATTCATAAGTTGCGGGGCTTCCTGGACTGCCTGATCAAAAAGATCGCAGAACGATTCGTTTCGTTCGCTGGATTCGTCCCAGGGCGCGCGCCATGCCGCGTGAGCGAGATTCAGCCGGTCAAAAGGATCGGCGTGATGCGAAACGAGATATCCGGTGATGGCTCCCGGGCGCTGGAACAGACGTTCCAAAGCACCGAACAAGCGGTATTTATGGTTCTTTGGATCATAGGAAAGCGTATTGATCAAGATCCATTTATGAAAGCTTCGGGTAAAAACGCCCGTTGCGGAAGAGAGTTCCACTTTTAAAAGAGTATGTACTAAGCCGGTATGAAACGAATCCAATTCGGCCAGGTTCTTTGTCCGATAGAAATGGCGCGGTGAAAGCGGAACGTCCTTTCTCCCGGCACGGTCCGTCATCATCAGATCCATCTGAATTTCGGAGGGGGTATGCGGTTTCCCTGCGAACCGTGCTTCTATATAAGGGTGTGCCGTTGTATCCAGCAGAAAATGACAGAGGAACCCGAGCATATAAGCCGCAAGAACATCATTTTTTTCTGCAAGCGGAAGCATAGCGGAAAAGACTTCCCGCATATCGCTCTTGTGCAGTTTCTCCGCAAAGTCTGTGCGGCAAGGGCGGAAGAGCGGCTTCGGCATAGCGTCTCCGAAGTAGGGGTCCGGACCCATTGTACCGATCAGAAATACATCCCGGTGCCTATCGACGAGATTATGTACTTCGGAATTGGATTGTTGCACTGCGCAAAGACCTGTCAGCGCATGTGTAAAATTATACGGCATATAAGTATTATACGTTCCTTCATGGGAACACGACAAGAGATCCTGAAAAAAACACTTACGGGTGAATTTCGCCTGCCTTTGAGAAGAAGAAATCATCGTTACCGGAATCCGCCGACGGCGAGAACGGAAAAATTACGAAAAATGCATATATGCGGCGATTTTACGACTCTTTCCGATTGAATGACACGGAAAAAACGAAAAAAAGCGGCTTGATGCGCGGATTTTTATCGGCTGTCATAAATGGAACAGTGATGAATTTTTTACAACAAAAACGTGGAAAATTTGAAAATCTTGTGTTTTCCTATGGTACTTTCAGGAACGAGCGTGTTACAATACCTATGACAGCACGACTGAGGTGGAGAGCATGAAAAAGATTGTCAAGCGCAGGAGAACGTTTCGCATTAATAACCCTCTCGCATTCGGAATTCTATGCGCGATGATCCTTATATTGCTTGCCGGTGTTACCTATGCTCTGGTTGCCGGCGTGATCTCACCTGCAATCGTGCAATATCGTGTGGCGAACGCAACGCCGACGCCTTCCCCGACGGTAGCGCCGGTTACGGCGACACCGTCTCCGACGGTCGATCCCAATGAACCGACGCCAACCCCGACACTGGAACCCGGAACGACGCCTACGCCGACGCCGGTACCGCCCGGAGTGCTGGACGGACATATCATTGGCATCGATCCTGCTCGTGGTTACAGTTCGCAGATCCAGGGGGTTTCCACAAAAATTTATGCAAACCGCCTGAATTTTACCGTAGCGACGCTCGTCAAAGAATTACTGGAACAGCAAGGGGCAACGGTTGTCTTTACTCTTTCGGATGTAAAGGACGATAAGACGGCGAGCGAGCGAGTTACCATTCTCAATGACGGAAAAGTCGAACTTGCCGTACGGATTGAATGCAACTATGTTAACGCTTCCGATACGCGCGGCGCAATGGCATGGGTACCGGAAAAGCACGATAAGAAGTCGGACTGCGATAAACTCGCCAAGGAAGTGCTGGATGCTTATGTGGAAGCCACCGGCCTGCCGCTGCGCGATTTCAAAGGCGAGAGCATTATAGAAAAAACGGATGAAACGTTCCTGAATAAAACCAGCGCTCCGGTCTGCACGCTGTTCCTGGGCCACATCAGCAATGCAACGGAAGATAAAAAGATTAACGACGCCGAATTCCAAAAGAAGATGGCACAGGGGATCGTAAACGGCATTTTGGAATACATGGGTATCAATCAGTAATCTATGCGCGAAACGCATCGGGCAAAGTCGCTTTTATCGAGCGGCTTTGCTTTTTATTTTTCACTATTTTTTGATTTTTTCTATTACCGGCGTCAAGAAACGGGATAGATTCATCGCCCGAAAAGCGAAACAATCACGAGGGCTTATTTCTTGAAAACAGCTGAAAACTGGGAAAAATTGCCTGTACAGCGTGATTAATTTCGCTTATACTACTAGTTGGCAATTGCGGGCGCAGCGTTTGTCTGCGCCTGAGAATTTGAAAGCAGGTGGATAGGATTGAGTAGGACGTTTCGAGGCGGCATACATCCGCTTCGCCGGATTGGCGAAGGGAAACCGCTGACAAAAGCGATTTCTGTTCGCGAGATCATTCCGGACGTTGTTGTAATTCCGATGGGGATGCACCTGGGGGCGCCGAGCGCTCCTTGCGTGGAGAAGGGACAGCGCGTCCGAGTGGGAGAAGTCATCGGCACACCGGTTGGGGGACTGGGTTTACCGGTGCACGCGAGCGTTTCCGGCGAAGTGCTGTTTGTTGAAACGCGGCAGCAGCTTCGTGCAGCGCCCGAAATGTGCGTAGGCATTCAGAATGATAAGCTCGACGAATGGGTACCGCTTACGCCGGTCGGTTCGGTGGAGCAGGCGGAGCCGAAAGCCATTTTGGATGCGGTTAGAAACGCTGGCATTTGCGGAATGGGCGGTGCCGCCTTTCCAACGCATATAAAGCTCTCCATTCCGGAAGGAAAGCAAGCTCGGTTCGTTATTCTCAACGGCGCGGAGTGCGAGCCTTACCTTACGGCGGACCACCGTCTTATGCTGGAATCACCGGAGCGGATTCTGAATGGCCTGCGCCTGATCCTGAAGGCAACAGGGGTTTCCCGCGGGGTTATTGCCATTGAGTCGAATAAAAAAGATGCGGTCGAGTCCATGCAGAAATCGTTGCCGGCGGAGTCCGGGATTGAGATTTTGCAACTGAAGACAAAATATCCGCAAGGTTCGGAGAAGCAGCTGATTCAGGTCGTAACCGGGTGCGAAGTACCCCGTGGAAAGCTGCCGATCGATGCGGGCGCGCTGGTGTTTAACGTAAGCACCGCTGCGGCAATCAGCGACGCGGTTCTGCTTGGAAAGCCGTTGATTCAGCGAATCACGGCCGTTACCGGCTGCGTAAAGGAACCCGGAAATCTGCTCCTTCGCGTGGGGACTCGCTATGAAGATGCCGTTGCGGCTTGCGGCGGTTTGCTCGACTGCGCAAAAAAAGTGTTTGCGGGCGGACCGATGACGGGACTTTGTGCGCCGGACCTGAGCGCTTCGATAACGAAAGCGACAAACGGTATTGTTGCGTTCGACGCGATGCAGGCCAAAGCGATGGAGGAAAGTTCCTGCATTCGCTGTGCGCGCTGCGTCCATGTTTGCCCGATTGGGCTGCATCCTTACCTCATGCGCGCAGACATCGACAAGCTCGACTATGAAAGCGCAAAGAAACACGGCCTGCTGGATTGCGTGCTTTGCGGTGCGTGCTCCTATATTTGCCCCGCGCGGCGTTACCTGACTTCGTCTTTCAAGGCGACGAGGGAAGAACTGGCCGCAAAGGCGAGGAGGTGAACCCGATGGAGAATCAACAGCGTTTTACCGTATCCGCGGCGCCGCATATCTTTGCAAAGGATACAACCTCGCGCTTAATGTTTGACGTGATCGTTGCGCTCATGCCGACGGTTGCAGCGGGTATTTATTTCTTTGGCTGGAACGCTGCGCGCGTTGTACTCATCAGCGTCGCGTCCTGCGTTTTATTGGAATTCCTTTGGGAAATCGCATTTCACAAGCCGGTGACGGTGCGCGATCTTTCCGCGGTGGTGACGGGCGTCATTCTGGCGATGAATCTGCCATCCACCGCACCGTGGTGGATGATCCTCATTGGAAGTGCCGTAGCGATTCTGCTTGTAAAACAACTCTTTGGCGGAATCGGCGATAACTTTGTGAACCCTGCTATCGCCGCGCGCGCGGTGCTGCTAGCCAGCTGGCCTGCGCTCATGAGCGCAAGCGCGTATGTAAGCCCGATCGATGGAGTATCCAGCGCGACCCCGATATCGATTTTTTCGCAGATTGCGGAGGCGGCTTCCAGCGCGACTTCTTCCGCAACCGCAATCGCCGTCGTTCCGCCTTCCACAATGGATCTGCTGATCGGCAGGATTCCGGGGTGCATCGGAGAAGTGAGCAAGATTGCGATCCTGATCGGACTTCTCTATCTGCTGATCCGAAAAACGATCACATGGCATATTCCCGTGACGATGATTGCGTCGTTTATGCTTTTCACCTGGGCTTTCGGCGGCGATCCGTTACAGGGGGTTCTGATCGGCAGTGTTCTTTTCGGCGCAGTTTTCATGGCGACGGATTATGTAACCTGCCCGATGACGCATGCAGGGCAGATGATCTTTGCCGGCGGCGCGGGACTGATCATCGCGCTGATTCGCGCTTACGGCGGTTATCCGGAAGGAACTACCTATGCGATCCTGCTGATGAACATATGCACGCCGCTGATCGACCGTGTAACGCGCGGGAGGATTTACGGGGAGGTGAAGGCTCGTGCGTAAGATCTTGATACTGGGCCTGAAGCTTTTTGCCATCGCCGCGGTAGCGGGGCTGGCGCTTGGCGTAACGAATATGGTTACGGCGTCCGCAATTGAAGAGCAGCAAATCGTGGCGGCGGACACCGCACGGCGCACGGTTCTCCCTGGAGCGGAATCCTTTGTGGAACAAACTGCGCCGGATGGTCTGGCAAGCGCATACGCCGGTTACGATGCGAACGGTGCGTTGGTTGGGAAAACCGGTGCGATCGTCACCAAAGGATACGGCGGAGAGATTGAAGTTACCGTCGGCGTGGATGCAAATGGAACCGTAACGGGCGTAACGGTCGGCGGAGCAAGTTTCTCCGAGACGGCGGGACTTGGCGCGCGTGCGAAGGAAGCCTGGTTCGGCGAGCAGTTCATTGGAAAAACGAGCCCGATTGCGCTGGCGAAGGATGGCGGGGAGATCGACGCGATTACCTCGGCAACCATTACGTCTCGCGCGGTGACGGGCGCGGTCAACAGCGCGGTACTTGCGCTCGCTGGCCTGACCGTTCCTACGGAGGGATAAACGATGGAAGAGAAACATTCGCTCAAGAGCATTTTTTTCAACGGAGTCATCACGGAGAACCCGACGTTCCGGCTTGTCCTCGGCACCTGCCCAACCATGGCGGTAACGACCAACGCAACAAACGGAATCGGTATGGGAGCGGCCGCAACATTCGTGCTTGTCGGTTCCAATGTCGTGATTTCGCTGCTGAGGAACTTTATACCGGATAAGATTCGCATTCCTGCTTTCATCATGGTTATCTGCACGTTTGTAACCATGGTTCAAATGTTCATGAACGCGTTTTTACCGGCGCTGTATCAAAGCCTCGGGATATTCCTCCCACTGATTGTGGTCAACTGTATCATTCTGGCGCGCGCGGAAGCCTTTGCCAGTAAGAACACGGTTCTTCACAGCGCTGTGGACGGAATCGGTATGGGCATCGGCTTTACGCTGGCGCTCACGCTGATTGGCAGCATTCGCGAGCTGCTTGGAAACGGCACTCTCTTTGGCATGCAGGTATTCGGCGCGAATTATCAGCCGATGCTTCTGCTGATTTTGCCTGCGGGCGGGTTCATCGTTTTCGGCTTGCTTCTGGCGCTCTTTAATGCGGTAAGCATGAAACTTGCCAAGAGGAAGGAGGAGGCGAAATGAGTCCGATCGTAAAAATCCTCCTGTTCATGTTCAGCTGCGTGCTGACGCATAACTATATCTTTTCCCGCTTTTTAGGTTGCTGCCCGTTCCTTGGGGTTTCCAACAAAGTGGAAACCGCGTTTGGCATGGGAATCGCCGTGACGTTCGTAATGGCTCTGGCGAGTTTATTTACCTATTTTGTGTACTATTACGTTCTGGTTCCTATGAAGCTGGAATATCTCAACACCATTGCGTTTATCCTTGTGATCGCTTCGCTGGTGCAGGTTGTGGAAATGTTCCTAAAAAAGTCCGCTCCGTCGCTCTACTCGGCTCTGGGCATCTACCTGCCGTTGATTACGACGAACTGCGCCGTGCTTGGCGTGACGATTCTGAACATTTCGGAGGGATACAATCTCCTGTATTCCGTGCTGAACGGTACGTTCGGTGCGCTGGGCTTTCTGGTTGCAATCGTCTTGATGGCTGGCGTGCGGGAGCGCCTTGAAACGGCAAAAATAGCGGCGCCACTAAAAGGCTTCCCCATTTCGCTCGTGATTGCCGGGCTGATGAGCATGGCGTTTCTCGGGTTTTCCAATATGTTTGCGGGGGTGATGTAATATGGCGGAATATTTGCCGGTCCTCTACGCAATCATCGCGCTTGGCGGGTTAGGAATCCTGTTTGGTCTTGTGCTTGGCGTTGCCGATAAGAAGTTCTCCGTTGAAGTCGACGAGCGTGTCAGCGCGGTGCGTTCCGTTGTTGCCGGGGCAAATTGCGGCGCCTGTGGTTATGCCGGGTGCGACGCATATGCCGCCGCCGTGGTCAAAGGGGAAGCAAAGGCAAACGCCTGTACGCCGGGCGGGGCAAAAACGGCGAAGGCGATCGCCGCGATTATGGGTGTGGATGCGGAAACGCTGGAACCCATGGTGGCGCGCGTTCGCTGCCAGGGCACGTGCGAGAACGTCAGTCCGCGGTATGATTACGCCGGATTGCCGTCCTGCCGGGCGGCCAGCGGAATTGCGGGCGGGCCGAACGCATGTGAGTTTGGATGCGTTGGTCTTGGGGATTGCCTGAATCGTTGTCCGTTCGGCGCTATTTCGCTCAAGGACGGAGTGGCGGTAATCGACGACGAAATCTGCACCGGCTGCGGCGTATGCGTCGCAACATGCCCGCGCGGGATTATTCAGATGCTGCCTAAGAATCAAACCATTGTTGTCATGTGCCGAAACAAGGCGATCGGCCGGATTGCCCGGCTGCAGTGCAAGACGGCCTGCGTCGGTTGCAAACGCTGCGAGAAGCAGTGCCCTTCCGACTCTATCCATGTGGTTGACGGCGTCGCGCTGATCGACGAATCGACCTGCACGCGTTGCGGTGCGTGTATCCTCGTATGCCCCATGCACTGCATCGTGAATTATTACGACAGGAATCCCGAAGAAGAAGCCATTGCCGCTTCGGAAGAGGAGAATGTTCCTCAGTGGGATAATTAGCCGACATTTGTTGGTTCATAAAAAAATCCGCCGTGAGGCGGATTTTTTGTCCGGAATTCGTGTGAATTCCCGCTGATAACGAAACTTAATTGTCTTTTTCCGAAGAACCGGATTCCTCGGGAGACGGTTCGCTGCATGGTTGTGACAGATCGGACGGAGGCGAATCCGGAGCCTCATCGAACTCGTCCGACACGACTTCCGCGATCCCTTCGGCTACGCTTTTTTTCTTGCGTGCGCAGAGTATGATCAGAACGATCAAAGCCGCCAGAAGCAGGACGAGTAAAGCAGCGACTTTAATTGCGTTGTAGACGCCCGTCGTGGTAGTGAAATAGTAACGGAGGTACCCGAAGGATGCCGGCGTATTATAGTCGCTGTAACGGACGTGCAACGTTTCGTAGTCCTTGATACAGTGTTCGGTAAACCGGAAGAGACGAACGCCGCGTACGGACTCGTCCCCGTAACTTGTATACGAACTGCCCGGGGCATTGGCGATATCGATGCCGTCTACGTTACCGATAAACGAATTGACATGATCGTGTCCGTTGACGGTAAGAAATACGTCTCCGTTTTTTTGATAGGCGTCAAACAACCCGTGGTTTTCGCTGGAAGGGCAGGGGGATTCGTTAACGTCTCCTGTAAAAATGACGGAGTCATCCGGCAGATAATACTTCCCAGCGCCGACACCAACTCCTTTGAAAGCGCCGCTCGATCCCTTTTCGACCTCGGTAAAGAGCTTGTAGACTTCCGGAAGCGGTATATGACAAAAAGCGACGGAAGGCAAAGCCTGGCTGTCGTTTGCGAGCCGAAACGCAGCGCTTTGTTCGTTATACCACGCGACTTGCTTTTCGGATACGGTGTTATAATCTCCGTTTGCGATGTACGAGCCGGAATCAAAGAAATAGAGCGCCATAAGCGCGTTATCGCTGTCGTGTTCGTAGACCGGAAGAACAAAAGCGCCATCTTCGGTTGAGCCGCTTCCATACGAAACTCCAATGCAGTTGTCATAGGACTCATAGAGTTCGGCCTGTTTACGGATACTCAGGGGCGCTTCGAAATCGTGGTTGCCAAATACGACGGCAAACGGAATGCCGCTGTCTGCAACCGGCTTGAGGAGCGTTTCGATTGCTTTGATGCAATTTTGCTCGCCGTTGCCGATTCGAAGCACGGGGCTCGGTCCTTCCAGCTGATCTCCGAGCAGGATGATAAGATCCGCGGGATAATCCTTGATGACGCCGGAAGAGCCGCTTTGCACGAGCTCGGTCGTGTATTGGGTGTCCTGCAGGTCGGAGAGGATCAGCAGGGTGAAAGTGCCGTCCGCGCCAAAGGAGAGTTTACGCTCGTCCGAATGCTCCGCATAAGCCGTTTTGGAGGGCATGACGAAACTCGCAACGATGAGCAGCGATATCAATAAGATGGAGAATCGTTTTTTCATTTGTTAAGCGTACGCTATCTGTAAAGAGAAAGTCAAGAACCGCGCGTAAAGAATTTATAAACGTTCTTGGATGAGACACAAGGTTGTAATTCAGGCGGCTGTGAGATACAATATTGAATACCGCAAAGAGGAAAAGAAAGCCTGACAACGCGGAATTCTGGGATCCCGGAAGATGAATATGCAGCAGTTTTTCTTAAAATTCATGCAGAACCGCATTCTGCTCGCAGCGGTTGCCGGCTGGGCGATTGCACAGACGGTAAAAGCGATTCTGTACGCTATTGTGAATCGTGATTTTAAACTGGAACGTCTTGTTGGAAGCGGCGGAATGCCGAGTTCGCATGCGGCAACAGTTTGTGCGCTGACAACGGCAACCGTGATGCAGTATGGTGCCGGGTCGTTTGAGTTTGCGATTTCGCTGATCCTGACCGCTGTTGTGCTTCATGACGCGCGTGGGGTACGCCAGGAAGCCGGCAAGCAGGCGGTAACCATTACGGCGATCATCGACCACTTGATTCAGGAAGGTGAAATGATCAAGCTTCCCGAATTTGAGCTCAAGGAACTGATCGGTCATACGCCGTTTCAGGTTTTAATCGGCTCCTTAATGGGCATTGGCGTAGGCATCTGGCTTGGTTAACTGAATTGATTCACAGGAGGCGCATATGTGCGGGCGGTTTTATACGGATGACGACGACGCGCAGTACCGCGCCGTGCTTGCGCTTTTATATCAAAGAAATCCGGAAGATGCGGAGTTGCTGCTGCGTAAAACCGGTGAAATCTTTCCGACCGACCATGTTCCGGTGTTCCTTTCGGATGGACCGGCCCTGATGCAATGGGGATTCTCACGGTACGACGGGAAAGGGAAAGTGATCAATGCGCGCAGCGAGTCCGTGCTTGAAAAAACGATGTTCCGATCCCCGATGCTTGCGCCCGCAAAAGGCGCCGACGGCGCGGCTTATGCCGCCTCGGGCAGGTGCCTGATTCCGGCATCGAGCTATTTTGAGTGGGAGACGCGCGAGGGAAAAAAGCGGAAGTACCGCTTGCATCCGGAGCGGGAAGGGCTGTTTACTTTTGCCGGATTGTATCGCTCGGAAGCGGGTGCGAAAACGCCGGTTTTCGTTCTGCTGACCACGTCGGCGGCGGATGGTATTTCGTTTATTCACGACCGTATGCCGTTGATTTTGCCCGAAGAGCAACGGGAAGAATGGCTTGCAGACGGTACGGCGGCGGCGCGTCTGCTTACGGAAGGCACACGGGAAATCACCTTTGAGCCCGCCGTTTAGCGCGGACAAATCCTGACAAGAAATGACAGGACACGCGGCAGGTCCTACTTTATGATAGTATCCATGCAAGAGGGAAACATGGCATGAGGAAAGGGCGGAAAAACTCATAGTTGGAACTGGTCGAAAGTCTGAATGAAGCGCTGCGTTATATTGAAAGCAATCTTCTGTGCGAGGCGGACAGCACGCTTGCTGCGTGGCATGTGGGTATCTCAAGGTTCTATTTTGAGCGAACGTTTTCAGCGTTAACCGGTATGAGCGTCGGCGAATATATTCGTGCGCGAAGACTGACCCTCGCGGCGCAGGAGCTGCTCACGAGCGACGCGAAAGTGATTGATCTCGCGCTGAAGTACGGCTACGATACGCCGGAGAGCTTCACAAAAGCGTTTTCACGCTTTCATGGCGTAACGCCGACCATCGCCCGCAGAATGAGCACATCGCTTCGCTGCCAGAACCCCCTTGCAATATCGATCAAGATGGAGGGTGCTACAAGAATGAACTACAAGATTGAACAGATGGAAGCGTTTACGGTCTATGGTGCGGAGCGCGTGTTTCACATGGGCAGCAATTTTGATGAGATTCCGAAGTTCTGGGACGAGTTTTTCAGAAAAGGGCTGCAGGATCAGGTTTGCCCGATGTTTGGTATCTGCTTCGACGCGGATGAAAAAGGAAGCTTTCCGTATATGATCGGCGACCGGCTCAAGCCGGGGGCGGATGTGCCGGCAGGAATGGTGAAGCGTGAGATTCCGCCGCATCTCTGGGCACGTTTTTCCTGCGTCGGCCCTATGCCGGCGGCGATTCAGGCGACAACAAAACAGATTTATTCGGAATGGCTCCCAACCAACGGCGTATATGAAGCGGCTCAATATCTGGAAATCGAACTCTATATGGAGGGCGACACCGCTTCGAAGGATTATCACAGTGAGATCTGGATTCCAATTCGAAAGAAAAACTGACACATAGAAAAAACCGGGCGGAACGGGAATCGTTCCGCCCGGTTTTAAAATTATGCCTGGATTCTTCCGTAGATACGCGTCATTTCCGCGATTCGTGCGATGAGTGGCTCTGCGAACTCGCCGGGATACAGACGCCAGCGCCAGTTTCCGCCGCCGAGCGTTCCGGGCGTGTTCATACGACAGGTTGCATCGAGCTGCAAATAGTCCTGCATCTGTGCGACAAAGAGCTTGGCGACCGATCCCATCCCCCCGCGCAACACGCCAAAAACATAGCCTTCCTGGTCGTTGAGACCGAGGTAACGCGTTGCAAATGCAACGTCTTCCGCGGCGGCTTCGGAGAACCATCCGGCGACGGTCGTGTTATCGTGCGTACCCGCGTAGCAGACGCAGTGCGCATCGTAGGTGTGCGGAAGGTAGTTGCTCGGTTCACGCGCATCGAACGCGAACTGGAGCACCTTCATACCAGGAAAGCCGCTTTCCGCCAGAAGGCGGCGGACCTCCTCGGTCAGATACCCGAGATCTTCCGCAACAATCTCGAAATCGGGCAACTCCGCTTTGATCGTGTTGACGAATTCAATTCCGGGGCCTGGAATCCAAACACCGTCGCGCGCGGTTTCCGCGTCTGCCGGTACACTCCAGTAGGACGAAAGGCCGCGAAAATGGTCGATTCGCAGACAGTCGAACAACGCACTGGAAGCACGCATGCGGCGAATCCACCAGGCGTATCCTGTTTGTTTCATCTGTTCCCAGTTATAGATCGGGTTACCCCAGAGCTGACCGTCCGCCGTAAAGTAATCGGGAGGAACGCCGGCAACGCAGCTTGGGCGACGTTCTTTGTCCAGCTGAAACTCCCACGGCGCGCTCCAGACGTCCGCAGAATCGAACGGTACATAGATCGGCAGATCGCCAAGAATCTTGATACCCTTTTCATTGGCGTATGCGCGAAGACGGTACCACTGCTCAAAGAAGATCTGTTGCAAAAACGAATGAAAAAGGATGCTTTCATGCAGCCGTTCGCGTGCGCTTGAAAGCGCGTCCTCTTCCCGAAATCGCAGTTCGCGTGGCCAAACGGACCACGGGATGCCGCCTTGTTCGTCCTTAAGCGCCATGAACAGCGCAAAGTCGGCAAGCCAGCTGCCCTGATCCGCAGAAAAGCGCTCAAGCGAATGCATGCGCGAATCCGTATTTTTCGCGCGCTCAAAAGCGGCGCGGAGGACGCGGAACCGGGTTTCGTAGATCTTGCCGAAATCGACACGCCTTGGGTCGTCGCCCCAGTCGAGCGATTCGATCCAGCCTCTGTCCAGCAGACCTTCGTCGGCCAGCGAATCCAGATCGATAAAATACGGGTTTCCCGCGAATGCGGAAAATGACTGATAAGGGGAATCGCCGTAGCCGGTCGGGCCAAGCGGGAGCACCTGCCAGTAGCGCTGCTGCGCGCGTACGAGCCGGTCGACAAAATCGTATGCTTCCTTCCCGAATGAACCAATGCCGTACGGAGAGGGAAGGGAAGAGATATGCATCAAAATACCGGAGGAGCGTTTCATATTAACACCGACTATTTACAAATTTCGTTTCATTATATCGTGTTTTTCCCAAAGGGCAACAGGGATTTGCTTTGGATACGAGGAAAGCGCCGGAATCGATTGCAAAGAGATAGCGTTACCCCTTTACGGCGCCGGCCACAACACCCTTAATGATGTATTTTTGGCAGGTAAGGTAAAAGATGATGATCGGCAGGATGCTCAACGCGATCAACGCCATTACCGCACCCAGATCGACATGACCATAGCTGCCCTGCAGATATTGGATGTGGATCGGGATCGTTTTATACCGGGTACGGTCCAGCACTAGGTACGGCAGGAGATAGTCGTTCCAGATCCACATGATTTCGAGTACGCCGACGGAAATCATAATGGGCTTGAGCATTGGAAAAACGATCAGGAAAAACGTTCTGAGCGGTCCACAGCCGTCTATGGCGGCGGCTTCTTCAATTTCGAGCGGGATTCCCTTCACGAAACCTGCGAACATGAACACCGCAAGTCCTGCGCCGAAACCGAGATAGATGACCGGAATGGTAAAGGGCGTGTCCAGATGCAGCGTATGCGCGGTCTTTGCTAATGTAAACATGACCATCTGAAACGGAACGACCATGGAAAAAACGCAAAGATAATAGATCATCCGCGAAAAGACGCTCCCTACGCGGGAAATATACCACGCGGCCATGGAGGTGCAAACGAGGATCAGCGCTGCGGAAACGACCGTGATGACAAAGCTGTACAGAACCGACTTATAGAATGGAAATTCGCCTACGTTCATACCGTTGATGTAGTTCGAACCACCCACAAAGGAGTCTGCATTCGGGAACGCAAACGTATTGGTATTGATTGAGGAGTTACTCTTGAAGGAGTTCATCAGTACGAGGAAGATCGGCACAAGATACAGGATGCAGATCGCCGTGAAAAGGACGGTTGTCAGCGATTTTTGAATTCGGATGCGCTTCATTACTGCTGCACCTCCTTTTTACGTGTAGACGAAAGCTGAATGAGCGCGATAACCGCCACGAGGATAAAGAACAGGACAGCCTTTGCCTGGCCGATACCACGCGAATTG
Source organism: Eubacteriales bacterium (assembly GCA_034933205.1). Classification (GTDB taxonomy): domain Bacteria; phylum Bacillota; class Clostridia; order Christensenellales; family CAG-138; genus UBA7703. The sequence goes on from JAYFNY010000049.1 coordinate 42,567, forward strand.
GAGTTGAGATAGAACGTATTGTAGATGTTCAGAGCAAGCATCTCGGTGGTTCTAATCACCGTGCCGTTTGCCATAAAGACAAACGGTTGACCACCGTTCAGAACCAGGTTCTGGTCGAAGAGCTTGAATGAGTTCGTTAAAGTTAGAAAAGTACAGATCGTGATCGAAGGCATAACGGTAGGGATCGTAATGTGCCACAGCGTATGCCATGCGTTTGCGCCGTCGATCTTTGCCGCCTCGATCATATCCTCGGAAACGGACTGCAGCCCGGCGATATAGATGATCATCATATAGCCGATCTGCTGCCATGCCATCAGGATGATGAGGCCCCAGTATCCGTATGTGGTGTTCAGGACGATGGAGGTCCCGTAACGGGAAAGGATCCCGTCGAAGATCATCGACCAGATGTACCCGAGCACGATGCCGCCGATCAAATTCGGCATAAAGAACACGGTTCGGAAAAGATTGGAACCCTTGATGCCTCGTGTCAGCGCGTAAGCAACGGCAAACGCAAGCACGTTGATGACGATCAAGGAGGCGATCGCTACAAGGGCGGTGTATTGGAACGCATGCATGAAACTTGCGTCTTGAAACGCTTTCACGTAGTTTGCGAGGCCGATCCATTTGGCGTTGCTCGTTGTTGTAAATTTACAGAAAGACAGATAGATGCCCTTGCCGAACGGATAGATAAACCCGATACAGAATGCCGCGAACGTTGGAAGCAGAAACAACGGAAAGCACCGTTGGATGGGGCGGCGGATCAACCTGGAGCTTAGTGTGGAATTAACGTCTGTTTTTTTTCGTTTCATGGTGGCCTCCCTTGGTGCTATGGCAGAAGGGGGCGAGCGTTTCCACTCGCCCCCGCAGGATTGATCTTGAGAGAATGTTATCGGTTCGCAGTGCTGTTATTGCGCGGCATACTGCGTGGCCCAGGCGGGAACAATAGCGGTGACGACGTCGTCCCAGGAACCGGTGCCGGCAGAATACTGCGTCAATGCGGCAACAACGCCTGCACGCCACGTGTCCACGTTCGGTGTATAGTTGAACGCCCAGGTGACAACATACTTGCCGGCCGCAAGATAATCGTTCGCATCGTTAAAGAACACGTTTTCGGATGCCTTGGCGTTTTTGAACGGGATGGGTCCGAACTGCTCGGCCATCATCGTCGTGCCCTCGTCGGAAGTGACAACCCAGTACAGGAAGTCGAGGGTCGCCTGAATATCTTCCTTGGAAGCCTGGGAGTTGACTGCCCAGCAGTTTTCTGTGCCGCAGCACAGACCCGCATTGGACTCGCCGTCAACACCGCAGTAGATCGGGATCATCGCCAGATTGTCGGCACTCAGACCGTACTTTCCGGTCAGATTGCTGTATTCCCAGGAACCGTTCTGATAGAATGCCGCTTTGCCTTCACCAAATTCGGCTTCTGCCTGATCGCCGGTTGCTTTGGCAAGCTGCGTCGGGTCGGTCGCGGAGTTATTGATGTAAAGATCCCAGATATTCTTATAGTTATCAAGATACTTGCCGGTGATGGAAGCGGGCTGCGCGGTCACACCGTCGTCACGGAACTCATAGAACAGGGGCATGTTGACCAGGTGACCGGAGAAGCGCCAACTGGAGGAACCGTCGAGACCGGAGGACGTAAAGGCGTCGAAGCCCAATTCGGCGGCGCGGCTGTGGATATCTTCCACAACGGCTTTCAGGGACGCGAAGTCCGTGATCTCAGAGAGAGAATGGCCGGCTTTTTCAAGCAGCGACGTGTTTACGATGATGCCGAAGCACTCGTAACAGTAGCCGATCGCGGCAACTTCACCGCTCTCCTTGAAGAGGTTGAAATCGTCCGTGGTCATCTGGCCATAAACGTCGGTGCCGGTAAAGTCGTAGCAATAGTCGCCCCAGGTATCCAGGCCGGCTTTGTTGCCGCATTGGAACAGCGTCGGGGCGGACGCTCCTTTATCCATTTCGGCAGTCAGGGTCTCGGAGTACGTGCCGGAAGCCGCGGTGACAACCGTAACGGGAACGCCGGTGAGCTCGGTATACTTCGCCGCCAGCGCCTGCCAGGCTTCATCCGCCTCGGGCTTGAAGTTGAGGTAGTAGACTTTACCGGTAGCTGCGGCCGGTGCTTCGGTTGCCGGCGCTTCGGTAGCTGCGGCAGCAGTTTCCTGCGTTGCGGGCGCTTCGGTGGCTTTTGTGCATGCAAAGCACGCAAACGCCATCAGCGCAACCAGAATCAGAGCAATCAGCTTTTTCATAATTCTTTCCTTCCTTTTACTTTCTATTCTCCAGCGCTTTCGCGCATAGATTCTTCCGTTAAGGGGATCTGACTGTCGATAAGAACTTTCAGACTGCCGGCAAAGCTTCTCAATCAGGCTGATGCGGAATGGATAAATCCGAGATTCTGCGGACCGAACCTCCCGAGCGCAGAACGGGATCGAAGGTGAACTGGCGGTTTTCACCGCGCGACTCCACCAGCTCGATTATGGTGTTTGCGCAGGCTAATCCCATCTCTTCCACGGGTTGGACGAGCGTGGTCAGCGTTGGGAGCGTATACTCGGACAGCTCGAGACCGTCGATCGCGACGACGGAGCAATCTTCCGGAACCCGTTTGCCGTGATCGCTCAGCGCTTTGATGGCGGCGATCGCCATTAAATCCGCTATCGCAAAGATTGCGGTAAAGGAATCGTTCCGTCGGATCAATTCGCTTGTAGCGCGATAGATCGCGCCCATATCCGAGAAGGTGCCGGCGCAGGCGACCAAAGTGGAATCAAATGGGATACCGTGACTTTCCAGCGCGTCCTTATACCCCTGAAACCGTAATTCGCTGATGGATTTGTCATCCTCGTTATCGGCCAGAATGGCAATCTTGCGATGACCCAGGGAAACAAGCGTGTCAACGGCGAACCGGGCGGTCTGTTTGTCATCGATTGCGACGGAACTGTAAGCGGACGCGCTGAGATTCCCAAAAGTGTTGGTGTAGGTACAAAACACGCTTGGCACGTTAATGAGAGCAAGTTCCTCGGGCGAGTAATTGAATCTTCCGCCAAGAAAGAGAATCCCGATCAGTTTCCGTTCGTTTGCCATCTGCGCGCCGACGAGCAGTTCGTCTTCCGACGTATCCATGTGATGCAGTTCCAGCGAATAGCCGCGCTTTGTGATTTCACGTTCGATTACCTTGATTAATTTGGAGAAGAAAGGGTTATTGACGCCTTTTACGAGAAGCGCAATGGTATCCGAAGAAGTTTTTACGAGGTTTCTTGCGCTGTTGTTCGGAATATAATGAAGTTCCGCAACGGCACGCTGAACCTTGACGCGTGTTTCCTCGCTGACATCCGGATGGTTGTTGAGTACGCGTGAAACCGTGCTGACTGCAACGCCGCAGGCATGGGCGATATCCTTGATGTTTGTCATGCTGTTTGTGTGTTCCTTCATTCGGCAAGATTACTCTTCCCATTGTGTGACAAAATCAGCATATGCTGACTGGGAGAGCTGCGCCAGCGAAAAACGGGTGATGGGTCACTTTCTTCGGAAACGTTACTGGAAACGATACTGGAAACGTTTCCAGAGCTTGCAAAGCTATTATATCCAACGAAAAGTCGTCTGTCAATAGGCAGAACGGTAAGCATCGCCGAAGGAAAGCGGTCGAAACCGGAGAACTGCTGAAAGAAATGACCAGCAGAACGAATTCTGGAAGAGAGAGAAAAGTTTTCCGAAATTTCACGTGGCAACAGGGCAGAAAAATAGAATTATTGATATAATAGCTAAAGTTAGTTCTGGGCGCGCAGGTTAAGAAGCGCGCTTACCGAAACGCTGAACGTATATTCGGTAGGGCGCGCGATTTGCGCGGTTGTTACGCGCGGCGAGAATGCGGAGGACGAAAGAGAATGAAGTCGATTCTATACCGACTGGTTTGCGGCGTCGTAATGGGTATCGGAGGGGTGCTTCCCGGCGTATCCGGCGGGATTCTTGCGATAAGTCTTGGTGTTTACGAAAAAATGATGCTGGCAATCGGCAGCTTTTTTCAAAATGCAAAAGCTAATTTCCGGTATCTTTTACCGCTTGTGATTGGAGGCGGGATTGGAATCCTGCTCACAAGCAATGTGCTCAGTATCGTAATTGAGAAATATGAAGTACAGATGATATCCCTTTTCTCCGGGCTGGTACTTGGCAGTATACCGGAGCTTTTTATGGAAGTGAAACGAACGGCCGTGAAGATCCGTTGGAAGCACATCGTTGCCGCCGTTTGCGGTTTGGCGTTTGTGTTGCTTTTTGCGTTCGGTGAGTCGAGCGTTTCCGAAAACGGTAAAGTTTTAACCCTCACCATTCCGGGCGCTCTGGCGTCGGGTGCCGTACTTTCGGTCGGGACGGTCATTCCGGGAATCAGTTCTTCGTTTATCCTCGTGTATCTCGGGCTATACCCGGCTGTGATCGCGTCTATCGCGAGCGTTATGGATTTTCCTTCGCTGCTCAGCGGCGGGATTTCCGCCGCAATAGCGAAACTATCTGGATCGATTGTTTCGCTGATGGTGATGACGGCTGCGTTTGCAGTAGTTTCATTGATTATTATCAAATTTGTCAATCGCGCGCTGAAGCAGCATCATGCGTTGTCGTACGCAGCGGTGATTGGATTTGTCGTCGGTTCCGTCGTGCTGGTGGCGCCCAGTATCTTCGGGAAAGTCACTTGGGCTTGCCTGCTGTTTTTCCTCGCTGGACTGGGGTTAAGTTTTCTCGAGTATTACTATAAAGAAAAGATGACGAAGAAAGACGCGGCTTTGGAAACGCAGGAAGCAAAGGTGGAACCGGAGCAACCGTAACAAGCAAGAGCCTGCGGTTTGACAAGGATTGGACTAGCATGCTACAATCGATTCGGCGGCCGAGCGTCCGCGATGGAGAACATCAAGGGCGTAAATAGAACGGCGCTATCAGTATTTTAAGGGGAAACGCAGCGTGTCCAAATTTTCGCCCAAACGATTTAAGGGTTCGTTGATTTTATTCTGCAAACTGGCGATTACGGCGGCGACTGCCGGCGCCTTTTTGTATTTAGTGCTGAATTATTACCCGGAAACGGATTTCTGGTTTAAAGGCTTCGTTGTATTTGTTTTTCTGTATTTGGTCGTTTTCCTTGCGTTTGCTTCCACGTACCGCTGCTTCAATATCGGTACGATGCGGTACCGCGAATTGACATTCGCCTATATTCTGTCGACCTTCTTAACGAACTTCATCTTCTACTTTATTCTTTCTCTGACGGCAAAGCAGCTGCTGCCGGCTGGTCCGATTACCGTGATGACTCTGGTGCAGTGGGGAGCGTCTCTGATTTTGTATTTTGGCGCGGACCGCCTGTATTATTTACTGTATCCGGCGCGAAAATCCATTGTCGTTTGTTCGAAGGATAAGCACGAATTCGCTACGTTCAGCAAAATCGGTTCCATGAAAGAACGCCACGAGATCTGCGCGCTGGTTACGGAGGCCGACGGAGCGGAGAAAATTAAGCTTTGTCTGGATCCCTATTCCACGGTTTTTATGGGGGATATCTCCCGCGAACTCAGGCTTGAGCTGACCGAGTACTGCTTCGAGCATAACAAGAGACTTTTTGTTCTTCCAACGGTGGAAGACATTATCTTCCATAATGCGCATGAGAACATTATCGGCGATTCCCTCGTCTATCAGTGCAAAAACCACACGTTCACGGTGGAACAGCTTGTCGTGAAACGGGCAATGGATATCGCTTTCTCTTTGATCGGCATTATTTTAACGAGCCCGCTCATGCTCTTGGCTGCATTGATCATTAAGCTGCAGGACGGTGGTCCTATCCTGTTTCAGCAGGAACGCTATACGCGAAATTACGAACGTTTCACGCTCTATAAATTTCGTAGCATGATTGTGGACGCAGAAAAGGAAGGCGCGATGTTCACGCGCCCGAACGACGAACGGATCACACCGTTCGGCCGGTTCATCCGCGCAACGCGTATCGACGAACTGCCTCAGTTTTTCAACATCCTGCATGGCGAAATGTCGCTTGTCGGTCCGCGTGCGGAACGCATTGAAAATGTAGATTTCTATTGTGAACGTTTGCCGGAGTTCCGCTATCGAATGAAAGTCAAGGCGGGCCTGACCGGGTATGCGCAGATATACGGTAAGTATAATACGAACTTTGAGGATAAACTCAAACTCGATATGCTCTATATCGAGAATTGCTCCTTGATTCACGACTTGCAGTTGATTTTTATCACCATCAAGGTGATTTTCATGCCGGAGAGCACGGAAGGGTTCGATGTTTCCAGCCTGACGGATCTCGGCGCGGCATGCGATTATACGAATCCCTGCCAGGATTCGTTTTTTGCCGCGGCAAGCGTTCCGGCGGAAGAAGCTTCAAGCTCGGAAACGGAAGTTCACCCAGCTGAAGAATCCGATGTCGAGGATCAAAAAGGAGTGCGCATGAAAGGCATAATTCTTGCCGGCGGTAAGGGGACTCGCTTGTATCCCAGCACCAAGGCGGTCAGCAAACAGCTCTTGCCGATCTATGACAAGCCGCTTATCTACTACCCGCTTTCGGTGCTGATGCTTGCTTCGATTCAGGATGTGCTGATTATATCCACGCCCGAGGATACCCCTGTGTATGAGCGGCTGCTTGGGAACGGTGAACGACTTGGAATGCGATTTTCGTATAAAGTTCAGGAAACGCCCCGTGGTCTTGCCGATGCGTTTATTCTGGGAGCGGAGTTCATTGGCGATGATCCCGTTTGCCTGATCCTGGGGGATAACGTGTTTTACGGACAGGACCTCACCGCTACGCTGAAAGAGGTTATGAAACGCGAACACGGCGCAACCATCTTTGGGTATCCGGTCAAAGATGCGCGCTCCTTCGGCGTCGTGGAGTTCGATGAGAACAAACGCGTCCTCTCCATTGAAGAAAAGCCGGAAAATCCAAGATCCAACTATGCGGTGCCGGGGTTATATTTCTACGATAACCGTGTGGTGGAGATTGCAAAGCATATCCGTCCGTCTGCGCGCGGTGAAATTGAAGTCACCTCGATCAATAACGCCTACCTCACGCTTGAAGATCTGCATGTAGAGCTTCTTGGACGTGGAATGGCCTGGCTCGATACCGGGTCTCCGGAGGGCATGCTGAAAGCGGCCGAATATGTGGAGGCGGTTCAATCGAGGCAGGGGTTCTATATATCCTGCATTGAAGAGATTGCCTGGAGGCGCGGATTCATTTCAACCGAACAGCTGAAAATTCTAGGAGAAGAGCTGCGTATGACCGAATATGGTCAATACCTGCTTGCACTTGCAAGGGAGGGAAAGCGATGAATATTCTTGTTACAGGCGGAGCTGGATTTATTGGAGGGAACTTCATTCGCTGGATGCGAAAGAATGCGCCTGAGCACCGGATCATCAATGTGGATGCGCTGACATATGCGGGAAATCTGGAAAGCCTGAGCGATATTCCGGAAAGCGAGTCTTATCGGTTCGTGCGCGCGGATATCCGTGATCGTGCGAAGATGGATGAAGTTTTTCGCGATTATTCCATAACAAGCGTTGTAAACTTTGCCGCCGAATCCCACGTGGACCGAAGCATCGTTGATCCCGAAGTCTTCTTAACCACGAATATTATCGGCACGCAGGCCCTCCTTGATACTGCGAAGAAACATTGGAAGAGCGCGCCGGATGATAAATACAGCCGGGAATATTTGAGCGGGGCTAAATTCTTACAGGTTTCAACGGACGAAGTATATGGCGCGCTCGGGAAGGAAGGCAAGTTCAGCGAAACGACGGGGCTGTCCCCCAACAGTCCGTATTCTGCGGCGAAAGCAAGCGCGGATTTGGTTTGCCGCGCTTACTATGAAACGTTTGGACTGCCTCTTAACATCACGCGGTGTTCCAACAATTACGGACCGTACCAGTTCCCGGAAAAGTTGATTCCTCTGATGATTCATAATTGTATGCAGGGGAAACCTCTCCCCGTATATGGCGATGGGATGCAGGTTCGCGACTGGCTGCACGTTTCCGACCATTGCAGCGCGATTTATACGGTGCTTACCAAGGGAACCAGCGGAGAGGTATACAATATTGGCGGAAATAACGAGCGTGCAAATATCGAGATTATCCGGCAGATCATCCACACGCTGGGAGCGAGCGAGACGTTGATTTCCTATGTTAAGGATCGACCTGGGCATGACCGGCGGTATGCCATTGACAATACAAAAATCACTTCGCTGCTTGGCTGGCGTCCGGCCTATACGTTTGAACAGGGGCTGACCGAAACGATTGAGTGGTATCGTCAAAACACCACTTGGATGGAGCGTGTGCTTACCGGCGAATATGCGGATTATTATGATCGAATGTATACACCGTCCTTCCGAAAGGACGAATAATTATAATTCGGTTTTAGCTCATTATGTTACATCAAATAAAACAACGTGTGTATGCAAAAGCGCACGTTGTCTTATTTTTGTATTTCTTGTTGAAATTATGATTCAATTCTAACCTGATAGACGATAACGTCACATCTTGATGTTACATGAAACATTATATGCGTTACATACCAAATGTACAGTTGTATTTATCTAACTTATGTTGTAAAATGTATAACATTCGATACTTATTCGACGGAGACGACGCAGGCAGTGAGATTTATCATGATTCCGGAATATATTTCCTGCGTAATGCTGACATTGATCGGTGTTTATTCCTTATATAATAAATGCCGTCCATCGCCAAAGGAAACGGCGTTCCATATTAGCCTGGTGTTCGCGCTCGTTGCGATGATCAATAATATCATTTCGATTTATGCAATCGAAAATTCAACGCGTGTATCGCTCTTGCTCAGCGTCTGCTCAAACACCGTTTACTATTTTTCCGTGGCGGCGATGTCCGCTATGGTTTCGATTACTGCGTATTTTACCATGTTTGACACGCGGTATCACGAACGGCGGCTGCGAATCGCAACGGGCGTTTCCATGGGATGCTTTGCTCTTGAGGCTTTTCTTGTCCTTCTCAATCTGAAAACAAGATGGTTGTTTTACTTTGACGGACAGAAAGTTTACCACAGTGGTCCGCTCAATGCAATCGGCCTTGTATTTCTTCTGATTGCTATTCTGAACATCGTTATTTTCTATGCACTGGAAAGAAAATGCGTCAAAAAATCCGTAAAACTGATTATCTACACGCTTCCGGCGATCGTCGTTATTTTAGGAATCGTACAGTATGTATTAAAGAATACCATTTTAACCGGTACGATCATCGGATTTTCGCTGCTGACGCTTTTTATTTCGGGGCAGCAACAACGCGAGCATATTGATGCGATGACGGAACTTCTGAACCGGGAAGCGTTTTTTTCAGAACTGACGCGTCTTTCTTTACGGCACCGCTGCTACCGGGTGGTACTGATTCGACTTAAAAACTTCAAATCGGTCAATACGCAATACGGACAGCGAGATGGAGACAGAATTCTCGGCGAAATTGCAAAGTTTATTTCCCAGTTGGATGGGCGTGTTCTGACATACCGGATTCAGGGCGTCGAATTCGCAATCGTTGTTCCCAATATGAAGGATGGGGAATACGAGCGATTTTTTCAGACGCTGACGGAACGTTTTGCGGATACCTGGCAAACAGAACATGGGGCAATCCGATTGCGCGCGTTATTCGCGGATATTCTCTACCCGGAGCAGGCCTCCAACGTGGACGAACTGGTCGGGTCGCTCGAATATGCCATGCGCGCTGCAAAGAGCGACCCGTCCGGAAAACCGGTGCGTTTCGAGAGCGGTATGCGTGCACAGTACAGACGACGCAGCTATATTATCAAGCGGATGGAAGAAGCGCTTCGCAACGATCATTTCTTTCTGAATTTTCAGCCAGTATACAACACAAAATACCAGCAGTTTTCGGGCGGCGAAGTATTGCTCAGGCTGAATGAGGAAAGCGGGAAACCGATTCAGCCAAGCGAATTTATTCCGATCGCAATAGAAAACGGGATTGCCACGGAACTTGGGTTCATGGTGATGGAAAAAACCTGCTGTTTTTTGCATGAGCACAGGAATACGGATCTCGGGTGGCTCTCCATCAATATTTCTTCACAGCAGGATGAATTTGACGATACGGTACGGCATTTGGGAATGCTGCTGGAAAAATACCAGATAGACCCATGCCGAATAAAGCTGGAAATAACGGAACTTGTCTTGCTGGAAGATCTTGAAAGGACGCAGAAGACGATCGATATGCTGAATCAACGTGGCGTCGGTGTCTTTCTGGACGACTTTGGTACGGGTTATTCCAATCTTGTTAACGTCATGACGCTGCCGTTTCAATGCGTGAAGATTGACAAAGGGTTTATTCGGGATCTGACGATCGAGTCAAAGGGATATGCCATGCTGAAAACGATTGTCGGCGGATTACAGGCCATGAAGGTTAGCGTTCTTGCCGAAGGGGTGGAAACGCTGGAGCAGGATAACATCGTACGGTTGCTTGGAATTGAGCAGATTCAGGGGTTCTTCTATGCCAAACCGATGCTGGGAGACGAATTTGTGTGGTTATTAAACCAGCATAAACCGCTGGATGTTAAAATAGACTGTCCAACGGAACACCTCTGAAAAAGAAGAACAGACGTAACCAGCATAAACCGCTGGATGTTAAAACAAACTGTCCAAAGGAACATTTCTAGAATATAACAAAAAACAGACGCACACACGAAAATTCGGCAAGCGTCTGCTTCTTTGTTCGATTGCTCCTTTAGTTCTGCGTAACGACAGAAAGCGGAAGCGTATAAGTTTCCAGAGTCTCATCTTCAAAGTAGTTATAATCGTTAAGGACGGGGGAGTAGGAAGTAATTGCAAAGGTTCTCTCGACAGGATCGATTGTAATCAGCATCAGATACCCGTCACCACCGTTTGGCAAAGCCTGATAATCCACCATAATAGCCTGCACAGCGCGATCCATAGTACCGTCGGAATTATCGTCGTATTCTTCAACGGTGTGTTTAAGGCCGTGGCGGTGTCCGCAGAGAACGTAACGAACATTGGGATTTGCGGCAACCACCGTATGCAGAGCTTCCGAATCCGCTTCAAACGGATCATCGTTCAGCTCCAGATACCAGTGCGCCAGCAGGATTGCAGTTCGGTCCGAATATTGCGAAAGAGTCTGGTTCAGCCACGCAACGTCCGATTTTTGTATGGAGTATCCTACGCCGAGGATAATATAATTCTCGTGACCGATTGTTACAAGATCGAAGCGCCTGCGTCCGTTGGCTTCCATACCGCCGAAAGTTGGATAGTTCACGAAATTCTGGCGGTTCATCAACTCGGAAAAATGACTGTAATCGTGCACGACGCCTTTGATATCATGATTTCCAGCGATCGCGATCAGCGGAACGTTTCCAACCAGCACGTCGAAAGCGCGCGATGCGGCGTCCCACTCGCTTTGCTGCAGCATATCGTTTACAATATCGCCCGTTTGCAAAACATATTGTATGTTAAGCTCCTGCTTCTGGTCCACGATCCACTGCGTCATGGCAAGCATGGTATCCGGAAAACTGGAAGCATACCCTTGCGTATCGCTCATCCAAACCAGCGTGGCAGGAACCATAGCGGGATCCTGCGTAGGGGAAGGGGAGGGCGTTGGAGACGGGGTGGAGGTTTCCAGAACGACCGGTTCGATCGTTGGCGTGATCGTTGGCGTGGGCGATGGGGCCGGCTGGAACGATGCGCAGCCGCTCAGTGTCAAGAAAATGGCCGCGCAGGCCAGAAGCATGCGCAGCCGGGAAAGTACTTTGGATTGTCTGGACAAGCGGAACATACTTAATTCCCTTCGATTTCAGCAAACAACTGCGCCTTCAGATCGAGTACGGCCGGAAGCGTATCGGCGATGGGGACCTGCCGTTTGATTCTCTTGTCCCGCGTGGAAAGCTCGATCATACCGTCCGAAAGATTGCGCGGACTGACAGTTAGGCGAATCGGCGCGCCAATCAGATCCGCTTCCGAAAATACCACGCCGGCGCTGACGGCGCGATCGTCAAGGATCGTTTCGACGCCAGCCTTGGTCAATGCCGCATAGAGCTCTTCGCCAACGCGCTTCGGTTCTTCCTGATCGGCTCGGAGAACGCAGATTTGCGCTTCCCAGGGTGCGATAGAGATCGGCCAGACGGGACCGAACGCATCGTGGCTTTCCTCGCATACGCTGGCGGCAAGACGACCGACGCCAATTCCATAACAGCCCATAATGGGGTATTGCAGCGCGCCGTTCTCGTCAAGATACTGCATATTCATACTGCGCGTATATTTATCGCCAAGTTGGAAAATATTACCAACCTCGATACCGTTGCTGATTTTAAGTGTCGGTTTACCGCAAACAGGGCAAATCCCTCCGGGAATCGCGCGTGCAACATCGACGTACGTTACTTTTCCATAATCGCGTTCGATGTTGAAACCCGTGTAGTGGTGGTCAAGTTTGTTGGCTCCGCAGACAAGCGCACCGATGCCTTCCAGCGAACGATCAAAGAGCACGGTCACTTTGTTTTTATCGAGTCCGAGCGGCCCGATAAAACCGGCGACAATGCCGCTTTCCGGCGTGATAACGGCGGGGTGGATTTCTGCGGCAATGGTGTTGCGCAGCTTCGTTTCGTGAATCTCGAGATCGCCGCGAACAAAAACGATTACATAACTGTCGTCTGTGTTGCGCTGGTATACAACCGCTTTGCAGGCCGTATTGTGCGATTTGTGCAGAAATCCGGCGACTTCTTCAATGGTCGCCATATCGGGCGTCGGAACCAGTGCAAGCGATTCGGCGGCGCCGAGCGCGGAATTATCGACAACGCTGGCACAGGCTTCGATATTGGCTTTGAAGTCGCAGTTGTCGCAGAGCACCAGCGTGTCCTCGCCGATGGCGGTAAGCAGCATGAATTCATGGGATATCTTTCCGCCCATCATCCCGGAATCGGAAAGCACGGCGATTACGTTTTTACAGCCGGCGCGCCGGAAAATACGCTCATAGGCGACGTAACAGCGCTGGTAATACTTCTCCAGGTCCGCTTGCGACGTGTGGAAGGAGTATGCGTCCTTCATGGTGAATTCGCGAACGCGGATGAGTCCGCCGCGGGCGCGCGGTTCATCCCGGAACTTCGTCTGAATCTGATAGATCATAAACGGATACTTGGCGTAGCTTTTCGCGGCGTCGCGCGCAAGATGCACCGCAGCCTCTTCGTGCGTCATGCCGAGCACCATATCCGCGCCCATACGATCGGTCAAACGAACCAATTCTTTGCCGACGCTTGTGAACCTGCCGCTTTCCTTCCAAAGATCGGCAGGCAAAACCACGGGAAAGAGGACTTCCTGACCGTCGATCGCGTCCATTTCCTCACGGATGATGCGTTCAATTTTCTGCGTAATGCGTCGTGCAGGCGGCAGAAGCGTGTAGACGCCGGTATTGATCTGCTTGATATAACCGCCGCGCACCATAAGGGCGTGGCTTTCAATGGTGCAATCGGCGGGTTTTTCTTTATAGCGCTCGCCGATAAGTTCGCTCATTCTCATATCCGATCACCTCAACTGAATCAATAAACATCTTATTATCGCCCAGAAACTACGATTTGACAAGGGGAAAGCGGTGAAAAGGTGGAGATTTGACCGGTGAGAAAGTCACAAATCTGCTTGACAATATTACGCGTTATCCCATAAACTAGTGTGTAACCAAATAGGAAAGCGTTGATCGGGAAAGAGTAAGCGAATTTTCGAAATCCCAAGAGAGGGTCGGTCACCGGCTGAAAGCCGACCTGGATGAAAACCGCCGAAGTGCCTTCCGAGAGCTGCCGCCGACAAAGAGATTTTTGATCCGAGTATCGGCGGACGTGTAAGCTGCGTTACGGCTATCGAGCGGGAGAGAGCACCGGTGCTTTCTCCAAGTAAAGTGGAACCGCGATGCGCATTCGTCTTTATCAGGATGGATGCGCGTTTTCTTTATCATCGGACCTGCGAAACTGCGCGGACGAAAACCGCGCGAAAGGAAAAGGATAACTTATGTTTCATACGCTGAAAAGCGATATTCAAGCGGTGCTGAAACGCGACCCTGCCGCAAAATCGGCTCTGGAAGTTCTGCTTTGCTATCCGGGGTTTCGGGCGATCCGAATGCATCGGCGCGCGAATTTCTTCTATCGGCATGGTATGATGCTGCTTGCCCGAATGACTTCCGAGTGGTGCCGGTTCACAACGGGAATCGACATTCATCCCGGCGCGAAAATCGGGAAGCGTCTCTTCATAGATCACGGCGTGGGCGTTGTAATCGGCGAGACGGCAGTGATTGGCGACGACGTTACCATTTATCAGGGCGCGACGCTTGGAGGTACGGGAAAAGACGCGGGGAAACGGCATCCGACCGTCGGTGATCATGTAACGATATCTGCCGGCGCGAAGGTTTTAGGGCCGCTTACGGTCGGCGATCATGCAAAAATTGGCGCCGGCGCAGTCGTTCTTCGGGATGTGCCCGCGTTTTCAACGGTTGTGGGTGTGCCGGGGCACGTTGTCCGGCTATACGGATGCAAGGTTCCATGCGAACACGTTGGCATGTGCGACGACGGCAGTTGCGAATGCATCGGAACAGAAAAATGCGTTCGCACGCGGGAAGGACTTTCCGGTGAGGAAGGCGTCGATCTCGATCAGGTCGACCTGCCCGATCCTGTTGAACTACAACTCGAACAACTCCGAAACAGACTCGATGCGCTGGAATCGGAAATCAGAAGAAACGAACGCTCCTGAACATGTTTTACACGACGGATTACGCAAAATGTGTTATGATATTCAAAGTGCGGAGGAAAAGTCATGCAGATTTACAATACAATGACGCGAAAAAAAGAAGAGCTTGTTCCACTGGTACCGGGGCAGATTTCCATGTATGCCTGCGGCCCGACGGTTTATAACTATTTCCATATCGGCAATGCGCGGCCGTTTATCGTCTTCGATACGCTTCGCCGGTACCTGGAGTATCGCGGGTATCATGTGCGTTTTGTACAGAACTTTACGGATATCGACGATAAGATGATTCGCCGGGCAAACGAGGAAGGCACAACGGTAAAGGAACTTGGCGAACGTTTCATAAAAGAATATTATCAGGATGCGGATGCTCTCGGCGTTCGTCGCGCTACGGTGAATCCCCGTGCAACGGAACACATCAACGAGATTATCCGCCTTGTGCAAACTTTGATCGAAAAAGGTCATGCGTATGCCACGCCGGATGGGGACGTCTATTTTTCCGTTCGTAGTTTTCCGGGTTACGGGAAGCTTTCCGGCCAGAACATCGACGATCTGGAAAATGGCGCCCGTGTTGATCCGGACGAAGCCAAACGCGATCCGCTCGACTTTGCACTATGGAAAGCGGAAAAACCCGGCGAGCCAAGCTGGGACTCTCCCTGGGGAAAGGGCAGACCGGGCTGGCATATCGAATGCTCCGCCATGAGTATGTCCATTCTGGGAGAAACGTTTGATATTCACGGCGGGGGACAGGACCTTATTTTCCCGCATCACGAAAACGAGATTGCCCAGAGCGAAGCGGCTACAGGGCGCCCGTTTGCGCGCTACTGGATGCACAACGGTTATATCAACGTGGATAACCAGAAGATGTCAAAATCGCTTGGCAACTTCTTTACCGTTCGTGAAATTGCGCAGGAGTTTGATCTTGAAGCGGTCCGTATGTTTATGCTCTGCGTTCAGTATCGGAATCCTGTGAACTTTTCGCGCGAGCTGATCCAACAGGCGGAGAGCGCGCTGGAACGATTGCATACCGCGAAAGAACGGTTGGCCGAGGCGCAGACTGCGCCTGCGGAAACGGAAGAGGACGCGGCGTTTTCCGCCCAGCTGGACGAGTTCAAAACGCGATTCTGCGATGCGATGGACGACGATCTCAATACGGCGGACGCGCTGGGCGTTCTGTTCGATTTTGCGCGTTCGTCCAATACGTTTGTCAGCGAACCGCGCGGGAAAGCGACGCTGGAGAAGGCGCGCGCTCTTTATGGGGAACTGACGGGCGTTCTGGGGCTTTTGCAGCACGAAAAGTCCGAGGAGTTTCCGAGGGAGGCGCTCACGCTTCTGGAGGAACGGCAGACGGCGCGGAAGGCAAAGAATTTTTCACGCGCGGACGCGATTCGCGACGAGCTGAAAGATATGGGTTATGCCGTGGAGGATACGGCAAACGGTCCGAAACTGAAAAAACTATAAGGAGATTTCACCATGACGGATTCTTTCTCAATGTTTGACTGGTTATTACTCGCGATATCGGGGTATGTGCTCTATGCGGGTATCACGGGTAAAGGCCGCCTTTACAGCGTGGAAAACATCAAGGAAGGTATGGAGGAGAAGTTCAAGCAGTTCTCCAGAAAAGTTTATATTTTTCTTGGTATCGCCATGATAATCAACAGCGGCGCGTCGCTCCTGAGGGGGACGTTCTACGCCTATCAGGAGGTTACTGCGGCGACCGATACGACGGCGGCCGTTTACGATTGGGTTGCTACGAAAGATCTGGGGATATTCTCGTTTTTAACCCCGGTGGCTTTCAATATTATTTCGTATGTGGCGCTTGCCATCACGCTTGGTCTGATCGTATTACTGGTTGTTGCGATGCGCAAGTATGTGGATAAAGAAGCGCAGGCAAAGAAATCGGCCGCGTCCAGCGCCGCTCGCGGTAACGCGTCTTCCATGCCATCTTCGGCGTTTGAGTTTGACGACGAAAAGAAAGACAACACGCAAAAATAAAGATCGAAACGCCGCTTACCCCTGCAGGTCAATATCCCGGTGGGAATATGGCTGTTGAGCGAGCGTGAATAAACAGAAAAGTAACAGTCCGCGAGTAATTTTCGCGGACTGTTTCTCTTCTGTCGTGATTCTGTTCAAATCAGGAGAGCTCAAACATCCCCATATAGAGCTGATAGTATTTACCCATCTGGGCAAGCAAATCGTCGTGATCGCCGCGCTCAATGACTTCGCCGTGTTCCAGCACCAGAATCGCGTTGCTGTTTCGAACCGTTGAGAGCCTGTGTGCGATAACGAATACGGTGCGACCTTTCATTAACCGGTCCATGCCCTTTTCAATCAGGGATTCCGTGCGCGTATCGATACTGCTCGTTGCTTCGTCAAGAATCAGCACAGGCGGATTGGCGACGGCCGCGCGCGCAATGGCGAGCAGCTGGCGCTGACCTTGCGAGAGGTTCGCGCCGTCGGCGGTGAGCACCGTATCGTAGCCTTGCGGCAGGTGCCGGATGAACGAGTGCGCGTTGGCAAGCTTTGCGGCATCCACGATTTCCTCGTCCGTTGCGTCCAGACGGCCATAACGGATATTCTCGCGGACCGTGCCGGTAAAGAGGTGCGTATCCTGGAGAACCATGGACAAGGAACGGCGCAGGTCGTCCTTTTTGATCTCCTTTACGTTGATTCCGTCGTAGGTGATGGAACCCTTCTGCACGTCGTAGAAGCGGTTAATCAGGTTGGTAATTGTCGTTTTGCCTGCGCCGGTGGAGCCGACAAAAGCAATTTTCTGTCCGGGTTTTGCAAACAGGTTGACGTCCTTGAGCACTTCCACTTTTCCGTCGTAGCTAAAAGTAACGTCATGAAAGCGTACGTCGCCCTTGAGCTCGACATATTCGAAATCGTGCTCCGTTGGCCGCTTCCACGCCCAGCGATTTGTGCAGCAGCCGACCTCGCGAAGAGCCCCGGAGTCATCCTGTTCAACATTTACGAGCGTAACATTGCCGTCGTCCACTTCCGGTGTGGAGTCGATCAGTTCGAAAATACGTTCCGCGCCGGCAAGAGCGCTGATAAATCCGTTGAATAACTGCGACACCTGCACGAGAGGCTGGCTGAACGAGCGCGTATACTGGAGGAAAGCTGCCAGCGTTCCAAGATCCGCGCGTCCTAAAATGGCGAGTCCCGCGCCTGCGGCAGCCGCCGCGGCGTAGAGCGCATAACTGAGGTTTCCCATAATGGGCATGAGAATCATGGCGTAGGTATTCGCCGCTGTGGAAGTTTCCCGGAGTTCTTCGTTTCGCTTTTCAAACTCATCCGAAACATATCGTTCGCGGCAAAACACTTTGACTTCGCGCTGACCTTCGATCATTTCCTCAATATAGCCGTTTACATCCGCCAAGGATTTCTGGCGTTTCCCGAAATAGAACGCGGATTTGCTGCCGAGTTTTTGCACGACCAGCAGCATGAGCGCGAACACGACGAGGACCAGCGCCGTCAGGATCGGGGAAAGAATGAGCATCATGACCAGCACGCCGACAACGGTAATGCTGCTCGAAATCAGCATGGGAAGACCCTGACTGAGCATATCGCGCAGCGCGTCCGTATCGTTGGAGAAACGGCTCATGATTTCTCCGTGCGTCTGGGAATCAAAGTATCGCAGCGGGAGTTTTTCGAGCTTGGTGAACATATCGACCCGAACCGCTTCCAGCGTTGCCGTCGAAACATTAACGATCAGGCGGTTGACCACATAGGTGGAAAGCGCGCCGACCCCATAGACCGCGCCAAGAACGGTCAGATAGGAAAAGAACATGGTAAAGTCCGTAGACTTCGTCTGGAGCATGTTCTCGATTTGGTTAATGATAGGTTTGAGCAGGTAGGTGCCGGCAACACCGGCGCCGGCTGAAACAAGCAACCCTACTGTGATGATGGCAAGGCTGAACGTATGCGGTTTAAAATACCCGAACAGCCGCCGGAACGTCGCCGCTGCGTTCTTGGGTTTCCGCGCCGCTCCGCGCGCGCCGTGGGACATGGGACCCGGCATGTTACGCCACCCCTTTCTGCTGCGAATTGTACACTTCGCGATAAATTTCGTTTGATTGCATAAGTTCTTCGTGAGAACCGATGCCGTTGATCGTACCATCCTGCAGCACGACGATGCGATCCGCATCCATCACGGATGTGATGCGCTGCGCGATGATAATCGTCGTCGCGTCGCCGTGCTTTTCGTTGAATGCAGCACGGATAGCCGCGTCGGTCGCCGTATCGACGGCGCTGGTCGAATCGTCGAGAATCAGGATTTTGGGGTTTTTGACAAGCGCGCGAGCAATGCAGAGGCGCTGCTTCTGCCCGCCCGAAACGTTTACGCCGCCCTGACCGAGCACCGTTTCGTACCCGTCCGGGAAGGAGCGGATGAATGAATCCGCCTGAGCCGCTTCGCATGCAGCAACGATTTCGTCGTCCGTTGCGTCGGGATTGCCCCAACAAAGGTTTTCCTTGATCGTACCGGAGAAGAGTACGTTTTTCTGCAGAACCATGCCGATGCTGGCGCGCAGGGCCTCGATTCGGTATTCGCGGACGTCGTGCCCGCCAACAAGTACTTCGCCGGAAAGAACTTCGTATAGTCGAGGGATCAGCTGTACCAGTGTAGATTTTGCCGAGCCGGAACCGCCGATGATTCCGATCGTTTCGCCGGAACGAATCGAAAGGTTGATCTGCGAAAGCGCAAGGTTCTGATTATCCTGCGCATAGCTGAAGTTGACGTTACGGAATTCGACACTGCCGTCCTGAACGGTCAGTTCCGGGTTTGCGTCGCTATCATTGATGGCGGGGGTTTCATCCAGCACTTCGATAATACGTTTTGCGGAGGCGCTGGACAGAACGAGGGTCACAAACACCATGAGGATCATCATCAGCGACATAAGAATCTGCGTAATATAACTGATGAAACTCATCAGCTGTCCGGTCATCAGATTGCCTGCGAGAATATCCTTACCGCCGACGTAAAGTACGAGCAGAATACTCAGGTACATCGTCATCTGCATGACCGGCATGGCGAGCACAAGAACTTTTTCCGCTTTACGTTGCGCGGTCTTGAGGGCGGCTGCGGCGTCCTTGAACTTTACGGACTCGTAATCGCCGCGTACGAACGCTTTGACAACGCGGATAGCGACAAGGTTCTCCTGCGTTCTTGCGTTCATGCTGTCGTATTTTTGCAGCATTGCTTCAAAGCGGGGGAAAGCGATTTTCGAAAGCAACCCCATCACGAGCGCCAGGGCGGGTATCGCGCTGAGAATGACGATGGAAAGCCGTGGGCTGATCCGATACGCCATGATCGTTGCAAGAACCAGCATGAACGGCGCGCGCGCGAGCATGCGGATGATCATCTGAAACGAGTTCTGAATGTTGTTTACGTCGTTCGTCAGGCGCGTTATGAGCGACGGCGTGGTGAAATGATCGGTATTCTTAAAAGAGAAGGCTTCGATCTTTTCAAAAATACCTTTTCGAAGGTTGGTCGCCATACCGTTGCTGGCGACCACCGCGACACGGGCGCAAAGCGCGCCGAAGACCAGCGCGCCGATTGCCATCAGCACCATCAATCCGCCCATTTTCAGGATGTAACCAAAGTCGCTGCTGGGAATGCCAACGTCCACAATTTTTCCCATGAGCATGGGAATGTATACCTCCAGAACGACCTCGAAGAGCACGAGGATCGGTGAGAGGAGCGCCTGCATCTTGTATTTACCGATGTAAGCGGAGAGTTTCTTTATCATGCGAGTTTACTTCCTCCATTCATAATGAAGATGAAAACCATCTGGGCACTTATGACTGCAAGTCGTCTCCGCTTCCTCAATGGAGCGAAGCAAGAAGAGGTCTTCATCGGTTGCGAGGTTTTTGATCATCCGGTTCATAAGCCGGATCAGCGTTTCCATATCTTCGTCGGTGAATCCTTGAAACGTTTGCTGATCGACGCTGTCCACCAGGGCGCGGAAAGAGTCCACCGCCTCCTGACCCGACTGCGTGACGCGCAAGCGGTTCTTGCGGAGATTATCGGGATCACTCGTCTTCTCCAGCAGGCCGGCATTCTGCAGCCGCTTGGTCGATTGTGCGACGGAGGCGGGCGACACGAACAGCATTGTGGCAAGGTCCTGCTGCGTCGCATCCGGATGACCGCTTAGATAATTTAGCAAAGGGTACTGTCCGGGTACAATTTCCTTTTCGCAGTTTTTCCCGTGGATCATCCTGCGGCGAAGCATCTGCAAGACCATTAAGCGCTTGCCGAGGAGATGCATCTTCAAAGGGATCCCTCCTTCTCTTTAAGTTAACCGGTTAACAGTTAAGCGGTTATCAATATAACAGCACGGCTTTTTATTGTCAATAGGTGCGGACGATGTTATGATACACGTGAGCTTGAAAAGTGTAGTAGTTACTGCATAAATTGAATTGTGAAGAAATGGAAACATATTAAAACTCATGAAAAAAGAGATACATGGCAATATAAACGGCATTCGCGACATTGTATTAAGCGATATGCTGAGTCTCTACGATATGGAAATGTCCGCGGACGAATTTCTTTCGGATTCGGTTTGCGACGCGCTTGTCCGCTTTACCACGCTGATTAACCGCGAGGTACTGGTCTATGTGTCCCGCGTGGGGAAAATCGAAGACGTCCGCGTAGGCGACGACCACTCCGTGCATATGGAAGAGATGCGGCTTGTGCGCAACATCGACCGGCTCAGCGGCGTGCGTTGCATCCATACGCATCCCAATGAAACGGGATACCTTTCGGATGTGGATATCGGCTCGCTGAACGCGCTGAGACTCGACGCCATGTGCGCTATCGGCGTTAAGGACGCGCGTGCAAGCAGTGTGTATGCGGCCTTTATCGGAGAAATGGAAAACGAAGAACGCGTACCGGTCTGGTATGGGCCGATGCGCGCGCATCATCTGCCGCAGAAGCAGCTAATGGACGCGATTCTGGAAGCGGATCAGCGCCTCTTAAGCGACACCTATAATATAGTTGAAATCCATCCGGATCGTGCGGTACTCGTCGGAATTGAATCCTCGGATGGCTACGATACATTGGCGGAGCTTGCCGAGCTTTGCGAAACGGCAGGAATCAAGGTCGTTGCCAAGGAACAGCAGAGAAGGCGCGCCGTGGATACCGCCACCTACATTGGTTCCGGTAAGGCGGAGGATCTCGCGCTGACGGCTTCCGCAGTGGAGGCGGATATCTTTGTCTTTGACGATGAATTAACCGCCGTGCAGCTGCGTAACCTCGAGACGATCCTCGGCTTGCCGATCGTCGACCGAACCATGCTGATTCTGGATATTTTTGCGCAGCGGGCGCAGTCTCGCGAAGGAAAGCTGCAGGTCGAGCTTGCGCAGCTGAAATATCGGCTTCCTCGGTTGCTTGGGATGGGAAAAGTCCTCTCGCGGCAAGGTTCTTCCGGAGTGGGGATGCGTGGACCAGGCGAGAAAAAGCTGGAGATTGATCGAAGAAGGATTCGCAGGCGCGTATTCGAGCTGGAGCAGGAGCTCGGTGAAATTGAGAAACAACGCGGACTACGCCGTGCAAAGCGTGCGGCGAACCCGATCCCCGTTGTGGCGCTGGTCGGCTATACGAACGCGGGGAAATCGACGCTGCTGAATCTCCTTTCCGGAGCGGACGCGTTGGCGGAGGATAAACTGTTTGCAACGCTTGATCCCATCATCCGAAAGGTTACGTTGCCGAACGGGACGGAGTGCCTGCTGAGCGATACGGTTGGTTTTATCAACAAACTTCCGCACGATCTGGTAAACGCGTTTCGGTCCACACTGGACGAGGTATGCGATGCGGATTTGATTCTGCATGTGGTGGATTGTTCCAGCGACTATTACGAGGTGCAGATGCGGGTGGTCGAAGAGGTGCTCGGCTCGCTCGGGGCGCTCGAGACGCCGCGGATCGAAGTGTATAACAAGATTGACAAACCGGAGGCCAAGCCAAGACCGGGCGGCATTGTCATCAGTGCGGCAAGAGGAACCGGAATCGACGAACTGCTGGGTACGATAGAGGAACATCTGGCGAAAACGCAGGTGAAGCTGGAGGTCGTTGTGCCATATGAAAAATATGATGCGATGCAAATGATACGCCAGATTGGAACCATCCTGTCCGAAACGCACGAAGAGGACGGCACGCACCTGACGATTCTGCTCAACGAGAGCGAGACATGGCGCGTGAAAAAGGCGATTTCCTAACAGACATTCAAATAAAAAAGAGCAAAGCCACCCTTTTGGGTGGCTTTGCAGTCTGTCAAAAAAGTCCCATTATTGGGACTTTTTTGGTATAATAAAGGTATGTTAACAGAGAAGAAAGCAATAGAGCGGGATACGCTGGAGATCATGTGTACGGAGATGCTGGTGCCGAAAGAACACCTGCTTCGAAAGATCGACGCGGCGATAGACTTTCAACGGTTATATGAGATCGTCGGCGATTTGTATTGCAAAGACAACGGTCGGCCGAGTGTCGATCCCGTTGTATTATTCAAGATCGTGCTGATTCAGCACTTGTAC